>CALWCH010000005.1 GCA_944376335.1 uncultured Clostridia bacterium
GCGACCAGCTTGGAAGGCTGGGATTCTACCACTGAACTACACCCGCATCGCTTAACGCTTGTCTATATTAGCAAATCTAAAGGAGAAAGTCAAACGATTTTACAAGGAAAATACATTTTTTCCCGAAAAAATTTTTGCATCCGTGCCCCTCTCAAAAACCCTAAATGTGCTATGAAAAACTCCCCCGAAAAGTCGGGGGAGCAGCAGGTTTTTGTGTTCAGTTGGAGGCGATGGGTGCGCTCATGGGGTTTGCTGCAGCCTGTTCCTCTCTTAAAAGTTCCTGATAGAACTCGGCGCGCGCCGTCATGTGGTACGGCATCACCCAGAAGGAGAGGATGCCGAAGGTGAGGATACTCAGAAGATACCAGCCGATGAAGGAGAAGTCAAGGCAGAACAGCTTCCACTTGCGGCCCTGCATGAGGTACATCGAGCGCTTACGCGCCTCGTTGGCGGAGAGGTCGGGGCGATCTGCGAGGACGAAGAAGCTCATCGAATAGGAATATGCCTTGATGATACCCGGGACGATGAGAAGCAGCGACCACAGGAAGGTAAAAATGCTGATGAGCAGCTGCAGAATAAATGCCGCCCCAAAGTCTTTGAAGCCCGAGAACAGCCTGTTGAGGCTGGTATGCTTGCCCTCGGAGACTTCCAAGGCGACATTTGAAAGCCCCAGCGTGAACGGCCCGTTGATGAGGAACACCGCGACGCCTGCAATGAATGCAATGATCGCCCCGATGACGGGGATGATGGCGAGCGCGGAGAAGCTGCCGATGACGGCGAAGATGACGCCGTACAAGAACCAGATGACCGCCAGGAGACCCCACTGCCCCTTCTTGTGCTCCCAGGCACTTGCCCTTAACTCTTTTGCTCTTTTCATATTCACTCCTTATATCCAGCTTATAAGCCGTTTCTCACTTAGCATTATATCATAAAAGACAGCTTGTTATGATGCGTATTAAATAAATTTATACGACAAAGTGAATGGGGCATCCCCGCCACTTCTTCTTGCGCCTCCACCCTCAAGTCCCTTCGTAAAAGTTGTTTGTTAAACCAGCAGGGACTTGCGCCTTTGGCGGCGCGCCCCGGTGAACAGCCCACCGGGCTGTTCAGTTTGCGCCGAACCTATCTGTTTCCCTGCAATTCGCGCGCAAACCGCAAGCTCTCGCTTGCGCCTCCACCCTCAAGTCCCTTCGTTCGTTCGGCAAGAAAAAATCCGAGGGGTTAAAAAACCACTCGGATTTTTTGGTGCGGACGAAGGGACTTGAACCCCCATGGTCTCCCACAGGAACCTGAAACCTGCGCGTCTGCCAATTTCGCCACGTCCGCCTATGGACAGTCAAAAGACCGTCTTTTGAAGCTCGCCCGAAGAGGCGTCGAGCAGCATCACCCTGCCGCCTGCGGAAATGCTGCGTGCGGGCTCGCCGTCCTGCATTTCGAGGGCAGAATTGTTCTCCAACCCCCAAGCGCACCATCTATTATACAGCACGATCTCGTCAAAGTCAAGCATTCTTTCATCGTAATGTGGAGAAATTTTGCCCTTTACCCAGCCGAGCGCGGGGAAAATTTCGAATGCGCCCTCGACGACGGAATCGGAATACATCGTCTCGAACCAGCAGATGGCACCCGCCGAGAGCCCGCAGACGAGCTTCCCGGACTTATAAAACTCCTCGATGAGCGGCAGGATGCCGCTTTTCTTCCACTGCTCGATCATATAGACGGTGTCACCCCCGCCCACATAGAGGAAGTCGGCTTTTTCGAACTTGCCACTCATCTTGTCGAGGTCGACCTCGCGGTTTACGGTGAGGGCGACGTCCGTCTTGATGTCGAAGATGCCCGTATAGACCTTGTGGAAGGTGTTGTAGTAGGGCATGCAGTCGTGGCTGGCGGTGGGAAGGAAGAGCCCGCATGCCCTCCGCTCCCCCGCCGCCCGCTTGGCTTCCCCGGCGATGTATTCGTCGATTTTCAGCGTCTCGCGGTTCTTGAGTTCGCCGCCGCCGATGAGGATGAGACGGCTCATGCCTTGGCCTCTTTCGCGTCCTCTTGGGCCTCCTGCGCGACGGCGATGCCGGCAGTCCTGTCGACGGGGAGCGAGAAGATGACCCCGCCCGCCTCGCTCTTTAAGCCCACCTTTTCGGAGAGCGCCTTCATGATGTCGAGCTTGTGTTCGCGCGTCGTTAAGATAAAGAGAAGCTCCTGCTCGTGCATGAGGGAGATGCCGATGAACTGCTCCGCCTTGTCGTTGGACAGAGACCGCCCGCGCACCACCGTGCCGCCCGCCGCACCCGCCGCGCGTGCCGCCGTCATGGCGTCGTCCACAAAGTTTGCGGCCATTGCCGCGATGATGAGGTCATATTGCCGCTGTTCGTCTTTCATTACTTTGCTCCCGTCGATGGTCTTTTCGGTCGCCGCGCTCTGAAGCCCGTTTGCTACGATCTCCGAGACGGCAGTCAAGGGTACGGTGAAGGAGATGCCCCGCCCCACCAGATAGAGCGACATTCTCGCCCTGAGTTCGCGCATGATAGTTTCCTCGTCGCTCTCGGGAATGAGAGAGACGACAAAGGACTTCTCCGTGTTGCCGATGCCGAGGTAATCGAGGACGGCCGAGCGCGCCGTGCCCGTGCCCGCGAAGGTGAAGCTGAGGGCGACGGACACATCGTCCAAAATTTCTTTGAGTTCCCTCTCATCGTCGCGGTTGACGATGCTCACGAGCGCCTTCGTGCGGTTGGGAAGCTTTTGCGGCGTCTGTTTGGGGCTGACGCCGATGACGCTCCCCACGCCCTTTACGAGCTTTTCCACCGCCTCCACGGCGGAGGCAGCGGGGTTTTTCTTTTCTATGATATGCTCTGCCATCAGTACACCTCGTATTCGATGAACTTATCTTCCACGGTGAGGAAGTTGCGCTTGATGCGGTGCGTCTTACGGCGGTAGACGATGCCCAAGATCTGAATGGAGATGAGCGGGGCGAGCGCGACGAAGGAGACGCAGCCGAACGCGAGCGTCATGATGGAGCCCGTGCCGTGCAGCGTACTGCATGCGCCGATCGCCATGGGCAGCACGAAGGAGGAGACCATCGCGCCGCTCGCGACGCCGCCCGAGTCGAACGCGATACCCGTGAACATGGGTGGGGTGAAGAAGGTGAGACCCAACGCGATCACATACCCCGGGATGAGGAAATACATGATGTTGATGCCGAGCAGGATGCGCAGCATGGCAAGGCCGATGGCACAGCACACGCCGATGCACAGCCCGTGCTTCATCGCCTTGGAGCTGATGGCGCCCGCGGAGACGCGTTCCACCTGCTTATTCAAGACATGCACGGCGGGCTCCGCCGAGACGACGAAGTAGCCGATGAGCATGCCGACGGGGATGAGCAGCCAGCCGCCCCAGAGCGAGGCGAGCGTGCTTCCGATCTCGCTGCCCACGGGCATAAAGCCGACGTTGGCGCCCGTTAAGAATAAGACGAGCCCGACGAAGGTGTATAAAAAGCCCATGAAGATACGGATGATCTGCTTCTTGTGGAAGGAGCGCGAGACGAGCTGAAAGAGAAGGAAGAACGCGAGGATGGGGCTCAAAGCGATGAGCACCTCGAGCGCGTAGTCGCCGAAGCCGTGAAGGTACTGAAAGAGCACATCCTGCGTCGTATCGACGACGGCGGGCGTTGTGACTTCGTATTCGACGCCCGAGATATCGAAGATGATGCCGAGCGTTAAAACGGCGATGATGGGTCCGACGCTCGAGAGCGCGACGAGACCGAAGGAGTCGTCCTGGCCGCCCTTGTCGCTTCGGATGGATGCGACACCGACGCCGAGCGACATGATGAAGGGCACGGTCATGGGGCCGGTCGTCACGCCGCCCGAATCGAAGGACACCGCCCAAAATTCGGGGGAGACGAAGATGCTCAACACAAACGCCGCAACGTAAAAGACGATGAGCAAGATAGAGAGCCTGATGCGGAGCACGATGCGCAGCATGGCGATCATCAGAAAGATGCCGACGCCGATGGCGACCGTGCCGATGAGAAGGTAGTTGCCGAGGGCGGGCACCTTCTCCGCAATGGCGGGGACCTGCTCTGCCAAGATCTGAAGGTCGGGCTCCGCGATCGTCACGATGATGCCGATGACGAAAGAAAGCAGCGCGATGAGCCAAATTTTACGCGAGTGCGTCATCGCAGAGCCGATCTTCTCGCCGATGACGAGCATGGACATATCGGCGCCCAGCGTGAAGCAGCCGAGGCCGAGGATAAGGAGCACCACTCCCACCGTGAAGAGGACGAACGTCCCTGCGCTCAGCGGCGTAAAGGTCATCGCAAGCACGATGACGATGAGTGCGATGGGCAGAATGGAAGTGAGCGACTCAATAATTTTATCTCTGAGTGCCTGGGTCAATCGGCACCTCCCTTCCGCAAGCGATGTGCGGGAATTTTATTTTGCGTACTTTTGTTCGATGGCGGTGATCTTATCGATGCGGCGCTGATGTTTTGCCTCGCCCGAGAAGGGGGTAGAAAGGAAGGTCTCCACGATCTCGAGCCCCATATTCGTGCCGATGACGCCGCCGCCCATCGCAAGCACGTTTGCGTCGTTGTGCAGGCGGGTCATCTTGGCGGAGAGCGGCTCGGAGCAGAGCGCGCAGCGGATGCCGGGCACTTTGTTCGCCGCAATGGAGATGCCGATGCCCGTCGTGCAGACGAACACGCCCTTCTCACACGCGCCCGAAGCGACGGCCTCCGCCGCCTTTAAGGCAAAGTCGGGATAGTCGCACGAATCGAAGGTATCCGTGCCGAAGTTGACGACTTCATAGCCCTTTTCTGTGAGGTACTTTTGGACTGCCTGCTTTAAGGCAAGGCCGCCGTGGTCTGAACAAATTGCGATCTTCATGATTTTCCTCCCTGCCCTCCCTTTGCGGGAAGGGCGCTATTTTGTCTTATTGAGATGTCCTCGAGCACCGAGATGACGCGCGGGATGCACTCTCTGATGCGGCGCAGCGTCACGCGGTAGGCGTCGATGTCGAGCCCGTACGGGTCGGGGATCTCCCTGCCGCACAGCTCGTAAAAGCTCGTTGCGTTGGGAAATTCTTTGAGGCGTTCGAGATGGGCTTGCGTCATGCAGACGACGAGAACGCTCTCCTTTATCATCTTCTGCGTGAGTTGGCGGGGTTTGAAGGACTTGAGGACGGGGATCTTTGCCTCTTTGAGTGCCTGCGCGCTGTTGGGGCTCAACGTGCTGCCCGCTTGGACACTGAGCCCTGCGGAGCGCACGGAAAAGCCCGTGAGCTTTCGTCGTTTGAGCTCGCGCCGAAGCGCCGCCTCCGCCATGGGCGAGCGGCAGGTGTTGCCCGTACAGACAAAGAGTACCTTTTGGGTAGGCGTGGGCATGCTCCCCTTCCTCCTTTGAAAATTGCGATGGCTGGTTTCAGCCGCCGAAGGCGCGCGTGAGGCGATTGAGAACGCCCTCGTACACCCCGCCCCGCTCCTTGGGGCAGATGCCGATGAGAAGGGTCGCCTCCTCCTCGCCGCGGTGCAAAAGCTCATAGAGACGGTTTGCCATCTCTTCGCCCGAACTTCCCAGATCGAGGGCGCGGAAGCCGTCGAGCGAACGGATGAGCGCGTCCTCGCAGAAGAAACAGGGAACGCCTCCCCTCTCTTCCTCTTCGAGGTAAAGCGCTTTGGCGCGTTCGAGCTCTTCGGGGCTGAAAAACGCCGTGCGGCACTTGGGCGCGTAGTGCTTATATGCCATGCCGGGGCTTCTGGGCTGTTCGCCCTCTTTGGGAACATACACCCCGCAGCTGCCCGCGACCGAGGCGATCATCTCCTGCGTCACGAGCCCCGCCCGCAAAATGAGCGGTGTTTCTCCCGTGCAGTCTAAAACGGTGCTTTCGATGCCGCCCTCGCACTTGCCGCCGTCCAGAATGAGCGGGATGCGCCCCGAAAAGTCCTCGAAGACGTGCTGCGCCGTGACGGGCGAGATGTGCTTGGAAAGGTTGGCGCTGGGTGCGGCAATGGGGATATCCACCGCCCGAAGGAACGCCTGTGCCGTTTCGGACGAGGGCACGCGCACGGCAAGCGTATTCAGCCCGCACGAGACGAGCCCGCTCACCTTGTTTGATGAGGGATACACCATCGTGAGAGGCCCCGGGAGATATGCCTTTGCGAGCAACTCTGCATAGGGCGGGATGAAGTCGACGAGCGAAGTGATGTCGAACTCCCGATGCACATGCACGATGAGCGGGTTGTTCTGCGGGCGGCCCTTGAGCTCAAAGATGTGTTTAACGGCTGCGTCCGAACGGGCGTCCGCGCCGAGGCCGTACACCGTCTCGGTATGGAAGGCGACGACGTCTCCCGCGTCGATATATTGTTTGGCAAGGCGGAGCGAGCGTTCGCTCACGCCCAAAACTTGGGTAGTCATATCAATCGAAGGGAATTTCCCCGTCGTCTGCGGGCGGCTCGCCGTTATAGGGCGGCGGCTCGTCGGGCGGCGTTTGCTGATGTTCGTCCTCGGGGTAGGGCTCGGGCGCGGGGCGGGCGTACTGCGGTTCCTCGTCGGGAGCACCCTGTGCGTCCACATCGACGAACTTGGTGCATTCCCCGATGAAGCGGAGCTGCACCCTGCCCGTGCTGCCGTTTCGGTGCTTGGCGATGATGAGCTCCGCCGCGCCCTTGACGACCTCGTTTTTTGCAAGTTCCTCGGCGGTCGCCGTGACGTCGGGGCGGTTGATGAAGATGACGATGTCGGCATCCTGCTCGATGGCGCCCGATTCGCGAAGGTCGGAAAGCTGGGGCTCCTTGGTCTGGATACGGCGAAGCTGGGAGAGTGCAATGACGGGCACGTCCAGCTCCTTCGCCATGATCTTGAGCTCTCTCGTGATGGAAGCGATCTCCTGCTGGCGGTTTTCGCTCGTCTTGCTCTCTCCGCCCATGAGCTGGATATAGTCGATCATGATGAGGTCGAGCCTGCCCTCACTGCTCTTTAAGCGGCGGCACTTGGAGAGAATTTCGGCGGGCGTGACGCGCGAAGAGTCATCGATAAAAATTTTGCTCTTCTGCATGCGGTCGGAGGCGAGCATGAGCTTCTTCCAGTCGGACTGCTGCAGCTTTCCCGAGAGCGCCTTCTCCATGCTGACATTCGCATAGGCGCACATGAGGCGCTGAACGATCTGCACGCGCGGCATTTCGAGGGAAAAGACGGCCGCGACGCCGCTCTTGTGGAGACATGCGTTCTCGACGATGTTCATCGCGAGCGACGTCTTGCCCATGCCGGGGCGGGCGGCAAGCACGATGAGGTCGGACTTTTGAAGGCCGTTGGTGATGCGGTCGAAGTGCCTAAACCCCGTCTCCACGCCGCGGAAGGCGTCGGGGTCGGATTGAATGTTCTCGAACTTGCCCAAAACTTCCTGGATGGTCTCGCCGTCCTCCATGCCCATGAGCGCGTTGTTGTCCTCGCGCTTGGAGATGTCGTAGACGGACTTTTCGGCAAAGGCGATGGCGTCGCGCTCCTCCTCCCCCTTCATGCTGTTTTCGATGATGTCCTTCGCCGCGCGGATGAGCGCACGGTTGACGGCGTCGCGCCGAACGATGGTGAGGTACTGCTTATAGTTGGCGGACGAGGGCGTGATCTGGGCGAGGTCGGTGATGTACTGAATGCCGCCCGCCCGTTCGAGCTTGCCGTCGCGGTCGAGGCGGTCGGTGAGCGTCACCACATCGACGGGCACCCGCCCGCCGTACACGGCGCGCATCGCATTTAAGATCTCGCGGTGCGATACCTGATAGAAGTCCTCTTCGCGGAGCTGCTCCAAAAGCTCGGACTGGATCTCCTCATCGATGAGGATACACCCTAAAAGCGCCGCCTCCGCGTCGAGGTTGTGCGGCATTTGATTGGTTGCCATTTCTCTTTCCTCAGAGCATTGCCTCGAAGGCGTTGAGGGCGTCCTCGAATTCCTTCATGGCGGCAAGGAAGGTCTCTTCCTTGGTAAGGTCTGCGCCCGCGCCCTTTAAGAGGGAGACGGGGTCGGTACTGCCGCCGCCCGAGAGGAAGCTGAAGTACTTCTCGATGGCGGGCTGGCCCTCCGTTAAAATTTTGTTGGCGATGCAGATGGCAGCCGTGATGCCCGTTGCGTACTTATACACATAGAAGGAGCGGTAGAAGTGCGGGATGCGCGCCCACTCCATGGAGATCTCCTTGTCGTAGGTGACGGCGTCGCCGTAGTACTTCTTGTTGAGGCCGTCGTAGAGCGCGGAGAGGTTGTCCTTGTTGAGAGGCTCGCCCGCCTCTGCCATCTCGTGCGCCATTTCCTCGAATTCCGCAAACTGTGTCTGGCGGAACAGGGTCGTACGGATCATGTCCATGAAGTAGTTGAGAAGATACTTCTTGAGCGCCTTGTCCTCGGTGGTATTGAGAAGGTACTTTAAGAGCAGGACTTCATTGACGGTGCTGGCAACTTCTGCAACGAAGAGCGTGTAGTCTGCCTTCGCGTAGGGCTGGCGGCTGTTGGAGAAGTAGCTGTGCATGGAGTGGCCCATCTCGTGCGCGATCGTGAACACGTTGTGCGTCGTGGGCCGATAGTTCAAAAGCACATACGGGTGGCAGCCGTAGATGCCGATGGAATAAGCCCCGCTGCGCTTGCCCTCCGTCTCGCAGACGTCGATCCAGCGCTCGTCGCGCCCCTTCTTGAGAAGGGCGATGTACTCCTCGCCGAGGGGCGCAAGCCCCTTTAAGACGAGTTCGTAGGCGTCCTCGAAGCTGAGTCTCAGTTCCGCGTCCTCGACGAGGGAGGGATAGACGTCGTACATATACATCTCGTCGTAGCCCAAGACGCGCTTTCTCACCTGCATATAGCGGTGCATGACGGGCGTTGCGTCGTTGACGCACTTGATGAGGGTGCGGTAGACGCTCTCGTCGACGTCCTCGCCCATGAGCGACTTATTTAAACAGCTCTCGTATCCGCGGACGTTCTTATAGAAGATGTCCTTCTTGACATTGCCGTAGTAGGTCGTAGCGAGCGTCCCAAGAATTTTGCCGTAGGCGGAGTAGTAGAGCTTGTACGCCTCTTTGCGCTTTTCGCGGTCGCCGCCGCTCATGATCATGGAATAGAGGCCGTTTGTGATGGGCTGTTTTTTGCCCTCGAACTCGATCTCGGGGGCGTTGAGCTCGGCGTCGTCGAGCATGCCGAATACGTCGCTTGCAACAGACAAGGGCTCGGAAGTCTGCGCGAGGATGCGCTCCTCCGCCTCGGAGAGGATATACTTCTTCTCCTTGATGAGGCGCGAGAGCATATAGTCGTAGTCTTTCAGGCGCTCGTCCTCCGCAAAGGCTTTGAGTGTCTCCTCGGGCAGCATGGTGAGTTCGGGCGTTGCAAAGGCGGTCTCCGTGGAATACTTCGTGAGAAGCCCCATCATCTTGCCGAGGTACCCCATGTACTTGGTGTTGGAAACGTCCTCGTCGTGCTTTATAAAGGCATAGAGATAGGCGCGCATGACTTCGATGGCGACTGCTTCCTCTGCCTTGAAGTAGGCGAGCACGTTCTCCACGGTGTTGAGCGTGCCGCGGTATTTTGCAAAGTCCAGCTTGGGGGCGAGCGTCTCGAACGCCGCCTCCCATGCCTCGTCGGAGGGGAACACGTCCTCCACCGCCCACTTGTATTTGAGCTCTACTTCCGAGCGTTTCATAAGTTCCTCCTATAGCGTGTATGCGCCGAAAGGCGCAGGAATTTCAGTTTTTGAAGCTGTGGATGGGTGCGGGGATGAGCCCGCCGCGGGAGACGAACTTCTCCGCAGAACCCGTGTGGACGGGCATGACGGGAGCGCGCCCCAAGAGGCCGCCGAAGCTCACCATCTCCCCCACCTGCTTGCCGTAGGCGGGAATGATGCGCACGGCCGTCGTCTTGTTGTTGATCATGCCGATGGCGGCCTCGTCCGCAATGATGGCAGAGATGGTCGAGGCGGGCGTGTCGCCCGGGATGGCGATCATGTCGAGCCCCACCGAGCAGACGCAGGTCATTGCTTCGAGCTTATCGAGGGAAATTTTGCCCGCTTCCGCCGATTCGATCATGCCGATGTCCTCGGAGACGGGAATGAATGCGCCCGAGAGCCCGCCGACGCGCGAGGACGCCATCACGCCGCCCTTTTTGACCGCGTCGTTGAGCATGGCGAGCGCGGCGGTCGTGCCGTGGCAGCCGACGACTTCCAGCCCGAGCTCTTCCAGGATGCGGGCGACCGAGTCTCCCCTTGCGGGCGTGGGCGCGAGTGACAAGTCGACGATGCCGAAGCGCGCATTTAGGCGCTTGCTTGCCTCCCGTGCAATGAGCTGACCGGCGCGCGTGATCTTAAACGCCGTGCGCTTGATGGTCTCCGCGGCGTCCGTGAGGTCGGCGTCGGGCACGAACTTTAAGGCGTGGCTGACGACGCCGGGGCCCGAAATGCCCACGTTGATGACGGTGTCCGCCTCGCCCGTGCCGTGGAAGGCGCCTGCCATGAAGGGGTTGTCCTCCACCGCGTTGCAGAACACGACGAGCTTAGCACAGCCCAAAGAGTCGTTTTCGCGCGTGAGATAGGCGGTGTCGCGGAAAATCTGCCCCATCGTGCGGACGGCATCCATATTGATGCCCGAGCGCGACGAGCCGACGTTGACGGACGAGCAGAGGCGCTCCGTCGAAGAGAGCACTTCGGGGATGCTCTTTAAGAATACTTCCTCATAGTCCGCCGTGCCCTTGTGGACGAGCGCCGAATAGCCGCCCAAAAAGTCGATGCCGAGCTCCTTTGCAGCCCTGTCGAGGGCGTGGCCGACAAGGGCGCTGTCTTCGGGGAACGCCGCCGTGATGAGGGATACGGGCGTCACCGAGACGCGCTTGTTGACGATGGGGATGCCGTATTCGAGGGAGAGCTGCTCTGCGGTGGGAACGAGGTGTTTCGCCTTCTTCATCACGCGGTCGTAGACGGCCTGAGCCGTCTCCTTGGCGCTCCCCCTGATGCAGGAGAGAAGGGAGATGCCCATCGTCACCGTGCGGATGTCGAGGTGCTCTTTCTCCACCATATCGATGGTTTCAATGACGTCGAATTTGCTGAACATACCGCCCTCTTAAATGTTGTGCATGGCGTTGAAGATGTCCTCGTGCTGAATGCGCACGCTCATGCCGATCTCCCTGCCCATCTCCTCGAGCGCCGTGGCGAGGGAGACGAAGTTTTCCTTTGACTCCGAGGTATCAACCATCATGATCATGGCGAACTGTTCGCCCAAGATGGTCTGAGAGATGTCCTCGATGTTGATGTTGCGCTCATAGAGGAAGCCGCTCACCTTGGCAATGATGCCGCGGCGGTCGTTCCCCGTGACCGTGACAACTGCACGCATAGTATAATTCTCCTTAAAGGTTATTTTCTTGTTTGAGTTCTTCCATGGCGGCTTCCTCGGCCTCCGCGAGCGCCTCCGCCTCTTCCGCCTCTTTCAGGACTTTCGGGGTGCGGGGGAGAATTTCGTACTCGATGAGAAGATTCCCCTGCGTGACGATGCGCACCATGTCGCCCAACTCGAAGGGCGGGAAGTCCTTCTCGCCGTCGATATAGATGTGGCGGTGCATGACTTCGTCGCGCTTGATGTTCTTGACGCCGAACACGGCGACGTTGCAGTCCACATTGTCGCGCGTCGTCCAGTCCTCGATGTCCTCGAAGGGCAGGACGGCGCTCTCCTTGAGCCCCTCCGAAATAAAGCCGAGCATCTTGCAGTAGGCGCGCACGCGCTTTAAGCAGATGCCGCAGTACGGGAAGGCAAAGAACATGTAGAGCGCTAAAAGGACGCTCGTGACGGCGACGATGATGTTGCCGCGCTCGTCGTGATAAGGGAGTAGCAGATAGCAGACGACGCAGGCGATGAAGCCAGCGGCGACAAAGCCCGTGACGAGCCAAAAGATGAGAAAGAGCTTGCGCTTTTGCTTGTGCGCATCCAACAGATCCTGGTCGGAATAGAGTTTGATCATATCACTTGGTAATAAACAGCACCCCGAGGGTGTTCCGGCCGCAGTGGCCCGTGATGACGGAGCCCGCGACCGTTTCGAGGACTTCGTCGAAGGTGAAAAGTTCCTTGACCTTGCTTCTTGCGACTTCGACGACGCGCTCGTCCGCATAGCTGTGCGTTATGAAGCAGCGCGTCTTATCGTAATTGGGATACATCTTACAGAGATCGTCGATATAGCTTGCGATGCACTTCTCCATGTTGCCGCGCAGCTTCTTATCGGCGACGAGCTGGCCGTCCTTCATCTCGATCATGGGATGAATTTTGAGAAGGTTCGCGCCGTACATCGTCATGCGCGAGCAGCGGCCGCCCTTGTAGAGGTAATCGAGGCGGTCGGGCACGAAAGAGGTATTGACCATGGGCGCGATGCGCTTGGTCTCTTCGACGATCTCTTCTGCCGACTTGCCCTCGTCGCGCATGTCGCACGCCTTCATGATGACGAGCCCCTGCCCCGTCGAGAGGTTCATGGAGTCGACGACAAAGACTTTCCCGGGGAACGCCTTTGCCGCCTCGACGGCATAGCGGTGCGCCGAGGACGCCTTCACCGAGATGTTGTAGTGGATGACAGTCTTGCCCGCCTCCACGTAAGCACGGAAGAAGTCCTCATAGTCTGCGATGGTGGGCGTCGACGTCTTGGGGAGGTTTCCCGTCCTCTCCACATATTCAAAGATGTCCTGCGGGGCGATGTCCACGCCGTCGTGATAGGTCACATCGTTCAAAATGACGCAGAGCGGCACGATGCCGATATTGCGCTTTGCAATGCTTTCGCCGAGATCGCAGGTGCTGTCGGCCGTGATCTGAATGTTCATAAGTTTCCTCCAAATCTTTGTAATATCGCTAAGCGAGCGTGGGATGCCAGAAGTGCACCCAGCCCGTAACAAAATCGATGTGAGAGAGCGAGAAGTCCGACACAACGCCCAGAACGTCTGAAAGCGGGAAGGTGCCGACAATGCTCGAATCTTCGCTGAGGGTGCGGTGGTCGCCGAGGAAAAAGACTTCCCCCTCGCCCACCGTGACGGGGCCGAAACTGCGCGTGACGCCCTTCGTATAGGGCTCGTCGAGCACGGAAAACGATGTTTCGCCCGCCGTTTTGAGATAGACGACGCCCCCTTCCGCATAGATCTCGTCGCCCGCAAAGGCGATCGCCCGCTTGATGATAAAGCGTTCCTCCCCCGCCCCGTGCGGGAAGAGGTCGGGCCGCGACGTCACATTGATGACGATGATGTCTCCGCGCTCCACTTCCTTGTTGACGTTGACGTAGAGGGCGTCGCCGTCCTGAAGGGTGTCCTCCATCGACGTACCGTCTACGATGACAAGGAGAAAGTTTTGCGAAAACCAGATATCGAGTGCAAAGACGAGGATGACGAAGAGGACGGCGGCGATGAGAAGGATGCGGCCGGAGCGCCGTTCCCGCCGCTCACGGACGCCTAAAAGTTCGGGACGTTTCATCCTTCCTCCCTTTCGAGCACGCGCCTGACGCGCTTTTTCAGCTCGTCGGGCGTGAGCATGACCACCCGCCCGCAGGTGAGGCACTTGATCTTAAAGTCCGCCCCCGTGCGCACGACCTCCCACTTCGTGCCGCCGCAGGGATGCGGCTTTCTTGTCTCGACGATGTCGCCGAGGGAAAATGTCAGAGCCATAAGAGGTTGTTGATGAGGACGTCGCCCTCACCCTGAAAGACGACGGAGATGGTGCCGAGGAAGGAAGGGAGCGGTGCGCCCTTTTCCGATTTGAAGTCGAAGGGATCTGCAAGGAAACTCTTCCACTTGCCGCCGCCCTCAACAAAGAAGGTCTCGGTATAGCCCGCTTCCTCCTCGACATCCTTATAGAAGGTGACCTTCAGAACGGCGTCCTTTTTCGACCAAGCGTCGAAGCGGAAGGAGGCGCCCTCCGCGGGTTCGAAGCGGGGCTCGCTGACGCGGTAGGTGATGATGCCCGTGCGCGTCGTGACCCCTCTGATGCCGCCGTAGCCGGGGAGCATTTCGAGGTCGATCCGGTCGGAGTCGGAGAAGCAGTCTGCAATGCTCGCTGTCCTTCTCCTAAAGGCGGCAAAGCCGATGGTGCCCTTTTCGCTCGTATAGAGGATGCGGCTCTTCCTGCAGCCCTTGTGCTTTTCGCCGAGGTTGACTTCCTGGATCTTCGAGGTGACGGAAAAGCCGTTGCTGTAGCGCGCAAAGGCATAGACGAGCGCCCTCTCGCTCTTTTCATACACGTCGAGCGGGAATACAAAGGTGTTGTCCTTGCCCTTGGTGCGGATGTCGCCCAGCGTGCGCGTCCAGTCGCGCGCCTTGAAGGTCGCGGTGTTCTCGGTAAAGAAGATGCCGCACTCCGCCACTTCACCCATCGGGTCGTAGGCGGCGCGCACCTTGAAGTCGCCCCCCTCGTTGAGGACGGAGATCTGCACGGGTTTTGTTAAGAATACCGAGTGCTTCTTTAAGAATTTATCGATAAAGAGGTCGATGTTGACGAAGGAGCGGCGGCCGATGAGTCCGTTGCCGTGCGCCGAATAGAGGATGGCCTTCTCCACTTCGGGGTTGATCTGCGAGAAGGTATCGTACACGCGGTCGTAGTTGCACTTCTTGTCGTTGATGGCGCAGATCATCATGACGGGGCACTTGGCGTGCGGGGCATAGCTCTGCGAATCCAGCCCCGCGATGAAGCGGTGCCGCTCCTCGGAGAAGATGCCGCTGCCCTCCTTGGAGAACTTTTCGATGTCCCGGTAGGCGAGCCAGCCCGCCGCGCCGATGGAGATGAAGCAGTCGATGGGCGCATACGGCGTGATCTTCCAGAGGACCTCGCCGCCCGTCCTCAAACCCATCGCCCCCACGGCGGTGACTTCGGAGCGCTCCTTGAGCCAGCGCACCGCATAGCGGGCGACGGCCGCCCATTCGTACCAGCTCGTCTCGCGGGCGGTGTCGTCGCAGTAGTCCATGCGCCTGCCCGCCCTTACGAGGTTGGCGTACTCGATATCGCGCGGGTAGATGGTGTGCCTCCCCTCGTCGGTCTCGCCGCTGTAGTCGACGCCGAGGACGGCGCAGCCATTCCTCAAAAAGTGCATGACGAGCTTCTCGTCGCAGGGGAAGCCCGCCTCGAAAAAGACGAGGACGGCGGGGAAACTTTCAAGCCCTTCGGGGGTGTAGTACTTCCCGTAGATCTTGACCCTGCCAAAGGGCGTCTGACGGCCGAGGAAGTAGACGTCGCGCATCTTTGCGCCCCCGAGCGCCTTTTCGGAGATAAACTCCGAATTTAACGGGAGGGTGTCGTCGAAGTCCTTCCAGAGTGTGATGGGTGTTAATATGGTATTTGCCACTTGAGATTACCTCATTCAGCTATGATCTCGGAACCGTGCGTTTCGGTCGCTTTCTTTACAATGAGTTTTTTGTCGATGCGATGCTTGAGCTCCTCGACGTGGGAGATGATGCCGATGCAAAAGTTTTCGCTCTTGAGCCTTTCCAAACTGTCCATAACCGTGTCGACGAGGCGCTCGTCGAGGGTGCCGAACCCTTCGTCGAGGAAGAAAAATTCGATCGGCCTGAGAGAGCGCAGGCAGATCTCCTGCGAAAGGGAGAGCGCCAGGGAGAGGGATACGAGGAAGGTCTCCCCGCCCGAGAGCGTGTAGACGCCGCGCGTCCTGCCGCCGTTCAAATTATCCCCCACCGTGAAGCCGACGGCGCCGCCCTCGTACTTTAAGAAGTATCTGCCGTCCGTGAGGGATAAAAGCCGTCCGCCCGCGTTCTCGGCAACGTTGTGGAGGTATTCCTCGGCGACAAAGTCCATGAACTTGTTGCCCTCCAGGAGCTTTTTCAGCCTCTCCTGAAGCTCCGCACGCTTGACGGCCTTCTTGTGCTCCGCTTCGAGGGTGCGCTTCTTTTCGAGCGCCTCTTCGCCGCGCTTGAGTTCGTCGCGCGCAAGGGCGGCGGCCTTTGCGGTCTCGCTGAACAGCGCTTGCTTTTCGGAGAGCAGCGCCCGCGCCCCTTCGACGTTCTCCTTCGTGCCCTCCGAAAGGTCCTCTGTTTCGAGGTCTTTGAGGCGGGAGAGCACGGCGGCATCCTCCGCCTTGAACGCTTCCAATCTATCTCTTGCCGCCTTTCCGTCGCCGTATTTTCGAGTGAGCGACAGTGCTTCGTCGGCGGAGGCAAGCCCTGCGGCTTCCAGCGTCTCTTTCGCGCGCGTTTCCGCCTCTTTTAAGGAAGTTTTGGAGAGGGCGAGCTTTTCCTCGGCGGCACGTTCGCCCGTCTCGGCGGCGCTCAGCTCCTTGCCTGCCCTCTCGCGGGAAGAGAGCATCTCGGCGCGCTCCCGCTTCTTTTTTAAGACGAGCGCCTGAAGCTCCGAAAGGCTCCCCGTCTCGGCGGGCGGGGAAATACCCTCGAGTTCTTCCTTGATGCGGACTCCCCTCTCCTGCAAGTTCATGAGCCGCTCCAAATGCGTCTTGTAAAGCCCTGCCTTCCTCTCGAGCTTCAAAAGCTCTTCATTGAGAAGCTTTCTTTGCTCCTCGCGGGCAAGATATTCCTCGCGGAGAGCGGTAAGTTCTTCTTTGCCCTCGGAGAGGGCGGTATATTTTCGGATGAGTGCGGCAAGTTCTTCCGCCTCGGGATGTGCCTGATAGATGGGAATAAGCTCGGCCGCAAAGGCGCGGTATTCCTCTTTTAAAAGCGCGGCCTTTCCCTTCTCTTCGAGGAAGGCAAGGTAGTCTCCGCTGCCGAGCGCCTTCCCCCTTTTTTCGAGGGCGGCGCGCTCCGTTTCATAGGAGAACCCCTTGAACTGCCTGAACTCTTCGGCATATTCGTTGCGGGCGGCGGTGAGGCTGAGTTCGAGCTCCTTACGGCGCTTCTGCTGCTTTTCCGCCTGCTCCGAGAGCGTGAGGCGGCTTTGAAGATCGGAAAGTTCCTCGTCGGCTGCCCTCTCGTCCCAGCGGGAGAGTTCCTCGTTCCTCTGCCTTGCCGCGGCAAGGCGCTTCTTTGCGGCAGCGAGCGCTTCCTCGGAGAGTGTCAGTTCGCGGGAAGCGCGCGCCCGGTCCTTCTCGGCGGTGACGGCCGCCGCTGCCCGTTCGATGCGGAAAAGTTCCCTCTCGAGCGTCTGCATCTCGGGGCGAAGGGCGTCCAGCCTGCCCTTCTTCTCTTCGAGCGCAGCCTGTTCCCGTGCCCGCTCATAGAGCGCGGAGAGCCGCTTTTCTTCCTCGCGCGTCCGCTCGAGCTCTTGAAAGCTCTGCCGCTCTTGCTCTTCAAGCGTCTTGAGCCGCACCCTTACTTCCTCGTTATGTTCCGCGCTGACGTCCGAAAACGGCTCGAGGCGGGTCTCGGAGAGCCGTCTCTCCTCCTCCGCCTTGGCATAGCGTGCATTGGCACGGCGGACGAGCTGGTCGCCGTACTCTTCCAAATCGAAGAGGCGGGAGACGAGCTTCAATCTGTCTGCCCGCGTCGAGCGCACGAATTGGGCGAACTCCCCCTGCGGGAGAGCGATGCACTTTTCAAAGTCGCGCTGTTCGAGGCCGATGACCTCGAGAAGGAAGGCGTTGCAGTCCCTCACGCCGTCCTTGACGACGGCAAATTTGTCCCCCGTCCTTTCGTACACCTTGCAGGCCTGGGCGGCGTTCTTGCGCTTGAGTTCGCGCTCCACGCGGTAGATGCGCCGCTTGCCACCGAAGGAGATCTCAAATTCAAAGTTGACAAACGCCCTCTCGCACGAGAAGTTGATGACGTCTGCAATGCTGCCCGAACGCGAGCGCGCGATATTGCCATAGAGCGCAAAGCCGATGCAGTCCAAAATGGTGCTCTTGCCCGAACCCGTATCCCCGAAGATGCCGAAGATGCCGTAGGAGAGCAGTTTTTCAAAGTCGATGTGCGCGGGCTCCGAGAAGGAGTTGATGCCCGAAAAGTCGAGAAGGATGGGTCTCATGCGTCCTCCCCCAGAAGCGAAAGGAAGGCGGTCTTCAGCTCTTCCGAGGGCTCCGTATTGTAGATGCTTTGATAGTACTGCGAGAAGAGCTCCTCGGAGGACAGCTTGGAGCGCGACACGAAGGGCGCAGCCGTTCCCCCCTCCACCCGCGCGATGAGGGAGACGAGCCCCTCGTTGGCGGCGCGGAGCTTCTTGGTCTCCTCGGATGAGAGCGGCGTCTTTAAGTGCAGCGTGAGTTCGATATAGCTGTCGGGATAGGCCGCAAGGAGCGCTTCCGCCTGCTCCGCGCCCGTACATTCGAGCCGCACGAGCCGTTTTCCCGCCGAAAGAGGGATGGCCTCCTTGACTTCGATGTGCTCCCCCTTGGTTTCAAGAAGGATGCAGGACTTTTCCCCTCCCGCCTCGTCGAAGGAATATTGCAAGAGAGAGCCGCTGTAGCGGACGTTCTTCATCTTCTGCGGTCTATGCAGATGCCCGAGGGCGACGTAGTCAAAATTTTCAAAGAGGGATAAGGGCACGGCGCGCGCGCCGCCGAGGTCGATGCCCCGCTCGCTTTCGCTCGTCTTTCCTCCCACGACAAAGAGGTGGGAGAGAAGAATGTGCGGCATGCCGCCCCGAAAGCCCTTCTCGCCCAAGGCGATCCAGCGGGCAACCTTCTCGGGATAGCTTTCCTCCGTCTTCTCTTCCTTGAGGCGCGCCTCGTTGGGGTACGGGAGCGCGTTGATGTAGAGCTGTTCGCCCTTGTCGTTCTTTAAGATGAGGTAGTTCTCCCCCGCCTCGACGGCGCGGACGGGGCGGTTCCCTTTGAGGGCGAAGCGACCCTCCCTGCTCCCGAAGAGATAGACACCGTGTTCCTCGGCAAGGGGGGCGGACGCTGCAAGGCGAACGCCGTCGTCGTGGTTCCCGGGGATGACGACGACCGCCCTTGTCTCCCCCGCGAGCTCCTTGACGGCGCGGAAAAACACCTCCTCCGCCTCGGCTGGCGGCAGGTAGGTATCGAATACGTCCCCCGCGACGAGCACGACGGAGACGTCCCGCTCCCTGACAATCTTCGTCAGTTCTTGAAGGGCCGATATCTGTTCGGGCAGGCGGTCCCTGTCCATGAGCCGCTTCCCGATATGCCAATCGGATGTGTGGAGAATGTTCACCCTGAAAACTGCGTCCTTTTCTCCCGCAAAAACGCTCCCGCGGTGTACCGAAGAGCCTTGCTTTTGCAGGCAGGATATGATATACTATTATACAACCGCAGACGCGAAAAAGCAAGCGGATAAGAGAAAGTTCGGAGATTTTATATGTCCTTCAGCGCCTATTCCAAAGAATTCACCGCAAATATGTACACCACCGTGGAGAACAAGTTTATCACCCGTTATCTCCCGCAGGCGGACGGCGACGCCGTAAGAGCCTACCTCTACGGGCTGTACCTCTGCGGCGTCAAGGACGATTTCGACGCGCACGCCATGGCAAAGCTTTTGAAGATCGAGTACACGCGCCTTTTGGAGATCTTTGCCTTTTGGGAGGAATGCGACCTTGTGCGCGTGCTCTCCAGGGAGCCGCTCTTTGTGGAGTATCTCCCCGTGAGCTCTTCGGCGGGAAGACCCAAGCCCCTGAAGGCAGAAAAGTACTCTCAGTTCAACCGCGAGCTCTTAAAGCAGCTTCAGAAGGCGGGCAAGGACTTTAAGCCCTATGAGCATCAGCGCATCTTGGAGTTCCTTGAAAACTACCCGATGGAGCCGCAGGCGTTCTTGCTCATTTCCGAATACTGTGCAAGGAAGGACGGCGACAAGCTCTCTTCGCAGCACATTCTCAACAAGGCAAAGAAGCTGTGCGAGGAGCACAAATATACCTTTGAACAGGTGGAGCGCGAACTTTTGGACTTCAACGAGAATGAGAGAGAACTCTCGCGCATCTATTCCATTTTGGGCATCTACAAGAAGCCGCAGGAGAGCGACTACCCCTATCTTGAGAGATGGCGGGAGGCGGGCGTTGCAGAAAACGCCGTGTATGCCGCCGCGAATGCCTTAAAAAAGGGCACCGTAAAGACGCTGGACGCGCTCATTTTTGAGCTCATCGAAAAGGGTGCGCTCAGCGAAAAGGACGCAAAGGAGTACCTTTTGAAGCGCGAAAAGGCGGCGGAGCTTGTCTTTGCTGTCGCAAGGAAGCTCGGCATCAAGGTGCAGAACCCCCGCGCCTATATCGAGGAATACGCCGAGAAGTGGCTGGAGTGCGGCTACGACGAAAACAGCCTTGTAAAGCTCGCATCCTTCTGCTTTAAGATGGGCTATGACTTCGAGGGCATGGACGGCGTTGTAAATTCTCTTTACGAGAGCGGCATCGTCGACGAGGGCGGCGTTTCTTCCTATCTTTCGGCGCGCGAGAAGGAGCTCAAACTTTTAGAGTCCATTCAATCGGTGTGCGGCGTCATCAAAAAGACGATGAACGCCCTCGATATGGCGGCGGCATGGCGCAGCTGGGAGTTTTCCGACAAGATGATCTTAGAGGCGGCCAAGCGGGCAGCGGGGGCAAACGCACCCCTCTCGTATATGAACAAGCTGCTCTCCGAATGGAAGCGGACGGGCGTGAAGGAGGTTTCGCAGATCCCCGAGCGCCCTGCAAAGCAGCAGGAAGGAGCGCAGGGAAAGCCTGTCTTTAAGACGGAGAAGGACATTGCCGCGGATTTGAGGAGCGAGAGAGAGCACTACTACGCAGTCCTTCGGCAGAAGGCGCAGGAGCGCGCCGAGCAAAACCGCAGAAAGGCAGGAAGCGACGTGCAATTTGCGGAGGCCGACGCCGCCATCAAGCGGGGAGAGATCGAACTTGCGCGCGCGGAAGTGTTCTCCCCCGAACGCGCCGATATGATCCGCCGCGAACTCAAGGTTTGGCAGGAAAAGAGAAAGGCTGCCCTTGCCCGCCTCTCCCTTTCGGAAGAGAGCCTCATGCCCGAATACAAGTGCAAAAGGTGCTCCGACACGGGCTTCCTGCCCGACGGCAGGGCGTGCAGCTGCTATCCCGCGCAGCCAAAATAATTCAAACAAAATTACCGCCTGCAAGCATCTTGCGGGCGGAGTTTATACAATCAATTTAGCAAATATCACATATTATGTCTGACATAGTACTATGCAAAACGGCAAAATATGCGTTATATTACTCGTATTCGCCGTAATCTCGCCTCGGCGGCGGGCAGGAATTGGGCGGCGTGTAGGGCTCCTTTGTCCTTGCTAAAAGCCCCTTCTTCCGCTCGATGCGGGGTGCGCTCTTGAGCTCGACAAGGACGACGTCCACCCCCACTTTGGTGACGCATTTGAGGTCGATATAGACATCCGACTTGCCCCAGCGGAACCCCTTCCCGCCCGGCGCAACGATCCCCAAAACGCGCCCCTCTGGGTACGTTATAACGACGTCGGAAACCTTCCCGAGCTGTTTTCCGTCGCATAAATTGACGACCTGCTTTTGTCTCAATTCCTGAAAGCTCGTTTCCACGCTATATTGTATGCCATACTTCCCCAAAACTTGACAAACCCCGCGGCATGTTCCGCGGGGTGTCTGTATTTACGTTATTCTTTCTCCTGCAAAAAGATCTTTCTTATGCGCTTTATGTCGGCTTTGGGCCTTCTGTCTTGCGTGAGCAGCCCGTTGACTTCCTGCTGCACATCGGTGAGCTGCGTATAGCAGTATCCCTGAAAGTCCGAGGCGGCAACGCCCTGCATGAGCGAGGCAAGCTGCTTTAAGAACGCCTCTTCGTTTTCGGCATTCCCGCTGTATCCCCATGCGCCGTCCGCTGCGTCCTTTGAGAATGCTCTGCCGCCGAATTCCGTCAAGAGCACAGGTTGACCCGCATACTTCTCCCCGGGTGCGAACAGGGCAAATCCCTGCGGGTGCAGCCCGTCGAGGCGCGCCTCGTACTTTGCAAAGTCCTCTTCCTTCTCGGCATCGTAGTCATGTATGCCGACGACGTCCGTCGGGCCGACGATCTCAAACCCGTCGTTGGTGGAGACGACGGCATCGGGCGCGAGCGCCTTGGTGAGGTAATAGAGCGATCTTGCAAAGGCGCGCTCCGAAGGGTCGGAGACGATCTCCTTCACGCCCCAACTCTCGTTGAGGGGAACATAGCAGACATTGCTCGTCTGATTTCGCGCAATGCACACCATCCTCTGCCATTCCTGCGTTAATGCCGCCGCTTCCTCCGCGCAATACCGATAGGCGGAGGGCAGTTCGCACCATGTGAGAAAGCCGAGTTCCTCCGCATAGTAGTAATAATAGGGGTCTTCGAGCTTCTGGTGCTTCCTCGCCCCGTTGAAGCCCATCTCCTTGGCAAGTACAATGTCCTCTCTGAGGGCTTCCTTCGAGGGCGGCGTGAGCCCGCTCTCCCGCCAATAGCCCTGGTCGAGTATGAGCCGCTGATAGTACGGCCTGCCGTTGAGGCAGATTCTCCCGTATGCATCGACGGCAATCTTTTTCATTCCGAAGCGCGTTGTGGCATGGTCGACGCGCACCTCGCCGCAATAGAGGGAGAACGTTACGTCGATGAGCTGCGGCTTCTCGGGCGTCCAGGCGTAGTCGGAGGTAAAGCTGCGCGGAAGATGCACGCAGTACTCCGTCCGTCCGCCCCGAAGGCTCACGCTCTGCCGCGTCAGAAGTTCGCCGCGGAAGGAGGCCGCGATCTCCAGCCTGTCCGCCTTCCCGCGAAGGGATGCGACCTCTCCGTAGAAGGCTAAGCGATCAAAGTCAGGAAAGAGCGAGTAATCCTTGACGCAGTCCTCGCCGAAGAACTCCAGCCAGACGCTCTGCCAGATGCCCGTTGTGGGAGTGTACCAGCATGCGAACGGCTTGCCTGTCCAACTCTGCTTCCCGCGGGGCACGGCGTCATTCGGGCTGTCTTTGCAGCGCACGACGAGCACATTCTCCCCTTCTTGAAGCAGCTCCGTCACGTCGACGGAGAAGGGCGTAAAGCCGCCCGTGTGAGACGAGGCATGTATGCCGTTCACCCATACGTCCGTCTGATAGTCGGCGCCGTTGAAGCAGAGCAGCGCGCGCCCGTCCATCCCCTCCGCGTGAAATTTTCGGCGGTACCAGACAACTTCGTGCGGCGACGTGTCGCCGATGCCGCTCGCGGGATATTCATAGGAAAAGGGAACGTTGATTGAAAGCGGAAGCTCTCTTTTCCCCGTCCAATATCCGAGGCGATCGCCCTCCCCGCTGTCATCGAAGGCGCATTCCCAAGTGCCGTTCAAACTCAGCCACTTCTCCCGCCGGAACTGCGGGCGGGGGTATTCGGTGCGCTCAAACATTGTCCTTCTCCCGAATGTGCCAAGTCCAGCTTCCGCAGTCTGCAAGGCGGGGATAGAGCACGCCCGCGCCCATCAGCGCCGCGCCGCTTGCCGCGAGCCGAAGTTCTTCTATATAGTACGTCTTATCTTCGGAAAGCCCTTGCAGTTTAAGCACCCTGTTGTGGTCGCACGGGTCGCCGCGGAACCGCTCCCCCACAAGATACGCCTCGCGTTTATCTTTAGAGACGACCATCTCGCAGAAGTAATTGCCCTTGAACGGATCGCTCAGCCTGTAGAGGTCGCCCTTTAACACAAGTTCATCGATGCGCTTATAGTTGTTGATCTGCGCCTTGACTTGCTCTTTCTCCTCGTCGGAGAGCTTGGTGAGATCGAGCTCATACCCAGTTGCACCCAGCGAAGCCACAGCCCCGCGCGTCGCAAAGGGCGTCGTGCGATGCGTCTGATGATTGGGGCAGGCGGATACATGGCAGCTCATGGAAGAGAGCGGGTAGCACATCGAGGTGCCCCACTGGATCTTCGTGCGCTCGAGTCCGTCCGTATCGTCGCTCGTCCAGATCTGGGGGAAATAGTAGAGCGCCCCGCCGTCAAACCTGCCGCCTCCGCCCGCGCAGCCCTCAAAGAGGACATTCGGGAACGCCGAAGTGAGCCGCTGAGCAAGGTCATAAAAGCCCAGCGTATAGCGGTGCAGGAATTCCCCCTGTCTGTCTTGAGGGAGGCTTGCGGAGAAGTTCTCCGTGATATCCCTGTTCTTATCCCACTTGACATAGGAGATGTCGTTCTCCGAAAGCACTTTGCTCACCGCTTCAAAGATATAGTCGACGACTTCCTTGCGCGTGAAGTCGAGCACGAGCTGACTGCGGCTGCGGCAGGGCGAAACGCCCGCCTTGGCGATCGCCCAATCGGGATGCGCGCGGAAGAGATTGCTGTCCTCGCTGACCATCTCGGGCTCAAACCAGAGGCCGAATTTGAGGCCGTTTTGTTTACAGCGGCCGATGACCGCCTTTAAGCCGCCCTTGAGTTTGTTCTCGTTGACGAACCAATCGCCGAGCCCCGCAGTATCGTTGTCGCGCTTTCCGAACCAGCCGTCGTCCAGAACGAAAGTGTCGATGCCGAGCTTTGCCGCCTCATCGATGATGGCAAAGAGATTTTCGTTGTCAAAATCAAAGTACGTTGCCTCCCAGTTGTTGATGACGACGGGACGGCGCATACGGGCGCGCTTGGGGTCGATGATGTACGCGCGGAAGAAGTCGTGATATGCCCTCGACATGCCGCCGAGGCCCTCCGAAGAGTAGCACAGCGCCGCCTGCGGCGTGGAAAAGCTCTCCCCGCCCTTCAGCTGCCAGCCGAAGAGATAGTCGTTGATGCCGCCCTGCACGCGTATATAACGGTTGTGCGTCACTTCCGCCGTGATGGCGAACGAGCCGCTGTAGAGAAGCGCAAAGCCGTAACACTCCCCGCTCTCTTCTTGGCACCCCTCCGAAAGGAGCGCCAGGAACGGGTTCATCTGATGGGAGGAATATCCGCGCGTCGACTCGATGCGAAGGGTGCCCTCCGCAAGCGGCGCGGTGACGGGGGCGCGCTCCCTTGCCCACGCTCCCGAAAGGCGCATCGCCGAATATGTGCCGCAGGTGTCAGGAAAGTCAGTGCAGAAGGAGAATGCCTTTTTGATCTCATACGTTTGCTTTCCGACGTTGCGCACGGTGAGGCTGCGCACGAGGATATCCGAGTCCTCCGACACCGAGTAATTGAGGTCGACTTGGGTATCCGAACAGCTGTCCCTGAGGGTAATGATGAGCGATTCGTCTGCCCTTCTCGCGCAGGGCATGCCGGGCAGGGCGAGCGCCCCCTTTACGATCAGATGCGAAACATAGCGGAAGCTGCTCATCGCCGCGCCGTCCTCCCGCCCTACGATGACGGTTGCAGAGCGGAAGTCTCCCCTGCCGAAGCTGCCGCACTCCGAGGGCATGTCGCTCGTGTACATATCCATGTCCCGATCGTTGAGGTTGGGCTCCGACGCCTTGCCGTGGGCGGCGATGAGAACGGGAATGTCTTCGGGAACAAGTTTCTTTCCGTAGTAGAGATGCTGCAGGAAGCCCGCCCCGTTCACATACATGCAGTAGGAATATTGCTTCCCCGAGAGCAGAAAGGCGTTATCTTTTGGCGAAAAACAGATCATAAGTGTGTCCTCACAAATAAAATTTTACCGTGCAGATCTTTAAAACGAGTTGGCGGAAGGATGTGCAAACGACATGATGATCGGGTGCGCTGTCCCCCGTGTTCAGCGGGAAGGCGGCGCTGTCCTTCTGCGCACGGATATGGGGAACTTCCTCGCCGTTGACAGTGACTCTTTTCACGCTCCCGAACTTGGGAAGCGCGTGCAGTTTCACCTTGATGTCGCGCTCCGTGATGGCGCGTTCGCCCTCAAACGTGCCCTCTGCGGGGAAGAGCGTCAGGATATAGGCGTTCTCTTTATCATCGAAGTGCCCTTCGTATTTGCTCGTGCGGAAGGCGCCCTTCTGATAGGCGACCGTCTCGCCGTCATCCTCGTAGAGATAACCGCGGTCCGCACTCTCTTTGTCGGGATAGCAGTCGAATACGAGCTTATCCCACTTCTGCTCTTTGGTGTTTTTCGCCTCATATGCAAGCGGAATGACGGCGCCGAGGCGCACGAAGAGCGGCATCTCCTTGAGGCCGTACTTTTTCCCGATCGTCCTGCAGCCCGCATAGATCTTGCCGTCGAACACATCCAGCCATCTGCCGGCGGGAAGATAGATGGCGTCGTCATCGCCCTCATTGAACACCCCGCACTGCAGCTTGCAGCAGGCCTCGCCGTTCGCCTGGAAGTAGTCGACGCGCACATCGTGAGGTTTCCCGCCCTCGACGGTCTTTAAGGCGAAGGTCATGGCAGAGTGGAGCGTGTCATCCTCGAGCACCTTTTCTCCGTCCACCCAGACGGTCGCACCATCGTCGACGCACAAGAAGAGCGGCGTATCCTGATTGAACTGCACCGTCGCCTCGAAGCGAGCCGAGAAATCGTTGATAGGCACCCCCTTTTCGGGCGAAGTGCGCTCCAGAACCATATTCAGCGTGCGGTACTCCCTCTTCGCGATGGGTTCTCCCTCCAATTTTCTGCCCGCGAAGTACGTCGCCTTGACGGGGCCGACAAAGTTCTTTCTCGGGATACAGTCTGCGGGAGGGATGCCCGCCACGGGCTGAACGAGGATATTTTCCCCGAGCATGTAGCTCCTCAGCGAATCGGCGCGGCGGTCGTCGGGATAGTTCCACGAGAGCGGACGGCAGAGCGGCGCGCCCTCTTGATAGCTCTCATGTGCCGCGCGGTAGAGCACGGGCAAGAGGCGATATCTGAGAAGATTATACTCTCTTACGATCGAAAGCGTCTCCTCGTCGTACACCCACGGGTCACGCGTGCGCTTGACGACGTTCGTGCAGTGCGGGCGGAACACGGGCGAGAGTGTGCCGAACTGCATCCAGCGGATGAACTGCTCCTTGTCGGGATTGCCCAGATGCCCGCCGCAGTCGGCATTGATGTAGGGAATGCAGTTGAGAGAGCCTCTGACGAGCGAAGCGACTTCGCGGGCGAGTGAGTTTCCGTCGCAGAAGATATCCCCCGTCCATTGAATGGAGTAGCGGTGGCTCGCCGTGTCCTTGATGCCCTGATAGCCGCCGTTGGCAATGTTGACGACGTTTCCCATGATGACGGGACGGCGATAGGGCTTCCCCTCTGCCTTCCCTTCATAGAAGTGCCGCGTGATGTCCGTGAAGAGGTAGAGCCCGAAGGTCTCCCAATACACCTTATCGGTGGGCGAGAACAGATGGGTGCCCCAGTTGCGGTCGTACCACCAGGTATCGAGGCCGAGCGAAAGAAGGCCCTGCAGTTTTTCCTCGCGGTAGGCGATCTCGGCGGGATCGAACACGCTCTTCGTGCCCGCGACGGGCTCGGGGTGATCGTTGAACATGATCTCGACGCCGTGTTTATGTGCGAAGTCGAAGAAGCCCTTCATATCGGGGAAGAGTTTCGTGTTGATGTCGTATCCCCACCCGTCGGCGCAGTCCCGCCAGTCGGTGTCGATGACCATATTGTCGAGCGGGATGCCGTATTTTTCATAGGTCAAGATGAGCTGCTTTGCCTCTTCCTCCGAATAGGCATAGTATTTGCTCTCCCAGCCGCCGAGCGTCGAAAGGCGCACCAGTTCGCATCTTCCCGTGAGCTCCACATACAGGCGGCGCAGCTTCTTATAGTCCTTCCCGCACAGGAGAAGATAGACGTCCTGAACACCTTCCTCCACGACGTACTCCCCCTTGCGGTCGATGGAATAGCCGCCCTCGGGCAGAAGAACGAGCGGGCAGTCAAAGACGGGGAATACTTCGGGGGTATTGCGGACGGGCGGAAGTTCGCCGCTGAGCTCCTTCTTGCGGTAGGTATAGACGCGCTTGCCGTTCTTCTCGAGGTGCACACCCTTGAGAGACTTGCCGTCCTCGGGGAGATAGAGTTCGTACTCCCCGAAGTAGATGACGTTCTCCTCAACGGTATAGGCGGTCTCCGTCTCCGCATATTGGCCGCGGTCGGGGATAAAGAAGGTGTCCTGATCGCAAAATTCCCCTTTGCGGGCAGCTTCGATGCGGACGACATCTTCGCTCAAGATCTGCACGCGGATGCCGCCAAAAATGATCTGTTCCATTTCATTACTCCTTTCAAAAGGAAAGAAGGATCTCCCTTTCTTTCTCTGTATTCATGGTAAATTGCGCGACGAGACCATCCTCCATGCGAAGGGTCACGCCGGAAGGTGCGGCTTTGGGCATTGTCTCTCTCCCGTGCCACACGGCCTTGATTTTCCGTTCTGCAAGTTTTCCGCGGTAGTCGCCCTCCGCGGCGCCGATCGTGAGGCAAACCTCGTATCCCTTCACGGAAGAGCGGATGTGCGTGAAGGCATACTCTCCGCCGCGGTAGCCGAGCGAGTCGCCGTCGTCCTCATAAAGGTTGAACGTACTCTCTCCCTCGCCGAAGATGTGAAGTTCGAGGACTTCGTCCACATCGTCGAGGCAGCTGCAGGGAGTCCGCATGGGAAGAACTGAGCCGCTTTTCACAAAGAGCGGAAGGACGGAGGCATCGCTCACGTCGAGTTCATATTCGCGTCCGCCTGCATAGCGCGTTCCGTAGAAGAACCCGATCCACTCCCCTTTCGGGAAATAGATCTTCATTTTCTCAGCAGGCGCACACACGGGGCAGACGAGCAGGCTGTCACCGAACATGTATTCCCTTGGGTACTGCCCTGCGTTACAATTCTCGTCCTCTTCGAACGCCACCATCAGAGGGCGCGTCATGGGAAGGCCCGTGTCGTACGTCTCCCGCGCCGCTGAATACAAATACGGGAACAGGCGATAGCGAAGTTTTAAGTAACGGCGGGCGTTCTCCTCCCGCACGGGGTCGAAATGGGAAAGCCCCAAAAGCTCCTCTTCCGTCTGACGGTGCGTCTCACCCTTCTCCTTATTGATAGCAATGCGGTCGGCGAATTCTTCCCAAGATTCCGACCGCTGCCACGGCTTATGGTTGTGGGAGCGCGCGACCGAATTAAATGCAAGGAACTGATCGCCCCGCATCGCAAGCGCCCGTTCGCCCAACCGCGAGGCATCGTTCGTGAGGTAGGAAATGCCCTTGAGCGCCCCTTGCTCCCCGACGATCGCCTGCACCTGAAAGGCAAGCTCGCTCCATTTGTCGAGCGACATATCCCCCGTCCACGAGAAGGGCGTCCGCCTTCCGCCGATGCGCTGTTTGAAGGGGATCATCACGCACTCCTTGGTCCAGCTCGAGTCGCGATAGACGTCATAGTTACAGAGCATCCGAACGCGGCGGCCCGTCCTCTTTTCCAACCCTACATAGATGCGTGCATTGGAGACGTCCGTCTGCCGCGTATCCTGCCATGTGCCGGCAACGCCGTCTGCAAGGAGAGACTGCATCTTCTTCCACCAGACGTCCTCGGGATATTCATAGCACACCCAGCCCTCGTCGCTCCTGCCCTCATAGGCGGGAACGTTGTGGTGGATGACCATCACGTCGTAGTGCATCTCTTTGAGCTTTGTTATCATCTCTTTGGGGGAAAGCGGCGCGCGATAGCTCTCCCGCCACTCCAGCCTCGAGCCCCACGGCACATCGTCGCTGCCGCCATCGCCCCACTCAAAATCGAGAATGAGCGTATCGCAGGGAATATCGTGCTCGCGAAGAAGCTCTGCAGCGCGTATAAGCCGCGCCTGCGTGCCCTCCGATGCGAGGTGCTGGGTCTGATAGTAACCGTATCCCTTGCGGGCGAGCAGCGGCTCCGCGCCCGCGAGTTCGTTGAACTGCGCATACCCCGAACGATAGCTCTCCCCGTAGATGAAGAAGGTATCGAGGAGGGCGTCCTCGGCAAGATGCACGTCATATTCCCCGCTTTTTTCCGAATAGAACCAATGCGCATACCGCGAACAATTCGTCGGCTCCCCATGGAAACTTGCGCTGTCGAACACGATGCAGTGGTTGAGGAACATCCCGTATTTGGGTGCCGCCTCGGGATAGAGACGCAGCCCATCCCCTCGTTCCACCATAAAGGTGCCGTTTTCCTTGCGGACATAGATGCGGAGCGACTTGGTGAGCACCGCGAGCATCGTGCTGTCCTTCGTGTCCGTCGTATAGGAGACGGGCTGCCAGGGCGTCGTCCTGCCGACCGCAAACGGGATCTCGTACTGCGGAGGGAACGCCTCCCCTTCAAGCGTCGAAATGCGGATGCGGAAGGCGGTATCGGTAAAGAGGTCAAGGCGGATGTTCTCCGTGACAAAAATCTTTGTGCAGTAGTCCATTTTTTCCTTCCGTTTCACCCGAGAACTGTAAACTTGCCGTTTTTCACCTTGACTTTGCCGACGAGGCGGATATCCTGTGCGGAGGCGCCGACATCGATTTCATACACGCCGTCGTCCACCGTCCAGCAGTCCTTCGCCGTCGACCAATAAGCGAATGCGCTTCTCTCGAGGACGACTTCCGCAGTCTCCGACGAACCCGCCTTCACGAAGGTCTTTTCAAAACCTTTGAGCTCCTTGAGCGGGCGGTAGACCATCGGCGAGATGGGCCGAATGTAGACTTCGGAGACTTCCTTTGCGTCGTATTTTCCTACGTTTTTGAGATCGTAGCGCACTTTTACGCGCTCGCCGTCCGTCTCAAGCCGAAGTCCTTCATAGACGAACGTCGTGTAGCTCAGGCCGAAGCCGAACGGGAACTGCACGCCCGCGGGGTGGCGGTCATACCATCGGTAGCCGACGTCCAGCCCCTCTTGATAGCGGGTGACTTGACTGTCGCGGTATTCGCGATAGACGGGGGTATCTTCGTATGTCTTGGGGAAGGTCTCGGAAAGTTTGCCGCTCGGGCAGACCGCTCCCGTCAGAATGTTGACGAGCGCCTCGCCGCCCCTCTCCCCGGGGAAGCCTGCCCAGACGACCGCCGCGACTTTGTCGAGCCACGCACTCATATCGATGGGCGCACCCGCAAAGAGTACGACGACCGTGTTGGGATTGACTTCTGCCGTATCGAGAATGGTGCGCTCCTGTGCCGCCGAAAGGCGCATGGAAGTGCGGTCGCCGCCCTCGGACTCGACGCGCGAACCCGTTCCCGCAAAGACGAGGTTGATATCGCTCTCCCCCGCATTGCTGACGGCCGCCGCCTGATCCATGAAGCCGTCGACAACGCCGGTATCCGAAAACGCATACTCATAGGCGATCTCCCCGAATTTCTCTTCGAGAAGCTCCTTCATATCGAACATGGGCGTGAGGCGGATGACGCGCCCCGAACCCCCGCCGACGATAAGTTCGGGATTTTTGCTCCACTCAAAGCCGCACGGACGGGCATACCACCCGCATATCGAGAGCTTTTTTCCCTCCTTTAAGGGCAGAACGCCGTTGTTCTTGAGCAGGACGATGCCCTCCTCTTCCGCGCGCTGCGTGAAGGCGATGCGCTCCTCTTTGGTATATTTGCGCGTTTTCCCCTCCTGCAGCTTCTTGCTGCGCTCCACGAAAGTAAGCACGCGATCCGAAAGCGCATCGAGCGTCTCATCGGGAAGTTTGCCCGCCTTGTACCCCTCGACGAGCCCATCATAATTTTCTTTCCGGAAGGGCATCTCGAGCGCGAGGCCGGCGTTTGCCGAGGCGGTGCGGTCCTTGACGGCATCCCAATCGGAGATGATGATGCCGTCAAAGCCGAGTTCGTTGTAGAGGGCGTCGAACCCCTTCTTATATTCGGAGGCACGCACGCCGTTGATGCGGTTGTAGCTGCACATGATGCTTAAAGGCTTGGCTTCACATGCCATTTCAAAGGGTTTATAGTAGATCTCGCGGAGGACGCGTTCGTCCACATCGCTCGTCTGCTGACGGCGGTTGATCTCGGAGTTGTTGGCGCAGAAGTGCTTGACGCACGCCGCGGCGCCCTCGCCCTGCAGGCCGAAAACGTACTCTCTTCCCAACGTTCCCGCAAGGAAAGGATCCTCCGAGAGGTACTCGAAGTTGCGCCCGCACAGAGGGTCGCGCTTGATGTTCACCCCGGGGCCCAACAGGACGTCTGCGCCCGCATCGAGGCAGTCGTCCGCAACGCACGCCGCATAGGTACGCGCCGTCTCTTTATCCCATGTATTCGCGAGCATCTGCATGGAGGGATAAGAAACGTTCGGGGCCTCGTCCTGCCATTCGTTCTGATTCATGGGCATGCGCACGCCCATCGAGGCGTCCGTCATGCGGACGTTTACGAGTTTTCCGTCAAAGTTCTCGGTGCGCCAATTGCCCTTCCCGCACAAGAGACGAAGTTTTTCCTGCTTCGTGAGCCGGTTTTTCATTGTTGTCTCCTAAGAATTTTTAAATATTTCATTTGCCCGCGCAAGCATTGCGGGGAAATCGGAGAGTTTCATCTTCTTCTCCATATCGCGGAATTCCGCCATGAATTGCAGCGTCTTGGGCTCGTTCTTCATCCAAGCGATCTCATGTCCCGTGAAGATGCCGCCGAACACCTCGTTGAACGCCCTCACCGCCTTGGGATTGTCAAAGACTTCCAAAACGGTGCTCTCGGGCGTGTAGGGCTCCGAGAAAAGCTCCTCACTCTCCCGCTCGAAGGTGTATTCGCCGCCCGTCACTTTGAGGGGTGCCTCGCCGGGAAGGACGATCTCCCCCTCAACGCCCTCGGGGATCGTAATTTCGTATCTGATCTTGCCGTCCTTTTGGCAATAGGAAAAGACGATCTTGCCCTTGACACTCTCGTACTCTGCGTGCAGCGTCGGGAGCCCCTTGACGGGGTGCGGCGCGACGAGGAGCTTGGAAAAGCCGGGCGCCTTCGCCTCGATGCCCGCGATGCGTCGGTAGACAAATTCCATCACCGAGCCGTAGGCATAGTGGTTGTAGCTGTTCATGCCGTCGTCGTTAGGCCTGCCGTCGGGGAGAAGGGAGTTCCAGCGCTCCCAAATGGTCGTCGCACCCATATCAACCTCGTAGAACCAGCCGGGGAAGCCGTTGTTGAGAAGGAGCTTGCGCGCCGTCTCGAAATAGCCGTTGTCGGCAAGCTCAAACAGCAGGAAGGGCGAGCCGATAAAGCCCGTCACCATACGGCAGCCGTGCGCAAGCACGTTCTCGTTGAGCAGTTTTGCAAGTTTCGGACGGAATTTTTCGGGAACGATGTCAAAGTGCAGTGCAACCGTCTGCGCCGTGATCGTATCGAAGGCCAGCCTGCCCCTCGCCGTGAGGTACTCCTGCCGCACGCTGCTTAGAATATACTCGTACTTTTCGCGGTACGTTTCAGCGTCCTTATCGCCGAGCAGCGCCGCCGTATCCGCAACGATCTTGGCGGAGACCGCATAAAAGACGCTCGAGAGGAAGTAGACGTCCGTCCGCCCGATGGCAGATTCTGCGAGCGACACCTCTCTGTCCATTGCAAGCCAGTCGCCGAACTCATGTCCGCGCACGATGAGCCCGTTCTCGGCATTTGCATCGCGGGCAGAGAGGAACTTCTTCATCGCCTCGAAGTTGTCTTGAAGGAAGGAGATGTCGCCGTACATCTCGTAAAGCGTCCACGGGACCATCGTGATGGCATCGCTCCACATGGCGTCTGTGCCGTGTTCAATGAGCACGTCGGGCGCATAGAAGGGAATGCGGCCGTCCTCCGTCTGATCATCGCGCACGCAGCCGAGCCACTTCTTCATGAAAGCGCGGATGTCGTAGTTATACGCCGCCGTGCGGCAGAAGGCGTTGATGTCGCCCGTCCAGCCGAGACGCTCGTCGCGCTGCGGGCAGTCGGTGGGGATATCCACAAAGTTTCCCCTCTGCCCCCGGACGACGTTCTCATACAATCTTTGGAAACGGGCGTTATCCGTTTGAAGATGCCCCGTCCGCTTCATGTCGGTGTGGCGGACGAGCGCGGTGAAGCACTCTGCGGGAAGGTCCGCTCCCTCCACTTTCAGATAGCGGAAGCCGTGGAAGGTGAACTCGGGCGCAAAGGTGTGCGCGCCCTTTGCGGTGAAGGTGTCCGTCGCCTTCGCAGAGCGCAGATTATCGGTATAGAAGTTGCCGTCCACCAAAATTTCGGCAAATTGCAAGGTGAGCGTACCTTCAAAAGATTCGGGGGTCTTCACTTCGACGACGCCCGCGAGATTCTGCCCGAAGTCATAGACGTGCTCGCCCTTGGGCGTTATCATGGCCTCTTTGACGGGAATACGCTCAATGTTGCGGACGGGCTCGCAGATCTGCGCCGTGAGCGCGGACTTGTCAAACGGCACTTCGACGGGAGTGAGAGGGCTGCACGTTGCCGTGAGGTCGACGCTCTCGCCGTCGTAGATGCCGCTTGCGCGGATATGGCTCTCGCGCGCCGAGAAGCTCTCATCGGTCGAGAAAAGCAGGTTGCCGCCCACGAGAAGGTCGGCGCAGGCAGCCTGTTTGAGGCCGTACGGGTTCTTCCGCTGCCAGGTGAAGGGGCCGCAGCACCAGCCCTCCCCCACCGTGATCGTGAGCGTATTCTCGCCCACCCTTAAGAGGGAGGTGATGTCGTATTCCTGCACCTGCAAAGTCTTTTTATAGGAAGTCCAGCCTGGGGCAAGGAAATCATCCCCCACCCGCACGCCGTTGACTTCGGCAAAGTACACCCCGAGCGCCGTCACGTTGAGCACGGCGGGGAGGACTTCGGAGAGTTCAAATTTTTTCTCGAGCGCAAAGACGTTCACGCTCTCACGAACGCCGATAAACTTACCGTTTAACATGCAGTTCCTCCGTTTTTCCGTTGATAAATAGATGTTTGATGTCGATCAGATCGATCTCTTCGGGAAGATGAGCGTTGAGGAAGTACCCCTCTTTTGTGAAGCGGATATCGAGGAGCCCGTCCGTCATGACGCGGCAGAAGAGCGCACTCTCGCCGCTCAAGTGCCGCATGCCGCCCTCGGGGTATGCCTCGACGGCATAGGGAACGTGTTCGCCGAGGAGCCGCCCGCTGCAGTACCCGACAAGGCGTTCCCAACCCTTCTGCGTCTCTCCCGCATGGGCTCGATATTGCAGGCAGGCTGATAGCTCCCGTGCGTGTTGTTGGGCTGTATGCGGAACATCGGGAAGGAAAACTGCCGCGTATAGCAGGGTTCGCCCTCCTTTACGCCGTAACCGATGACGCCCGAGACGCGCTCGCCGCTCATCTCCAACCTGTCGAAGTGCCCTTCAAAATTTTCAGCCGCGATGCGGCGCTTGTTCTCGGTGATGTGCCAGCGCATCGTCATCTCCTCAATACCAACACCTGATAGGGCGCGAGCCGAACGAGCCCCGTGCAGCTTATGCCCGTTAAGAGATCTGTATATTGGCCGTCGAGGCGCACAAATCCCTCTCTGTTTCCCGTCTCCACGGCGATGATGCCGCTCTCTTTGCCCGTCCGTTCGGTGAGGACGACGTTCTCGCTCGCCTCCGCGACGGGCGGCAGGCCGACGAGCCTTAAGATGTCGCCGTAAGAGAGCACGCTCCCCACAAGGATCACTCTCCCCTTCCCCACCCTTCTCTCGGTGATGACGGAATAGGGTGCAAATTCCGACGACGTGTAGTGCGCGAGGCTCTCGGTGCCCTCTTTGGGCTCGAACGCGTCGTACCACATGGAGATGCGGCAGTCGCCGTCCTTTTTCCATTGGGCGCGGAACACGTCGTTGGGAATGGGCTTTTGGTACTTCACATATACGCCCGCGAGCTCCTCGAGGAAGCTGAAGGGCGCCGAAGTATAGCGGCGCACGTCGGCGTCCATGATGTCGGTCATCGGGCCGGCGATCCAGGTGCCGCCCGCCTCCACCCACTGCGTGATGCGCTCCCTGAGCCCATTTTCGTCGGCGCAGGAGAGGAAGGGCGAGAGGACGACTTTGTAGCCGTCGAGCGCGTGCTGCGTGTCGATGACGTCTATGTTGTAGTGGCGGAACGCCCCGTAATAGCGCGCGATGAGCTCCTTGCGGTAGGCAAACCCCTTGACGAGGGGCGCCGACTCGAAGCTGTTGAGCGCCGTACTCGAATAGTGTAACGCAATTGACGAGCGGATGCAAGAGTTACAGAGAAATTCCTTGCATTTTTTCAGATCTTCGGCGGCGGAGCGCACTTCCTCGGAGACGCGGTACTCCCTGCCCGCAGGCGAGAAGAGCGCCCCGTGCGCCATCTCGTGCCCGTTGGGGTGGGCGCGGAAGAGCCAGAACAGATTGACCTCGGCGCCCCGCGCAAAGGGCAGCATGGCATTCGCATAGCACGCGCCCTGCGGGCGGTAGCCGCCCTCCGCGAACTCGCTCCCGTTCCAGCCTGCCTGCGTCTCCATCACCCAGAAGGGCTTGTCCTTGACGCAGCGCACGAAGTCAAACCCGAAGGCGGTATCGGCAAGCGCGGAGGCGGGCTCGTAGTGGTTGTACTGCACGACGTCGAGCTTCTCGTTGATACGATAGTAGCTCATGCTGTTGTGCTGCATCATATTTGTTCCGATATTCCTGCAGCCGTGCGCATGCAAGATGCCTGCCTGTTCATCGACATAGCTCTTGACCTGCGCATATTGGAAATCCCGCCACGCTTTGCGAAGGGAAGGATGCCGCCACTGCCCGGGATAGGGCGGTTCGACGTCCTCGAAACTTGCGTATGTAAGAGACCAGCGCGCCATGCCCCAAGCCCTGTTGAGGGCGTCGATGGTGCCGAATTTCTCCTTCAGCCACACGCGGAACGCCGCCTTGCACTTCTCGCAGAAGCACCCCTCGTTGTAGGGATAGATCTCGTTGTCGATCTGCCAGCCGAGAACGCCCGGCATCTCGGCAAAGGTCTCGGCAAGTTTGGTAACGATGATGCGGTTTTTCTCGCGCATGACGGGCGACGTCTTGCAGGTGTGGCAGCGCGAAGAGACGTCCACATGGACGAGCTCGTGGGTGACCATGCGCGTCTCGGGGTACTTTGTGAGCAGCCATCTTGGCGGCGTTGCCGAGGGCGTGCAGAGGATCGCGGAGATGCCGCTATTATACAGCTTCTCCACAATGTCCTTGAGCCAACCGAAGTGAAATTCCCCCTCTCTCGGCTCCATCCGATCCCACGCAAACTCGCCGATGCGCACGGCATTCAGCCCCATCTCCTTCATGCGGGCGATGTCCTTTTCCTGTTCCTGATTATCCCATAGCTCGGGATAATAAGCAGCGCCTAAATATACATTTTCCATTGAATTCTCCTTTTGTCATCTTCGGAGAATGACATTGTTCTCAACTTCCTTGTGTCTGACGTTTTTCACAGAGAACGCCTCCCTGCCGTCGGGCAGGAGCACGACGTTGTCCCGAATGACGATGCGCCCGTGCTGTTTTCCCGTCCCCTCTTCGGAACTCGTACCGACGGACACGGCATCCGCCGTTCCTCCGCGCACAGCGCACTCCAGAAAGACGTTATGGACGATCTCCACACATTCCGAGGAAGTTCCCTCTCCCCACCATTCCTCCGCCGAGACGACCACCGCCGTGCTGTCGGTGTGCTCAAAGAGGGAGTACTCGACGCGCGCACGCTTGGTCTTGATGAGGACGGAGCGCGCGAAGTGGCTGCGCGTGCGGCAGCGGGAAAAGAGAAAGTCGGGGCAGGCGGAGGCGTTTTCGAGATAGTACGTCTCGTCCGCGCCCGGGGGTAAAGGCCGGTCGAACGTCACCTCGACGCCGCCTTCCGCTGCCCTTGCAGTATGAACTTGAAAGCACTCCCCCTTGTCGAGCGTACCGCGGCGGATGAGCTGCATCGCATCCCCAGGGGAAGGCACATCCTCGGCGAGCGTGTGCGTTCCGTCCGGGGCAACACAGCGCAAAAGATAGCACGTGCCCGAGAGGTGCGTGAAGGCGTGGTCGTAGTTATGTACGTTGACCGCGTCGTCGCCGTGCCCTTCAAAGGTGCAGTTGACGAGGGTGAGCTTTCCGTAACAGGACGCAAAGTGCGTTGCATCGGTGTTGGTGGACATGCGCTCGCCCGATGATGGCACGACGCTCACGCCGTCGAGAAGGATATCCCGCGAGAGATGCCCCACGATGCCCATGCCGGGCTGCGCGTGGACGGTGACGTCCTTTAAGGCGATGTTCTCCGCATTTTGGATGCAGACCGCGGGACGCGAATGAAAGGCGTGCCAGACGTAGAGTTCGTCGCCGACGACGTTTGCGTCAAAGCGGTCCGTTTGAATGACAAAGAGTTCGCCCTCCACGCGCCGCTTGGCACCCAACCCGAAGGGAAGATAGTGCATGACGCCCGTCTTTGCATCGTAGAGGGCACAGCGAGGCGAACAAAAGGTATCGGGCATCGCCATGCGGAAGCGAACATAGAGTATGCCTCCCCCATCGCGCAGTTCTGCCCGCTCGATGGTGCCGTGCGAATAGGGCTTGCGCTTATAATCGACGGTCAGCCCGCGCAGCGTGACGTTTTTGCACCGGCGCAGAGAGACAGGCTCGAAGAAGCCGTCCAGAAGCAGCGTGACGCCGTCTGCAATGACGCGCGTCCCCTCCTGCCCTTCAAAGTCCATGACGCGGAGGTAGGGAAAATCGGGGCGAAACATCCTGTCCTGAGGGTTCTCGCCGAGCCTGCCTTCGATCATGTCGGTAAAGACGGCATGCGCCCGCTCCTCGGTCACCTCATAGACGCCGGGCGGGATGAAAAGTTCCTCGTGGGGATGCGCCCTCAGCCACGCCATTGCCGCCGCAAACTTTTCCAAGTTGTTTCTGCCCTGAAATTGTGTGAACTCCATGCTTTTCCTCTCTTTTAAAAGGGGGCGAAAACAAGTCCCGCCCCCTTTACAAGTTCCTTATGAAAGAAGGTGCATCATTTATCTTCGATCACATGGCGGCTGTTACGAACCGATCGGTTCACCGTATTCCGTCCGCTCTGCTGAGAGATCGACCGTATCAAGGGCGATCGTCATATCGCGGATGACGCCTCCGTGCGTTTCGTCAGCGTAGTAGTTTTCAAAGTGGGCAATACGCATCTGATAAATGGCACCTGTGGAAAAGCCCGTCACGGAGAAGATGAGCTGCGGCTTTCCGTCGGCATCCTCCGCGTAGCAGGCGAGGCGGTCGCCGTCTCTTTGAAGCAGCAGATAAAGTCCGTTCTGCTCCTTGATGAGATCGGAAAACGCCCGATCGAGCGTATAAGCAGTTCTGCCGCCCGCGCCGATCCTGCTCGCCTCAATGACGACCGTCTCCTGTCCCGCCGTGGGATGATAGCGGAACACGAGCTGCCACCAGTTGGGATTGGCGTCGGTGCGGTGGATGTTCATATGCACTTCAACGTTCTGCCCCGACACGAGCTCGCTCACGTCATAAGTGAACCCCATAAAGAAACGCATGACAAACTTCTGCGGGGCGATGGGCGCAAATTTACCGCCGATCTGCGTACTCGTAAAGACGTCCGGCCCGTTTTCCGTGCCCTCTGCGTAGAATTCGCGATCGGTGAACATTTTTGCAAGCACGTCAACGGGCGTTTTCCCCGACTGCTCGGCAAACGTCTCCCCGCAGCGGCTGCACGTCCAGACTTCCCTTCCTCCGTTCGAGGCGATCTCATCGTCTGCGAGCGCGGCCCTCTGCGTCACATGCCCGAGCGGCGCCGTGACGGTATCCGCCTCGGCGATCTCCTGCGATGCCGCTTCATCGGAAAAATATTTCCCGCATCCCTCGCAATACCAATAGGCACGATTGCCCGCTTCGATGCACGTTGCCGTCTTTTCCTGAACGTCCGTCAGCTCATGCGTGTGCACGTTGCATGCCGCCAGACAACAGCCTGCAAAAAGGCAGGCAGCCAAAGCGGCAGTTAAGATCCTTAACCGATTTTTCATAAGATCTCCTTCGTCCCCAAAAAGAGGAGCGGGAGAATCTTCCGCTCCTCTTCGGGACGATGATATCGTCTCTTAAACAGGGTTGATAGTGATATTCGACCACACATATATGCCGGCACCCGCATACAGCTCGATGTCTGCGGCGTCGCCCTCTGCACAGGTCACGGAGCCGAGCTCGGCCCACGCATCTCCGTTCATAACTTCCAACTTGAAAGTCGTACCCGTGCGGGTGATGCGAATGCGAAGCCCTTCATCGCTTAAAAGTTCGTCCAAGATATAGCCAAGTCCCGCTTCATCCCCATTGACGTCGGCATTTTCCGCCATCGCATTGGTGAGATTGTTCTCACCGAATTGACGGATATGCGTCCTTGTGCCGCCGGAGTTCCACGACCAGAAGTAGAACCCGACGTTCCCTTCCGTCAGACGGATGGCGTAGCGCTGCTGCGTCTGAATGGTGTCCCATCCGCTTAAGAAGTCACGCATGTTGAGGGTCGCTTCGAATACGAAGTCGCCCGTCGTGAGCCCATCGGGAACGGTCAACTTCTCCTGTCCCGCCCATGCGTTGTTCGTCAGAGCAACGGCGCCTTTTCCGATCGTCAAGGCCTTATGCAGCGTAACAGTCAGCTCGCCGCCCTCTTCGGGAACGACCAGCGTTGCAGTCGCATAGCCGTCGGCGGTGACAGTGTAGGTATCTGCGTACATCTGCGTGAGTGCAGCTCCCCCAACCGTATAGGTATAAGTATTGAATTTGCCCGTAAGCGTAATGACCGTACCATCTGCAAGCGAAGCAGGCTTGGAAGCGTCCAACTCCGTTGCAGAAAAGCTTAACGATACGCTGACCGCGTTGATCACAACATCCTCGGCAGTCGTCTGCGTACCGTCGGGAAGCCAGTAGTTGGTGCCGTCCGTGTAGTAAGCGACATTGCCCTGCTCGGAGACCGACGGCTGCTTTTCCGCGACATATTCGAGAGCGGCAAAGTTGATATTAGACCACTCGTAGGATGCCTGTGCGCCGTACACTTCGATCTCGGTGGGATCGCCTTCCGCGCAGCTGACAGAACCGAGATTCACCCAAACATCGCCGTTCATGGCTTCCAGCATGAACGTAGTACCCATACGCACGATTCGGATGCGAAGCCCTTCTTTGCTCAGGAGTTCGGTGACGAAAAAGCCAAGTCCGGATTCATCCGCGTTGACGTCGTCATTCTCCGCCATTGCATTTGTGAGATTGTTCTCGCCGAACTGACGGATACGCGTTTTGTAGCCGTTGGAGTCCCACGACCAGAAGTAGAACCCGACGTTTCCTTCCGTCAGACGGATGGCATAGCGCTGCTGCGTGCTTTCCGTCGTCCAGCCCGCGGTGTAATTACCCATATTCAGCGTCATTTCAAGGACGAAATCGCCGGTGATCGTTTCGGGGACTGCGATCAGCTCGCCGGAAGTCCACGCATTGTTCACCATGGGCTGTGCGGGGATATAGATGACCTGCGTCAAAGTGACATTGATCTCGCCGCCCGTCGCGGGAACGGTCAGCTGAATGGTACGGTAGCCGTCCGCCGAAACGGTGTAGCTGCCGGCGATCATATTGAGCACATCGCTCTCTCCGACCGTGTAAGTATAGACATTGGAACGGCCCGTTAAGGTGATGACCGTGCCTTCGGGGATCTGTGCCGCAGTTTTGCCGTCAAGGGCGATCGCGGAAAGGTTGAGCGTCACGCTGACCGGCATATAGATCATGACGTCCTCTGCGGTCGTTTCCTCAAAGTCCTCGAACCAGTAACGCGTGCCGTCCGTATAGTAGGCATGATTGCCAGGCTTTTCGGCGGAAGGTTCGGACGCCGCGACATGCGTCAGCGTTTGAATTCCGATATCCGACCACACATAGGAAGCCTGCGCGCCGTAGAGCACGATCCTTGCGGGGATCTCCCCATAGGACGAGATGTCGATGGAGCCGAGATGCGTCCATTCCGTCCCGTTCCATGCGAACAGCGCGAATTCGGTGCTTGTGCGGAAGATGCGGAGCTGAAGGCCTTCCTCGCCGAGAAGCGACTCCGTCATAAAGCCGAGAGCTGCCTCATCGGCATTCACGTCGGCATTCTCTGCCATTGCGTTGTTTAAGTTGTTGGTCGCAAACAGACGGATATGCGATTTATAGCCGCTGCTGTCCCAAGACCAGAAGTAGAATCCGACGTTGTTGGAAAGGAGCTTAATGGCATAGCGCTGTTGCGTCCCTTCCGTCTTCCAGCCCGCAGTGTAATCGCCCATCTTCAAGGTGGCGTCAAAGACAAAGGTGTCGTTCCCGAGATCTTCGGGAAGAATGAGCTCTGCGCTGCCCGTCCAGGCGTTGTTCTGCATATCCTGCGCCGCGAAGGAGATCGTACCCTCGCTGTCGTTGACGGTCACGTTATCGTTTGAGCCATAGGCGATCGTCTCTTCGAGGCGGAGCGTATAGTCCGTCGTGCCCGCCGTGACTTCAAACGACGCTCTCCTGAAACCGTCGGCGTCGATCTGATAGCTCCCGACGCAGAGGGAATCGACCCCGAGCGACCTGTCCGCGTTCACCGTGAGGTTTTCGTAGGTGTTGGTAGAATAGCTGCCGACAAGGGCCAGTTCGCCGCTGATCTCTCGTATGCCGCCGCGTCCTCGATGAGTGCGCCCGAGAGGTCGTAGATCTCAACGGTGATGCTGACGCTCTGTGAAACGAGCTTATCGAGCACATAGTCCTCTTTGTCTGCTTCCTCTTCACCGTAAGGATCGGCGAAATAGGTTTTGCAAACGGTGCACTCATAGTGTTCTTTCACGCCTTCGCTCTCCGCCGTCGGCTCGACGGTGTCCACCAGCACGATATCGTGCGAGGCGGTGGTCGTGACGCTTCCGACCTGCTTTGTCGCTTCAGCATCCGAGAAATTCAGCTCACAGCGAGAGCAGGACCAGTATTCGATATTGCCATTCTCCGTGCACGTTGCAGCAACTGCATCGTGATGGGTGAGTTCATGCCCGAGCGCTGCGAGCGTGACATCCGCATCGCTGACCTCCGTCTCCGCATTTTCGTCTGCAAAGAGTTTGCCGCAGTGCGAACACAGGTAATAAGCCTCGTTTCCCGCTTCCGTGCAGGTCGGCTGCTTCGCATCCACCGGAGTGAGCGTGTGTTCCTCTCCGCCGCATGCCGCGAATGCACCCAGCGACAGCGTCAGAATGGATGCGACCGATATGACTGCGGTCCATTTTTTCTGTTTTGTACTCATCGTTTTCCTCCTTATATTTGTGGCTCTTCAGGGCCTTAAGGCCTTTAATTATACTTTTGTTTCATGAAAGGAGCACTTCATCATTCGTCTTCGATCACGCACCCCGCGGCTTCCAATTCCTTCATGTAGATATCGCGGTAAGCGTTTGCATTCGGATGGACGCCGTCGGCAAGATCTCCTGTCGTCACCTTGTCCTCGACGTCGATGAAGGTGATCCAATCACGGTTTTCGCACCACTCCTGCAAGGCATCATTGGCTGCGCTGATCGACGCCGAATAGGTGGTATCGGCGCGCAGGGCGATGGAGAAGCAGTAGATCTGCGTATCGGGCATCGCCGCGTGCAGGCAGGTGAACAGCCTCTCGATATCGCGGACGGTCTCCTGCATGGAGCGGTGGTCGTCGTAGAAGTTGTTCGTACCGACGTTGACGACAAGGTTCTTAGGTGCCATGTCGAGAACGGCGTGATCGTGAAGATAGAAGTTTTCCCAATCGAAAGAGGTCGAACTGCTGATGCCGAGCGTAAGCGCGTCTTTGCCTGCGTAATCGGTGTAGAAATTATTCCAGCTCCACGATGCGGCGTCGAAGAAGGAATCGCCGATGAATACCGTCGTCTTTCCGTCCGTTCCGTTTGCAGCGTACTGATTGGCTCTGTCCGTTGCGGAAGAAGTGAAGCCGCTGTAATTCCATTGCGTTCCGCTCGTATCGACGACGGAGGCGTTGACATAAAAGCTTGCAGTATCCTCTCCGCTCGTCACCTTGACTTCGAACCTGCCCTCCGCAAGTGCGCGGACCGTCCTGTTCTCCTTGTCGATCTCGAGCTTGGTCTCGTCATATTCGAGCGTGAAGTCGCTCTCGCCGTTGTTGAGTTTTACGACGAACTCTGAAGGCGGGTACCCGACCCACGCCTCGACGGAGTTCTCCACCTGGATGGCTGCCGATTGGGAAACGAACGTGGGCACGACTGTCGTATCGCCATAGGCGGTAAAGGAATAGACGTTGCCCATGACGCTGCTCACCACGTCCTCGCCGTTGAAATACAGGTGCTCGATCACATAGCCCTCGTCGGGCTGAATGTTGAGATTGACGACGTCGCCGTCGATGGTCCAGTCGTAACCCCATTCCTCGGTGACGGTGCCGCCCTCTGCCTCCTCAATGATAAGATCGTTGCAGATAAAGCCGTTGCGGTCGAACACATATCCCGAGTTGGGTTTTCCCCAGCCGTTGAGCGAGCTCTGCTCTCCGCCGAAATTGTACCAGGTACGCATATCGGCGATCGCATTGCCGTAGTCATCCAGCGTTGCGGAGATCATCGTGGGATTGAAATACACGTTGACGGGGCGGGCGGACTTTCCATACAGGGAGTACGGCATAAAGTATTCCACGTAGTACTCGTAGCACTCGCCCTTTGTGATATCTCCGATGCGGCGCACCGCATGAACGGGCATTTGGTCTTCCGGGATGCTCAAAACGCGCAGACTGCCATTGACAAATTCGGAAATTTTGAACCGATTCCCTGCCGTGCACTCGATCTCATAGACGTCATTTCCCACCGTTGTCGCGTCCTCAAAGGCAAAATACCCGCTGAAGCACGTCTGATTGCCCGTTTCCACGGACGAACTGTAAACGGCGGGTCTCGAATCAACGATATGTGCCGCAACAAGGATGCCCGTATCCGAAAAATACGTCGTCATCTCGAGCGAACCTGTCTCGCCGCCGGGCACGATCTTGTTGAGCTGAAGCCAGTTTCTGCCCCCATAGAGCGCCTCATCGAACACGCCGTCGACCGTGATGCCCGAGTCGACCTGGACAGTCGAACCCGTCGTGTTGATGACGTACTCCTCCGTCTTCCCGGTCACGCGATAGCTGTACTCGGGGCCATTGACAAAATTACCCTGTGAACATCCCGCAGCGACCGCAGAGAGCGCGACAACGGCCGCACTCATCGCTGCCAAAACTTTCATCCTTTTTTTCATGGCCATTCCTCCTTATGCCTGTGCGTCTGCAAACTTGCCGACCAGTGCGATCTCGGCAATGCCGACGCTCTCCTTGCCCTCGGGCACTTCTACCGTAAAGCGGATCGCCTTGACGTTTGCAAGGGGTGCAAATTCCGCATAGCATCCGCCGCCGTAGATGAGATAATAGCGGTCATTGAGTGCATCGTAGATGTGGTTGCAGTCAAAATCAAACGCAAGTTCGGGAATGAGATACACCTTGTCCTGTCCGTTCTCCTCGCAGATGAAGGCGATGTTCGTGATCTTATCAAACGTTGTCTCATCCCTCTTGGAATTGTAAAACATGATGCCGCACACTTCGCGGGGCGACTCCAATGCGATCTCGAACGTGGAGGAAGAAACGACTTTGGTCTCCTGCACATATTTGTCCTCGAATGCCTGGTTGGACTGCACGAAACAGGAGAACAGGCCGTCGATGAGCGGATCTGCCGAGCTGCCCTCGGCGAACTCGCCGCGGATGAGCGCTGCGCTCTCCATCGCATCGGAAATATCGCCGTATTCCTGTCCGACGCCGAAAGAAGGCTGCACTGTGACCGTAGGCCCGTTGACGTGCATGACGTCAAGTTTGTTGCCGTTCTCATCCTCGATCGTGACCCATTTCACCTCGTCAAACCGAAGTGCTCGATCGGAATATGTCACGAGATTGGTGTGCGCATGATATGCGATCATGAGCTTTTGCTCGCCGTCCACGTTGACCGTAAAGAAGGAGTGGTGACCGGGGCCGCCCACCGCGTGGTTCTCCCCCACGTCATTGCTCAAGAGCATCCCGTTTTCTTCATCGGTAAGTTTCCTGAAGGGCCCGAGCGGGCTGTCGCTCACGGCCTGCATGACGCCGTAGGAAGACTCGGTGTAGGAACCGATGGAGAAGGTAAGGTAATAGAGGCCGTTGTGCTTATACATGAACGGACCCTCGTTGCAGTAGGACGCCATCTCCTCGTAGTAAACAGTCTCGACTTCCTCGCCGTTCATCGCCTTCTGATAGTCCTCGATGGTGTAGTAGCGGCAGGCGGTCAGCGTCTCGTAGGTCGACCAATCGGGCGTGAGCCAGTTGATCATCTTCACGCCTGCGATGGCGCCCGGCGTCTGGCTCCAATAGAGATATTTTTCTCCCGTATCGGGATCGATGAAGGGGCTTAAGTCAATGGTCGCAACATATCCCCCGTCGACGCCCGTGTTGGAGACGGTGATGATGGGATCGGTATCGGGGATCCCCCTCTTTTCGAACTCTTCAAGATATGCCGCTTGGTCGAAGAGCGCGTATTTCGCGTAGTACTGAGGATAGTCCTCCGAAGTGGTACGGACGTATTCCTCATATCCTTCGCCGAGCGCATTCTCCACCTGCGCTTCGTTGGTGAAATCAACGACTTCAAAGGGCCCCTGCGCCGCATCGGATACGGCGACAACTGCAAGATAGGCAGGCGACGTCACGCCCTCCATGTCGGTGTCGGGCTGCGGCGTGAGCGAGAAGAAAGCATAATACTTCTCCGCTTCCGCGTCATAGGTGACCTCGGGCGCCCACGTTGCATTCGCTCCTGAAAGCTCGGACGGGAGCGACACAAAGCTGCCGCCGCTCGACCAGGTCACGAGGTCGTCGGAATAGTAATAGTTGAGCCCCGTCACATAGGCGTAGTAGTAGCCGGAGCGTGCCGTGTCATCGAGCACAAGCGGATCCGCACCGCTGATGGAATTACTGGCGCGCCGCCAAAGTTCATCGTTGTAATAGGGTTTATTCGGATCATCCAGCTCCTCGACATACGTCCCGTCGTAAAACGAGAGTTCCGTTGCGGGCTGGTAGATGGTCTCGGTCGGCTCTCCACAGGCTGCGAGCAGCGATATGCAGGGCAGCGCTGAAAGAATGACCGCTGCGATCTTGATTTTTTTCATGTAGGTTCTCCTTATTTCTTCCTTGTCATTCCTTTCCGCCGCCGATATTGATGCCCTCGATAAAGTACTTTTGCATACTGATATACAGGACGACAAGGGGCAGCAGTGCAACCAGAGCGGCCGCGCAGCGCGCGTTGTTGTAGCCGTTCCCTTCATTCAGCATCCCGGTCAGTTCGGAGAGTGCAAGCTGCAGATTCCAAAGTGATTTCTCGTCATACAGATACATGAGCTGAGCGGAATAGCTGTTGTACGACCCGACAAAGGCAAACAGAAACTGCGCCAAAAAGGCAGGTTTTGCGAGCGGAAGCGCGATCGACCAGAACAGTCGCACCGTTCCCGCACCGTCAAGTTTTGCGGCCTCCACGATCTCGTTGGACAGCGCACTGTCAAAATAAGTACGGAGAAAGAAGATCGTGCCGGCGCTGCCGAACAGGCCCGGGATGATGAGCGGCAGAAGTCCGCGCGAGCCTCCGACCCAGCCGATATTCATATAGAACAGATACCCGACAAACCCGAATGCGCCCAGAGGGAGCATCGAGGTCAGCACCGTGATCAGAAAGAGCGTTCGCCCGCCGGGGAAGCGGAACTTTGAGTAGACGAATGCGACGAGGGTGGACACAAAGAGTCCGCCGACCGTAGGGATGAGCGTCTGCCACATCGTATTGAAGAAGCCGATGAGCAGAGAAGGCACGCCGTTCACCGCATTCGGATCGAGCGTAAAGATGAGTTCATACCCTTCCCAAGTCCACTCATAAGGAAAGAGATGGAATTCGTAGGCGCCGAGTTCATAGTCACTCGTAAACGAAGTAAGGATGACGATGAGAAAGGGCGCCATCAGGATGAGCAGATAGAGCGTCATCAGCAGATATGTGACGATCTTACGCACAGGGATGTGATGTTCTTTTCTTCTTTGCAGCGTCTTTACGGCAGTATTTTGCATATCACATATCCTCCCAGGAGAGCACTCTCTTGCGGATGAGATACACCGAAGGGATCATCATGACGAGGAACAGAAGCCACGACAGAACGGAAGCATACCCCATATTCCCGAATTGCACGCCCTCGATGTAGATGTAATACATCAGCGAAAGCCCCGCGTTGTCCGGTCCCGCATAGCCGTCCCAGCTCACCGGTGCCATCACCCTGCAGGCGTCGAACGTCGTAAGGCCCGCCGTGATGCCCGCCAGCATCAGGAAGAACGTGATCGCCGAGATGCCGGGCAGCGTGATATACCAGAACTTCTGGAAGGCGTTTGCCCCATCGAGGTCTGCCGCCTCATACAGGGAAGGGTTAATGGACTTGAACGCCGAACAATACATGACAATGCCGTACCCCGGCGCCTGCCAGATGATGGAGGTGAAGATCGCCCAGGTCAGAGAGGAAGGACTTTCCAGGTTATTCAGCCATTCCTTATCGAGCCCCAGCAGCGCATTCAGCGCTCCGTTCCAGCCGAAGATGACCGTCCACATGATGGACACAGCGACCGCCGAACAAATATATGGCACGAAGTAAAGTGTCTGGAAAAACCGGGTCGCCTTGACCCCCTGGCTGAGAAACGCCGCCATGATGATCGCAATGAGAAGCGACGTGAACTGTGCCAGCGTGAGGATGAGCGTCACCTTGATCGATTGCAGGATCGTAGAGATGTTCTCCCCTATCTGAAAGAAATTCGCAAAGTTATTCCAGGTCAGCGTATCGATCTGGTTGTACTCCATATCACAGAACATTGCCATGAGGGAGAAAACCAACGTAAATCCGCTGAACGCCAGAAACCCAATGAGCGGAATAGCGACGATGACCCAGCAAAGGACGTTCTGTCTGGTTATGATCTTCTTGTGCGGAAGCTTTTCCCGTATCTTTCGCGTACGCTCCTCTTCCGCAAATGAGGCTATTTCGGCAGCCTTCATCTCACCACCTCCCGTTCAGGTAGATGTCGACCTCGGCGATGGCACTCGTTGCCGCAGCGCCGTCCTTTTCCATGAAGGCGTCGATCGTCATATAGCCCGCACGCAGCTGGTTATTGAAGGAGCCCGACCAGTCGTTGACCCACTCGCCGTTTTCAAAGTAAGCCCAGTCGCCGATGTTGGCATTCTGTGCCTGGAAGGCAAATGCCCAGTAGTTTTTGCCGTTGCCGATGTTTAAGAAATCATCTGAGAACGCGAGAGAGGTCTGATTGGGCACGTCACCTGTCTGCAGCACATAGGCCTGCCCCTCTGCGCTCGCCGCCCAGCGGATAAACTTCCAAGCGGCATCCTTCAAGGATGCATCCGAACGCTCGGGAATGACGAGCGCCGTCATACCCGCAAAGCCCGTCGCACGGCCGACATAGGGCGTGCCCGTCTCTTCGTCCACGGCAAGCTCGCCCGTATATACCTCGCCGTCGTACGTTTCGCCGATGACTTTGAGATACTCGTTGGCAAACCCCTCTTCGCCGTTCATCTGATAGGTGCTGCCGCCGACGTACTCTCTCCACTGCTGTGCGGGAGCGATATCGTATTTTCCGTTGTAGGAAGTTTCCAGACTGGTGACTGCATCCGAACTTGCAAGGAGAGCGACCTGTTGGGTCGAAAGACTGCTCGCGCTGTTGTCACCCGAGAAGACCCCGACGCCGTAACCGTCTTCGCCCTGTCCGTTTCTGCCGCCTACGGGAGAGGAGAGACGGACAAACTCATAGAGTGCATCGTACTGCGAAGGAAGCGCGTGAACGCTGCCCTCATCTGCAACGCCGGCAGCTGCGTCGCGGTCCGCATAATCGACGATCTCACCCGCGTTATACGTCCTGCCGTTGAGCGTCAGTCCGTCGGTTAGAACAAGCCAGTTAGGTTCCTCGTCCGCAACAGTGAATTCGTAGTGATCCTCATTCCATCCGATGCAGTCTCCACCGACAGACCAGCCGTAGGAGAACCACCAGTGCGAACCCGAACCCGTCGTTGTGGGCGAGGACGCATTATAGCTCTTGGTGAACATCTTGGAAAGATAGCGGAACTCCTCCCAGTTCATGGGAATACGGTTGTTGAAGACTTTATAGACCGTCTCACCCGCCATATTCATGGAGGACACGGCACCCTCGAACGGGGCCTCCTTGTATTCCGCATAGCCGTGCGGCTGAACTTCGGCATATTCTCCCGTTCCGTTCAGCTCTTCTTCGGCGACGGAAATGATGTTGATGCCCTGATCTTCAAATGCGGGAAGGCTGTAAAAATACACCATGGGGGTCGCCCCGAAGGGAAGCGCCTGCAAGTCTGCGCCCTCTCCCGCCATGCGGATGCCGTTCGCACCGACTTCCTTGTCGATGCGGAAGGTGTTCGTGAGCGCATCGGGGATGCCATCCTCGGAATAGCTTCCCGGATCGCTCTCATAGTAGTCTGTAAGATCGGTGAACAGCCCCTCGAGCGCCCAAGTCTTGAATTCTTCATCGGAGATCACCAAAACGCTCGGCGGGTTGGAATAGAGTGCGGTGCGGTCGATGTTCTGGCGGTTGTCGCCCTCGACAAAGACGCCGTCCTCCTTGCCCTGCCCCTCGTTATAGGCGTCGATCATCTCATTTACGATCCTATTTTCGGAAATGGTCGCAGTATACCAGAAGCGAATGGTCGTCTGTCCTTCCGACGCCCCGTCTCCGCACGCTGCCATCGTTCCCATTGAAAACAAAAGAGCGACCGACATCACCAATGCCTTCCAGCTGTGTCTCATAATTTCCTCCTTGTCTGTGCCGTGCACAATATTTTATTTATTTACTCAGTTCGACGGGGAAGATCTCCCGGACGATCCTTCCGTCGTACTTTTCTATCTTACGGATGAGGAGCTGTGCGCTCCGCCTTCCGATCTGGCCCAAACGTCCGCCGACGCTCTTGACCTTCCTGCAATAGGGAAGATATTCGGAGAATCGGTCCATCCCGTAGATCTCTCCGCGGAAGTTCCCCATCGACTCCGTCATCTCCTGCACGGTCGCCGCAATCTCGTCGTTGAAGCAGAAGATGAAGTCATTCCTGTTCGCCTCCACGCTCTGTCTGATCTTCTGGATGGAGGCCTCCTTGCTGTAATAGTTGTAGGTATAGATGTCGCACCCCAGCCCTGCGCCCTTGAGGGTGGCAGCAAACCCTTCCCGCCGCATAGCGCCTGCATTGTTCTTGGCGAGGTCTACAAAGCACGGGTGCTTGGCTCCGCAGGCGATCGCCTCCTGCGCCACGAGCCGCGCACATTGATATTCGTCCGAATAGAGCGCGCTCACGCGGTCGGAATGAGGCTTGAAGCCGCAGATGAGAAGCGGGATCTTGTTCTGTTCGCAGTAGTCGATGGCGTCGTCCGTCACGTCGAGAAAGGACAAAATGCCGCATGCGCCGTTCTGCACGCAGGAGATGATCTCGCCGACGTCGAGCGCATTACGGATAATGGAGATGAGCGGACGGTAGCCCTTCTCCCCCATGTAGTCGGTACAGTGGTCCATGCAGATGGAATAAAAGGGATTGGTGAGCGAATTGACGGCGACCGCAATAATATTGGAGCGCTTGGAGCGCAGGAACCCCGCGATGCGGTTGGGAACGTATCCCATCTCCATGGCGGTCTGCTTTACGCGCTCTTTTGTCGCGGCGCCGATATCGGAGCAGTTTCTCAAAGCCCTGCTCACCGTGTTTTTTGTGGTGCCGAGCCTTTCTGCAATGTCCTCCAACGTGACGACTTTCTTTTCCATAGCTCTCTCCTTTCGCCTCCTGCCCCGCCCGCTGTGCAAGCCCGCAGGAGCGCCCGTTTCAAGTGATTTTTGAATTTTCCGAACTTGACTGAAGCTTAGCATACATTATCAGTAATGTAAATGGTATTGGGAAAACTTTTTTATGAAAATTTTTTCCAGGTATTTTATTCGAGATTTTTTGGTGTTTCTCTCGAAAAGAACGCTGTTTTATTGCAATTCATGCCATCTGCACCTTCGAAATAAGATTATCCATATTGTGTTTAAAATGTGAAATCAACCCAAGTAATGTAACATTTGCCGATAACTTCAATTTCGTTCAAATAAACCTGAACGAAAATAGCTCCGATTGAAATCGGGCAGGGGCGCACACGGGTGCAGGCAAAACCCCGCGGCTTTCACCGCGGGGTACACGTCAGGAAATTTGTTTTCTGATCTCACCGATGGCGTTCTTTTCGAGGCGGGAGACCTGCGCCTGCGAAATGCCGACTTCCTTCGAGATCTCCGTCTGCGTCTTGCCCTCAAAGTAGCGAAGCTGAAGAATTTTCCGCTCCCGTTCGTTGAGGCGTTCGAGTGCCTCCCGAAGGGCGACGTGTTCCGTCCAGATCTCGTCGCTCTGCCTCTCGTCGGCGAGCTGGTCCATGAGCTCGAGCGCATCCCCCGACTTGTTGTAGACGGGCTCATACAGCGACACGGGGTCGGAGATGGCGTCGAGCGCGTAGACGACCTCCCGCTCCCTCAATGAAAGTTCCTCGGCGATCCTTGGGATGGTCGCTTCCTCGTCCCTCGCCTCGATGCGTTCCCGCGCCTTCAGGATCTGATACGCCGTATCGCGGATGGAGCGCGAGACGCGCAGCGAATTGCCGTCCCGCAAATACCGCTTGATCTCCCCCAGGATCATCGGAAATGACTTTCGCACGTCGAAACACTCGTAGTTTATTTCCGTTCGGTTTTCCCTCTCGGATGGACACATTATACCATATTCCGAGAAATTTTGCAACATGATAAAGAGAGCACGTCTCCAAACCGGAGGCAGGCTCTCTTTTTACTCTGTCACACCCAAAACTACTTTTTCATACTGCGTTTTATTCAGGTAGACCTTTATCTCGCCGTGCTTGAGCTCGACCTTTGTAACCAAACTTCTTACAACATTTTGTTTCTCCTGCGGCGTCATCACGCCCCATGTATCGGGCAGCGTACGGAGCATCTTTTCATTCTCCTCGATCTGTTTCGTGTAAGTCTGTATTTCTCGTTCTTCTACAATTTCACGCTCCAGCTTTTTACAGTCAGCATCGATATCTGCTGCCTGATCCAAAAGCCCATCATCTCCGATTTTTTTGTAGGCATAGATGAGACGATCGTATTCCTGACGCAATGTATTTTTATAGCTGAAGTCATCCCATTCCCAATCACGAAAGCCCGCTCTGTTCTCAAGATCGTACAACATTCCGATCGTCAAACCCGATCCGTATGTTTCACACTTCGGGCCGATATACAGGTAAGAACTTTGTATCCGGCGGCCGGCTTCATCAAAATTCGGCTTGACCTCGATCAGCCGATCGTCCTTCAAGCGCCTCATGAGAGATTGTATTGTCCGCTTGGACACGGCGAGTTTTGCGGCAAGCTTCTTTAAGTCCATCGGCTTTCCCCTCCTGCGGATGATGTAGTTTATCACCATCTCCCGTCGCTCCTCGGGCGTTGCCTTGCGCATGAGAAATTCGGGCGGAGCAAAGCAGTCATGATTGTCGTAATACTCGGGATTTTCGATCTCAATAAACCCGTACTTATGCTTATGAACGGTGTGATCCCCCGGCTTTCCCAACGTATGCTTTCTGTGTTTCTTCTTTCTCTTTATGATTTCTCCTCCCGTTCCGCCGCTGTTCGATCCCATAGTACCTCGCTATAATACAAACGTTTGTTCTTATTATAACAGAGAAGTAACGGTTTGTCAAGCGCGAAATTTCAATCGCACGGCAGAAAATTTCAGAATTTCAAGAGAGGAATTCTCACCGACAGAGCCTTTCTTCGTGACAGTCGTGCGGGCAGAAACCCAATGCGATCGAATGCCTCGCATTTGCGAATACCGCTGCACCAACGCCACGCTCTATGCCCTTCCCGTCCTCAGATTCGGCCCAACAGCCAGTCGATGGCATTTATGACCTCGATCCCCTCATAGTTGCCCGGCGTAAATCGGTCCAATGTGAGGATCTTCTTGGGGTAATTGTCCCCGATCTTCCGCAAAGGCGCTATTTCGCGCTCAAACGTTGTCTGCTCTATAAGTGAAGCCGAAACCTGATAGTACTCCAAAATATCGTCCTTCCCCGCGACAAAATCAATTTCGGCATTGCCCGCCTTCCCGATATTCACCCGATAGCCGCGCCGCACGAGTTCCAAAAACACGATATTTTCCAGCGAATAGCCCAAATCGTAATTGCATTTGGGGAGCAGATAGCGGCGCAGGCCTAAATCGACGATATACAACTTCCCGTTCTGTTTCAAAAGCTGTTTGCCCTCCACATCGTAACGTTCCGCGCGATAAAAGATATACGCCTCCGTAAGCGCCTCGATATAATCATCTACCGTATTGGGCGACACCTTTCTCCCCGATGAAGTGATATAATCGGCGATCTTTTTCACCGAAATTGGGCTGCCGACGCAATTTGCAAGAAACTTGGAGATATTCTTCAAAAGTGCGATATCCGTCACCTTCCGCCTGTTGGGGTCTTCTTTGCGGGAGCGGCGCTCCTCCACATCCTTTACAATGACGGTATTGTAGATCCCCTCCAGGTACATATCCACCTTTTCTTTCGTCCTGTCCATCGTGGCAATATACGGAAAGGCTCCGTCCGACAGATATTCGGCAAACAGCCTGTCCTCATCGCCGCCGCCCCGGCTTTCATAGAATTCCGAAAACGAGAAGGGCAGCATATTGATCTCTACATATCTGCCCGACAGCAGCGTTACAAGCTCGCCGGACAGCAGCCACGAGTTGGAACCCGTGATATACACATCGACATTCTCCTTGATATAGAGGCTGTCTACCACCCTTTCAAACCCTTCCACCTTCTGGACCTCATCGAGAAAAATGTAGGTCATTTTGCCTCTGCAAAGCCTTTCGGTAAGATAGGCATACAGTGCCCTGTAGTCTTGCAGCACCTCGTTTTCGAGCTCTTCAAAATTGACGGAAACGATTTGCTCGCCGCCGACCCCGTGCCCTTTCAGATATTGCTTATACAGATCGAGCAGCGTAGATTTTCCCGAGCGGCGAATGCCCGTAACAACTTTGATGACCTGCTCATCCTTCCATGCGATCAGCTTTTTGAGATACTCTTTCCTCTCTATCATGGCAAATCCTCCTGCCGTCAGTATAGCATAGAGGCATAAATTAGTCAATATGTTTTCCTAAATCGGAATTTTTGAAATAGAAATACATGGAATTTTCCGAAAATGGCAGCATTTAACGAGCAATTCCTTCCCTGAGCTGCTTAACTTCCAAGAAAAACAAAAACCTCGGCGGCGGCCGAGGTCTTTGTCGTTTGAATTGCTACACGCCGATGGAGCGCAGTTTTTCGTCCAGGACTTCCTGCATCTGCGGCGGCACGAAGAAGGAGCGCATGGAGAGCATATCGCGAAGGGTATAGCCGCTCATGCCGACGTCGTTGCCCGAGAGAAAGGCGCAGATGCCGGGTGCGACTTCCTTGAATGCCGCCCTCGGCCGCTCGTCGTCCAACACGTCATATAAGATCGAATCGAGCGAATAGGGATGCACCAGCGTTCTGTTTGCAGGGAGCAGGAAACTGTTCTCTCCCGCCTTTAAGGGTTCCCGCAGCTCCCCGACGGAGAGCTCTGCCTCCACGCCGTAGGGAATGGTGACCTGCAGTTCGGCTTTCCCCTCGGGTGAGATGCGGTACTTCACCGCAAATTCCCCCGCAGGCGAGAGAAAGCGGCAGGAAAAATCTTTGAGCCGATGGTTGAACTTGGGCGAGATCGTCACGCTCTTAAAGGCGACTTTCCTGGGTTCGATGCCCGCAATGTCGCGGTAGAACGCCTCGGCGACCGCCCCGAAGGAGTAGTGGTTGAGCGAATTCATCGCCGTGCCCGTGATGGAGCCGTCCGCTCCCAATGAATTCCAGCGCTCCCAGATGGTCGTCGCGCCCAGATTGACGCAGTATAGCCAGCTCGGGAACTTTTCGGAATACAAAATGCGGAAGGCATCCTCGGTGAGCCCCGCCCTCAGCAGTGCCTGAATGAGCTTGGTCGCTCCCACAAAGCCGCCCTTGACGGCATAGCCGTCCTTTTTGATGCGCTTTTGGAAGCAGGAGACGAGCTTTTCCCGGTCCACCCAGATCCCAAAAATGATACAGAGGACGTATGCCGTTTGGGTATCCACTGCGAGCCGCCCCGTCTGCGTAAAGTATTCGCGGAGAATGGCGCTTCTGATTTCCTCGGCGATGCGTGCATACCGCTCCGCACGCTCACCGTACCCGAGCTCCCCTTCCGCAAGCGAGAGAATTTTAACACTGTTGAAGTAGTAGCAGGAGGCGATGAAGTGTTCGTTGGTCGCGCCGCGCAGCGCGCTGCTGTTGACGCCGTCCTGGCTCAGCCAATCGCCGAGGCAGAACCCGAAGCGGTTGAGCCGTTCGCCCCCGCTCTCGTCGTCCTTGCGGATGAGCAGGTCCACATAGGAGCGCATCATGGGCAGATGCCTTGAAAGAAAGCTCTTGTCGCTGTAGAACTCATAGACCGTCCACGGGATGATGGTCGCCGCGTCGCTCCAGATGCTGCCCGATTCCTCCAGTTCCCCGAAGGAGGGGGAATAGGAAGCGATGCCGCCCCCGAGCCGCCTTTGGTCAATCTCCATGTCGCGGCAGTACTTGTCGTAGAAGGCGCGGCAGTCGAACTGATAGCACGCCGCCGCACAGAACACCTGCGCATCGCCCGTCCAGCCGAGGCGTTCGTCGCGCTGCGGACAGTCGGTGGGCACATCCAGGAAGTTGCTCTTCTGGCCCCACTTGCAGTTGAGGAGCAGGCGGTCGATCTTGGGATTGTCCGTCGTGATGAACGCCGTCTCGTCGACGTCGGAATACAGCACGCAGCCCGTGAAATCGTCGGGGTCCACCTTCTCGAAGCCCTCCACGCACATGTAGCGGAAGCCGAAGAAGGTGAACTTGGGGTACACCTCGCGCGGAACGCCGTCCGACACATAGTCATATTCCGCCTTGGCGGTGCGCAGGTTGTCGCGGTAAAAACAGCCCTCCTGCAGCACTTCACCCGCCCTGAGACGCACATGCCGTCCGCGGGCAAGACGGGAGCGGAAAGAGACGAACCCCGAAAAGTTCTGCCCGAAGTCGAGGATGTTTTCCCCCTTGGGGCTTACGATGAGCTTGGGTTTGATGCGCTCCTTGATGACGATGGGCAAACTGATGCGTTCCACGACGCGGAACATCTGCGGCACGCGGACGACTCCGCAGCTTTCACGAGTATCCCTCGTGAAGTCCGCGCTCTCGCCGTCATAGATGCCGCTCTCCGCGATCTCGGAGGGGCGGGAAAGCCACGTCTCGTCCGTCCTTATCACGGTCTTATTGCCGTCCTTGTCCCACAAAACGAGCTTTGCGGCGCAGACGAAATCTCTTCCGTAGATATTGCTGCAGTGATTGAGCCCGAACCTTCCCTTGAACCAGCCGTTGCCGAGCGCGATCTCGAGAAGGTCCTCGCCCTTCAAATAGGGAGTGATGTCGTACGTCTGATACTGCACATAGTCGGAATAGTCGTTGCAGCCCGGGGTGAGGTACTCATTTCCGACGCGCTCCCCGTTGAGGCGGGCTTCATACAGCCCCAACCCCGTGACATACAGCCGCCCCCTGACGGCGCCCCTTGAGGAAAAGGTGCGGAAGATGACGGGATGACTGTATGCGGCCTTGGAGAGGACGAAGGGTGCGTCGAACGAAGTGCCCGTCTCAAAGAAGTGCAGGGCGCTTCTCTCCTTCCCCGCCGCGAGCTCGAAATAGTACCGCGTCTCTTTCTCCGGTGAAAAATGCAATTTTGAGGCAAAGTTTTCGGCGATATCGAGCGGCTGCGAAAAGAGCAGGTTCTCGCGCGAAGGACTGCCGTAGATACGCAGTTCCAAACCGCCCTTCGGCTCCCCCGTCACGGCGTAAGAGAGGACGAGTTCGTCAAGATCGTACCCGACGGGGTCCGTTACGCCGTTGATCTTGATGTTTGTAAATTCCACGTTCTCACTCCTTTACCCCGCCGAGAGAAATTCCCGCCACGAAGCCCTTCTGGAAGAAGGGATAGGCGATGAGGATGGGAAGGATGCCGATGACGGCGATCGCCATCTGGACGGATGCGGAGGGAAGATTTTCCGTGCTCAGCCCGAGGTCAGGGTTGGAGGCGATGAAGTCGACGGAGTCCTGCATCTCCTTTAAAAGACGCTGGATGGAATACAGCTCCTGATGCTCCATCGAGATGTAGTAGAGCGAGTTGTTCCAATCGTTCCAAAAACCGATGGCGGTGCTCAGGCTGAGCGTTGCGATAAGCGGAAGCGCGAGCGGGATGTAGATGGCGGCATAGATGGTGAACATATTCGCACCGTCCAGCTCCGCCGCCTCCATGAGTTCCCCCGAGACCGAGCTTCTGAAGTACATCACGAAGAGCATGACGCCGAAAGCGTTCATCAGCATACCGGGAACGATGAGCCCGAAGAAGGTGTTGTTGAGGTGGAACACCGTCGAATAGATGACGTAGGTAGCCGTTGCGCCGCCGTTGAAGAGCATCGTAAAGACGACGAGGAACATGATGATGTTGCGCCCGGGCGTCTTCTTCCACGCGAGACCGAACGCCATCATCGTGGTGATGAGCATATGCAGAAGGGTGCCGACGAGCGTCGTGGCGATGGTAATGAAGTACGCCTTGCCGATCGTCGACCATGCCTTGAAGAGATAGGCGTATGCGTCGAAGCTCACTTCCATGGGAATGAGGCCGTAGCCGTAGCGGGCGAGCGCTTCCTCCGAGGTGATGGAGGAGGAGATCATCATGATGAAGGGGAAGATGGCAAGGAGCGCCGCGACGATCATAACGATGTGCGCCACGATCTTGACGCCGAGGTTCTCCCGCTTCAAACCGCTGCTGTCCCCTTCTTTTCCCATTCTTCTCTTTTTGATTGCTTGTGCTTGCATGATTTTCCTCCTCAGAACAGCGAACTGTCGGGGTCGACCTTCTTGATGACGAGATTGGCAGACACAACGAGGATGAGCCCGATGAGCGACTGCAAAATGCCCGCCGCCGAAGAGGTGACAAGATCGCCCGCGCCCTTCAGCGAGTTATAGATGTAGGTATCGATGGTCTGCGAGACCTCATAGAGCTGGCCCGAGTTCTGCGAGAGCAGATAGAAGAGGCCGTAGTCCGAGCGGAAGATGCCCGCAAGGCCCATGATGAGCATGGTGACCATCGTCGTCTTGAGCCCCGGAATGGTGATGTAGCGCACCTGCTGCCAAAAGTTCGCACCGTCCAGCTTGGCGGCATCGAAGAGGCTGGGCGAGATGGAGAGCAGCGAGGAATAATAGAACAGGAAGTTGAAGCCCGTGCTCTTCCATGTGTTGAAGAAGATGAATACGAAGGGCCACATCCCGATGGCATCCTTGCCATAGAAGTTGATGCGCTCCCCGCCCGCGTTGGTGATGATGGCATTGAGCATGCCGTTCTCGCCGCTGAACAGAGCGAAGGTGACATAGCTGACGATGACCCAGCTCATGAGGTAAGGCAGAAGGATGATGGTCTGGTAGACATTCTTGATCTTCCCGCGCACAAAGGTGAAGAGGATCGCCATCGTCACGGGCACGATGAGATTGATGAGGATGAACGCGACGTTGTAGAGCACCGTGTTGCGGATATACAGCCAAATATCCGAACTCTGAAACAAGATCTCAAAATTCTCGAAGCCGCACCACGGGCTGTTAAAGATGTTGGTAAGGCTCATATCGGGCTCTTTGAACGCGAGCGAGAGCCCGATGAGCGGCATGTAGTTGTTGATGAGAAGGTATACAAGCCCGGGAAGCATCATCGCAAAGACGATGATGATGTTCTTCCACTTGGTCATGCCGTTCTGCGTGCGGCGCGATTTCGCCTTAAAGGCACGCTCGGCGCGCTCTGCGCTTTTTACTCCCTCTTTGACTTTTTCCATAGCTCTCCCCTTTTAACTGTTCTGTTCCGCCTTCCATGCGGCATACTGCTCCGCCTTATCCTCGACGATGCTGTCGATCCGGGCATTGTCGAGGGCATTGATGAATTCCTCATAGGTACTGCCGGGGCCCGTAAAGGTGCCGTCCGTGCCCTTGCTGCCCGCTCCGACGGCGAGCGTCAGGAAGTAGCGCGACATGACCTGTGCATTGATGTTTCGGATGGTCGTCGTATGCGAGCGGTCCGCCCAATAGATGAAGCCCCATGCAGGAGACTTGTGCGAAAGCGTTCTCTCCTCATAGTAGAGACTCTCTTTCTCCACGCGCTCCATATCTTCGATGATCTGTTCGGCATCCACGCCATATTGAACGAACGCATAGAGCATATCGTAATCGCCCCAGAAGCCGCCGATGACGTAGTTGTTGGTACGTGAGCCTTCGTACACTTCGGTGATATAGCCCCTCTCCTCATCGACGAATTCCCACTCCTCACCCTCGATGCCGTACATAATGAGATTGACGAGGTACTCATCGGAATAGAGGAGGTCGATGAACTGCATGGCCCTTGCGGGGCGCTTGCTCTTGGAGGGGATCATGAGCGACTGCATGGGGTTGGTGAGGTAGGAATACTCAACGGAGAGCGGAAGCATCACGAGGTCGAGATCGCCCTCGAGCGACGTCCCCTCCTTGTTCTTCATGCGGTCGGTCTCCCACTGATATTCGAGCTCGGGGCTCGTCTGCAGCACGACGCCCACGTAGCGCTCGGAATCGAACATATCGTTAAGGTTTTCACTCGTCGTCTCGGCGTCGGGATGGACGTAGCCCGCCGCGTTCCATTTCCCCATCCACTCGACGTATTCCTTATAGGCATCCGTCTTGTAGTAATTGACGACTTCGTTCCCCCACTCACCCGTTTCGGGGTCTACCATGAGCGTTGCAAGAGGATAGCTCTCTGTTCCGAGCTTATCGTAAGGTACGAGCGCCGTCATGTAGTCCTGCCCGTTCATCGCCGAGCAGGGATACACCGTCTGTCCCGCCGAGTTTGTGGGCATGACTTCGCGGATGGCGGCAAAGATGGTGTCGAGATCCTCGTAGCCGATCGGCTGGCCTTCGGTGTACTTGCCCTCTTGTGGGGTCTCGCTGTAGAGGCCTGCGCGCTCCAGAACATCCTTCCGCACCATGTACGAATAGCCGCCGAGCATATGGCTGGGAAACACCGAAACGCCGTAGATGTTCCCGTCCTCGCCATAGAGCGTGGTCTCGGGCCTTTCTGGAAGCACTTCGGAAAGATAGGGCGCGATCTCGGGCGTTAAGAGCGAATCGAGCTCCCGCGCCGAATGGTCGGTGATGAAGGACTCCGAGCCCGTGAATACGTTGATGATATCGATCTCCTGGTTGGTGATGAGCCAGTTCTGGTAGTCGGACGTGCAGTTGAAGACGTTGGTCTGCTTGAACTGCACGCCGAAGCCGAGCTTCTCCTCAACGTATGCGGAGACGGCCGCCTCCACCTTCTTCGTCGAGGGCTGCATCGTGCCCGCATGCAGGAAGGAGAGGACGACGTCGCCCTCTTCCTTGGAAGGATCGGCGGTGCCGCCCGTCTTGCCCGTCTCGGTACAGGCCGCAAAGCCCACGAGAGAGGACGCCATCAACACTGCGGTGAGTGCCAAACAAAGGTTACGTTTTTTCATCTTAACACCTCGTATCATATAGTCTGATGAAAGCCGCACCCCGGCGGCCTTTTGTGGCCTCAATATAGCACACGCGCCCCTTAAAATCAAGACAAAACCCCAAAATACCCCTTCGGAAGTGACAAAGCGCGAACGTTTGTGACGCAGTAAAATGTGAAATTTTCACTTCCTCCCTTGACGGGAAAAGGTTGTTGTGGTAAAATGGTTTTATTCGGGGAGAAAAGCATGAACAGCAACAATCAGGATCTGAAAAACATCACCAAGGAGAGCATCACCCAGTCGCTTTTAAGGCTGATGGAGACCAAGGAATACAAGGATATCTCCATCACCAACATCTGCGAGCTCGCGGGCGTCTCCCGCAATGCGTTTTACCGCAACTATCCCGCAAAGGATGCCATTCTGCGCCAGTACATGTATGAGATCACCGACGTGTGGCGGCGGCAGCTGCGTACGATCAAAAACCTCACCGCAAAGCAATATTTCACGACGATTTTCGCCGAAACGGGCAAGCAGAAGGAGCTTGTCCGCCTGCTGCACAAGGCGCAGGTCGAGTATCTCCTCATCGATGTCATCTTCACCTTCTTCCGCAACTTTACGCTGCACACGAGCCAGGTCCACTACTATCAGTGTCACTTTGCGGGCAGTTTTCATGCCATGATCGTCCACTGGATCATGAACGAACAGCCCGAAACGCCCGAGGAACTCGGAAGCCTGATGTGCAAGTTCAACCACATCGCCCCCACGACGCGCATCAACCTGCCCGACCCCATCGCCATTGAAGACCTCATGACCATCAGCACCTTCACCTACCGCAACTGAAAGACAGCGAAAAGGCCCCGCAAAAGCGGAGCCTTTCTTCTTGCAGCAAAGTTATAAGAGGAATGAAGATAGGGGGAATTCAAGAGGAATAACTTTGTTGCCGCAAAGGATAAGCTTGTTTACCCGGCAGGCGTAAAGACGCTTTCCACGGGTTCGCCCGTCGTCCCGTCTGTCGTAACGATGGTGAAGGATGCGACGGTATTGCCGTCTGTTACCGCTTCATAGGAAGCAACGCCCGTGAAGAGGTTCCCGCCGTACAGCAGCGCGACCGCTGTGTTGAAGTACTGCACTTCCATTGCGCCGTCTGCGATGTTGTAGTAGCCGTAGGAAGAGAACAGCGTCAGGCCGAAAGCGGATGCCGTGAAGTAGAAGGTGCCGTCTGCCCCGAAGGCGAAGGAGGTCGTGATGCCGCTCGCCTCGCTCGAATAGGTGACGTCCTCTGCAAAGGCATTGCTGCCCGTGAGCACGCTCGCAGGGAAGGCGACGGTCACTTCGATCTCTTCGGTGATATCGTCCACGGTGACGACGATGGTCGCCGTGCCGGGCTTTGCACCCGTGACGGAGGAGCCGCTCACGGTGACGACGCCCTCTTCCGAGCCCTCTTTGAGAGCGACGCCCACGGTGAGCGCGGAGACAAGATCGGTCACGCCCTCTGCAGGGGAAAGCGTCGAGGTCGCATACAGGTCGAGCGAAGCGCCCGAGTTGAGCGCAAGCGTCTTCTTGCCGTCCTGTTCGACAACGGAAGGAGCAAAGGTGATGCTCTCCGTCTCGATATAGGGAATGTCAAAGCCGAACGCCGAATTGGCGACCTCTCTTGCGAGGTTGAACGTCGCCGAAACGGGAGCAGCTGCGCCCTCCCACGAGAAGGAAGCGGTGACGGTGACGCCGTTCTTGGTGTCCGTTTCGCTTTGAATGGTGACGGACGACGCATCGCCGAAGGCGACGGTGCCCGACATCTGCCCTGCGGTATTCACAGTGCCCGAAACGGGAGCGAAGGTGAGGGCATTGTCCGCCGCCTCCCACGTCGTCTCGAAGGAGACGGGCGAGACGGAAGAACCTGCAGGAACAAAGCTCCCCACGGTGAACACCGCCTTGCCGTCAGACCAAAGCTGGATGCTGTCTGCAGCATTTGTGCCTGCAATGGTCGTCTGAATGTAGGCAACGGTGGTATCGATGCCGCCCTCCACCTTGGTGGAGCCTACGAGCTTCGCCGCTTCCTCCTTGGAAAAATCATAGGTGCCGAGCTCGAAGTCGCTCGTGCCGTTGTTGATATACAGGCGGAGCTGCAGCTGCTGGTTTTCAAACGTTGCATCAGCGAGCACGGGGAAGCTGAAGCCCATTGCCGTCACCTGGCCGCTGAATGCGGGCGCATTGTCGACGATCTGATAGCTCCCCGTATAGGGCTCGATGGCAAGCTCGGTGCTGCCCGATACCGCAACGCCCGTGAGTTCAACATCGCCGTACTCATACATGATGAGCGTGTTGGTGTTCGTGCCCACCGCCGCCGTCTTTTGGATGCCCTCGCCGCGCGCCGCGATGACGGAGATGCTGCAATATGCCTGATACAGCCCGTCGCCCTCTTCCGCCGTTGCGGTGATGGTGCACGCCTTGCCCGCCGCATCCTCTTTGGCGGTCACGAGGCCGTTTTCATCCACCGTGCAGGTATCGTCGAAATCAACTTCCCAGGTGACGTTCTTATTCGTTGCATTCTCTGGGGTGAAGATGACCTCGAGCTGTACACTCTCGCCGACTTCCAGCGAGATCTCATCCTCGGCAAACGAGATGCCCTGCAGCGCGACCGTATCGCCGCCCGGCGTCGGTTCGGGGGGCTGCTCGGGATCCGTGCATGCCGCAAATACGCCCGCGGAGAGCGCAAGCATTGCCGCCGCGGCAAGACTTACTAACCATTTTGACTTGTGTTTCATGTCTTTCTCCCTTAAATAATTTTTATATCGGAACGGGAGTCCCGCTCCTTTTGCCTCATTTTACTTCAACTGTCCGCCCCTTTCAAGGGCATTCCCGAAAATAGGCGCTCCGTGGTCACAAACGCAAACCGTTTGTGACGCTTTTAATATCCGAAGTATTTTTTCACCATCTCGGTGTACTTGGCGCGGTAGACATTGCCGCACTCGGCGTTCGTCGAACCCATATGGTCGCAGTTGGGGAACATGACGACGGTGTGCTCGATGCCCGCCTCGGTGAGCGCCGCCTCCATCTGAATGCCGTGCTCGCCCGAAATGAGCATGGGGTCGAGGCAGGCCTCCGCAAGGACGGTGGGGACCGCATCCCCCTTCTTGACAAAGGCGAGCGGCGAAATGCTGTCGATCTTTTCGTCGAACTCTTCCTTGGAATAGGAGGTAAAGTCGTATTCGTTGAGCGCGCTGCGCGGCAGTTCCCCCGCCATAATGGCAGTAAGCTGTTCCTCGAGGCGCTTGTACTCCGCGCTGTTGATATATTCTTCGTACTCGGGCGTGCCGGGCTGACGGTCTCCCACGCCCAGATCGAACAGTTTGGGGTCGTTGAGGGCGATGACCGCCACCTGCGGGCCGAGGGGCATGATCGTGCCGCTCGACCAGCAGTCGAGGTGGAAGCTCATGGGGCCGACCATCGAGAAGGTGCATACGACGGGGATGGGCGCTTCCTCTTCGTTGCCCATGTCGTAGGCGTACCACGCCGCAAGGTGCGAGCCCGAGGAATAGCCGTTGGTCGCACACTTGGTGATGTTCCAGCCGTACTCATCGGAGAGCTCCTTCACCTTCTGCATCGCCTGGTTTATCTCATTCTGAATGTCGAGGAAGGTGACGACATCGCCGTTGTCGTACTGCCGCCCGCCATAAGTGTGGTTGATGGCGACGGCAAAGTAGCCCTTGTCTGCCCAGTCACGGGCGCCCGCGAGCATGGACTCTTTCTCACCGCTCGTCCAGCTGCCGCCGTGGATGAGCAGGATGACGCCGTTTCCCTCCTCCTTCTGTGCCTTCCACTTGTCCTCGGCGGGGATATAGATGTCGAGCATCTCGCGCTTTTCGAGGATGGTGGGATCGGCCGCTTCGAGATCGTACTGGGAAGCATTGTCGTCGGTGCGTTCTGTGTAAGGAAGCATCGTTCTGTCGCCGTAGCGCACGTCCTTCATGAACGTGACCCCGCGGGAGGCGACGTAGTCGTCGCTGCTCATGAGGTCGGCGTCGAAGTCATAGCCGCCCGTCGCGGCGTTGGTCTCGTCCACCACGGCATACGGCATGACGGCAAACACGTTGTCCCGCCGCGAGACGACACCGGTTGAAGCATTGATGTAGAAATTCGCATCGGTACCGTCATCGAACTTGGCGTTCATGCTGTACTCGTTGGTGCCTGCAAGGGGCGTGTCCGCAACGTCATAGGTCCCGAAACGGTAGTACTCCTTGCCGACAACGTACTCCTTGCCGAGCGTTTGATTGAAGTACTCGCAGCCGAGCTCAGTATAGTGGTTGGTAACGACGAAGGTATTGTCGCTTACGAAGGAGACGACGGAGGAGCGGTAGAGCTGCGAAATTTTGGTGACCGCGAGCATCTCCTCTTTGAGCGTCTCGTCTTCAAGGGCGAGGATCTTGTTGAGCTCCCCTTCCGTAAACACGGTGACGTCGCTGTAGCCGCTCTCGGGCTTTAAGACCTTGCTCTCGAGCACGATCTCGCCCGAAGAATAGCTCGCCTTGCCGCCGCCCAGCGCCTCAAGCATGATGTTGACGGCATATACCGATGCGTCATCGTCCCCCACCGCTGCAAGCAGCGCATTGGCGAGAAGCCCGTTGTAGCGGGGCGTTTCCGCACCCACTTCCTCCCCCTCGATCTCGAAGAGATTGAGATAGTCGGAAACGTCGGCATCCGCTGCATAAGGGGTCTCGAGCGTCGCCTGAATGTTCGTGCGGAAGGCCTGCGCTTTCTCATTGACAACACCCTTGTTCTCGGCAAGCGTCTTGGTGTTGTCGTACTCCGTCCCCGCGATGTCGTTGACGGCACTTTGCGCAAGCTGTTTCTGCTCCGCACTCGTCCCCACGCCGTTGTAGCCGCGGGCGTAGACGGCAAGCTGCGTCCTGTACGCCTCAAACTCCTCCACGGCGGCAGGATCGACGGGCGTCTCTTCGGGCCCACCCTCTTTGCACGCCGTGAGCAGCGCCGAACATGCGCCCAAAGACAGTACTGCCGCAAGCGTTAAAGCTGCAAATCTCTTCATCATTTTCCTCCCAAATCGTTTTTTGTGACGTCACAACTGTTACGTCTTGTATGGGCTTCATTATAGGGGCGCGCGCGGACGATTGCAAGACCATTTTAAAAGAAAGCCGGCATGTTGCCACAAACCGCCCGCCGTTGTGACGGCAACGTGCAAAAAAGCGGCAAAAAAGGAGCCCCTCGGCTCCTTTTTCGGTGATACGGGTGAACTTTATTTCAGCTCTATCAAAACAATATCGTTGGTGCGGAGGCACACGCGCACCGTGCTCTCACCGCCATCAGGCCGCACGGGGCAGGGCTCCCGCGAAAGAGCAGTCCTCTCGCGGATGGCCTCCGCCTGTGCGGGGGTGAGAAGGTCGGGCTTCCCCATCGCCTCCCACTCCGCCTTGGGGTTGCAGTGCATATCGTCAATGCGATACATCGCCGCCTCGGTAAAGGCCCCCTTCAGCCGCACTTCCGCCTCGAACGCCTCGTCCTTCCTTGCATCAAAGTCCTGTGCATACAGGAGAAGCTGCACCTTTTCCCCGTCCGTGAAGGCGGCGAGCTCGACTTCCTCATCGGTGACGGGAAGGATCAGGCGTGCAGGACAGAGCTTGGACAAGAGCTCGAACGCGCGGAAGTTGGGCTTGGGGATGCCGTCGCTCGAGAGGATGCCGAACGCCCCGTGAAAGGGCTTGCCGAGGTCGAACATCTCCTCGAATACATCCGAACAGCACCAGAACAGATAGCCCTCGGCGATGTCGTCCGCGTCCATCACGCTCTTTACGACGAACGCCGCCGAGTACTTCTCATCGTGGACGGGCGCCGCGAAGACGGAGGTCGAATTCCACTCGGTGATGAAGAGGGGCAGCTCTCCCGCCGCCTCGCGCGCAGCCTCGTCCAACTTGCGGAAGGCGCCCTTCTTCCATGCGGCGCTCTCCGCGGGGTCGTAGAAGAGGGCGGTCATCGCCTCGCCGAGGGGCACGCCCTTCTCGGCGCACTCCTTGGCGATTTGGCCGAGACGGCCTGCAGGGCGCGCGGAGAGCAAGTTCCCGAACGCATCCCCGGGGTAGTGATGGGTGGAGAGGAAGTCGAGCGGCACCTCATTCTGCGTGCAGAACGTCCTGAACTCCTTTAACCATTTGCAGGCGCTCGTTGCGGGACCGCCCACGCGGAGGGCGGGATCCTCCGCCTTGATCGCGCGCGCCGTCGCCTCGTAGAGGCGGAAATAGTCGGGCATCTCCGAAGCGGAAAAGACGCCTAAGTCGGGCTCGTTCCACACCTCGAAGTACCAGCTCTCCACCTCCTCCCTGCCATATCTTTCAAGCAGAAAGCGGATGAACGCGCGGATAAATTCCGCCCACGCCCCCAAGTCCTTGGGCATGGTGATGTTGGCGTTGTAGGCAAGGCCGGTTTCCCTGCCGCTTGCAAGTGCCGAGGGCATGAAGGAGAGCTCCACGAAGGGCTTCATGCGAGGGCGAGCAGGTTGTCGTACACGACGGCAGCGCGGCGGAAATTGCGCTCCGTCACCTTCTCCGCGTCCGGAAGGACGGAGAACGCCTTGAGGTCGGCAAACGACTGCAAAATGCGCATGTCGTCGTTGAAGATGCCGTGGAAGCGCACATAGCGGAAGCCGATCTCATCGTGCGCGCGCTTTAAGTGCGAGCACACGTCCGTGCGCATCACCTGAAAGGCATGGTCATTGCCGATGCCCATCTGCCATGCACGGGAAGTCGGCTTGGTCTCCCTATGCACGTCGACGGAAAACGCAAATTTTTTCATTCGTTGTTCTCCATGATGGCCTCATAGACGCGCGTTGCGCACACCTCAAGCTTCCTGCGCGAGAGCGTTCCCTCTCCGAGCGCCGCCTTGAGGTCCTCGAAGTCGGCGTCTCCGCCCGGGGTCATGAGGTCGTTGCCCGCCGCAATGACCTTGTGCGCAAACACGCCGGGGTGTTTGGACGCGGGGTCGAAGATGGCGCCCGTCGCGATCCAGTCCGTCATGACAAAGCCCTTGAATCCCCATTCGCCGCGCAGGATCCCGTCGAGAAGGCCGCCCCGCTGAGAGGTATGCTCGCCGTTTAGGAGGTTGTAGCTCGTCATCACCGCCTTGGGCGAGGACTCCTTGATGCAGATCTCAAAGCCCTTGAGGTAGAGTTCGCGCATCGCCCGCTCGGAGACGATGGAATTGCTGTTGTAGCGGTTGTTCTCCTGATTGTTTGCGGCAAAGTGCTTTACGGTCGCGCCGATGTGCCTGTGCGCCTGCAGTCCGCGCACGATGCCCGCCGCCGTCCTGCCCGTGAGGAACGGGTCCTCCGAGTAGTATTCAAAGTTTCTGCCGCAGAGGATGTTCCGCTGCAGGTTCATGGCGGGCGCGAGCCAGAAGTGGCAGCCGAAGTGCTCGCACTCCTCCCCCACGATGTCGCCGAACACCGCCGCAGCGGAGGGATCCCACATCTGCGCGATGGCGGTGCCGATGGGAATGGCCGTCGTAAACTGCGCCCGGACGTCCTCATCTTTCACCTTGTCGAAGGTCAGCAGCTGCTGCTTCATCTCTTCGGGGAGAGAGGCCAGCAGGGGCGAAAGTTTCTCATATACCGTGCGCTTTCCGTGCTCCGTCTCGGTATAGTACAGCGCGATGCGAAGCCCCGCCGGGCCGTCCGCGAGCACGAGATACTTGCCTTTGAGAAGCTCGGGAACATAGTTCGTCGTCTCCCCCGAAGCTCCGCAGACATGGCAGGCGGAACTGCCCAACACGGAGAGCTTGGCCTTGGGAAGGTATGCGCCGATGCACAGGTGCATGAGCTGTTCGTCCGTACAGTTTTTGATGGCGGGGGCGATGTGCTCGTCGATTTCGTAAGTATGCGTCAGCGTCTTGAAGTCTGCCGCAGAGAGCTTTAAAAGGGGCACTCCCTCGGGGAGCTTGAGGGCGGGTGCCTTTAGCACGGCGTCCGTGAAGTCCGGCTTTCCGAGAGCGTTCTTCACGCGCTCCGAGACGACATCCTCTTCCAGCTCCAAAACGCCCGCCGCTTTTGTGTCCCGCGAGGAATTTCCGACGAAAACCACATACTTCCCCTTTTCAAGCACGAATGCGGCCGCCTTTTCATCATAAGAGGCGAGGGAGGCAAGGTCGAAGGTGAGCGAAACTTCCCTTTCTTCGCCCCTCTCCACGGCGATCTTTTGGAAGGCGGCAAGCGATTGGAAGGGCTTATCGAGCTTCCCCTCGGGCGGCGCGACGTAAACCTCAACGACTTCCTTGCCCGCGCGCTTCCCGACGTTCTTCACCTTTGCCCGCACGGTGACAATGCTCCCCGCGCGGGAGATGCCGGAAGGCGTCACTTCAAAGTCGGTATAGGAGAGCCCGAACCCGAAGGGGTAGAGCGGCGCCTTGTTCGCCGTATCGAAATAGCGGTAGCCGACGTAGACGCCCTCCCTGTAGCGGGTATCGTCTCTGCCGCCGAACTCGCCGATCGTCTGATAGTCCTCGTATTTCGCCCACGTCGCCGCGAGCTTGCCCGAGGGGTCTGCCTTTCCGAGGACGATGTCCGCGAGCACATCGCCCGTTGCAACGCCCAGCTGCGAGAGCAGGAGAATGTTCTTCACCCCGTTGACGGGAGATAGGTCTACTACGCCGCCCACATTGAGGACGAGCAGGAATTTTTCAAACTTTTTGTCGAGTGCCAGGATATCGCGCACCTCGGTGTCGGTGAGGAACACGTTGCCCTTCTCCGCCGTGCGGTCCATGCCCTCGCCCGAGTTTCTGGAAAGGACGTAGATGCACGCCTCTCCCTCTCCTTCGAGCGGAATATCGTATTCCTCTTCCCCGTGGATGAGCCCGAAGAAGGTCAAAAACAGGGAATTTCCCCCCTTGACGCTTCGCTTTTTCTCTTCGAGCCATACCTTTTCGGCGCGGGCGCGCTCTTCGTCGTAGGCGTCGAGCCACGCCTTGGTCGTAACGGTAAAGCCCGCCTCTTCCAATGCCTGCTCGCACGAGTTGAAGCGCACGCAGTACACATCTCCGCTCCCCGTGCCGCCTTTCACGGTATTGCGCGCGCCGTTTCCGAAGAGCGCAAGCCTGCCCGCTCTCTCCAAGGGAAAGCTGCCGTCCCGCTTTAAAAAGAGCGTTCCCTCCGCCGCATTGGCGCGCACGCGCGCCGCGTGTTTTTGAATGTATTCGGGTATAGCGATCATAATATTCTCCTTATTTGTCCAAGCCGAGAAGGGAGAGCCCCACCTGCTGCGGCCGTCCGTTGACGGCATCCCATATCCAATCGATGAGCTTCACGCCGTCAAAGACATAGTCAAAGACATAGTCCGCCGTCTCAAAGGTGTGGTCGGTGAGGCCGTTCCCCACCTCGGAGGGCCTGTCGAAGATATAGAGCGCGACATCGGGAATGTGCTCCCTCAGCGCCCGTACATGGCGGGTGAGCAGCGCCTGAAAGGCATCGCCGCCCACGCCGTCAAAGATGAAGGTGCGGCCGTCCAGATAGTTCTGCATCTGCGAAAGCAGCGCATCCCGATAGGTGCAGCCGACGGCGATCTTCACCCGCTCCCCATGCTTTTTGCGGAGCGCGAGAAGGCAGTCGAGCGAAAGATCGTCCGAGACGATGCGCTCTGCGATCTCTGCGGGCGCCTTCCATTGCGCCATTGCCGTCTCCTTCCAGTGCGGGCAGGAGAGGACGCCGCTGTCAGGCAGGCAGGTAACGTCCTTGCAGTCGGGGAAGAGCCCCATCACGTCATCGGTAAGGATGGCTGCCCCAAACGCACCGCCCGAAAAGCCTGTCACGAGCAGTTTCTCGGGGGCAGGCACAAATTCTTTCATCTTTTCGACCATCGCCCGATAGTTGAAGTACCCGCGGTGACGGCATACCCCCTTCCCCTTTTCGGGGTCGTCGAAGGCGAAGTCGTTCGTTCCGCAGTGGAAGTCGCCGCTCGCATAGGTGATGACGACGACCGACCAATCGCGGAAGGGATTTTCCGCCCTGTCCTTGCTGCCGATGCCGCCGTGCCCGAGGAAGTACCCCGCGACGAGGGTATCCTGCATATAGAACTGCTGCTCCCCCTCCACGGCGGGAATGGTATTCGGCCGTGCGGCGGAGTAGGCGTCGGGCGCGCAGCCGCCCCCGCAGAAGAGCATGATGAGCTTGTTCTCCGTGCCCACCTTCAGCGAGCTGTAATACGGCCTCCCATTGGCGCAGAGGCACCCCTCGGGCGCGTAATAGTACCAGGTATTCTTTTGGGGGCAGGGAGGGAGTTCCTCCGGCTTGCGTGCGTAGATGGCGCGGATGGTCGTCCGCTGCGGTTCGGGCAATGCCTCGATCATCTGTTCTTCCGTCAACATATTTTTTCTCCTTTACGATACGATCTCGATCATCCTTCTTATCGTCTTACCGCCCGCAAGGACGGTGATCTCCACCTCTCCCGCACGTCTCCCGCGGATGACGGCAAGCGCCCTTCCGCGGAAGGTGGTGCGGATGCTGTCGTCAAACTCCTGCTCGGTCGCAGGGTCTCCCGTGCCGAAACCCAGAAGCTCGGCATTCTCCGAAACGGTGATCTTGACGGGCACGCCGTCCTCGGTGGAGGGAATGCCGTTTTCATCCGTGAACTGCAGCTCGGCAAAGCACAGCTCTTCGCATTCGAGCCGCTCCTTCGAGAGCTTGAGCGCAAGGTGCACCTCCTTCCCCGCCGTCCGCAGCGTATCGGAGAGCGTGCGCTCCCCGCCCGTATAGCCGACCGCCGTGAGGGTGCCGGGCTCATATACCGTCTCAAAGATCACGCGGCTGCGCTCCGCCCGCTTCCTGCCGACGCTCCTTCCGTTGAGGATGAGCTCAACTTCCTCATCCGCCGTGTAGACGGTGACGCGCACCGGCTTGCCCTCTTCGCCGTGCCATGTCCACGAGGCGACCGTCTCAGGTTCCGCCCACGAGGTGCACCTTGCGGGCGCGGAGAAGTGACGGGGATCCTGCACGGAGAGATAGGGCGCCTTCCGAAGGCCGTAGACGATCTCCCTTAAGTAGCTCATCGGGCGGCGATAGCCCGTGATGTCGATGTCGCCGCAGTAGGCGAGATACCCGGGGTACGCAACTGCAAACTCGCTCTTTCCCTCGTAGTTGGTATGGCCGACGCCCGCCTCACCGATGTAGTCCCAGCCCGTCCAGGTAAAGTCGCCGATGAGCTGCGGGATGCGCTTCACCTTCTCCCAAAGCAGGTCGATATCGGGCGGCGTCGTCTCGGAGCCCACGACGATCTTGTCGGGGCACTCCCGTGCGTCCACGTCGTAGCGCGCCTTCATGTAGTTGTAGCCCGCAACGTCGAGCTGAGAAAGGGGCTCTGCAAGTCTTTCCCCTACGGAGGGATGCTCGACGACGCGCCCCATGTTGTTCGCAAGGGCGAGCATGGCGTCGTTGATGTTCCCGCCCTTGCCTGCCGCCTCGAGGATGACCTGAAAGACGCTTGCGCTGTCCGAATTTTCATCGCCCGTGATGCTCTTCACCTGTTCTTTTGTGACGATGCCGAGGTCAACAAGAAGGGGCACGATCCTGCCGCTCGCCGCGCACAGTCCGTTGATGGCATTCGTCACGAGGCGTGTATGATCGAGCGAACGGATGTATTCCGAGATGTCTCTCCCAAGGCGGATGCCCTCGGGCTTGATGACCTCGGGGATCTCATTCCCGATGCTGTAAAAGATGACCGAGGGGTGGTTATAATCCTTTGCCACCATTTCGGCGGCAACTTCCTTCCATGTCTCATCGAAGTACATGGAATAGTCGTACCTCGTCTTTCTCTCCCGCCACATATCGAAGGTCTCATCCCAGACGAGCATGCCGAGCGTATCGCACGCCCTTAAGATCTCCTCCGAACAGGGGTGGTGGGAGATGCGCACCGCGTTGAAACCCGCCTCCTTGAGGATGCGGATGCGCCGCTTTGCAGCATCGTAAAATTCCGCCGCGCCGATGACGCCGTTGTCGTGATGGATGCACGCGCCGCGGAGCTTTGTCTCCTTCCCGTTGAGCCGCAGCCCGTGCACGGGGTCAACGGAAACGGTACGGAACCCGAAGCTCTCCTCCGCCTCGTCGAGAACGCTCCCGTCCTCTCCCGATATGCGCACTCTGAGCGTATAGAGTGCGGGGGTCTCGCACGACCACAGCTTTGTGTTCCGCACATAGAGGCGAAGCCGCGCCCTCTCGTCCTTTTCAAAGAGCGTGAAGGGCGTGCTCTGTTCGGAGACGATCCCCTTCTCGTCCGCGATCTGCGTCTTGAGAAAGACCGTCCTCTGCCGACCGTCGTTTTCAATGCAGATCGTCACCTCTGCCTCCGAAACATCTTCCCCCACGAGCGGCGTGGAAATTTTTATGCCGCGGCGGGCGATGCGCACCTCTCCGCCCGTATAGAGACAGACGGAGCGGTAGATGCCGCTGCCCGTGTACCAGCGGGAGTTCGGCTGGCGGTCGTTGTCGACATACACTTCGACCACATTCTCCGCGCCCGGCACGATGTATGGAGAGAGGTCGGCGGTAAAGCCGTTGTAGGCATAGAAATTGCCCTTGAGATATCTTCCGTTGAGGTAGACGTGACTCTCCCCCGCAATGCCGCCGAAGGCGAGCAGATACTTTTTCTGCCCCGCTTCGGGTGTAAATTTTTTGCGGTAGCAGTATCTCCCGCCGTAGTAGTACCCGCCGCCCGCGCCCGCACGGGCGTCCTCGGCGTGCCCCTCTGCGACCATCGCATCATGCGGAAGATCGATCTCCTGCCAATACTCCTCATCGGTATTGAGTTTGCGGAAATTCCATCCTCTGTTGAAATTCGTGCGTTTCATATCATTCTCCCATTGCGTTTAAAATATATTCTCTCGCGGCCATCAGCCCTTCCGCGCGCGAAACGCCCTCTTTGGGCGCGGCCTCCACGCAGCAGCCGCCTCTGTAGCCCTTTGCATCGAGCTCTCTCATGATGGCGGCGATCGGAATGATGCCCTCTCCCGTCGGAACGGCGTCCACCCGCCTGCCGTCCGAAAGGCGTTCGCCCTCATCGGCGAGCTCCTCGCGGATCACGACGTCCTTGATGTGGACATACCCGATGTCCTCGAGGGAAAGCCCCTTCAAATAGGCGAGCGGCCCCTCGCCGCCGAAGAGGGTGTTGCCGCTGTCAAAGACGAGCTTGAGCCCCTCCACGCACGCCATCAGCGCTTTGACTTCTTCCAAACGGGTCGAATAGAGGGAGCGGTCGGGGAAGTCCTCAAAGACGGGAACGATGCCGAGCTCTGCCGCGCGCGCACATACAGGCGCAAAACTTGCAGCAAGCGCCGCGTGAACTTGCTCTTGAGATGCAGGCGGTGCGCTCTCGGGCACGAGCATCAGGACGGGAGAGCTCAGCCGCTTTGCCGTTTCGAGCGCCGCAAAGGAACGCTTTAAACATTCTTCCCGCCCCGTCTCATCCGCAAAGCAGTCGATGTGGATGAGGCTCGCAATGCCGAGGGAGAGACTTCCGAGCGTCTCCGAAAGGAATGTTTCGCCCAAGAGGGAGACCTCGAACGAGGCGAGGTCGACACCCGAAAAGCCCGCCGCCTTCACGTCCCTGAAATAAGCCGTATAGCGCGCCTCAAGCCCCTCTCTGTCTCTGTCGGCACGAAAGGGAAAGAGCGTCTCCTTCAAAAACCCGAGAGTCATCACGCTCAGTTTGTTCATATTCCTTTCTCCCCCGTCTCCAGCGTATTTGCCTCTTCCTCCGTCATGGGAAGGGTGAGCGCCGAAATGCAGCTCTGCATGCGTTCCCGCGTCGAGGCGCTGACGGCCGCGAACACGTTGAGGCCCTGCGAAAAGATCCACCGCATGGCGATCTCGGAGACGGTGCAGCCCTTCTTAGCGGCAAGCTGCTCGGCACGGTGAAGCCGCGCAAAGTTCTCCTCGCAGTCATACGCCTTGAGCGCGACCGCATCGAGCACTTCCCGCGCCTTTTTTCGCTCGTCGGAGCGGAATTTTCCCGAGAAAAACCCTCTCGCAAGCGAAGAATAGGCAACAAGCGGCAGTTGTGTCTCCTTATACCATGCCCGAGCCGCCGCGTTCTCCGCGCCCGTGATGGTCACGCAGCCGCCGCCCCACGGGTCGCACTGCTGATACGCCAGGGAAAAGTTGGGGCTGGAGACCGCAAAGGGGGTGAGCCCGTGCTCCCTTGCATAGTCATTTGCCGCCGCGATGCGCTCGTGCGTCCAATTGGAGCCCCCGAACGCACCGATCTTCCCCTCGCGTTTTAATTGGTTGAAGAGTTCGACGATCTCCCCGACGGGCACGCGCTCGTCGTCGCGGTGGAGAAGATAGATGTCGATATCATCCGTCTGAAGTTCCTCAAGCGAGCGAGATAAATCGTCGCGAATGGCGCGCTCATTGACGCGGCTGCCATTCCCGTCGGGATGCCCGCACTTGGAGAGGATGACGACGTCCTTTCTCACGCCGCGCTTTGTCAGCCAGCGGCCGAGGGAAGCCTCCGCCCCGCCGTAATTGCGCGCCGAATCAAAGGCGTTGATGCCGCAGGCAAGAGCCGTGTCGAGCATCTCATCGGCGTCCTGCCCCATGATCATGGGCTTCACCGCCGTGCCCAGCAAAATGCGCGAGACGGGCTTGTTCACCCCGCGGATCCTGCCGAAGTTCATAAGACCTCCCTCATCATCTCTTTGAGTGTCTTGGAATACGTCGGGGAGAGCGCCGCCGCCTTGGAGAAGAGCCCGAAGAGCTTCTCCTTTCCGTTGTCCGCGGCATACTTTTTGAGCTCCTTTTTCATCTCTTCGCGGTAGGCGGAGAGCGTGCCGTACACCCCCTCGCCGGCGTGGGCAACGAGCTGCCTCGCCTTCCCGGCGTACCGCTCGGCAAAGAGGACGAGCTTTTCGGGCGAGAGCACATTCGTCTCGTGCGCTCCCCTCTCAAACATGCGGGCAATGTAGTTTACATCGCTCGTCCTGCCCGTGTGCGTGCCGAGGTTGTGGCTCGAATACGCCTCGGGCGCGCCCTCATCGGTGATGCACACATTGAATTGTTTGCTCTCATCGAATTGAAGGGGTACAACATCATCTCCGTCCACAGGCGGCACCTTGAAGAGGTTGAGCTCGCTTTTTTCGAGAAGTTCGCAGAAGGGCTTGCCGAGCACGCCCTCACATTCCCCCAAACGGTAGTTATACCCTTGGGGGATCGTCCTTCCGGGGGTCGCATAGGTATATTTTTTGGTCAGCTGATCGATGGGAACGAGCAGATCGCTCGTCGCCCAATTGATGTAGACGGGATCGGAATAGCAGGCATAGAATGCCGTGGGTGAGACGGCCTCCCACGCGGAAAGGTCGTTCAAGTCGAACATCCCCTCCAGATGCCTTGTAAACGCGCCCGTGCCGCAGATGGCGGCAACAAAGGGCAGCGGCGTCTTGGTGAGAAGGGCGACGGGATTGTGCCGCTCGGCTTCGGGGAGCCTTTCAACGGCCTCGCGGATGTGTGAGACCGCCTCGCCGAAATATTTATAGAAGTTGAAATAGGCGTTGAGGGGCGGCGCACCCGCCACCGTGCAGCAGATGCCGAGCTGCAGCGCAGAGAGCATCATCGCCATGTATCCGCCCGCGCTCCCGCCGACGACGGCGATGCGGTCGCTGTCGATGTCCTCCCGTCCGCGCAGCATACAGAGCGCCGCATTGTTGAACACGAGGTCGTCACGCATGAGTTCCGCGTTGTATTCGTCCTTGAAGTCGGCGCACGAGGCGACTGCCCAGCCCTTGAGAAGATAGTCCCTGATCTCGAGCGAATCTTCCTTCATCTCGTAGTGCGGCACGTAGACGAGCGGCATAGGCTTTTTGGCGTCCTTGGGGATATTCAGGCGCACGGGGCGCACATCGCGGCTGCCGTCGTGTTTGAGATAGGCAACCTCTATGATCTCCTGCCCGATGCCCTCGAGCGGAGGGTTGTTCTTCTTGAGCTGTGCCTGCATCGCAAACAATTTTTGAAGATCGAGTCCGTTTTCCATTGTCTTCTCCTTATTTCTTCTGTGCCGCTTTGAGCGTCTTTGCCATATGAATGAGCCGTGCCGCGCACTCCTCCGCCCGCTTGCGGGGAAGGGCGCCCGCTTTGAGCGCCGCCAAAAGTTCCTCGTAGTGCCCTGTACTTCCCGGCATCATGAGGTCGTTGCCCGCCGCGACCGTCCTTGCAGCCCGCGCACGGGGGTATTTGAGCGTATCCTCCGACTGCGGCTTATAGCCCACCCAGTCGGACATGACGATGCCCTCAAAGCCCCACTCGCCGCGCAGCACCCCTTCGATGAGATCCTCCCGTTCGGAGGTGTGCTGCCCGTTGAGAAGGTTATAGGAGGTCATCACGGCAAGCGGCTGCGCCTCCTTGACAGCGATCTCAAAGCCCTTCAGGTAGAGATCGCGCAGGGCGCGCTCGCTCACGATGCTGTTGGAATTGAGGCGGTTGTTCTCCTGCTCGTTGCACACAAAGTGCTTGAGCGTAGAGCCCCTGCCCGCGCGGCTCTGCACGCCGCGCACGATCGCCGCCGCCATCTTGCCCGTCACAAGCGGGTCCTCGGAGAAGTACTCAAAGTTTCTCCCGCACATAAGGTGACGGTGCATATTGAGGGCGGGCGCAAGGTGGTAGTCCACGCCGTAGTGCTCCATCTCCTCGGCGACGATCTCCCCGCAGCGCTCGCAGAGCGCTGTATCAAAGCTTTGCGCAAGCGCCGTCTCGATGGGCAGCGCCGTGCAGTATTGGTCGAAGATCTCCCCGCCCCTGCCCTCGTTGGCAGCATCGGGGAACATGACGAGCAGCACCTTCAGGATGTCGGGGGGAAGCAGTTCCTTGACCGCCTTGGTCTCCTCGCCGACGACGGCGTACTTGCCGTTCTCATCCACGCCGTACTGTCCTGTGATATGCAGCCCCGCAGGGCCGTCCGCCATGATGAGGGTGGGAATGCCCTCGGAGACAAACCGCTTCGTCGACTGCCCCGCCGCGCCGGGCACGTCCGCACCGCCGAGGCCGCGCGCTTCCTCCCCCTCCGCAAAGTCGCCCGTCAAAAGGCAGCAAAGCTCCTCATCGGAGAGCGCCTCGGCAAAGGCGAGCGCTTCTTGATCGGGCCGCTTCCTTGCATGCACGGTCTCCTTTACAGCACTCGCAGGGAGTGTAAATTCAGGCACATCCTTCGGGAGTTCCCGCTCCCTGCGCTTGGGCTTGAAGTCCTCAAAATCGGGCATACTCCCGACGTGCTCCACCCGCTCCGTGATGACGTCCTCGTCAAGATGCACGACGGCGACGGGCTTTGCATTGCGGCTGCTGCTTCCGACGAACACAACGTAATCTCCCGCCTCCAGCACGCGGCAGCTGCGCTCTTCATCAAAGGAGGCAAGCGAGGCAAGGCCGAAGCAGATCTCCAGCGTCTCCTCTCCGCCCGCCTCCAAGAGCGCGGTCTTTCGGAAGGCCGCAAGCACGAGGGGCGGCTGGTCGAGTTTGCCCTCGGGCAGGGAGACGTACACCTCGGCGACCTCTTTTCCCGCACGCTCCCCCGTATTCTTCACGGTGACGCAAAGGCGCACCTCGCTCCCTTCGAGCGATGCAGAAGCCGTCATCCCGAACGTCGTATAGGAGAGCCCGTGCCCGAAGGGAAAGATGGGTTCTTTCCCCGCCGCATCGAACCAGCGGTAGCCGATGTAGATGCCCTCTTTATATCGCGTGTCATCTGCAGGGCCGAGATCTCCCACCATCGGATAATCTTCATACCGCCCCCAAGTGGAGGCGAGCTTGCCCGAAGGGTTCTTCTTTCCGCTCAGAAGGTCTGCAAACGCATCCCCGACGGCACTGCCGAGCTGCGACAAGAGCAAGATATTTCCGACTTTTTCCGCGACGGGCGAAAGGTCGACGACGCCGCTCACATTGAGCACGAGCATGAATTTTTGATACTTTTCTGTAAGGGCGAGGATGTCGCGCACCTCGGTATCGGTGAGGAAGATATCCCCCTTCACTGCCGCGCGGTCCGCCCCCTCCCCCGAAACGCGGGTGAGGACATACACGGCGGTCTCCCCCTCTCCATCGAGGGGAAGCTCATATTCGGGCTCCGGCATCGCCACGCTGAGCGCCCCCAGCCCCGTCAGCCCGTCTGCGGCAATGGTATCTTTGATTCCCATGCGGTAATTATGGCGGGCATTCTCAATGACAGCATCGTACCCGTCCAGCCACGCCTTGGTAGTAATTATAAAGCCCGCGTGAAACAGCCCCTCTTCAATGGTCGTGTATTCCTTGACCTCGACGATCCCGCCGCCCGTGCCCCCGCGCAGGGTGTGCCTAGCGCCGCTGCCGTAGAGGGCGATCTTCTCCCCCTCTCGGACGGGAAAGCTCCCGTCCGACTTTAAGAGAACGGCGCAGTCCGCAGCAAGTTCCCTCACACGGTTGTAGTGTGTCTTCAACATTCCATTCATAAATTTCCTCCGTTTATCTCCGCATCCAGCCTGCGGAAGGTCTCTTTCAAACTTTGTTCGGCATATCCCGAAGCGAGCGGCGCGCCCTCCGTTTCAAAGGAATGGTGTTCAAGCTGCCAATCATCGGGGATATACCCCTTATAGCCGTTCACAAGCGAAATAAAGATCGCCTCTTCCTTCATCTCGTTTAAAATGGCCGCACCGATGGATGTGGGCACTTCAGCGTCCACGCCCGCAAGGGTGAGTCCTCCCGCCTTTAAGAGGGTGCAGCGGTACTCCGTCTCCCCGCCGTCCGTCCGCGGGCAAAATGCGCTCCCCTCTCCCGCAGCAATTTCCCCCGCGAAGGGCGCACATCGTATGGTTTCCAGCGTCCGTTCGACGTCACGCACATGCTCCTCCGTCAAAAGTTCAAGAACGAGATGCCCCGTCTCTCCCAGATTTTGGTAGACGGGCTTTCCGTCGATAACTTTTACGCCGAAGTTGGTCATCATGCGCGGATTCTGATCTCCCGCCGCCGAAGAGGTCCACAGGCAGACGCCCCCGTGCCTTGCTTCCACGGCACTCGCCGTCCGCCCCGGGAAGTCGCCGCTCACGCCCACGCCGCCGCGCTCGATGCAGCCGTTCATGACGACGGCATGGCAGGCATAATTTACAAGAAAGGCGATGGGCACACCCGCCTCGTCCTCGAGGCGCACGGCTCTCAGCGTCTTATCGGAGGGCCGCTCGAAGTTATACCCGAGCTCTGCCTTCTCCCCCGACTTTATCTCATCGCGGTTGCAGTTGATGTACGACTTCCCCGTACCCGCTCCCATCCGTGCGGGGCGAAGGGAAGCGATTGCCTCCCCCGCCGCCTTCATGAGGCCTTCCTTGATGTGTTCCTTCCAGCTCATGGAGGACTTGGACGCATCGTCCTCCCTTGTAAGCAGCCTCGCAGCAAAGAGCGGCACGGCCTCATGCGTGTGCGTGGCGGCAAGGAAGATGTACTCCTCGGGAATGTGAAATGCCGCAAAGAGCGCCTCTTTGTATCCCTCCGCGTCGGGCACAAAGGTGAGGTCGAAAGAGGCAACCAGCGCGCGCCTGTTTCCGCTCTCCAATACAAGCACCCGCACAAAGATGTGATCGTTGATACGCGTAAATTGCAGGGGCCCTAAAAGGGGGAGCGGCAGAAGCGCCTCCTTGGGGGTGATATCCGCCTTAGCGGCACCCGCACGCAGCATGTTCATCCGGTTGTTCCTCCCAATCACTGATTTTTGTCCCATTTTAGCATACTTGCAGCCGCTTTACAAGAGGCGAAGGGGCGGACGTAACACCCCCGCCGCCTTTGTCACACAGACAAAAAAGGGGACGGAACGCGCGGCTCCATCCCCTCTTTTGAATATCCTATCGGCATTGTCATGGCCGCAGGCGGCACTCACTCGCCCTTGACGACGATCTTGAGCCCCTGCATGCTGATGTTCATCTCCATGGCGTCGTTAATGTCGGCAAGCGCATATTTGTGCGTCAGGAGTTCCTCAACGGGCAGGCCGTCCTTCTTGGCCTCCTTCAAAAAGTCGCACGCCTGCATCCAGTCCTTGGCCTGGTATGTCCAAGAACCCGTCACTTTGATCTCCTTGTTGCAGATGTCGAGGTGCGGGTTATAGGTCGCATCGCCGTTGTTGACGAAGAACCCGAGCTCGCACATCGCCCCGCCCCTTCTCACATACTTCCAGATGGTGGAGGCAGCCTTCGGCGAGCCCGTGCACTGGAACGCCATCTCCGCGCCCTTGCCCGTGATTTCGCCAACGCGCGCGATCGCATCCTCCTTGAGGAAGTTGACGGTATACCGTGCCCCCAGCCTCTCCGCCATCCGAAGGCGCTTCTCGTCGCCGTCGACGGCGATGATGTTGCCCACGCCCATCGTCCTCACGAGCGTTAAAAGCAGCAGCCCGATGGGTCCGCAGCCCTGCACGAGCACATAGGAGCCATGCTTGAAGTTGAAAATCTCCTTCGCCTTCTCCACGGCGTGAACGACGACGGCGGCAGGCTCGATGAGGGTGCGAAGGTCAACGTCCATATCGCTGACGTTGAAGATGACGCCGCCCGCATTGATCTTGATGTATTCGCCGAACCAGCCGTTGAAGTTCTTGTAGGCCTTTTCGCCCGGGATGAGCCCGAAAATTTCGCCGCTCTCGCACAGATGGATGTGTTCGGGGTCGTACTTGCAGGTATCACATACGCCGCAGGGCTTGAGGCCCGTTACGACTTTATCCCCCACCCGAAGGGGCTTGCCGTAGTAGTCCGCCTTGACGTTCTTCCCGAGCTTAACGATGGTGCCCGTTCCCTCGTGGCCGAGTTCGATGGGGATATACCCGAAGGGATCGCCCTTGTACTCGTGCACGTCGGTGCCGCAGATGCCCGTCTGCTCCACTTTGACGAGCACTTCGTCGTCATTGACCTGAGGCACGGGGAGTTCATAGATCTCGATCTTCTTGGACCCCGTCAGCACGGCGACCCTCGCCCTTTCGGGCACTTCAAATTGTGTCATCTTGTTTGCTCCTTATCATTTTTTATCCTCATCACGAGGTTAAATCTTATTTTCTCCCCCGCCTTTAAGGTGCGGTAGGAAAAGCGGCCGTCGAGCTCCGTCGTCGAGGGCTCCAGCCCCAGGGCATAGTCCCCCGCCGCCATGCTCTTCCACTCGACAAAGTAAGGCAGCGCCTCCTTCGGCCACTCCAGCGTAAACGCCTTACCGAGTTTTGCGTTCCTGAGCGTCACGCGCGGCGTTTTCAGGCGCAGGAAGTAGCAGCGCTCCTCCTCATTGGGAACAGGCGCCTGCATCTTGCAGCGGCCTGCAATGCCCTCGGCCGCCCACGGCGTGCGGGGGATGACTTCCTCCGCATTGTCCAAAAGCTCCGCGCCCTCATCGAGCATGGGATAGCCCACATTGACGTGGTAGAGAAGGCAATAATCCTCATCGCGCGTGCCGAGGTTTTCGAGGGTGTCCTCGATTTCCAGCGTATCCGAACCGACCGCCGAAGTGACGCGCCGCCTGAACAGCAGATTCTTGCCGAAGAGCGCCGTCTCACGCACTTCCGCCTCGATGAAAATGCCCGTCTCATTCACCTCTGCCCTCGTCACGCGGGCGGGGGTGAGATGGTGCGAGCCGTGCAGGGGATACCCCTCGCGTGCGCCCGCCGAATCTAACCCGACGGTATAGAGCATCCCGCCCTCAAAGCGGTTTGCAAAGTCCGTCTCCCGCATCGTAAAGCCGTTTTTGGAGATAAAGGAGATGTTCATGCCCCCGTCGAAGAGCTGCATCACATCGAGCGCCTTGCTCTCATTGAGAAGAAAGCGCAGCCGCCCGTTGTCGCAGTCCAAAACGCGCAGCCCGCGCTCGGGGCCTTCCGAAAGCTCATAGCGGCGGAGGGAGGCAATCTGACAGAAATTAGAGATGCGCCCGTCCATCAGTCGATGCCGCTGAACACCTTCAGCGTCTCCAGCACGTTCTCGTACATCGCCTTCTCGGCGTCCATCGCAAGGTCATGGTAGTACCCTTCGGCCTTCTCACCCGTGAGCGCCTTAGCCGCCGCATAGCCCGCATACGACATATAGGTATAGTAGTTGATCTTATCGATGCCGCGGCGGATGACGTCGCGGTACACCTCGTGCGAGATGCCGCTCCCGCCGTGCATGACGAGGGGAATGTCCGTCTGCTTCTTTACCGCGTCGATGATATCAAGATTTAAAACGGGCGTACTCTTATAGATGCCGTGCGCCGTACCGAAGGCGATGGCGAGCGCATCCACGCCCGTCCGCTCTAAGAAATCGGGCACGAGGGAGGGCTTCGTGTAGAGCGCGGAGGGATCAGAAGCCGTCTCGCCCGAACCGTCCTCGCGCGCGGGGAGCGCCCCCAGCTCCGCCTCCACCTCCACACCGCGTTCATGGGCGTACTTCGTCACTTCCGCCGTGCCCTTCACGTTTTCCTCGTAGGAGAGCGTCGAATAGTCGATCATCACCGACGTAAACCCGTGTTCGATGGCCCGCTTGCAGTAGTCGAAGTCCTCGCCGTGGTCGAGATGCACGCAGACGGGCACCTTCGCATTCTTTGCCGCCGCAACCATGAGGGGCGCGATCTTGTCGAGCGGGGCGGCGTAGTCATGGCACTGCGCGTGCGCGATAATGACGGGCACATTCAGCTTTTCCGCCGCATCGATGACCGCCCACAAGCTCTCCGTGTTGGGGGTGTTGAAGCTGCCGACGGCAGCATTTTTGCTCTTTGCGAGCTCGCAAACTTCCTTTAATGTCGCTAACATAATTTACTCCTTATCGATGTCGATGACTTCGTAGCCGAGGTAGGTCGAAAACGCCTCCTCGAGCACGGCCTTCATGTGCCCCATGCCGACGGTGGTGTGGTGCTTGAACCCGCCGCGCGCCAAGCGAATGAGTTTGTTCTGCAGGTCGGGGATCTCCGCCACGCCGCCGCAGCCGAAGTAGCCGCTTTCGATGGGTTCGCCCGTAAAGCGCGCCTCGCTCGCATACACCTTGAGTTTGCCGTCCTCGGTAAAGCCGTTGGAAAAGGTCATATCGAACGCGGCGATGCGCCCCTCGTTGGTGCCCCAGCCCGAGCCGGGGTCGCCCTTTGCAAACATCTTGTGCTCGGTGACAGTTCCCTTTCCCGCCATGAGCGTCTCAGCGACCGGCCCGCAGTGGAAGAGAATGACTTTATTCTCGTCGTCGCCGTAGTTGTTGTTCCAATCGAGGCAGGCCGCGGGTTTCTCGCTCGCAAGGGCAAGTGCGCGCATGGTGACGGCGGACGTCAAATCAATTTCGCACGAGCAGACGATGCCGCGGTCGTTGAGCTCGGAGACGAGCACGCACGGGCACACGCGGAGGATGGTCTCCATCTCATTCCAGCAGCGGAGCGTCACTGCATCCAGATGATACTCTTCGATGTATTCGTCGATGACGGCGGAGATCTTCGCGAGCGTCAGCTTGTTCTTCTCGGGCACGCGCGAAAAGTCGGTGTAATCTTCGAGGCGCTTGACCTTTGCGAGCACGGCAGCGTCGTCGTCCTTCTTCCGCTGCACCTTGAAGATGAGTTCGGAGAGATCGAAGCTCTCCACGTTGATGCCGTACCGCTGCAAGGTGACCTCGTCGAAGCGCACCGTCTTGAAGGCGGTCGTCCGCGCGCCGATGCAGCCGAGGTTGAAGCGCTTCATCCCCTTGACGACGCGGCAAATGGCGGCAAAGTCCTGTAAGTTTTGGCGGAACGCCTCGCTCAAAGGATGCACGACGTGCGGCTTCATCACGGTGAAGGGGATCTTGTACTGATAAAACACATCCGTCACCGAGAACTTGCCGCAGAAGGCGTCGCGGCGGTGCGCAAAGTCCATCTTGCCGAGCTCGTCGGGGTACGCCTGCATGAGAATGGGCACGTTCGCGTCCTGCAGCGCCGTCACCGCGCCATTCTCGTCGATGAAGATGGGCATGCAGAGGATGACGCCGTCATACTCGCCTTCGTGGCTTTTCAGCCAATCGTGGTAGAGCCGGCCCTCTTCACGCGTCTCCACCGCGCCGTAGCGGGTGAGGGAAGCGTCCATCGCGAGGTACTCATACCCCGCGTCCGTCACGGCTTTTTCCATCTCCCGCCGCGCGCCCTCGATGAGCTCCCCGGGCATGAACCCGCGGTTGCCGAAAAACAGTGCAAATTTCATCAAAAATACTCCTTTAACGCATGATACAGCGTTTGATACCGTCCGTATTTTTCCTCATAGCGGCGCTCTTTGGGCACGGGGAAGCGCTCCTTGACCTGCACAAAGAGCCCTGCCGCCTCCTCAAACGTCTTTTTTCCCATGGCGACGGCGGAGAGCACCGCGCATCCGCACAGTCCCCCTTCCGAAGAGCGCAGCGTGGCATACGGGATGCCCTGAATTTCCGCCTTGAGGGAGAGCCACACCTTGGAATTTGCCCCGCCGCCCGTTGCAACGGCACTCTTCACGAAGATACCGAACGCTTCTGCCAATTTGGTCTCCAGCCGCATCTCCATCGAGAGCCCCTCCATCACGGCCTTGTAGATGTCGCTGTCCGTCGTCGAAGCCGTCAGCCCCACAATGGCGCCCTTGGCGTCGATGTCGCAGTAGGGAATGGCGGCGCCCGCAAAGTAGGGCAGCACAAAGAGCGAGGTTGGCTGCTCCTTCATGCCCTTCTCGAGGTAGGCAAACTGCTTCTCCTCCTCTCCCTTATATCCGTGCATGATGTCGCGGCGGAACCAGTTGACGATGGAGCCGCTCGAATAGTTGACGATATAGGTGCAGTACAGACCCTCGACGGCATAGGGGATGCAGGCATAGCCCATCTCCCCCATCTTCACGTCGCTCTTCGCGCCTTGATACACCGCCGTGATGCACTCCACCGTGCCCATGCCGTCCACCGCGCGCCCTTCTTCGACGATACCCGCGCCGAGGGCGGTGCATACCTGGTCGTGCGCGCCGAGGACGAGCGTGCAATCTTCAAGCCCCGGCACCTTCACCTTGCCGACGATGCTCCCCGCCCGCTTGGGAGTGGAAAACCACGCGGCGGGAATGTCCATCCTCTTCAGCATTTCTTCGGAAAAGCAGAGGGCGTGGATATCGAACGCCCCCGTGCGCGCCGCCAGGGAGCAGTCGATGACGCGCTCGCCCGTCAAAAGATAGCCCAAGAAATCGCCGATGAGCATCACCTTATCGATGCGGGCAAACAGTTCGGGGCGGTGCTTTTTTACCCAGAGCAGCTTGCTCACCGAATACATGGAGTGAGGCACGGTTCCCGTCTTTTCAAAGACGTACGCATTTCCGAACAGCTCGGAGAGCGTCTGCGCCTCGTCGTCCCCCCGTTTGTCGGTGTAGAGCAGGGGGTCGAAGAGGACGTTGTCCTCCCTGTCGAGCGCGACGAAGGTCTCGCCGAAGGTGGAAATGCAGATGCTGTCGACACTGCCCCACGCCTTGGCGGCTTCGATCATGGAAAACACGTTATTTCGGATGGCGGCAATGTCTACAACGAGCGCTCCTTCCGCCTCTTTCAGGGGGTACTCCTTGGCAAGATACCCCAAAATATTGCCCTTTTCGGAGAACAGCTGGCATTTGCACGCCGTCGTTCCCACGTCGAGCGTTAAATAATTCATCATGCGCCCCCTTTTTTGCGCCCATCTTACTTGATTTTTGGCGCCATTTATAGTATCATGCGTATAGAAATATGGTAATTTCGTATCGGATTTTACGATTATGCGCGAATACGACTTAAACAAAATGCAGCAACTACTGCACGACTTTTACGATCTGACGGGCATCAAGATCTGCATCTACGACAGCCGTGAAAACGAGCTTTGTTACTATCCCGAAAAGCTCACGCCCTTCTGCCGCTGTTTAAGGGAGGACAAGGCGCAGGACAAGGCGTGCCGTCTTTCAGACAAAAACGCCTTCCTCACCTGCCGCCGCACCCGCAGGCAGACGGTTTTGGAGTGTCACGCGGGGCTTTTAGAGTGCTTTTCGCCCATCTTCTGCGAGGGAAAACTCATCGGCTACATCGCCATCGGACAGATTCGCTCCAAGCCGCATGCGCCGGAAAGCGTTCCCGAAGAGCTGCGCCCCCTCTATGAGGCGCTTCCCTCCATTCCCATGCGCAAGATCGACGCTGCCATGCACATTCTCGACGCCTGCGCGGGATATGAATACCTGAAAGCCCTTGTTGAGACGTACGAGAGCCGCATCGACACGCGCATCTCCGAATACATCGAAGAACACCTTGAGGGCGACCTCTCCGTTACGGCGCTCTGCCGCGCCTTTTACCTCTCGCGCGCCGAGCTCTACGGCATCTTCCGCACCTACTTTCATGCTTCGGTCGCCGATTTCGTGCGCGGACGCAGGCTGGAACGGGCAAAGGTCCTGCTCAAGACCACGCCTCTCCTCGTCAAAGAGATCGCGGTGCAGTGCGGTATTCCCGACTACAACTACTTCTCCAAACAGTTCCGCCGTGCCTTCGGCGTAACGCCCACCGCCCTTCGGAAGGGGGTGCAAGCGTAGGCCTCAGCCCATCACGGCGAGCACTTCCGCCTCGCGCCTGCCCTTCAAAAGTTCGGGCAAAATGAGGTTGCCCTCTGCCTTCTCGCCGTCCACATAGAGCGCCTTCACGCCGTGTTCGACGCCCTCGTTTTCCACGCGGATATGAAGCCTGCACCCGCGCCAGATGCGCTCCACGGCAAACCCCTTCCACGTCTTGGGGATGCAGGGGTCGATGACGAGCCCTTTGAGCGTAGGCCTGACGCCCAGAAGGTACTGCGTCGAGACGACGTCCATCCACGCCGCCGTGCCCGTCACCTGCGAGACGCAAGCCCAGCCGAATTTTTCGTTATCGGGCCCGAGCATCGTGCTCGAGAAGGCGTACGGCTCGTTGTGATAGCGCTCGACGCCCACTTTTTCGATGACCTCGTGCGGCAGGATCTGCTTATAGTACTTCCACGCATTCTCGGCGCGGCCCAAGAGCGCCTCCGCCATGATCGCCCAGCAATTTGCCTGGCAGAACACGCCGCCGTTCTCCGAATACCCCTTGGGAAGGCCGTTGACCATGCTGTCGGGAAGGCTCGGGAAATTGATCATGAGCCCCATGCCCGTATCCAGCTGCTCCTTCACGGAGTCCATCGCCTGCGTATTGTGCTCTCTCGTGCCCGCGCCTGCAATGATATTCCAGCTCTGCGTATTCACCCAGATGCGCGCGTTTGCGTCGGACGCCGTGCCGATGGGCTGTCCTTCGTCGTCATAGCCGCGGCGGTACCACTTGCCGTCCCACGCGAACGTATCGAGCGCCGCTTCCTGCTGCTTTTGAAGTGCTTTGAGCCGCTCCGCACAGGCAACATCGCCCCGAGCTTCGGCAAGTTCCTGCAATAATTTCAGTTGATAGATGTGCTGCTGCGAGACAAAGATGCTCTCCCCCTTCCCCTTTTTGCCGAAGGGGCCCAAATGGTCGTTCCAGTCGCTGAAGAGAATGAGCGGCAGCCCGTGCTCGCCCTTGTTGTTCTCCGTAAAGGATACCCCGCGGAGAAGGTGCTCAAAGAGCGAAGCGGGGGAGACCGCGCTCTTTAAGTCCTTCCCGAGGAAGGGCACTTCTCTATTCAGGAAACTCAAATCTCCCGTCTCGGCGGCGATGGCATGGGCGAGGTAGGTCATCCAGATGTGATTATCCGAGCGAGTTGCGACCTGCGGGAGCTTCTCGTCCTCCGGCCACGATTGGTGCACGGTGGAGCCGTCCTCAAACTGCTGCGAGGCGAGATAGCAGAGCATCTCCTCCGCCCATTTTGGCTTGCGGTACGCCTGCGCGAGCATATCCTGCGCCGTATCGCGGAACCCGATGCCGCGGATGCCCGAAGCAGAGGAACTGATAGAGCGCGAGAACCATGCCGTCACCACGCTCTGCACGGGATTCCAAGTGTTGATCTCCCGCATGGCGTTCTCATCGGGAATGTCGCATTGCAGCACGCCCAGCTGTTCTCCCCACCATGCGGCGTTTTTGTCGAATTGACGGCGCACGGCTCCCTGCTCGCGGAGCGCATGAAGCGTCTCCTTCGCCGCCGCCCTCGCCCTCTCAAAGTCAAGAAGCGCCCCGGGCGCAACGCCCAAATAGTACTCGACCGTCCTTTTGCCCTTCCCTTCGAGCACGATGTGTGAATGCAGCGCGGCGCAGGGCTCCCCGCCCTTCAGGGCAGTATCGGAGAGCACGCCCCGCTCCACTTCCACAGGCTCTCTCTCGTCGCGGTAATTGCCGCAGAAGATGTCTCTATCGCAGCAGTAGGACTGAACTTTCTCGCTCGAACCAAAGTACACGAGCGGCACATCGCTCTTTCTGATCTGCACGAAGGAGTTGAAACGGTACAAAATTGCGTCGAGGTCCGTATCAAAGTCCGCCTCCGTCTGCCATTTGAGGTAGTACCCGAGGTTGACTTCGTTCAAAAAGGAGAACTCGGAAAGCTCCACATAGGCAAAGACATCACATTCTGTCTGCTCGCCCCTCTCGTTCTCCAAATCGAGCGACCACAAAAGCGTATCATAGTCGGGCGCCATAAAGAGGGTGAGCACCGCTCTGAGCCCGTCCTTTTCGGCAATAAACTGCGAATATCCGGGCGCATGCACGGCCTCGAACCGATCGAGCGCGGTCTCCGCAGGGCGAAAGGCGGGAGACCAGACGGTGCCGTCTTTCATGCGGATGTAGATATAAAACCCCGGGCTGTCGATGGGGAAATTGTAGAAGCGATAGCGCGTCAATCGGAAGTTCTGCGGTGTTCTCCACCAAGTGAGCCCGCCGCCCGCCTGCGAGACGAACGCATGCATCCGCCCGTTGGAAAGGTAATTGATCCACGGCGAGGGAAGATCGTATCTCGTAATGACGATCTTTTTATTTTTATCGTCGAAATAGTAGAGTAACTTTTGCATTTCGTTCAATACCTCCCGTTGCCGCGCACTTTCGTAAAGTGATTCTTATCCTTCCTGTCGCCGCCCGCGTACTTTGTCTCATACGGGTAGGGATAGACGGGCCTCTCATAATCGACCGTCCCCTTCATGTCTCCCTCTTCAAACGCAGAAGCGTACAGTACCTCGGGCGCGATGCCCTTCTCCGCCCAAGTCATCACGGCGCAGACGGCGTCGTGCTCGGCATCGTAAGAAATAGCAGCAATGCCGCCCTTTGCACCGATCTCTTGAAGGCCGCTCCCGCCCTGACAGTGCCCGAGCCCCGGCACATGGAAATAGCGGAAGAACTGCGCTACATTTTCTTCGCCGCCCATCTCGTCGAGAACGCTCTTGTAATAGGCGAGCCCGTCCGTATAGGGAATGAGGGAATCTTCCGAACCCGTGATCATGATGAGCTTCCCCCTGCGCGCCTGAAAGGCGGAGAGGTCGGGATCGGACGCATCAAACTCCCTTTGATAGGGCCCGAGCACGGCCTTGTGCTCTTCATAGGAAACATTGATCGCATCCTCGCCGTATCCCCACCGCTGGAAGAAACCCAAAAGCTTGATAAATCCATCCTTCAAATAGGGAATAAAGAGCGACGAGGGCTCACTCCCGAGCGGCGGCGTAAAGAAGAGCGGGCAGCCCCTCTCCGGGTCGACGGGCGCGCTATGCAGGTCTTTGAGCACCTTTTTCTGCGCCTCGTTGAGCCCGAGCCCTTCACAGAGCGCCTCCACGTCCGCGGGCATGAATTTTACTTTCCCGGGGTAGGAGAGGAAATTATCCCCCTCCGCGCTGCCCGACAAGACGGCGTACTTTTCGACGATGCGCCTCTTGAGCGCCGCGATCTGCTCCTTTGTAAAGGCCGCCGAAGGGTCGGAACAGGTGACGGAGACGATCCACGGAAAGGACTGCTGCAAATAATAGCGGTTGCGGGCAGGGCAGACGGCGACGATGCCGTCGTAGTCCTCGGGGTACTTCTGCGCCTCCTGCAATGCCTGATTGCCGCCCGTACTCCCACCGAGAAAGTACGCCCGCCCGATCTTTTCGCCGTAAAAGGCCTCGGTGAGCTGTTTCCCGACCGCCGTCATAAGGTGCGTCGCGCGGTGGGCAAAGTCCAACCATCTCTCGGGGCAGCGGTACATCTTTCTGCTGTCCAACGAGCTGCCCATATCGGTATTGGCGACCGCAAACCCGTGCGAGACGCCCGCATCGAGGCTCCCCTCCACGATGACGCCCGCCTGCCCGCCGTTGCCCGTGCCGAGGAACCGCTTGTTCCAGCCCGTAAGGGGCAGCACGAGCACGCAGGTGATATCCGACTGCTCCGAGGGATACAGCTTATACGTCACCCGGCAGCGCGGGGGCAGGGGCAGAAGTGCGCACCCGTCCCCGTCGACGGGGGTCGGGTTTCCCTCCAAAAAGGCGATATCCGCAATTTCCCCCTGTTCGATGAAAACAGCCCTCAGCCTTCTTTCATATTCCTGATGGGTCATAAATTCCTCCTTACGCGAGATACAATTCGTTGAGGCGGGCAAGGCGCTTTTCAAAGTCTTCGCCCGTCAGCTTGCCCTTGTCGAGCAGATACTGCTTTGCAAAGGCAAGCGTATCCGAAGAATTTTTCAGGTAGTTGAGCTCCAGCGGGTGAAAGACGCCCGCGAACGCCTCCGAGAAGGCGCGGCTCGCCTTGGGGTTGGTGAGCACGTCAACAACGGGGCTCTCAAGCGCAAACACGGGTCCTGCAAGCGTCTCCCACGGGCAGGTATGGGTGAGTACCCCGCCGCCCGATGCCGCCAAAGTGCCGTCGGGCAGATACAGCTCGCCCCGAACGCCCGCGGGAAGCTCCGCAAAGAAGGTGATGCTTCCCCCTTTCTCCTCATATCCCGCGCGGATGACGCCGTGAACGCTCTCAAAGCAAGCGCGCACGCGCGAAAGCCCCTTGACGGGGTGCGGGCAGATGCGCACGCGCGAAAAGCCGGGCTCCTGCGCCTCGATGCCCGCAATGCGGCGGTAAATAAACTCCATCACCGAGCCGTAGGCGTAGTGGTTGCAGCTGTTCATGCCGTCGGGATTGGGCGTGCCGTCGGGAAGGATGCTGTTCCATCGTTCCCAGATGGTCGTCGCGCCCATGTCGACTTCAAAGAGCCAGCCGGGGAAGCCGATGTTCATGAGCACCTTCCCCGCCGTCTCCATATAGCCGTTGTCGGCGAGCGCAAACAGGAGATAGGGCGTGCCGATAAAGCCCGTGACGACGCGGCAGCCGTGGCGCAGCACGCGCGCGTTGAGCGCAGCCGCCGTCTTTTTGCGGAACGCTTCGGGCACGATGCCGAAGACGAGCGCCAGCACATGCGCGGCGATCGTCTCGGAGGCCACCTTGCCGCCCGCGGTGATATACTCCCTTCTCACCGCCGCAAGTGCCTCTTCATGCGCTTCTTGATAGCGGCGGGCGTCCTCTTTCCTTCCGAGGGCTTCCGCCGTCTCCCGCATGACCGCAAGCGCGCGGACGTGCAGGAAGTTTGCGATGAGGTATTTATCCGTGCTTGCAAATTCGGCGTGCCGAAGGAGGGGGTCGACTTCCATCGCCAGCCAGTCGCCGTACTCGAATCCCTTTGTGATGAGTTCTCCTTCCATGTTCTTTTTGCGGGCAGAGAGAAAGCGCTCCATCGCCTCGTAGTTTTCGGAAAGGAAGCTCTTGTCGCCGTACATCTCGTAGAGCGCAAAGGGAATGGTGATGATGCAGTCGCTCCACATCGCGGAGGTGTTCAAGGTCATCTCGGGCCCCAATGCCGCTAAAACGTACGGCACGACGACGGGCACCTCGCCCCCTTCCGCCTGTTCGCTCCGAAGGTCACGCAGCCACTTCTTCATAAAGGCACGGATATCGAAGTTATAGGCGGCCGTTCTGCAGAAGGCGTTGATGTCGCCCGTCCAGCCCAGCCGCTCGCTGCGCTGCGGGCAGTCGGTGGGAATGTCTACAAAGTTATCGCGCTGGCTCCAGACGATGTTGGAAAGCAGCCTGTTGACGCGCACATCCGAAGTCTCGATGCTGCCCGTGCGGTGCATCTCCGTGTGCCGCACGAGCGCGGTCACATTCTCCTTGGGAAGTTCCCCTCCCGAAAGGCGCATATAGCGGAAGCCGTGGAAGGTGAACTCGGGCGCGTAGACGGTGCGCCCCCTTGCGGTGAGCGTATCCGTCGCCTTGGCGGCGCCCAGGTTGCCGCGATACAGTTCGCCGTCCACCATGAGCTCGCCGAACTCCATCGTAAGCGTTCCCGCAAAGTCCTCGGGCGTGACGATCTCAACGACGCCCGAAATGTTCTGCCCGAAATCATACACCGCATCTCCCTTGGGCGTTGTAATGACTTCCTTTACGGGGAGGCGCTCCGTCGTGCGCACAAAGGCGTCCTCTTGCAGAACGAGCTTTGTTTTATCGAAGGGCACTTCCTTCGGGGTGAGCGGACGAGGATCCGCCGTAAAGGCTGCGCTCTCGCCCGCGTAGATGCCCGCATCTCTGATAAAAGAGGTGCGCGCCGTAAACCTTTCGTCCGTCGAAATGGTCTCGCTCTCGAGAACGAGGTCGGCGGCAGCGGCCGTCTCCGAGCCGTAAATCTCCCGCTTCATCAGCCAGAAGAGGGGACCCTTATACCACCCCTCGCTGACGGTGAGGGTGAGTACGTTCTCCCCCTCCTGCAAGAGCGAAGAGACGTCGTACTCCTGCACCTGCACGATTTTGTGATAGTTGGTCCAGCCGGGGGTGAGATAGTTCTCCCCCACCCGCTTCCCGTTGATGTGTGCCGTATATAGGCCGAGCGCCGTCACCCGAAGGACGGCGGCGCACGGTCTTTGCAAGACAAATTTCCGTTCGAGGACAAAGGTATTCACCCCCTCCCGAACGCCCATAAATTTCCCCTTGAGCATTTATTCCTCTCCCATGAGAAGATCCATCACATACATCTCGAGCCCCTCGAAGTCGCGGTTTTCCACGCACTTCTTCTGGAAGTCGTAGTCAAAGCGGCGGACCTTCTTCTCGAGCTTTTTGAAGATCTTAAGGCTGTTCTCAAGGTGCTTGTAGCTGTCCTCGTCCGTCGTGGTGCGCATCGCCTTTACGTCGAGACCGACGTATTCCCCGCGGGAGCCGTAGTTGTTTTCGACGAGCACCTTGACCTGATTGAACGCCTGGCGCAAGTTCTCCACGCCGAAGGTCTTGTCCTGGTCGTAGCGAATGCCGTTCTGATCGTTGAGGTGCACGGTGAAGAGCTTATCGAAGGCGAGCGCAAAGCCGATCTCATGCGCGGGATCGAGTCCTGCAAGGATGGCGTGCGCGCTCTCGAGGTTGCCGCCCACGCGCTTGGGGTCGATGGTCGCCGCCGAGACTGCCATCACGTGCCCCATCGTGCCGCAGATGCTCCTGTCGATGGGCTCGTTGGGCTTGGGCTCGATGCACACGCGGATGTGCTCGTCATATTCGAGCATCTCATTGATGGCGGAGACGAGCTGTTTGGTCGCCCAAACGGGAGACTTGCTCTCCGCGCACAGCGTGCCCTCGCGGGCGAGCCACAGGACGAGAAGGTCGGTGCCCAGCTCCTTTGCGATATCGATGGAGCGCTTTGCACGCCACATGGCGAACTCCCTGTCCTCCTTGCGAGTCGACATAAACCCGCCGTCGATGGTGTGGGGGTCCATCCACAGGCGGGGCGCAACGAACTCCGCCTTCAATCCATACTTATCGAGCAGCTTTTTGAGCTTTCTCGCCTCTTCCTTGATTTCCTCCCCGATGAGCTCGTTGAGGTTGGGCACGGCGTCGTCATCGTGGAATTGAACGGCATCGAAGCCGATCTCCTTAAAGCGCTTGAACTTCTCCTCGAGCGGGATCTCCTTGCGCGTTGCGGGGCCGTAGGAATCTGCCCCTGCGTGAACGTTCCAAGGGCCGACGGAAAACTTGAACTCAGACATAAATAACCTCCCAATGGTGCTGATTTGCGGGGCCTTGCCCCTCTTTTCCTGCAGTATAGCACGGCACAGGGCACAATTCAAGAAGATGGGGAAAAATGGGCGGCGCGGTGTCACAACGCAAAAATCAATGTCACGCCTCTTGCCCGGTTTCCCCAAAAGCCCTTGAAAACGCCGCCGCATTTTTCTATAATAGAAAAAAATCAAGGAGGCAGCCATGCACACACAAGTCATCCCTTTAAACCGCGAACACACCGCTTCCCTCACCGCATATCTCTGGGAAAGGAGCCCCGAATACGCACAGCTCGATGAACGCCCCGCCGTCGTCATCCTCCCCGGGGGCGGGTATGCGATGTGTTCGTACAAGGAGGCAGAGCCCATCGCCCTCGGCTTTGTGCGGGCGGGCTTCCACGCCTTTGTGCTGCGCTATACCGTGAAGTCGCAGCATCCCTGGCCGGCGCCCCTTAAGGACTATGAGCAGGCGATGCAAACCCTTCTCGCCCGTGCGGAGGAATGGGGCGTCGACAGGGAGCGCATCGCCGTCTGCGGCTTTTCGGCGGGCGGGCACCTTGCGGCGTGTGCGGCGACCATCGCAAAGCACAAACCGCGCGCGGCCGTCATCGCCTACGGCGCCCTCACGAAGGAGACCGCCTCCCTCTGCGGGAACGTTCCCCTGCCCGTCGACCTCGTCGATGAGAACACCGCCCCCTGCTTTGTGTTCGGCACGCGCAACGACAATGTCGCGCCCGTCCGTAACTCCGTCGCCTTCATCGACCGCCTCGAACAGTGCGGCATCTCATTTGAGAGCCACATCTACTCCTTCGGCCCGCACGGCTTCGGCACGGGCGAAAAGGCGTACAACCGGCCCCCCATCACCCGCCGCGCAGAGAGGTGGCAGGAGGACTGCACCGAATGGCTCGGGGAAGTGTGGGGCGAACGCACCTTTGAAGGCTATGCCGCGCCCAAGTTCGGGCGGCGCATCAACGGCGACAGCGAGAAGACGCTCTCCCTCACCTGCACCTATCCCCACATACTTCAGCAGGGCGATGAGGCAAAGGCGGTGCTCGAAGAGCCGCTCGCCGCGATCGGAGCCTTCCTCGAAAACAGCCCGAGCGAGGGCGTGAAAAAGGTCGTTTCGAAGTGGACGCTCGTCGACATCCTCTCCGCGCTCGGCTATTCCGAAGCGGCGCTCGACGCGCTCGAAGGGCAGCTTCGCACCATCGACAATATGCGCGAAAGCATTTTGAAAAACTGACACAACGTCAAAAAGAGACTGCTGCCAAACGGCAACAGTCTCTTATTTTTTAAGTGATATAGACCGCCATTGTGATGGGCTCAAAGCGTGACTCGAAAAACTTTACCCCGAGGCGCTTGTAATATTCCCTTGCGGTCGGGGCGTCGATCGCAATCGTGAACAGCGGTCTATCGGGCGAAAACCCATTAGCCCCTCGGGTGTTTGATATTCGCCTGTACAAAGGTGTTACTTTGAAGGGCAAATAGTCTATGCAAAAAAATTTTTTCAGTTCCATAATTTCAGCCGATAAAAGAAGTGTTCAACTTATATGGAAACAGCCTTTTTTACCTTCTTGCAAACAGTTCATTTTTCCGAAGAATTGCAACTTATATTATAGCAAAACGAGCCGCTATATACTGTATATAGTAGTTGTGTTAATATTACAACACTATTAGTTGCCCCTCGGATGTGCGATGTTCGCCCTTGCCGACATATTACTTTGTTGGTAATATAATATCATATCATTACTAAAATTGCAAGCAGAATTAACCTAAAGGGGACGGTCACCCCGTCCCCTTTCTTTCACACAAAAACATGTACAGTCAAATCTCGCCATTGGTTTTTTCTTAAAAACCCTCCTCTCAATTTTCTGTATTTTTCTGCCTCATCGAAGTTTATAACAAAAGTCCACACTTCGTTATATCCTGTTGTTGAATCATCTTCGAAGATATGAGGAATCAAATTTAAATGCCAATCGAATTCCAATGTGTTTCGCGGAACAATCTTTTCTACAAATTGCTCTATAATACCCCTATCAATTATAGGCGCGCTGAAATCAATTTTTTCCACCAAAATTGCCGCGAATTCATCGAGAGACATCTTAATGACGGCGGGATCCGGCTCTTTTCTTTCCTCGACCAGTGCCTTCAATTTTTTTTGAAAAGCTGCTATTTCGTCAGTAACTTTTTGCTTGTATTCTTGATACTCCGTCTTTGAAATCTCGCCTTCCATACGCATATTAGTCAAGTTATTCAACTTTACTTTTAATTTTTCAATTTTTGACAACAAAACTTCTTTTTGATTATTTGAGCTGTTCCCCTTTGCTTTGAAGTTGTTTTCGTAAATTGAATAAGAGCGATTTATACACTCTCTTTGTTCTCCGCACAAACCTTGAAAAATCTTTTGCGCCATCATATCAATTTTCCAATCGCCGATTGTACCCATATCGCAATACCCCTCGGTCGATATGCCTGCGCTTTCACGAATTTTCTTTGAACCGTTATTTAATTGGTTATAGCATTGATAGCCGTAAATGAGTTCGCCACTTTTATTTTTATGCCACTTGCATCTCCTGAAAGAAGAACCGCAACGACATTTCATTTTCTTTACCCAGATATCATTGCTGGGTTTGAAACCAACAACTCGTTCTTTCCCGCCGTAGCTTTTAATTTTCATTGCTTTCGACTCTCGTATTTGCCTACACTTCTCCCAAAGTTCTTCAGATACAATCGGTTCAAAATTCCCCTTTATATATAAATGTGTGCTTTCATCTCTGTTAATAATGGACTTTTGCTCCAAATAATTATTCCGAAAAGATTTTAAGTATCCCATATAACCTTTATATGTAGCATTATGTAGAATACGCGAAATTTTTGTGCATTCCCAGCGTACAAGGCCATAACTATCTTTTCTATGCTGTGACACCAACTCGTTGATTATTTTCTTAAAGCCAAGCCCTTGCGAATATAAATTGTAAATCAAGCGGACAGTTTCGGCCTGTTCTTCGTTGATGACATATGTATCACCAACACGGTCATATCCAAGAATATTACCGTTCCCATATAAAACGCCATTATCTCTACTGATTTTCTGCCCGGCACGAACGCGCTCAGATGTTTTTCTACTCTCCTCCTGCGCCAACGTAGCCATAATTGTCAAACGAAGTTCACCATCACCGTCCATTGTCCAGATATTATCCTCTACAAAGTACACCTCAACGCCGATTTTTTTCAATTCGCGCGTTGTAACAAGCGTATCGACTGTGTTTCTTGCAAAGCGGCAAACCTCTCTTGTAACAATAAGGTCAAATTGCCCGTTTTTTGCATCTTCCAACATTTTCAAAAACGCCGGGCGCTTTTTGGCTTGTGTACCGGTTATTCCCTCGTCAATATACTTTCGCAAAACTTTCCAATTCGGATGATACTTCGATTGATCGTCATACCATTGCAACTGATTTTCAAGAGCAGACAACTGCGCTTCATGTTCCGTTGAAACTCGGCCATAATAAACAATTGTCCTTTCCCTTTCTCTGTCTGCCAAAATAATATCTTTGGGCAATATTAGTTTGTTAGTACCAGAAACTTCCATGTTCTTACTCCTTTGCTATGCAGCTATTATATTTTTATACGGTCAAGTTTTCTAAGCTGTAAAATCAGAAACAATCCCGTAATCTTTCATCAGCCTTTCTTTAACAGCGATATACTCTCTTTCGCTCAACAACTTGTAACGCAATAATTTTTGCAACATAATCAACTGCATGCTATACCGCATAAGTCTGCCGCACTGTTTTGCACCAATGTTTCCTGTGCATTTCATATTGTTCTGTTCCATCGAAAACCTCCTTCAAAAATAAAAAGGAGGGCCTGATTGCATTTCGCATATCAAACCCTCCATGTTAGCCAACGGATTATGATTTATTCTATTTAACAATTCTGAATTGTTTTCTAAACAGCAACGGCAAATCCTTTGAAGAAATTATACCTTCACTTATCGAATATACCCTTACCCCGTTCGATTCCAAAAACACAATTTCTGCCGTGATTTCGACGGGAGTTTTCCCAAACGCATTGATTGAAGGGACAAACAGCACTTCGTAGTCTTTCCATACAGCGTGGCGTCGAATTGTTCCCAAACCTATCGTGTCCTCTGGTTCATATAATTTCTTACCAACGGAATTTATTGTCATAACAATCTGAATATTCCTGTTGCCATACATATTAAAAAAGACCTCACGCTGTTGCGCGAAGTCCTCGTGTTTACCCGTCTCCGATCGCAACAGCAAAATCGCACGTTCTTGCATATTCTGCCTCCATGATGCTCATGAATTTAACAGCAAGCGGATTTTGTAGTTAGCCGATCATTGAACTGTTATTCAAATTGTACTGATATTATACCTCATCTTTGCGTACTTGTCAATAATATATAGCAATATTGAACCTAACAATTTTTATGCCGCTTCTATTTCATGGCTTGTTCTCCGTTTCTCCACTACAT
>CALWCH010000006.1 GCA_944376335.1 uncultured Clostridia bacterium
TTCCTTGTCGCTGAGATCTTTGAAGTATTCGGGATACGCCTTTTGAAATTTGTAGGTGCTGCCGGAAACATCGTGTGCCATAGAAGACCTCCTTTTCTGGTTTGATTTTTTATGTGGTTGGGGGGGCGATATAAGGCATCTACCCGCATTACGCGCCTTTTGGCGACGCGGTGACTCCTTCCGCCCCTTCGGGGCACCTTCTCGCGCGGTAGAGCCCGCGCTCGGTCAGGAAATGCCCCGAACAATGGGGCATTTCCAAGTTCGCAAGTGGTCAAAGCCACACCGTGGCTTTGCCAAGGATGCACTTGCTCACCCTCAAAGAGGGAGGCAAGGGAATGAACGCTGCCCTTGCTTCTAAAATCTACTGAGCCGAGCAGGGTTCCCTCTGTATTCTAAATAATGGCGCGAGCAGGGTTCCCCTGCGCTGCGGGACCCAATTTGCCTTTTGCCAAAGGCTTATTGTCAAACAAGGACAAAACAGTGTGTGGGCGATAACGCTGCTTAAAATCGCGGTGGCTCACTTCTCACGGAATTTGTTTTGCGCAGCAAAAGAAATTCGTGAACTTCTCACATCACAACGATATTCTCTTCCGCGAATTTTGCTTTGAGGTCGGCGGGGAAGTTGCCGTCGGTGATGAGCACGTTGATGTCGTCGAGGTGCGCGAAGGTATAGGGCATGATCTTGCCGATCTTGGAGCTGTCGAGCATCATATAGACGGAGCGCGCCTTCTTCCTTGCAAGGATCAGAAGGTCTGCCTCCACCTGAGAGCCGCACGAAAAACCGTCTTCGGGCGTGAAGGCGGACGCCGAAATGATGGCAAGTTCGAAGTTGGTGTTTTCGAAATACATCTTCGCCGAAGGGGAAGAGGTCGAAAGGTTTTCGGGCATCACCTGCCCGCCCAGCATGGTCACCTTCATGTTCTTCTTCTTGGCAAGTTCGATGGCGACGGCAAGGCCGTTCGTGAAGACGTGGATATCGATATCGGGCAGCTCCTTGGCAAGGTACAGCGCCGTCGTGCCGCCGTCCATAAAGATGGAGCTGTTCTCTTCGACGAGGCTCGCCGCCTTCTGGGCGATGGTGATCTTCTCGTCCGTCTGCGAGGCGATCTTTCTCGTATAGCTCTCGCCCGAGACCTTCTGCACTTCCTTCACGGACATTGCGCCGCCGCGGATGCGGATGACCCGCCCCTCCTGCTCCAACTGCAGAAGATCGCGCCTTATCGTCATCTGTGATACGTTGGGGAAGTGCTCGTCGAGCTGCTCTAAGGTGAGCTTGCCGCGCTTGTCCAAAAGTTCTGCAATTTCTTCAATGCGTTCTTTTTTCATATTGATATGCCCCTTTATTCCCAGTGTTATGTTCTGTTAAATATTAACACATCTTTGCTCAAAAGGCAAGCGTTTCCCGACAACTTTTTCACACTTTGGCAATAATGCTGTAAAAACCATGTAATATTTGCGCAAAATGCCCCCGAATGTTCACATAATGAAAAATCTTTGCCGCAAAAGCCTCTGCAAGGGGGCGGAAGAGGGGAAAATCTTTCCCAAAAAGCTTTGCGTTTTTTCGGCCGACGTGGTAAAATAGAGTTATGAAAGAGACGTATCTTCAGGCGCTGGACGAATTTTTTGCGGCGCACTATTCCGATTATGTTAAGCTTGCCGCACTCGAGGGCTACCGCCGCCCCGAGCTTCTGACCGTCGACAGAGACGGCAACATCTCCCGAAAGGACAGCGCCTTCCTTCGCCTTTCCCATCAGGCGGAATGCGAAAAACTGTTGGAGACGCTCAAGGCGGGGCTCACCGATACGGCGTTCGCCTTCTCCTTCCGATACCGCAAATTCCGCGAAGTCTGGCACGACCTTTCCGATAAGCACACCTTCGCAAAGATGCTGCCCGGTATTTTAGCGCACGCGGGGGAGACGACGAAGAGCGCGGGCGAAAAGCTCTCGCTCCTGCCCGAGGTGTGGGAGGGGATCGTCAAGGGCAAGCTGTATCCCGAAAAGAACACGGTGCTGGCGATTGCACTCGTCTGCCGCCTGCGCCCCGATGACACCAACGCCCTTTTGACGTATTCGGGCTTTTCCTTTGATTTGACGAGCGTGCGTGACGTCGTCGTCGAGTACCTTTTAGAGCGCGAACTCTTCAACCCCGAAATGCGCGACAAGTGCTTGAGGGAATATAAAATTGAGAATCTTCCCATTCGCAAAGGCGCTTAAAAGATTTTTGCGAACACTTCTTTAGAAATGATTTGACGCATTGCTCAAATCATGATATAATGCAAACCAAGCAACAGAAATACCGTAGGCGGTTAGCCCCTTGGGGGAAATTATGAGTAATTTCCTTGTAAGGGGGTGGTGCTGATGAAAAAAGAGCTGATCCTTCTTCTTCGCATTTTGAAGAAGAAAGGCCTTCTCTCTTCGGTCACGGTCACAAAGACAATGATCATCATTCGCATAAAAAAATAACCGCCCATTAAGCTGACACCTTTGAGGGACGGTTATTGTAACTGAAACTTAGGGCTGACCGCTTTGCGGTATCCCTCTGTTGCTCTTTTAGTTTATCACCAAATCTTTGATTTGTCAACCATGTTCACGCAAATAAGTTCAAGAGTTTATTTTGCGAAGCAAAAGAAATTCGTGAACTTTCGCTTGACTTAAAGCGGCCGTCTGTGCTAAAATATCTTAAATCCAATGAATGTGCCGATGCGCGGGAAGAGTACCGCTGTTTTTCCGTCAGAGAGGCGCCCCTTGGCTGGAAGGGCGCTCGGGAATGTGCGGGAAGGTGCGCCCGCCGCGCTGCCTTTTATCGCCGTGAGCGGTCAAAGGCACAAGGCCCGGAGCAATGTCCGCGGTTTGCCCGCCGTTATCGGGGCGCAACGAGGGGGAGTATTCCCCGAAATAAAGTGGAACCGTGCTCAAAGCGCCTTTATACAATGGTATAGGGGCGCTTATTTTTTACCCGCCCGCACAAAAAGGAGGGAAGTATGTTTTTTTCAAGGCTGAGGAAGGACATCGCCGCGGCGCAGCGCAACGACCCTGCGGCGCGCAATAAGTTCGAAATTTGGCTCACCTACTCGGGCGTGCATGCGCTCTCGTGGCACCGCTTTGCAAACAGGCTGTATAGGATGCACTTAAAGCTTTTAGCGCGCATGGCGTCGCAGTTTGCAAAATTTTTGACGGGCATCGAGATCCACCCCGCCGCCAAAATTGCCCCGGGCGTCTTTATCGACCACGGCATGGGCGTCGTCATCGGCGAGACGGCGGAAGTTGAGGAGGGCGTCGTCATTTACCAGGGCGTCACCCTCGGCGGCACGGGCAAGGAGCGGGGAAAAAGACATCCGACCATTAAGAAAAACGTCACCGTGTCGAGCGGGGCGAAGGTTTTGGGCGGCTTCACCGTGGGCGAGGGCGCGCGCATCGGCGCGGGGGCAGTGGTCCTCAAAGAAGTGCCCCCGTATGCGACCGTCGTCGGCGTGCCCGGGCGCGTGGTGCGCATCAACGGCGAAAAGACGCAGGACCTCATCCCCGAGAAGGACGACCCCGTCATGAAGGAAATTTCCCTGCTCCGCGAGCGCATCTTCGAGCTTGAGGAGCGCCTCGACAAGTTCGCCTCGTGGGAAGAGACGCACGCCGCTCCCGCCGCGCAGCAGCCCGCCATTCAGCAAAACGATACCCCCGCAGAGAACGCGGAACAAAAAGGAGAAAACCATGAAAATTTATAATTCGCTCACGAGAAGAAAGGAAGAGTTCGTGCCCCTCGAAAAGGGCAAGGTGAAGATGTACGCGTGCGGCATCACCGTCTCGGGCGAGGCGCACATCGGCCACGCCTTTCAGGCGATGCTCTACGACATCTTCCGCAAGTTTCTCGAAAAGCAGGGCTATCAAGTGACATACGCCCGCAACTATACAGACGTGGACGACAAGATCATCGCCCGCTCCAAGGAGACGGGCATCCCCGCCGACGAGTACGCCGAGATGATGATCGAGAAGATAAACGCCGTCATGAGAAAGTTCGACGTGGACGACCCCACGCTCTGGCTCAAGGCGACGGAGAACATCGGCAACATCATCTCCTTCGTCGAGGCGCTCATTGCCTCCGGGCACGCCTATGCGGCCGACAACGGCGACGTGTATTTCGATGTGGACACCTTCCCCGCCTACGGGCAGCTCTCGGGGCGCGACAAAGAGGACGCCTTGGACGGCGTGCGCGTCGAGAATGACGACAGCAAGCGCCACCCCTATGACTTCGCCCTCTGGAAGGCGGCAAAGCCCGGGGAGATCAGCTGGGATTCCCCTTGGGGCAAGGGGCGGCCGGGCTGGCATATCGAGTGCTCGGCGATGAACCGCGCCGCATTCGGCGATCAGATCGACATCCACGGCGGCGGGCGCGACCTCATCTTCCCGCACCACGAGAACGAAATCGCGCAGAGCGAGGCGCTCACGGGCAAGCGGTTTGCAAAGTATTGGACGCACAACGGGCTCATCAAAGTCAACGGGCAGAAGATGAGCAAGTCCCTCGGCAACAGCCTGCTGCTCGAGGACCTCTTGAAGGAGTATTCCAACGAGGCCATCAAATTTGCGCTGCTCTCTACGGGCTACCGCGGCGACATCAACATCACGGACAACCTCTTCCCCGACGCCGAGGCGCATTTAAGGAGATTTTACACCCTCATTGCCCGCGCCGAAGAGCAATTCCCCGACGAGACGGGCGGCGAAGAGGACATCGACAAGAAGTTCGACGAGGCGATGAGCGATGACTTCAACACCGCTTTGGCGCTTTCCGACCTCTTCGGGTACTTCAAGGAAGCAGCAAAACTGCTTTCCGAGAACGACCCCCGCGCCCGCCGCATCACCAATCAGATAAGACGGACGTATTCCCTTCTCGGCCTCTTTAAGAAGGACGCGAAGGAATATCTGAAGGAATACGGTGAGAAAGAGGCGAGCGTGCCCGAGGAAGTCAAGCAGATCGCCGAGGAGAGAAAGCTCGCCCGCGCCAACAAGGACTGGGCGAAGTCGGACGAGCTCCGCGAGCAGCTCAAATCGCTCGGCTACGCCGTCAAGGACAGCAAAGAGGGCTACACGCTCACCAAACTTTGAGGATATTATGGCAAATACAAAGCGCAAACTGCCCGTCTGGGCGATCATCCTCTACAGCTTTACCGCGCTCATCCTCTTGGCGGGCGTCGGCATCATGATCTTCGGGTTCATCAATTCCGCGACCATTTTGCCCTATAAGCGGCAGAATATTTTGGAGTACTTCTCGGACGAGGCGAGCTACTACACCGTCTCGGGCACGGTGGAGGACGTCTCTTTGGGCGAGGCGGAGAACGGCGCCTATCCCCTCGAGGTGACGCTCAAGGACGTCACGTCGGAAGAGGAAGGCATCAACGAGCGCGGGATTGTCACCTTCACGCTCCCGCAGGAGACCTACTTCCTGCTCTCGGGGAACGGCTTCTTTACGGCGCTTGCAGAGGGCGCGGAGGCCGAATTCTATATGGCGTGGAACGTGTGGGGAAATGTGGAGATCGCCGCGTTCACCGAGGTCTCCGTAAACGGCACGTCCTATTTAGAGGCGGCGGAGAGCCGCGGGTATCTTTTGGACTGGGTGCAGAACGACCTCGAATGAGCGGCCGTTCGGCTCTATTGGGCGGGCGGCGGCGAAAAGCGCCTTTTCCAAGGCAAACCGCCCCAAAACTTGTTGACAAACGCCCCTCGGGCGGCTAAAATAAGCGATTGAAAGATTTTGGAGAAAACGATATGAAGATCACATCCAAACAGCTTCGGCAAAAGTGGCTCTCCTTCTACGAGAGCCGCGGGCACGTCAACATCGGCGCGGTCTCCCTCATCGGCGACGGCTCTACGGGCGTCATGTTCAACGTGGCGGGCATGCAGCCCCTCATGCCCTACCTTCTGGGCAAGCCCCATCCCGCGGGCAAGCGCCTCTGCAATGTGCAGGGCTGCGTGCGCACCGTCGATATCGACAGCGTGGGCGACGCCTCCCACTTCACCTTCTTCGAGATGATGGGAAACTGGTCGCTCGGCGACTACTTCAAAAAGGAAAAGACGAAGTGGACGTTCGAACTTTTAACGAACGAGTTCGGGCTCGATAAGAAGAAACTCTGCTCCACCGTGTTTGAGGGCAACGAGAGCGCTCCCCGCGACGAGGAGACCGCCGACCTTTTGAAGGGCCTCGGCATCCTGCCCGAGCACATCTTCTTCCTCCCTAAGAGCGACAACTGGTGGGAGCTCGAGGGCACCGTGGGCACCCCCTGCGGCCCCGACAACGAGTGGTTCTATCCCATCGACGAGACCCAGGAGAACCCCGTCTTCCCCGATGACTATGTGGAGATCGGCAACGACGTCTACATGCAGTACCGCAAGACGGAGACGGGCTACGAGCCGCTCGAAAATAAGAACGTCGACACTGGCTTCGGCCTCGACCGCATGCTGCTCTTCTTGAACGGCCTCTCGGACGGCTACAAGACGGACCTCTTTCTTCCCGTCATCGAAAAGTTAGAGGAAATTTCGGGCAAGAAGTACGACGAGGACGAGCCGGCACGCAAGGCGATGCGCATCATCGCCGACCACACCCGCACGACCGTCATGCTCATCGGCGACAAGGACGGCATCCTGCCCTCCAACACGGGCGCGGGGTACATTTTGCGCCGCATCATGCGCCGCGCCATCCGCTACTGCCGCCAGCTGGGCGTGGAGACGAGCGCTTTGAACGAGTGCGCCTCTATCTTCATCGACGACGTGTACGGCGAGGCATACCCCAATCTCCACGAGAAGAAGGAGTATATCCTCTCCGAAATTAAAAACGAGGCCGACCGCTTCGAGGCCACCCTTGCACAGGGCATCAAGGAATTTGAGAAGTGCGTGCAGGGCATCGAGCGCAAGAACGCGTTCATGTCGCAGAAGGACCCTGCTTACGTCAAGGAGACGGTCATCGGCGGCAAGCAGGCGTTCCGCCTCTACGATACCTACGGCTTCCCGCTCGAGCTCACCGAAGAGCTTGCCGCAGAGCGCGGCCTCACGGTGGACAGAGAGGGCTTCGACGCCGCGTTCAAGGAACATCAGGAAAAGAGCCGCGCCGTGCAGGGCGGGCAGTTCAAGGGCGGGCTCGAGAGCCATTCGGAAATGGCGACCAAGTACCATACCGCCACCCACCTTCTGAACGCTGCGTTAAAGCAGGTGCTCTCCCCCGACTGCAACCAGAAGGGCAGCAACATCACCGACGAGCGGATGCGCTTCGACTTCAACTTCGAGCGCCCCATGACGAAGGAAGAAATTTCCGCCGTCGAGAACCTCGTCAACGAGAAGATCAAGGAAGATATCCCCGTTGTCTATAAGGAGATGAGCCTCGACGAGGCGCGTTCGGAGCACTTCGTCGGCGTGTTCGACAGCAAGTACGGCGACGTCGTCAAGACGTACAGTATCGGCGAATTCTCCAAGGAGATGTGCGGCGGCCCGCACGTCGATAGGACGGGCGTTTTGGGGCACTTTAAGATCGTCAAGGAGCAGTCCTCCTCGGCGGGCGTCAGACGAATCAAGGCTATTTTGGAATAAATGATCGGGGCGGGGCGGAAGGCTTCGCCCTTCTTTTGGAGACAATATGACAGAACTTGAAAAGATGAAGGCGGGGGAGCTGTATGACTATGCCGACCCCGAGGTGCGCGGCGCACACATCCGCGCCGTGGAGCTGTGCGACGAGTACAACGAAACGAGGCGCACCGAGACGGACAAGCGCGAGCGCATTTTGCGGGAGCTGTTCGGCTCTTTGGGAGAAAACGCGCTCGTCGAAAAGAACATCCGCGTCGACTACGGCTTCAACGTGCGCGCGGGGGATAACTTTTTCTGCAATTACGACTGCGTTTTTTTGGACTGCGCGCCCATCACCTTCGGCGACAACGTCTTCATCGCCCCGCAGTGCGGCTTCTATGCCGTCAATCACCCCTTAGAGGCAGAACTTCGCAACAGCGGCGTCGAAAGGGGGCTTCCCATCACCGTGGGGAATGACGTGTGGTTCGGCGGCGGCGTAAAAGTCATGCCGGGCGTCACCATCGGCGATAACGTCGTCATCGGCGGGGGCAGCGTCGTTGTGAAAGACATTCCCTCCAACAGCCTTGCCGTGGGCAATCCCGCCCGCGTCGTCAAGCACATCCCGTCCAAACAAGCTTAGCTGTGATATGGCGGCATGAAAACATCCGCGCCTCAAAACTTCCCAAAAAACGGGGGCCTGTGCGCTTGTTTTTAAGCGCGGCGGCGGGGAAAGACGCACGATTTAGTGCCGAACAAAAAATTTGCGGTTTTCGGGAAAAAATTAAAAATCGCAACTCAAAACAGCTTGACGGAAGTTTTTTTCTTGCCTATAATGAAGGAGTAAATCGTTTCTCGGGGCAAAGTTCCCACAAAAACGGCAACGATAATCGATATATACAGGCAAGTTAAGGAGTACACAAATATGAAAACCTATATGGCAAATGCTCAGACGGTTGAGAGAAAGTGGTACGTTGTCGATGCGGCGGGGATCCCCCTCGGCAGGCTCGCTTCCAAGGTGGCTGCCATCCTTCGCGGCAAAAATAAGCCCACCTTCACTCCCAACGTCGATACGGGCGACTTCGTCATCGTTTTGAACAGCGATAAGGTTGTTCTCACGGGCAAGAAGCTCGAGAATAAGTTCTACCGCTATCACACGGGGTACATCGGCGGCCTCAAGGAGATCGCCTACGGGAAGATGATGGCAGAGAGAAGCGACCTCGTCGTCTACGAGGCGATTCGCGGCATGCTTCCCAAGAATTCCCTCGGGCGTCAGATGATCAAGAAACTTCGCGTCTACAAGGGTGCGGAGCACAACCACGCGGCGCAGAAGCCCGAAGAACTCAAATTATTTTAACGAGGTATCGACATGGCTAAGGCAAATTTGAAAAAGAAGTTGCAGTATTGGGGCACCGGCCGCAGAAAGAAGGCCATCGCCCGTGTCCGTCTCATCCCTTCGGGGAGCGGCGCCATCGTCATCAACGACCGCACGCTCGAGGACTACTTCCCCATGGGCACCCTTCAGTACATCGTCAAGCAGCCCCTCGTCGAGGTTGCGGCAGAGGGCAAGTACGATATCTTCGTCAACGTCATCGGCGGCGGCTATACGGGTCAGGCAGGCGCCATCCGCCTCGGCATCGCAAGGGCGCTTCTGCAGAGCGAGCCCGAAGTGCGCCCCGCCCTCAAGAAGGCAGGCTTCCTCACCCGCGACCCCCGCGTCAAGGAGCGCAAGAAGTACGGCCTCAAGAAGGCGCGCAGAGCACCTCAGTTCTCGAAGAGATAATTGGTTCACGAACTTCTTTTGCTGCGCAAAATAAGTTCCGTGAGGATACAACAAGGTTGATTTTAACGGGCGGCTTCGGCCGCCCACCTTTTTGTCATTCTAAGAACAATAAGTGCGAAGTATCGCACAAATTGGGTCCTGCTGCGCAAAAGCGTGGTTTTGCTTGCAGAGTTCATTTTAGGAACGCCTGTCTGTTTGTGTGCAGCGCAGGGCAACTCTGCTCGCGCAAGTCATTTAGAACTTGGTTCACGCGAATCTTTTTGCAAAGGACGAGCAAGGGGCGTTCTGAAAACAGCACGGTGTGCTGTTTTCCCCTTGGACATGTTCACGCAAATCTTTTTTCGTTCCGAAAAAATCTTTGCCGTGAGGTTTAGGAAAACACCGCCGCGACAAGACTGCGGCTCGTTTTCCTCTGCGGGCGCACTTTCGGAGCTTCCCAATTTACTGCGCCCGCATTCACCTTTCCCCCCAAAGCGTAAGCATACGCAAATAGGGGCGCGCAGCGGAGGGAAACCCTCCTCGCGCCATCATTGCGAGATGAGCGAGCGCATTCTCCCCGCGCGAGCGGTGACCGAAAACGGCGTTGCCCTTACGCCGTTTGAGAGGAAAACCCAATGTACGCTTCGCTGACATTCGGTTTTTCTCGATGGCGCACGGATGGCAACAATCAGAATGCGCGCCATCTCACTTTTCCGCAGAAGCCTCAAGTATGAGGCAAATTGAGTCCTTCAGCGGAGGGGAACCCTCCTCGAAGCATGATTTATAATTCCCGCCCACCCGCCCCAAAAGAGTTCACACATTTTTCCGCGAACTGACGCGGAAAAAGAGCGCACACAACTCTTTTCGCGAAAATCTTTTTGCAAGGGCGAAAATTTATGCGGGTGGCTGATATTTGCCGATCTATCGTGAGATAAAATTTGCGGCGGCGCGGGCCGAATGGACCGCGCCGCCGCATAGATTTTGCCTGCTACTTTTTCTTGTCCGCCCGCTTGGAGAGGGCGTCGTGCCGCCTTAAGAAGCTCTCGAGGGCCTGCGGCGCGGGGGAGGGGGCCGGTGTGCCCGTCCGCGCGTTCCCGCCCCCTGCCGACCCGTCAGAAGTCCGCTTATCCGCCAACCCCCCGGCCGCCTCACTGGCAGGTGCGGCAGGTGCAGCCGCTCCTTCCGACGAACGCTCAAAGCCGGAATTTCTTTCAAACCCATCGGCCGCCCCTCCGGCAGGAGCATTAAAGCCCGAATATTCACCCAACCTATCAGCTGCCCCTCCGGCAGGAGCCCCACCGGCAGGTGCGGAAGAGAGTGCGTCCAGCAGCTCGAAAATGCCGAATGTTTCCATGAAAGCTCACCTCGCACAAGAAATTTCTCATAAAAAAGCGCCGCCCGCGCAAGTTTTTGATTGCCAAAACCCCTGATTTAGTATATAATGGAGAGCGTATCGTTAGAACGAGAATTTTACGATACCTTATAAGGAATCTCTTTATGCGGAACTTTGCGAAGAAACTCATTACGATAATGACTGCGGGAGTGCTCGTGGCGAGTGCGGCATCGCTTGCCGCCTGCGGCTACTCCTTTACCCCGCTCGGCGGAGACTTCTCGTCGGGCGAGGTCGTCTCCAACGGCGGGTTTGTTGTCGAAAAGGGCAATTACGTCTACTTCATCAACGGTGTGGAGACGTACACGTCCGACAACACCTACGGCACCCCCGTCAAGGGCGCGCTCATGCGCATTGCAAAGAGCGATCTGGAGGCAGGCAACAACACTGCAGAGACGGTCATTCCCTCTTTGATGGTCGCCGCCGACTACACGTCTGGCATCTACATCTTCGGCGACAGAGTGTACTACGCCACCCCCAACAACGTGCGCAGCACCTCGGGCGAGATCGAGAGCGAATACCTCGACTTCAAGAGCGCCCGCCTCGACGGTTCGGACGTGGAAAGCTACTTCAACGTTGCCGACAACGCCACCGTCTACCGCTTCCAGGAAGTGGAGGGCACCGTCTATCTCGTGTATGAGACGGACTCCGAGCTCCACTCCTACAACACCGAGACAGACACCGACACGCTGCTTGCAAAGGACGTCGTCGAATACGTCGTCGACACGGCGGCAAGCGGCAACCCCTATATCTACTACACGATGACCGTCACGATGGACATCGACGTGGAGGGGGGCTCCCTCGAGCGCGACTACAACCAGGTCTACCGCGTGCGCGCGGACGTCACCGAGGAGACCGCTCCCTACAAGTACGAATTTGATGCGGCATACATCGAAGAGCACGACGGCGAAGTCCCTTACGTCAATTTGGGCGAGATCGTCCTCGACGGCATCGGCGCATCCTATGCCGCGAGCCCTACGGAGTTCACGGAAGTGACGGGCGACCTCACGGACGGCGTCACGCCCCTCTCCTATGCGGGCTACACCTACACGCTGCAGGCGCTTGCAAACGGCGGCCTCTACTTCACCCGCACCGACCTCGCGCAGACGGGTTCGACGGGCGAGGACGGCTGGCTGTATTACCTCTCCGCGGACGAGCTTAACGAGAGCTGGAACTCCATCACGGGGAACGGCGAAACGTATCTCGACGTCGTTGCCACGACGACGGACAACGCCTCGACTGCCGCCATCTTCTACCTCGACGATGAGGGCGGGCACCACTACCTCTACGTTTCGGACGGCAACATCTTCCGCGCCGACGTGACGGGCGCGGGCACCGAGACGACGCTGATCGCGCGCGATGCGGCGGACGCCGTGCTCATCTCCATCGACGAGACCTCGAGCGAGGACTATTCCTACGTCTACTACACCGTCGCGGGCGACAGCGGCTCCGACATCTACCGCGCCGTCTACAACGGCACCGAAGAGGACTACCGCACCCTCGGCTATGAAGAGAATGCTCCCTTCCGCCCCGTGCAGATCCTCGACATCGAAACGGCGGGCAGCTGGTATAACTTCGAGATCGTCGATAATACCATCTTCTTTGCGGATGCAGAGACGATCGGCACCACTTCGTATAACTACATCGCAACGGTCTCCCTCGAAAACGAGAGCGGCGCGGTGATGGACAACACCGAGCTCGCCGCACTCAACGAGACGTACGACAACGTCATCGGCGAAGAGGGCGTCATCGAGAAGAGCGAGGAAGTGAGCGAGAACATGCCCTATGCGCTCCGCTACTACTTCTTCATGGGCCAAAACGAGCTCTTCTACACGGCGGCGGAGAAGTGGTCGGAATACACTTACAAATTCTCTAACGGCTATCTCACCTACCAATCGACGACGTTCGCCCGCAACATTCAGGAGGCCGTGGACGAAGGCAGGAGAGAGACCTACCTCTACAGCACCGAGGAGCAGGATTACTTCCGTGACTGGGTGGAGAACGGCGGCGGACTCGGGCAGCAGCGCACCCGCAGCTTCTTCATCACCCACATCGGCGCGATGAACGAGGCCGATTTCGACTCGATGGAATCTTATTGGTACACGCTCCTCGAGCATGTCACCATCGAGGAAGAGGAAGGCGGTCTTCCCGCTTGGGCGTGGGCGCTCATCGGCGTGGGCATCGGCATTGTCGTCGTCGGTGCAGGCCTCGGCATCTTCTTCGGGCTCCGCGCACAGAAGAAGCGCAAGGCCGCAGAGGCAAGAGAGCCCAAGATGTACGTCGATACGACGGACGACCGCTCCGTGGACGTCTATGCGGACGACAGCGAGGCGCAGGCGCCCGCCGAGGAAGTCCCCGAAGAACCTGCGGAAGAGCCCGCAGAAGCCCCCGCAGAGGCCGAGGAAGAGGCGGATGAGCCCGCTTCCGGAGAGCTCTCCGACGAGGACAAGGAATAAGTAAAAACACTCAAAAAATCCCGCCTATATTGGGCGGGATTTTTGCTGCCGTGTGAAAACTGCAAAAAAATTCCTCAAAGCGGAGATTTTTTTCGCAAACGAATAAAAAAACAGTTTACAAGAAAAATAAAAATAAATATAATCTACTAGCCTGATGCCCTTAAAGGGCGGATACGGAGGGAAATTTATGGTACGTTACATGAAATGCCCGCGCTGCGAGCTCAACTACATCGATGCCGAAAAGCAGGAGTACTGCGACGTCTGCCTCAAGGAGATGAAGGGCATCCGCACGGATTCGGACGAGATCGAGGAAGTGGAGGAGAATGAGATCCCCACCGAGCTCTGCCCCGTCTGCGGCGAGAATATGATGATGCCCGGCGAGAAGATGTGCGAGGAATGCCGCAAGAAGGCGGAGATGGAGGAGCAGGAGCCCGATCCCGAAGAGGACGACGAGTGGAGAGAGTACCTCGACGACGACACCGACGATCTGGACGCCGAAATGGACAGCATGAAGGAGGAGTTCGGCGAGCTCGAAGAGGAGAACGCCGAAGAAGAGGAAGAGGAATACGAGGAGAACAACGACGATGACGACTTTGATTACGTCACCGGCGATGAGATCTATACCCTCGGCGACGACGATGACGACGATGACGAGGATGGGGAGGAGGACTTTTAGTTCACACTTTTTTGCGTACCGCAAAAAAGTCGTGAGGGGTGAGCTTTGTACATCCAAATAACAATTCGCCCGCGAACTGTCCTGTCATTCTAAGAACAATAAGCCGCGAGAGCGGCAAATTGGGTCCTGCTGCGGAGGGAAACCCTCCTTGCAGAGTGATTTTAGGGAATGCCTGTCTGTTGGCGTGCAGCGCAGGGAAACCCTGCTCGCGCAAGTTATTATAGTTCGCGCGAATCTTTTTGCAAAATTTCAGCCGCGGCGGCGCCCCGATACGGGGCGCCGCCTGCTTTCACAAAACAGTGCCGCGGCGGCGGGCAGAAGCCCGCCGCCGCGGCATTTTTTTTTCTCCACGCCAAGCGCCGCTCCTTACGGAGCGGCGCTTGGCGTGGACCATACAGTCCTACTACTCTTTTTTACCAAACGACGGGCGTTTTGCCGTCTAATTACTCTTTTTACCAGATAACGGGCACGCCGTTTTCATCGTAGTGCCAGTAATTGCCTTCGCCATCGCTCGGCTCACTTTCGCTGTAGTAATAGATATCGGCATCGGTGAGGTCGAAATTGTAGTCTTCTATATCGATATTGTTCCACTCTTCCTCCGTTCCATTGTAATACACGGTCGTCAGGCTGGCGCAATCGTCGAACGCACCCCACCCGATCGAAGTGACGCTGTCTCCGATCGTAACGCTCACAAGGCTGTCGCAATTATGAAACGCATCCTCCCCGATGGAAGTGACGCTGTCACCGATCGTGATGCTCGTAAGGCTTTCGCAACCATAGAACGCATCCTCCCCGATGGAAGTGACGCTGTCAGGAATGGTGATGCTCGTAAGGCTACTGCAATCAGAGAACGCACCCATCCCGATGGAAGTGACGCCGTCAGGAATCGTGATACTTGTCAGGTTGCGGCAAAAAGCGAACGCCTCATCTCCGATGAAAGTGATGTCATCGGGAATCGTAATGCTCATCAGGCTTTCGCACCTATAGAACGCACTATCCCCGATGGAAGTGACGCTGTTCGGAATGGTGATGCTCGTAAGGCTTTCGCAATAAACGAACGCACCCATCCCGATGGAAGTGACGCTGTCAGGAATGGTGATGCTCGTAAGGCTGTCGCAATCAAAGAACGCACAATATCCGATAGACGTGACGCTGCCGTCATTTGGAATATTGCTGTTATTGCAGCCCGCGATCAGAGTTCCGCTCGAGGTTTCGATGATACAGTTGCCTGCGCTGTGATAGACCTGATTGCCTTCCGAAACAACGATGCTCGTAAGGCTTTCGCAATAAGCGAACGCACCCATCCCTATGGATGCGACACCGTCACCGATCGTGACGCTAGTAAGGCTTTCGCAGCCCCAGAACGCACCCCATCCGATGGAAGTGACGCCGTCCGGAATCGTAATGCTCGTAAGACTGTGGCAATTAGAGAACGCGTAATCGGCAATGAGAGTAGTCCCCTCCTTGACGGTATAATTACCGGAAAGGTTTATTTTTGCGTCAATCAAATACTTTCCGAGGTAGAGTACACCGTCTTCCCAATTTTGCTCGTTGTCATAATATACTGTTCCGTAGAACGCACCTTCCCCGATGGATGTGACACCGTCACCGATCGTGATACTTGTAAGGTTGCCGCAATCCGTAAACGCATTTATCCCGATGGAAGTAACACTGTCCGGGATGTTGATGCTCGTAAGGCCGAAGCGCCAATAGAACGCGCCGTCGGCTATGAGAGCGGTTCCATCCTTGATTGTGTAATCATCGGAAAGCCCTCTATCCGCTGCAATCAAATACTTTCCGAGGTAGAGTACGCCGTCCTCCCAATTTTGTTCGTTATTGTAATACGCAGTTCCGAAGAAAGCATCTGTCCCAATGGAAGTGACGCTGTCAGGAATCGTGATACTTGTCAGGCTGATGCAGCTATAGAACGCCCACTCCCCGATGGAAGTGACGCTGTCCCCGATCGTGACGCTTGTAAGGCTTCCGCACAAAAAGAACGCATTCTCCCCAATGACAGTGACAGGCAGGCCGTTATAGACGGACGGAATGACGAGGTCGGTATCCGTGCAGGTGCCGATGCCAGACACGGCATAACTGTTGCCGAGAAGCGCAAACTCCAAGCCTTCGGAGAAGATATCCTCCTTCTCGCCGCAGTCAACGCATACACCGTTTTCGTAATGGTGCTCCGTTTTGGGGGCGATGACCTCGCCGCACACGGTGCAGGTTTGCGGCTCCGTGCAGGTCGCAGCCTCCCCCGGGGTATGCTCCTTTGTGGGAATGGTGACGTCTGAAATCTCTTTGCTCGCATAGACGTCCGCAAAATTCTTGCCGCAGTCCGAACACGTCCAATACTCCAAAGAGCCCGGCTCGGTGCAGGTCGGCTCTTTTCCCTCAACAAAAGTGAGCTTATGCACGTGCTCAGCATCTTCCTCACTTACGCCGCAGTCGGCGCATACACCGTTTTCAAACGTATGCCCCTAGGCGGGCACGGCAACGTTCGAAAGTTCTTCGGCGGCGTTCTCATCGGCAAAATTCTTGCTGCAGTCCGAACAGGTCCAGTATTCCAAAGAACCCGCCTCGGTGCAGGTCGCCTCGACGGCCGCAACATACGTCAATTCGTGGACGTGCCCTTGCGCGTCGCCGCCAGGCTCGCCCCCATCGCCCGTCGGGCCCTTCTCCCCGCAGGCGGCAAGCGTCAAGCCCGTGCAAAGCGCCGAAAGTGCAAGCAATGTGACCGCAAATTTTCTTCTCATAATAACCTCCACAATTTTCTCATGAATGATGAAATCATTATAACACATTGCCGCGCGATTTGCAATACTTGCGGGGAATTTTTAATGAAAAATAAAAAGCCGCGGCGGCGGGCGAATGCCCGCCGCCGCGGCTTCCTCATAAAAACGTTATTTTTGCCTTTGTAAAAAGATTTTCGTGAACTCCATAACTTTTTTCATGCCTTCTTCGGAAAAGCCGTGGCCCTCGCCCGCGAACACTTGCAAAGAGGCATTTTTATACTTTTTAGCCGCCTCTTCGCTGTATTTTAAGCCGACCACTCTATCTTCATCGCCGTGGAAGAGGAGCACGGGGCCCGCATACGAAAAGTGCAGGGGCGAGAGCGTGCACGCCTCTTGGAAGTACCCCTGTCCGAGCGTCATGCCCCAAAAGTCGACGGTTTCGGGGATCTCCTGCCCGCAGAAGCGCCGCCGCCAGTCGTCGGGAATACAGAAGGCGGGGAAGAGGAGCATGAGCCCGTCGATTTCGGGGTGCTTCTCCGCAACGAGCGCCGAGACGAACCCGCCCTGGCTGCCGCCGAATAAGAAGAGCTTTCTTGCGCCCTGCATCGCTTTCGCCTCTTCCATGACGGCAAGTAAATCTTCCTGCTCGGTGGAGAGCGTCATGTCCTTTGTCGGGAAGCCGCTTTTGTCGCGCGTGCTGCCCCCCGAAAAGGTGAAGATGACCGCCCCCACGCCGTTCTCCTGCAAAAACTTTGCAAAACTTTCAAAGTCGCGCGCCTCGCCGTTGTAGCCGTGCGAAAAGACGACGACGGGAAACTCCTTCTCATCGGGGTAAAACTTGGTGCCCGAGGTGCTTCTTCCGTCGTGTACCACCGTAAAGGCCTCTTCTCTCATCTTGTTTTCCTCCTGTCGGGCAGATATTCGAGGGGCGTTTTATACGCCTCTTCGTAGCACTTTTTCCATGCCGCCTCCGCGCCCTCTTTTAAAACTTTCATCTTCTCTTTGCGGGGGAGCGTTTCCTCGGCATACACGGCGGGCAGGATGTGGATGACGAGCCTTCTCATGTGCCCGAATTTGTCCTTCCGGAAGGTGAAGAAGACGGGCAGCACGGGCACGCCGCTCCTTGCCGCATAGAAGTAGGCACCCTCCTTGGTGGGGCGGGGCTTCTGGTAGTTGACCCACATCGCCTGCTCGGCATAGAAGTTGACGATCTTCCCCGCCTTCAACAGCCTGTCTACCTCGCGGTTGAAGTTGCGCATCGCCGTCAGATTGGAGCTCAACGGCAGCATCCCGCCGCGGCGGATGAATTCCCCGCCGAGGCCCGTCTTGTTGTTCTCTCTGCCCATCGTGTGGAAGGAGCGGTAATAGCCCACCGCCTGCCGCACGAAGAGGGTATCCAGATACGAAATGTGATTGGAGATGCACACCGCGCCGCTCTTGCCGAGGGCCTTTAAGTTCTCTCTTCCCTTGACTTTGCAGCCGTAGACGACCTTCAAAAAGACAGGCGCAAGGATAAAAAGCCCCGTCCGAAGCAAGAACGTGCCGATGCGGCGGTCACTTCCCGTGTAGTCGAAGTCCTCTTTGGGCTCCTCCCACTTGCTGCCGAAGGGGATATAGTCATAGTCGAAGCGGCGGTAACTTTCGAGCACCGCCTGGATCTTTTCGCGTTTTTCGATGCCGCTGCGTTTTTTTCTCATCGTTCACCCGCAAACATCTGTCTCGTTTTTCATCATTATAGCCCATGCGGCGCGTAAAGTCAACGGTGCGAGGGGAAAATGTCATAAAAAACTATGACTTTATTGTCAAGCCATGCGCAAACATGGTGAGCGGGCTTGCCTTTTGCGGGGCGATGTGCTATAATCGAGGCATGAAAGCAGACCTTCACACCCATTCCGCCTTTTCGCCCGACGGCATCTCCCCGCTCTTTGAGATGGCGGCCGCGGCACACGGCATGGGACTTGCATATTTGGGCGTTTCCGAGCACTTCGATTACGACTACGCCTTTTACGGCATCACCTTCGAGGGGGAGACGCCCACCGACGAAACCGCCTATTTTTCCGCCGCGCGCGCCCTTCAAAGGGAGTACGAAGGCAAGGGCATGCGGCTGCTTGTCGGGGGAGAGTACGGCTACTGCCCCGATGCGGGATGCTGCGAGAAGTACCTCGCCCTCACCGCACGGCAGAGGCCCGACTTTGTCATCAACAGCGTTCATTCGTTGGACGGCTATGACTGCTATTTTGCCGAATACTTTCAAGGCAAACCGCGCGAACGCGCTTACGGGAAGTACTTGGAGCGGGTGCGGGAGAGCCTCGAAGCGCCGTATTCTTACGACATCGTGGGGCACATCGGCTATGTTGCCCGCAGGGCGCCGTATGAAAAGAAACTGCTCTCTTACGACGACTTCCCCGCCCTCTTCGACGATATTTTACGCACCGTCATCGCGAAGGGCAAAATTTTGGAAGTCAATACCTCCACGAAGGGGCTCAAAACCCGTTTTCTGCCCGAGGCGGGCGTGCTTTCCCGCTATTTCGAACTGGGCGGGCGGCGCATCTCCTTCGGCTCTGACGCGCACGACACCTCGCGCATTCTGGAAGGTTTCTCGGAGGCCCTCGCCGCCCTCAAACAGATCGGTTTTACTGCACTGACCGTGCCTATCAGGGGCGATTACTTAGAAGTCAAAATATAACGAAAATGCTTGTAACGGAACCCTTACTCATCGGCAATTATCGCATCGTGCAGGACACCGAGCTCTATCGTTTTACGTCGGACTCGGTGCTTTTGTCGCGCTTTGTAAGAGCCAAGGCGGGCGAAACGGTTGCCGATTTCTGCGCGGGGAGCGGCATCGTCGGCCTCCACTTCTTCGCCGAAAACACGGGCGTAAAGCACGTCACCCTCTTTGAGCTGCAAGAGGAGATGGCAGACCTCGCGCGAAAGACGATGGAACTCAATCATCTGGAAGATGTTTTCACCGTTGAAAATATCGCCGTGCAGGAGATCCCCAAGGAGTACACCGAGGCGTTTTCGCTCATCTTTGCCAATCCCCCCTACGAAAAGGGCGGGTTCGAGAACGCCGACCCCAAGAAGGCGCTCTGCCGCAAGGAGCTGGCGCTTCCATTGGAAGAGCTCGTCTCGGCCGCCGCGCGGTGCTTAAAGTTCGGGGGAAGGTTCGCCCTCGTTCACCGCGCCGACCGCCTTGCAGAAGTGTTCTGCGCCCTGCACGAGAAAGGCTTGGAGCCCAAGAAGCTGCAGCTCGTTTCGGGCAAAGAGGGCGCAAAGCCGTACCTTGCGCTCATTTTGGCGGTCATGGGCGGCAGGAGCGGGCTGGACGTGCTGCCCACCCTTTTCAATACCGCTGCTGCGGGCAGTACGGCGGCATCTGACGGCGCAGCAGGCGGCGCAAAGGAGACGGTATGATTGAGTTTGTGGCAACGCCCATCGGGAATTTAAAGGACATCACGCTGCGCGCGCTCGAGGCGCTGAAAAGTGCCGACGTCATCTTCTGCGAGGACACGCGGCACACCGTAAAGCTGCTCTCCGCCTTTGATATCAAAAAGCCGCTCCGTGCCTGCCATAAGTTCAACGAGCACGAGGCGGCGCAGGAGATCATCGCCCTCTCCCAAGAGGGAAAGCATGTGTGCATCGTCTCGGATGCGGGCATGCCCGTCGTCTCCGACCCCGGCAACACCGTGGCGCGCGATCTGCGCGCGGCGGGGGAGGCGTTCACCATCCTCCCCGGGGCAAATGCGGCGCTCTCCGCGCTCGTCCTCTCTGCCCTCGATGCCTCCCGCTTCACCTTCATCGGCTTTCTGCCCGACAAGGCGGGGGAGAGAAGGCGCCTTTTAGAGCGCTTCAAAAACGCCCGCGAGACGCTGCTCCTGCATTCCGCCCCGCAGGACGTGGACAGGGACATTGCCGCAATGTATGAAGTTTTCGGCGACAGAAGGGCATGCGCCGTGCGGGAAATTACCAAACTCTATGAAGAGGCGAAGGACTTCACCTTAAAAGAGGGGCTCGGCGGCGAAAAGCGCGGGGAGTATGTGCTCGTCGTCGAGGGCGCAAGCGGGGAGAGCCCCTTGAATGCCCTCTCCGTGCGCGAACATGTGAAGGCGTATATGGACGAGGGGCTTTCGAAGAAAGACGCCTTAAAGAAGGCCGCCGAGGACAGGGGCGTTCCCAAGAGCGAGCTCTACCGCGAGACGCTCGACTTATAGAGTTCGTCTATCTCGGGTCAAACGCTTGACAGCACAGGGGGGGAGGAAGTATAATAAAACAGATAGGACAGCCTGTCCTTTGGAGATGATATGATCTACGAAAGCTGCCCCGCGCTGGGGGAAAATCAATTTATCCGCTCTCTGCAGGCGTTTTTCCGCTCGGTGTGGTATCAGGCACTCGTCGTGCTCTTGATGGTTGTCTCCAACGTGTTTGCGCTGGAGCTGCCCGTCTTTTATATCTATCTTTTCTTGGGGCTTGCCGTCATGCTCTTTGCGGAGGACACCCTCCCGCTCGTACCCATCTTTTTGTGCTGCTACATGACCATCGCGCCCGAAAACAACCCCGCGACGCATGTGGAGACGACGGTCTTCAAGGACCCCGCCTTCAAGGTGCAGTTCATGGCGATCTTGGGCGTCGCTGCCGTCGCCATTGCGGCAAGGCTCGTGTATTCTGTCGCGTTTTCGCCGTCAAAAGGGGAGCGCCGCGGCTCGCCCGCCCTCTCCTTGGGCTTTTTGGCGCTGGGCGTATCTTACGTCCTCGGCGGGCTCTTCAGCCCCTATTACTCCGCAAAGACCGCCCTCTTCGGGCTCGTGCAGATCGCCTCGCTCTGCGCCCTCTACTACTTCTTCTACTTTACGGTGGACTTTCGTCGCGCGGAGAAGGACTATCTCTTAAAATACTTCCTCTTTTTGGGCTTCGGCATCATTTTGGAGACGGTGCGGCTCTACTTCCTGCCCGGAGTGTTTACGCCCGACGGCGTCGACAGGGGCAAACTGACGACTGGCTGGGGCATGTATAACAACATCGGCTGCATCGTCGCGATGTGCATCCCCGCAGGCTTTTACTTCGCCCTGACGCATCAAAAGGGCTGGCGATATACCCTGCTTGCCTGCCTCACCTTCGGCGGCGTCATCCTTACGCAGAGCCGCGGCTCGATCTTATTCGGCGGCATCGTCTTTGCCATTTCGTACATCTACGTCGTCACAAAGAGCAAGGGGCGGGAGCGGCTTGGGCACCTCGTGGTCGGGGGCGCGGTCATCCTCATCGTGATGGTGCTCTTTGCCGTGTTCTTCGAAAAGTTCATGAAGCTGTTTGCCTCGATGATCCGCTTCGACAGCAACGGACGCGATAAGATCTGGAAGGACGGCCTTGCGCAGTTTGCCGAGCACCCCCTCTTCGGCGTCGGCTTCTATGAGTGCGGGGCGCTCCGCTGGGGGAATCTGCCATCCGACTCCTTCCTGCCCCCGCGCTATCACGATACCTATCTGCAGCTTTTAGCCTCGGGCGGCATCGTCGCGCTTTTGTGTTATGCCTTCCACCGCTTTCAGACGGTGCGCCTCTTCTTTAAGAACAAAACGCGGGAGAACATGTTTTTGGGGCTTGTCGTGCTTGCGCTCATCTTGACGAGCTTTACCGATTGCCACTTCTTCAACTTCGGCCCCGGGCTTTTATATTCCGTCGTCCTCGTGTTTATCGAGCGCATCCCCAAAGCGGAGAAACCCGAGCCCACCCCCGAACAGACAAATTGACGCTTTCTCTCAACGCTTACGCCAAATAATATAATTCACCAATAGCCATGCGGCGGGCGGGTGCAAAGCACCCGCCCGCCGCATGGCGTTATTTCTCGGTTACAATGAGCTCAAACTTCTTTCCGTCGGGGAGGGTGTAGACAAGCTTCCCGCCCTCCCCATTGCACTCACCCACAAAGTACTCCGCAATGAGCGGCTTTAAGGACGCTGCGATATCCTCCGCCGCCACAAGCGCACCCTCTTGGAAAATGAGCTTCTCTTGCACTTTCGTTTCCTCCTTAAAAAAATAAGAGCGCCCCAACGAGGGGACGCCCGCATATCGCCCCAAGATTAGTTGCGCTCTAATCATCCGCGAAATTGGGAAAACAGGGGTCGCCTATGCCTAGACAATCCCAATTTCGCACTTTATGCAATTAGAGCGCAAGCATAGTATAACATGATTCTCCTCAAAAATCAAGACGAAAAAGCAAAATTCAGGCGAAAGAAACGCGAAAACGCCCGCCTTGAGACGGACGCTTCCTGAATAATTCTGCAAGCAAAACCACGCTTTTGCGCAGCAGGACTCAATTTGCCTCATACTTGAGGCTTACGGGGGAAAGAGTGAATTTGCGCGAGCTAAATTGGAAGCCCTTAAAAACTCGCGCAAAGAGACGAGCAAGGGAGTTCTTAAAACAGCACGGTGTGCTGTTTTCCCCTTGCGAGATGAGCGAGCGCATTGCTCCGCGCGAGCGGTGACCGAAAACGGCGTTGCCCTTACGCCGTTTGAGACCAAACGAGCCGTCAAGCCGCAACGCGGTGCGCGGCGGTGTTTTCTCTCAAAATCGCGGAAAGATTTTTGCCTTTGCAAAAAGATTTTCGCGAATTAAAAATAATGGCGCAAGAAGGCTGCGCCTTCGCCCGCGCACCCAATTTGCGCATACCTGCGCTTCTGCGGAAAGGTGAGGCGGCGCGGGCTATATTGTTGCTATAATAGCGCCGCCGAGGAAAACCCGATGTGAGGGAAGCGAACATCGGGTTGTCCTTCCCTCACGACATTTTTCCGCGTCAGTTCGCGGAAAAATGTGTGAACATAGGAATTGCCCCAAGGTTTTCGCCTCGGGGCATTTCCTATATGATAAGGGGGAAAATTATGAGCTTTGTTTTGCATCGCCGATGTCCTCATCGACTTTGTGCCTCTATTATAGAGCATTTTCCCAAAAAGTAAAACCAAATCCGCATCTTTTTTTCAAAAATTATTTTTTTGTTTGTTTCAACAGTTTCTGAAAGATATATGCGCAAAACCACACACATCCTGACGAAAAAATGACAAATTCTCCCGTTTTGCCCCTCGCTTCTACAAAATGCGGCAAAAAAGGCATCCCAGCACCGCCGCCAGAAGGTTGCAAAACAGGGCGATGACGACGGGCAGAGGCGAAACTTTTTTTGCCCCTGCAAAGTAGAGGGCGGAAAGGTAGAAGGTCGTCTCGCTCGAGCCGTACACAACCGAGGCACACCGCGCAAGATAGCTGTCCGCGCCGTGCGTCGTAATGATGTCGTTTAAAAACGCCATCGCCCCGCTCCCTGAAAACGGCTTGATGAGGACGAGCGGCGCAAGCTCCTTCGGAACGCCCAGCGCCTCCAGGACGGGCGCCAGGAGCCGCGCGAGCATCTCGGAGAGGCCGCTCTCCGAGAAGAGTTCGCTCAAAATGAGCACGGCGGCGAGCGAGGGAAAGAGCGACAATAAAAGCGGCACCGCCCCCTTCACGCCCTCCGAGAACGCGTCGTAGAGCTTGACCTTCCGACAAAGCGCAAAGGCGAACACCCCCAAAAAGAGCAGGGGAAAGAGCAGGCTCATGCGCGCTTGGGCTTCCCGCGCGGGCGTTTCTGCGCGAGGAAGGTGAGCGTGACCGCAAGCACGGCGGAGCAGATCGTTGCAAGCAGGGTTGGAAGGACGGTATCGGCGGGGGTGAGCGAGCCCGCGGCGAGGCGGAAGGTGATGGCGGTGGTGCTCATGAGCTGGATGCCCGCCGCATTCAGCACGAACAACATATTCGCCCCGAACGTGTTGCCCTTCTCGAGGAAGCGGCGGACGGCCTCGATGCCGAGCGGCGTGGGAGCCCCGGGAAGGCTCAAAAGATTGGCCGAGACCGAGCAGCACGCGGCGGAGAGCGCCCTCTCATCCTTCGAGCGGAAGAGGCGGGAGAGAACGGGTCTTAAGCCGCGGGCAAGCAGGCGATTTAAGCCGCTCTTTTCCATCACGGAGAAGAATCCCAGCCACACGCAGTAGGCGGCCATGAGGGAGAGCGCGAGCGAGACGGCCTTCTCGCCGCCCTTCAGAAGCGCAGGCAGAAACCCGGACGGGTCGAAGATGAGAAAGAGCAGGGCGGAGAGCGCAAACATCGCCGCAAAGATACCGTTCATCGCCCTATCCTATGCCCCCCTCGGACGAGTTATGCCTTTCAAAGGGTTGACAGGGACGGAAGGAAGTGCTATACTTTGCCTATGGACAAGCATTTTGCAGTGGAAGAGGTCATGTGCGTCGCAGTTTATTTTGAACTGCGATGACCTTACACGCGAAATTTTCCCCGTCGGGTCATCACCCGGCGGGTATTTTTTTAAGGAGGCAAGTTATGCAGCAGGGAACTGTCATCTTGGAGACGGAGCGGCTCCTTCTTCGGCCCTTTCGCGTCTCGGACGCGGAGGCGGCCTTCCGCAACTGGACGAACGATCCGCTCGTCACGCGGTATCTTACATGGACGCCGCACGAGGACGTCGCCTTCACGCGGCAGCTCTTTCAAGAGTGGGAGGAGGCCTCGGCGCGCCCCGACTTCTATCAATGGGCCATCGTATGGAAGGAGAGCGGCGAGGCGGTGGGGAGCGTCTCCGTGACCGAGCAGGACCTTCGTGTGGGCCGCGCGCAGCTCGGCTACTGTCTTTCGCGCGCCCTTTGGGGACGGGGGTTGATGACCGAGGCGCTCAACGCCGTCATCGACCATCTCTTTTCCATCGGCTTTGAGCGCGTCGAGGCCGTCCACGCCGTCGAAAACCCCGCGTCGGGGAGAGTCATGCAAAAGTGTGGCATGTCCTTCGAAGGTGTCCTCCGAAAGTATTGCCGCGCCTCGACGGGCGAGCTCACGGACGTCTGCATGCGCTCCATTCTCCGCGGGGAATGGGAGGGTGCTCCAACCAAGGAGACGATAAAATAAGTTTACATTTTTCTTCAAACCGTGTATAATGAAGGAAAAAGGCACGTCCGCGGGGCATTTCAGGGCAGACGCGGGCGAATTCCACGCAAGGCGCTTATCGCCGCAAGGAGAATAGCATGAAGGGAAATTATTATGTAACGACGGCGATCGCCTACACCTCGGGCAAGCCGCACATCGGCAATACCTACGAGGCCATTTTGACGGACGCCATCGTCCGCTTCAAGCGCATGCAGGGCTACAACGTCCGCTTCCAGACGGGCACGGACGAGCACGGTCAGAAGATCGAAGAAAAGGCCGAGAAGGCGGGCGTCACGCCCCAAGCGTATGTCGACAGCGTCGCGGGCACCATCCGCGCCATTTGGGATAAGGTGGGCACGTCGTATGATAAGTTCATCCGCACCACCGATGAGGACCACGTCAAGACCGTGCAGAAGATCTTTAAGAAGTTCTACGAGCAGGGCGACATCTACAAGGGCGAGTACGAGGGCTGGTATTGCACCCCGTGCGAGAGCTTTTGGACGGAGAGCCAGCTCGTGGGCGGCAAGTGCCCCGACTGCGGGAGAGAAGTCAAGCGCGCCAAGGAAGAGGCGTACTTCTTTAAGATGGGCAAGTATGCGGACGCCCTCATTCAGCACATCGAGAGCCACCCCGAGTTCATTCGCCCCGTCTCGCGCAAGAACGAGATGATGAATAACTTCTTAAAGAAGGGCCTGCAGGACCTGTGCGTCTCGCGCTCCACCTTCAAGTGGGGCATTCCCGTCGACTTCGATGAGAGGCACGTCGTCTATGTTTGGCTGGACGCACTCTCCAACTACATCACGGGGCTCGGCTACGACCCCGACGGCAGCGCGCCCCTCTACGACGAATTTTGGAAAAACGCCGAAAAACTGCACGTCATCGGCAAGGACATCGCCCGCTTCCATACCATCTATTGGCCCATCTTTTTGATGGCGCTCGGCGAACCCCTGCCCGACCATGTGTTTGCGCACCCGTGGCTCTTACAGGGCGGCGAGAAGATGAGCAAGTCCCGCGGGAACGTCATCTATGCGGACGACCTCGCTTCCATCTTCGGCGTGGACGCGGTGCGCTACTTTGTGCTCCATGAGATGCCCTACGAGGGCGACGGCACCATCACCTGGGAACTCGTGACGGAGCGCGTCAATTCCGACCTTGCAAATACTTTGGGCAACCTCGTGCGCCGCACCCTCGCCATGACGCGGAAATATTTTAACGGCGTTGTAAAAGACGGCGGGGTAACGGAGCCTGTCGATGAAGAGCTCAAAAGTGTCGTCACAGGCGCGCGCGCAAAAGTGGAGGCATGCATGGAGGACTTCCGCATCGCGGACGCCCTCAACGAACTGTTTAGTATCTTCCGCCGCGCCAATAAGTACATCGACGAGACGGCGCCGTGGATCCTCGGCAAGGATGAGAGCAAGCAGGATCGCCTCGCGACCGTCCTCTACAACCTCACCGAGAGCATCTTGACGGGTGCAAGCCTCCTCTTCCCCTTCCTGCCCAAGACGGCGGAGAAAATTGCTTCCTACCTCAATGCGCCCTTAAAGACGCTCGAAGAGTGCGACTCCTTCGGCGCATACCCGAGCGGCAATACGATCGCGGAGACGGACGAGCCCCTCTTTGCGCGCTTCGATTGGAAGGAAGTCGCGCCGAAAGTGGAGGCCATTCAGAAGGCCCAGCGCGAGGAATACGAGCGCGAGAACGGCATTACCGCCGAACAGCCCGCCGCGCCTGCCTCGAACGCGCCCGCCGAACAGCCCGCTGCCGAGGCAGCCGAAAAAGAGGAAAAGCTCCCCGAGATCACCATCGACGATTTCGGCAAAATTGAGCTGCGCGTGGGCGAGGTCATCGCCTGCGAGAAGGTGAAAAAGTCCGAAAAGCTGCTGCACGAGACGGTGAAGGTGGGCGACGAAGTGCGCTCCGTCGTCTCCGGCATCGCAAAATTCTATACTCCCGAGGAAATGGTGGGGAAGAGGGTGGTGCTCGTCACCAATTTGAAGCCCGTCAAGCTGTGCGGCGTCAAGTCGGAGGGCATGATCCTCTGCGCCGAGGACAGCGAAGGCAATCTCTCCCTCATCTCCCCCGAGAAAGGCATGGAGAGCGGGGCGAAGATCAGATGATCGACGTCCACGCGCACTTTGCGGGCGAGGGCTACGCCTTCCCCGAGGAATGGGAGCGCATTAAGGCGGCGGGCGTTACGACCGTCATTCTGGCGGGGGATACGCTCGCCCACTCCGCTTGGCACAAGGACTTTGCCGAGGCGCATGCGGGCGCGTACTTTGCGGCGGGGGTGCACCCCTCCGAACTCAAGGACTTGCCCGAGAACTGGCTCGAAGAATTAGAGGCGCTTTGCCGCCATGAAAAATGCGTGGCTGTGGGCGAGATCGGGCTCGACTACCACTACGACGACACCGACAAACCCACCCAAAAAGCGGCGTTTGTCGCCCAGCTTGTTCTTGCAGACCGCCTCGGTTTGCCCGTTCAAATTCACTCCCGCGACTGCGCGGCGGATATGCTCGCAATTTTAAAGGAGCACGCCTCTCTCTTAAAACACGGCTTCCTCATGCACTGCTATTCGCACGGCAAAGAGATGATGAACGACTTTTTGTCACTCGGCGCGTACTTCTCCTTCGGCGGCACGGTGTGCTTCAAGAACGGGCGAAGGGCGGTAGAGAGCGCAAGCTTTTGCCCCGAAAACAGGCTCCTCACCGAGACGGACTCGCCGTATTTATCCCCCTTCCGCGGGGAGAAGAACTCGCCCTGCAACATTCCCGTCATCTTAAAGAAACTTGCCGAAGTGCGCGGCACCGACGAAGAGACGCTCAAAGCCGCCGTCCGCCGCAATGCAGAGACCCTCTTTTTCAAGTTAAGATGAACACGTTTACCTACCAAATCGGAAACAACCTCTATATCAACCTCACCAACCGCTGCTCCAACCGCTGCACCTTCTGCGTGCGCGATCAGTCGGCGCAGTACGAGGGCTATTCGCTCTGGCTCGACAACGAGCCGACGGCAGACCAGGTCATTGAAGAGATCGGCGACCCCACGAAGTATGATGAGATCGTCTTCTGCGGCTACGGCGAGCCCGTGTACCGCCTGGACGAGATGCTCGCCATCGCCTCGCATGTCAAGCGCCGCGGCGGGAAGACGCGGCTGAATACCAACGGCCACGGCAACCTCATCCACGGGAGAGACATCACCCCGCAGCTCAAAGTCATCGACCTTGTAAACATCTCTTTGAATGCGCCCGACCGCGCGATGTACGACCGCCTCTGCCGCCCCATCTACAAGGACGTCGCGTTCGACAGCGTCCTCTTCTTCGCCCGCGCCTGCAAAGCAAGCGGGGTGAATTGCCGCTTCTCCGTCGTCGACTGCATCGGCGACGTGTGCGTCAGAAAGTGCCGAGAGCTTGCCGACCGCGAGGGCATTCCGCTCTACGTCCGCAAGATGATCGATAACACGAAATAACGTCGGAGGGGCGAAAAGACCGCGAATTACAGCGATCCTTCCGCCCCTCTTGTTCTTTGGTAGGGCAGGCGTTTGCCTGCAACATAAGTTTGGGCGGCTTACCCGCCCCATATGCGAGGAATTTTATGGAAGATCTCCGCTCCGTGCTCTTAAAACACGGCTTCTCCTTCAAAAAGCAGTTCGGGCAGAACTTTTTAACGGATACCAACCTGCTTCACGCCATCGTCTCGGATGCGGGCGTCGACGAGAATACGACCGTCCTCGAGATCGGCACGGGCGCGGGGGCGCTCACGCGGGCGCTCTCGGAAAAAGCTAAGCGCGTTATATCCTTTGAGATCGACAGGACGCTCCGCCCCGTCCTTTCGGAGACGCTTTCGGGCTGCGAGAACACCGAGGTGCGCTTTATGGACTTTGCCAAGTGCGATTTGAAGGCGCTCGAGGAGGAGCTCGGCGACTACGTCGTCGCCGCCAACCTTCCCTACTATGTGACGACGCCCATCATCATGCGCTTTGTGGAGGAGGGCAAGCGGTGCCGCGCGCTCACCGTGATGGTGCAGGAGGAAGTCGCGAGAAGGTTTTGCGCGAAGGAGGGCACGGAGGACTACGGCGCGGTGACGGCCGCCATTGCGCGGAGGGGCTCCTGCCGCATCACCCGCACGGTGCCGCGGACGCTGTTCACGCCCCGTCCCAACGTCGATTCCGCCGTCGTGCGCATCGATTTTACCGAGGGGGGCTTCCCTGTGAAGAGCGAGAAGGCGTTCCGCGAGACGGTGCGGGCAGCTTTCCTGAGCCGCAGAAAGACCTTGGAGAACAACCTCATCTCCGTCTTTCGGTTGAGCCGTGAGGACGCGAAGGCGATCCTTGCGGAGGCCGCCGTCCCCGACGCCGCCCGCGGGGAGACGCTCTCGCCTAAGCACCTCGGCGCCCTCTCCGATTTGCTCTTTGAGAGGGGATATATCAAAGAATAAGAATTACGCCGCCAATATAACGCCGCCGCGGTGCCGAGGGAACTCGGCGCCGCGGCGGCATGATCTCCCCCACGAAAAAGCCGCCCCTTACGGAGCGGCTTTTGCGGTTCTTATAAACTTCAACTCACCATTCGCCCTTAAAAAGAATCTTTACCTCGGTGAGTTCTTCATTATATTCGCCAATGGAGATCTCATTCCACTGCTCTTTTGTTCCTGCGTAGTAAACAGTCGTCAGGTTGTCGCAACCAGAGAACGCACTCGCGCCGATGGAAGTGACGCTGTCCCCGATCGTGACGCTCGTCAGGCTGTAGCAATCATAGAACGCACTCGCGCCGATGGAAGTGACACCGTCGCCAATCGTGACGCTTGTAAGGTTATGGCACCAGTAGAACGCCCCCTCCCCGATGAAAGTGACGCTGTCCGGAATCGTGATGCTCGTAAGGCTTTCGCAACCATAGAACGCACAATATCCGATAGACGTGACGCTGCCGTCATTTGGAATGACGCTGTTGTTGCAGCCCGCGATCAAAGTTCCGCTCGAGGTTTCGATGATATAGTTGCCTGCGCTGTGATAGACCGGATTGCCTTCCGAAACCGTGATGCTAGTAAGGTTTTCACAGTCAGCGAATGCACCCGGCCCGATGGAAGTGACGCTGTCCGGAATATCGATGCTCGTCAGGCTGTCGCAATCGTAGAACGCATACTCACCGATGGAAGTGACGCCGTCCCCGATCGTGACGCTCGTAAGGCTTCCGCGCCAAGAGAACGCAGAATCGGCTATAAGAGTCGTTCCTTCCTTGATGGTGTATTCACCCGAAAGATCGGAATCCGCCTCGACCAAATACTTTCCGAGGTAGAGAACACCGTCTTCCCAATTTTGCTCGTTGTTATAATATGCTGTTCCGAAGAACGCATACTCACCGATGGAAGTGACACTATCGGGAATCGAAATGCTTGTAAGACTGTCGCAAAGAAAGAACGCTCTATTCCCGACGGAAGTGACGCTGTTCGGAATCGAAATGCTCGTAAGGCTGCAATCATAGAACGCATAATCCCCGATACTCGTCACGGGAAGGCCTTCGTAGGTGGCCGGAATGTAGACGTCTACGTCCGTACCCTCGTATCCCGTGACGGAGTAGGACTTGCCGTCCTCGGAGAGGGTGTAAACGAGCCCTTCTGAAGGAATGAGCTCCTTCTCGCCGCAGTCGACGCAGTAGCCGTTTTCGTATTGGTGCCCCGTCGCGGGAATTGTCTTTATCTCGCAGGAGAGCTCCGTCTCGCACACCGTGCAGTAGACGACTTCCTCGTAGGAGCCCGCCTCTTCGCACTTCGCAGCGACTTCGTTCTCACGCACAGGCTTGCCTTCCGTATGTCCTTTCGCGGGCGCGATGACCTCATCGCACACCGTGCAAGTCTGGGGCTCCGTGCAGGTCGCCGCTTCCCCCGGGGTATGCCCCGCCGCGGGAATTGTCTTTATCTCGCGGGAGAGCTCCGTCTCGCACACCGTGCAATAGACGACTTCCTCGTAAGAGCCCGCCTCTTCGCACTTCGCAGCGACTTCGTTCTCGCGCACGGGCTCGCCTTCCGTGTGCCCCGTTGCGGGAACGGTGATGTCCGAAAGTTCCTCCGTCGCCCCTTCGTCCGCAAAGTTTTTGCCGCAGCCCGAACAGGTCCAGTATTCCAAAGAACCCGCCTCGGTGCAGGTCGCCTCGACGGCCGCAACATACGTCAATTCGTGGACGTGCCCTTGCGCGTCGCCGCCAGGCTCGCCCCCATCGCCCGTCGGGCCCTTCTCCCCGCAGGCGGCAAGCGTCAAGCCCGTGCAAAGCGCCGAAAACGCAAGCAATGTGACCGCCAATTTCTTCTTCATATTACCCTCCATGATTCTCGAAAAAATTATAAAATCATTACCTTTTGCAACACTTTCACGCAATTTCGTGAGAAAAAAGTGCCGCGGCGGCGCCCCGTATCGGGGCGCCGCCGCGGCTTCCTTATAAAAAACCTGATTTTTTGCCTCTGCAAAAAGATTCGCGTGAACTCTTTTTTGGGGAGCGTGCATTGGGTTTTCCTCTCAAACGGCGTAAGGGCAACGCCGTTTTCGGTCACCGCTCGCGCTTTGCGAATGCGCTCGCTCATCTCGCAAGGGGAAAACAGCACACCGTGCTGTTTTAAGAACGCCCTTGCTCGACCCTCACGACATTTTTTCGCGTCAGTTCGCGGAAAAATGTGGGAACTTCTTAGAGTACCTTTTCCAGATACGTCTTTAAGGGTTTCATGCCGACGGCGTCGTAAAAGGCGCGGGCGGCGGTGTTGCCCTCCCACACATTCAAGGTGAGGTCGTAGCAGCCGAGCTCGCGTGCAAGCGCCTCTACAGCCGCAAACAGCTTATGGCCGACGCCCCGCTTGCGTGCGCTCTCATCGACGCAAAGATCGTCTAAATACAGCGTCTTTTTGGCGCGCATGGAGCCGCCCTCTTTTGTCTCTTCCAAAAAGCAGACGGCATAGCCCAAAACTTTGCTCTCGTCTTCCGCGACGAGCACGGGCGTCGAAGGAATGAGCTGCTTCACCCCCGCTTCGTCGTACTTCCGCTTGCCTTCCAAAAAGAGGTCGGGGCGGAGCGCATGATGCACGGCATGCACCTCATAGAGGATGCGGCCGATCTCCTTCGCGTCTTTTGCTTCGGCGCGGCGAACGAAAATTTCCACCCTGCCGCCTCGCAATCAATTTACGACCTTGGGGTCGAAGCTCAACGTGTACTTATTGGGGCCCCTGTCCTCGGGGAAGAGGGTGGAGCCGGGCACCACGGGGAGCGTGAGGGGATTGATGAGGGCATCCGCGGTGAGGTTGGTGACGGCGGCGCGGAGGTAGGGGAACATCGTCTCCGTCGCGTTGATGGCGAAGATGCGCTTGTCCTCGTCCGTCGTCATATTGTTGACCTCGAACACGCCCACAAAGCGCGCGTGCAGGTTGAAGGGCTTGGGAGACTCCTCCGTCGATTCGATCTTGCACTCTAAGATGACGATGTTCACCTTGGGGTTCTCGTTCGCCTGGCGGATCTGGCGGGTGAACATGGGCTTGATCTCGAACTTGGTGTCGGGCGTCGCCTTGATGGGGTTGACCTTAAAGGAGAGCTCGTCTGCCGTGAGAGCTTTTAAGGAATATTCGATCATAGTGTACCTCGCTTATCATGATGGGGGCGTAGCCACCTCTCAGTTTTTATACCCTCTCATCATACGCCTCAAACGCAAATTTGTCAAGTCTTTGAAGGACGCGGCCGCCCGCCCTCTCATTTTTTTGGCGAAAAACGAGGGAATTTTCCCCTGTGTTGGGGAAAAGTTTGACATATCCCCCCACATTTTGTATAATTGAGAAAACACATTCGGAGAAATGTATGCTTCAGAACGAGACGAAAAACGATGTGAATACCAACCTTGCCGCGACGCTCTATACGGGCGGGCCCGTCATGGCGGCGGCGTGCGCCGGCATGGCCGTCCTCTTTGCGGCGCTGGGCACCGTGCTCCTTCTGCTCGAGGCGGACGTCTTTTTCTACGCCTTCTGCTATGCGGCTGCCGCCCTTCTCATTCTCTTCCTTCTCTTCGGCTACAAGCCGCTCTTGAGGGCGGCATTAAATAAATCGCTCGTCGGCAAGGAGACAGCGCACCGCTTCCTCTTCCGCGAGGACGGCTTTGAGATGAGCCTCGTGCGCGGCGAGCAGGTCACGGGGAAGGGGTTTGTCTCCTATCAGGACGTCAAGAAGGTGGTCGAGCGCAAGGATCTGTGGCTTGTCTATCTCGAAAAGTCCATGGTCATCGCCGTCTCCCGCGAGGGCATGGTCGATGGAAAGCCCGAGGATCTCTCCGTGCTCTTCGGCGTCAAGCTGGGCGAGCGCTTCAAGAGCCATCTCAAGGCGCGTTAAACACCTCAAACGAAAATTTGCGGGCGCGGGGCGCCGACTTTTTGTCGGCGCCCCGCGCTTTTCTCCGCGCCCCGCGCGGCGGCATGCCTGCCGCCGCGCGGGGCGCTCCTGTTTGTCCGCTCCTTTTTTCCTCTCTACGCGCGCCTTTCTTTGACGGGGCTGAGTTTCACGCTCCCGCACAGCACCTCGGCATAGGAATAGCTCGTCTTGCCCAAAAAGTGCCCGTCGTCGGGGCGCACGGTAAAGAGGGCGGGGTACACCCCCGCAAGCTCCCCGCGGTACTTGAGCCGCTTATTCCTGCCCAGCTCTATGGTCACATCCACCTTGCCGCGGAGGCTCCCGATCGCCCGCCGCACCTCATTCAAGGTTTGCCCTTGTCTCTTCATGCCTCGGTTTTTCCCCAAAACCCGCGCAAATATACCCCGCATAATCTGCCGTTTCCCCTCATATCATACGCTATACGGAATCAAGAGGAGGGCAGTATGCAGTTGGAGACGGAGAGATATTGCGGCGTTACCAAGACGGGCACGCTTTCGGGCGAGGGCAGTGTGGAGTGCCGCTTCGGCGGTGAGGTGGAGACGGTCCTCGTCTCCGCCGTTGAGCTTTCCCCCGTGCGGGCGGAGGCGGAGGAAGGGGGCGTGCGCATCTTCGGCCGCGCGCGCTTTTGTATGGTGTACGAAAACGCCTCCCGCGGCGTGTGCCGTGCGGAGAAGGCGGCGGAGTTTTCCTTTAAGGCGATGGGGGAGTGCCATGCGGCGTCCTCGCCCCGCGTAAAACTTTCGGCGGAGAACATATCGCTGCGGCGGGAGGGGGCGAGCGTGTACCTTACGGCGCTCGTATTGGCAGAGGCCGCGCTCTACGAAGAGCGGGAATTTGAGTACCTCTCGGGCGGCGGGCTCGTCATGCGGCGGGAGGGCATCCCCGCCTATTCGGCGCACCTTGTCTCGGGAGAGACCGAACTCTCCGACGACTTTACGACTGATTTTTTGGGCGATATCCTGCTCCACACCTCGTCGGCGCTCGTCACGTCGGCGCGGGCGGAGGCGGGCGGGCTCATCCTCGAGGGGGAGGTCAATCTCTGCCTGCTCGCACTCAAGGAGGGCGAGCCCGTGTCGCTCGAACGGCTCATCCCCTTCCGCATCGAACTGCCTGCAGAGGCGGCGAACGCGGGCGATGCCGCCGAGGGGCGGGTGAGCGTCAAGGACGTCTTTCTGACTGCCGATTCGGACGAGGAGGCAAAGAAGTGCAGCCTGCATCTGGAGCTTTCGCTCCTTGCCGAGGGGTGCGTGTATTCGGAAGAGACGGTGGACGCCGTTACGGACTGTTATTCCCTGACGAACGCCGTAAAGCTCACCTATTCGGAGGGGGAGACGGTCTCGGCGGGGGAGAGCGTCTCCTTCACCGAGCGTATCTCGGGCAGGGCGGCGCTCTCGTCGCCCATCGACTATTCGGATACGCTGCTCGCCGTCACGCTGCAGCGGGCGGAGGGAAGCGTCGTCGTATCTTCCGAGGGGAGAAAAGTCGAGGGCGTCGCTTCGGCAACACTGCTTATCCGGAGTGCGGACGGCACGCGGCGGGGCGTTGCGATGAGCGTGCCCTTCTCGGTGCCCGTCTCCCTCGAGGGGGAGTGTGCACTTTCCATGTTTGTCTGCGGCATGAGTGCGCGGCAGAAGCAGGAGGGGGAGATCGATGCGCAGGCGACCGTCAAATTCACGCTTACGCCCATCAGGAGCTTCCCCCTGCGCGCCGTGTGTGCAGCGGAGGCGGGCGAGGCGTTCAAAGAGAGCGATGCGGCGGTCAGCGTCTATATTCCCCGCGCGGGCGACGGGCTGTGGGAGCTTTCAAAGCGCCTCAAAAAGCCGCCCGAAGAGGTGCTTTTGAGCAACCCCGACCTCGAGTTCCCCATCGCAGAGGGGGAGCGGGTAGTGATTTATCGTTCACGCGAATCTTTTCGCAAAGGCGAAAATCTTCGCCGTGATTTATAGGGAAAACGCCGCCGCGCACGCGCTTTGCGCTGACCGCGGCTCGTTTTCCGAATGCGGGCGCACTTTCGAGGCTTCCTTTTACTGCGCCCGCATTCTCCTTTCCCCCATAAGCACAGGTATGTGCAAATTGGGTCCTGCTGCGCAAAAGCGTGGTTTTGCTTGCAGAGTTCATTTGGAGAACGTCTGTCTGTTGGCGGGCTGCGGAGGGCAACCCTCCTTGCAGAGTTTATTTGGGAAGCGCCTGTCTGTAAGCCGCGCAGCGCAAAAGCGTGGTTTTGCTTGCAGAAGGTGTTTTTAGGAAAAACGCTCGTCGGATGACGGGCGTTTTCGCGTTTCTTTCGCCTGATTTTTCGTGTTTCGTCTTGATTTTTCGGATAATCTTTGCTATAATGTTCCTGTCACGCAATATCATAATCGGATTGATAATTCAGTTCTTCGTACCAGATACAAAATTGGCATTTTGTATCTCTTTTCCTGGTACGAAGGATATTGTGTGACAACGATGGAGATACCAATGCAGCGTGTCTCCGTTGGGGGCACGCTTTATTTTTTTAAGGAGGAAACTATGATGCAAGAGAAACACGTTTTTGAAGAAGGCGCAGTCGTGACGGCGGAGGACATCGCAGCGTCCTTAAAGCCGCTCATCGACGAGTACTTTGTGGGCGAATGCAATGGGGAGGGCGAGACGCTTATCTATACGCTTCCCGACGGGAAAAGGTTTGAGATCGCTGTAACCGAAAAATAATGCCGTGCGGCGGGCTTGCAAAGTGCAGGCCCGCCGCGCCGTTCTCATCCTGTTTTCGCGGCGGTCTGCTTAAAAACTGTGTGAACGTTTTTGTGCGTCTCTTGCAAAAATGCAGAAGATGTGCTAAAATGGGCGTATGGAAGTGCAAGTCGAAGCGCATGCAAAGCTCAATCTCACGCTCGAAGTGACGGGGCGGGAGGGCGCCTTTCATACGCTCGATTCGCTTGTCGCTATTCTCGACCTTTCCGATACCGTCACCGTGCGCCCGCGCAGGGAAGGGGTCAACGTTTTGATGCGCGGCATCCCGTGCGAGGTGCCCCTCGAGAAAAACAACGCCTTTCGCGCCGCCGAGGCCTTCTTTGCGGCCTTCGGAAAGAGGTGCGGGGGGAATATGGGCGCGGACATCGAAATCGATAAGCGCATCCCCGTGGGCGGGGGGTTGGGCGGCTCTTCTGCCGATGCGGCGGGCGTCCTTTTGGCGCTTGCAGGCCTCTACGGCGTCGAAAGAGATGCCCTTTCGCCCCTTGCCGCAGAGCTCGGCAGCGACACGGCGGCGCAGCTGAATACGGGGTATCTCCGCATGCGGGGCAGGGGGGAGAAGCTCTCGCCCGTTGTGGGGCTTCCTAAGCTGTATTTTGTGCTCTTGTGCCCCGAGAGCGGCGTTTCCTCCGCCGAGTGCTATCGGCTCTTCGACGCGCTTCGGATCACCCTCTCGATGGGCGTTACGGAACAGACCATTCTCGCCCTGCATCGGAAGGAGGCGCCTCCGCCGTTTGCCAACGACCTGCTCATTCCCGCCTGCATCCTCAATTCGGATGTGATGGAGGCGGCCGATGCGGCGTATCGGCTCCTGCCGGACGGGGTGGGCATGACGGGCTCGGGCAGCACCGCCTTTGCGCTGTTCTTTGATAGGGACGCGCGCGACGAGGCTCTCATCGCGGCAAAATTCGGCAATTGTACGGCGCTCGCCGCCGAAACATACTTTTAAGGAGTACATAAGGAGTTCATATGGAAGAGAGGATCATCGAGGACGAGGGCCGCACCATCAAGGTGAAACGAAACGCCGTCGGCGGCATTGAGGACGCAGTCGACGCGGCCGCACCTGCCGGTGGGGCAGCTATAAGCGGCGACGCTCAAGACAGCAATTTGGCTGAAGACGACGAAGTGGAATTTGCCATCGACTTCCCCGAAGAGGAATACGACGAGGACATGGTGGGGCTCACCCCCTCGCAGCTGAAAAAGCGCGAGGAAGAGCGCGCCCGTGCCCGCGAACAGGCGGAGAAGGAGCGCGATAAGCTCATCGCAGAGGGGAAGAGGGCGCTCAAAGCGGGGGACTATGCCGCCGCAGAGGGGCTCTTTTCGCAGGCGCTCGTGTATGACGAGCAGAGCGCCGAGGCGCAGAAGGGCGCGTGGGAGAGCCGTACGCGCGGCTTTACCGACGATTCCCCCTTCTTTGTCTTGGAGAACGCCGAGCGGCTTGCAGGGGCGCCCGAGGAAGTCAGACGTTACGTCCTTTCTAAGGCGGGAGACAGGCTCGAAGAGGCGCGCGCGGGGCTTTTGGAGGAAATAAGGCCCTTAAAGGCCGCCGTGCTGGAGGCGCGCGAGGCGCGCCGCGGGGCGCTTAAAGACAATAAGAAGTACTACGCCGTAAGGACGGCGGTGTTCGGCGCTGCCGCCGCGCTGTTTTTGGTGCTTTTAGGCATATTCTCCGCCTTCATTCTGCGCACGCCCGAAAATTGGCCGGTCATCTGCATGGCGGTCATGGGCGGGATGGCGCTCCTTTCGCTCATCTTCTTTATCGTCTATTTGCGCGGGCTGGTGTTTGCCGTGCGCCTTCTTTCCGACAACGAGAAGGACGAGGCCACCGAGGACGGCAGAAGGCTGCAGGGCCTCAGCGAGCAGCTCGCCTGCCTCACCCTTGTCTTGGGCGAGGATCAGGGGGAGCGCGTCCTCGACGAGTCGTAAAATCAAGAAAATTTCCCGCAAAAAAGGAGAAAAATTTTCATTTCACCCCTTTACTTTTGGGGAATAATCGGTTATAATAGGTGCGGCGGAAGCGGAAAGGGCTTGCGCCTTGCCGCTTTGCGGCGGTTGATAAGGGAAATCTTGCGGGATAGAACCCCGCTTTTTTGGAGGAAAATTATGGAACTCATTTACGAAGGCATCGGCAAAAAGGTCTACCGCGACGGCGACAAGCTCATCAAGTCATTCGACGAGAGCTATTCCAAGGCGGACATCCTCAACGAAGCGCTCAACCAGGCGCGCGTCGAGCAGACCTCGCTCAACATCCCTCAGATCTTGGGGGTCTCCGTCGTCGACGGCAAGTGGTCGGTCATCTGGCAGTACATCGAGGGCGAAACGCTCGAGAAGATGATGGCAGATCACCCCGAAAAGGAGGACGAGTACCTCGACTTCTTCGTCGATTTGCAGATCAAGATGAGCAGGGAAAAAGTGCCGCTTTTGGGGCATCTGCGCGACAAGATGCACGCAAAAATTTCGGCAAGCTCCTATCCCGCTTCGGTGAGATACGATCTGCACGTCCGTCTCGACGGGCTGCCCCGCCACACCAAGCTGTGCCATGGCGACTTCCAGCCCAGCAACATCATCATCACGAAAGAGGGCACGCCCTATATCATCGACTGGTCGCACGCCACGCAGGGCAACGGCTCGGCTGATGCGGCGCGCACCTACCTTCTCTTCAAGCTCCACAAGAAGGACGAGCTCGCCGAGAAGTATTTAAAGCTCTTCTGCACCAAGACGGATACCGCCATTCAGTACGTCCAGCGCGTGCTGCCCATCGTCGCGGCGTCGCAGTCGGTCAAGCGCAAACCCGAAGAGGCAGAGTTCCTCGCCAAGTGGGTCAACGTCTGCGACTGGCAGTAACTTTTCGCAATTTTCGCCCCGCGCACCCCGCGCGGGGTACTTTTTTGTGAGTAAGGAGGCGGAGTTCACGCAAATCTTTTTTCGTTCCGAAAAAATCTTTGCCGTGAGGACGAGCAAGGGCGTTCTTAAAACAGCACGGTGTGCTGTTTTCCCCTTGCGAGAAGAGCGAGCGCATTCTCCCCGCGCGAGCGGTGACCGAAAACGGCGTTCTCCTTACGCCGTTTGAGTCGAGCAAGGGCGTTCTTAAAACAGCACGGTGTGCTGTTTTCCCCTTGCGAGAAGAGCGAGCGCATTCTCCCCGCGCGAGCGGTGACCGAAAACGGCGTTCTCCTTACGCCGTTTGAGAAGGAGTATCAACATCTCCGAGCTCCGTCGCCCGCGCACCCTTCTGTTCTCAAAGACAATAAGCCTCAGGTATGAGGTGGAATGCCCTTGGGGTACAAATTGAGTCCTGCTGCGCAAAAGCGTGGTTTTGCTTGCAGAGTAAATTTATAATTCACGCGAATCTTTTTGCAAAGACAAAAATCTTTGCTGTGAGAGGAGGCGCTATGATCTATTTAGACTATGCGGCAACGTCGCCTGTGAGAGCGGAAGTGCTCTCCCACATGCTCCCCGCGCTGCAAGGGGAATTCGGCAACCCCGACTCCCTGCACGGCTTCGGGCGGCAGGCTGCCGCCCTCGTGGGGGATGCGCGCGATGAAATAGCGGGCATTTTGAGCGTCCGTCCGCAGGAAGTTTACTTCACCTCGGGCGGTACCGAGGCGGATAACTGGGCGGTGCGCTCGCTTTCTGCGGGCGAGAAGTTCGCCGTCTCTTCCATCGAACACGCCGCCGTTTTGGAAGCAGCCAAGCTGCGGGGGGAGCATATCCTCTTAAAGTGCGGCGAGGATGGCATCGTGCCCCTTTCGGAAGTGGAGCGGGCACTAAAGGCGGGCGCAAAGCTTATTTGCCTGATGGCGGTCAACAACGAGACGGGGTGCGTGCAGCCCATCGAAGAGGCGGCGGCGCTCTGCCATGCGTATGGCGCCCTTCTCTTTTCCGACTGCGTGCAGGCGGCCTCTTCGTGCGATTTAAGGGCGCTGACCGCCGCTGCGGACGCCATTTCGCTCTCCGCGCACAAGTTGGGCGGACCCAAGGGCGTCGGGCTCCTGTGGGTGAGGAAGGGTGTCAAATGCCCGCCTCTCATCGCAGGGGGTGAGCAGGAGCGCGGCCTTCGCGGGGGCACGCTGAATGTTGCTGGCATCGTCGGGATGGCGGAGGCCCTCTCCCTCGCACAGAGGGAGCGCGGCGTCTTTTCGGCGCATACGGGGGCGCTTCGCGACGTCTTTGAAAAAAGTATCGTAAGCGCGCTGGGCGGCGGGGCCAAGATCGACGGCACAGACCGCATTCCGAGCATCTCCCACCTCACCTTTCAAGGGGGCGGGGAGTGGCTCCTGGGCGCGCTCGACTTAAACGGCGTCGCCTGTTCGGGCGGCGCGGCGTGCTCGGCGCATGCAGCCCTTCCTTCGCACGTCTTAACGGCGATGGGGAGAAGCAAAGAGGACGCGAAGAGGGGCGTGCGCTTTTCCTTCGGGCTCGAGACGACGAGAAAAGACGCCGAAGAGGCCGCGGAAATTGTCGTCAGACTCATCAAAAAATCATCGGGAGAATAAAATGATAAAACATGTTGTCTGTTTCAAACTCAAAGAGGGGATAGACCCCGAAGAAGTCAAAACTATGCTCCTTTCCATGAAGGGGAAGGAGGAGACGGCGCTCGACGTGGAATCATAAATAAAACGCCGCGAGCAGGGTTTCCCTGCGCTGCGGCACTCAATTTGCACATACCTGTGCTTCTGCGGAAAAGTGAGATGGCGCGCATTCTGATTGTTGCCATCCGCGCGCCATCGAGAAAAACCAAATGTCAGCGAAGCGCGCATTGGGTTTTTCTTTTCTCACGATATTTTTCCGCGTCAGTTCGCGGAAAAATGTGTGAACTTTGTCAAGCCATATATGCATACCGTGACGGAGACGAGTAAGTCCGTCGCCGTCGATTACCTCATCGATTGATCGGGAGAGGGGTTCCCCTGCAACGCTCGCCCTTCAGACAGGCGCTTCCAAAATAATTCTGCAAGGAGGGTTGCCCTCCGCAGCAGGACCCAATTTGCGCGAACCCTCGCGCTTAGTGTCTTTGAGAACATGTCCGTGCGCGGGCGACGGGGCTCGGAGATGCATGCACTCCACCCCTCACGACTTTTTTGCGGTACGCAAAAAAGTGTGAACTTTTTTATTTGCCGCCTGCTGTCGACCAAACTCGACGCGGGCGGCGCTTCTATTTGCCCCATTCCGCTCATATAGTATTGCTGTAAGATTTCAGGAAGGGGTAAAAAGCCATGAACGATGAACTCAACTACGCCGAACTTTTGGAAATTCCCGTCGAGACCGTCCATATCAACAAGCGCGAAAAGCGAAAAAAGCAGGAGCCCGACCTCAAGGAACAGCTCATCGAGGACGTCAACGAGCGCGTGAACGCCGCAGAGAGCGACCCGACCTTTGCCGAGAGCACGCCCATTGCGCGCGCCCCCGAGGAGAGTGTGCGCGAAAAAAGGGAGCGCCGCATTTTGCTCGGGGAATTTATCGCCGCGTGCGCGCTGTGCGCCACCATCTTCTTTACCAACATCTTTCTCCCCGGGAGCGCCGTCAACACCTTTCTGCGCGGGCTCTTTCAGGGCGAAGAGGCGGAGGCAGCCGATCCGCGCATGTATTCCGACTTCACCCTCTCCCCGCTCGTCAATGGCACGGTGGGGGCGGACATCGCCGTCTCGAATACGGGCGTCCTCTCCTTCACCGCCGAGGCGAGCATCTATCCCCCCGCCGACGGCACCCTTTTGGCCGTCAACGGCGACGCGGAGACGGGCTACACCGTGGAAGTGGGGCATTCCGATAACTTCTCTACCGTGATGAGCGGGCTTTCGACGGTCTACTTTGCGGCGGGCGACGCGGTCAAGGCGACCATTCCCGTGGGGTATTCCGCGGGCGAGGGCGAAGTGCGCGTGATGTTCTATTCGGACGGCTCCCTCCTCAACAACTGCACCGTGACCGAGGACGGCCTTGCGTGGAGCTGACGGCTCTCCTTGCAAACCCGCCGTAAAGGGGGCGGAGCGGGGCGGGCTCGGGGCGTTCCGCGTGCGCGTACACCCGCTCTTTCTCCTTGCGGGCGCGCTCTCGGCGTTCACGGGGCAATTATTGCTCTTTGTCTCCGCCGTGCTGGCGGCGCTCGAACACGAATTTGCCCATGCGATGGCGGCGCGGCGGGAGGGGTTCTGCCTCGATAAAGTCGTGCTCATGCCGTATGGGGCGGTCATCTCGGGGGAGCTTACGGGCATCCCCCCGCGCGCGGAGGCAAAGGTGCTTGCCGCAGGGCCGCTCGCAAATGCCTTTACTGCCCTCGGCTTTGCGGCGCTTTGGTGGCTGTTCCCCGAGACGTACCCCTTCACCCAGGCGGCGGCAGAGGTCTCCCTCTCCCTCTTTCTCGTCAATCTGCTCCCCGCCTACCCGTTGGACGGCGGAAGATTGCTCCTTCTCGCCCTTCGGCCGCTGGGGGAGGGCAAGGCGCGGCGCATCTCCCGCATCGTGTCTCTTCTGACGGCGGGGGCCGTCCTCGCGCTGTTTATCGTGAGCTGCTTCTCCGTGCCCAACTTTTCGGCGCTGCTCTTTGCCCTGATGCTGGCTTTGGGGAGTTTGGGCGGCGGGAATTATCGGCGCATCGCCTTTTCGGAGCGCACCCTCACGCGCGGGGTGGAGGAGCGGCGCATCGTGCTCCCCGCGGAGAGGACGGCGGGCGAATGCGTCAAGTATCTGCGCGAGGACCGCTATCTCGTCGTCATCGTTCTGGAGCGGGGGGAGTATCTGGGCGAACTCTCGGAGGGGGAACTCTTCCGCCTTTTGGAGGCGGGAGGGTACGGCATTTCCCTCAAGGAGGCGGTTTTGCAGCCCCTTTCCGCTCCGAAGGGCGAAAAAATTCTTTCAGGCGCTTGAAAAATGGTCAAAACTATGCTAAAATAGGGGCAATACACGAATTTTACACTTTCGAGGAAAGCAGAGCGGAAGTATATGAGGAAGGAATGGTTTTTTGACCGCGTGTGCGGCGAGCAGATCGTCATCTACGCGGAGGATGGGAAGATCGTCGAGATCGAGGGCGAGAGCGCCGACAGGGGCGCCGTGCTCGGCAATATCTATAAGGGTAAGGTCGCCAACGTTGTGCCGGGCATGCAGGCGGCGTTCATCAACTGCGGACTGGAGCGCAACTGCTATCTGCCCCTCGATGAGGGCGCTTCGCGCTTTGCGAGCTACGACGGCTCGGGCAGCGTCTCCCCGCGCGATCTCAAGGAGGGCGACGAGGTCCTCGTGCAGGTCGTCAAGCCCCCGCGCGGCAGCAAGGGCGCCAAGGTGTCGCTCGATCTTTCCCTCGTCGGCAAGACGCTCATCTACCTTCCCCGCACCGACTTTTTGGGCATCTCGAGAAAAATAACCGACCCCGATATCCGCACCGCCCTTTTAAAGGAGGCGGAGCACCACCGCGCCCCGGGCGAGGGGTTCATTTTGCGCACGGCGGCCGCCAATGCGACGCGGCGGCACTTAAAGACGGAGTACGAATACCTTCGCAGGCTGTACCGTTCCACCATTGAGGCGGCGCAGTCCGCCCCCGTGGGCACCGCCGTCTACCGCGAGGCCGACCTTCCCTTCAAGGTGATGCGCGATAGCCTCGGCGACGGCGTCACCAAGCTCTATGTCGCCAACGAGGACCTCTACGGGCGCATCTTAACGCTCGCGCGCATGCGCTCCGACCTCGGCGAAAAGCGCGTCGTCCACTATACGGGGCAGCAGAGCATGTATAAGCACTTCGGGCTCTCCGAGCAGGTCTACGCGCTCGCCCAGCGCATGGTGCGGCTTGCAAACGGCGCGTACCTTATCTTCGACAGAACGGAGGCGATGACGGTCATCGACGTCAACACGGGCAAATTCACGGGCGAGAACGATTTGGAGAGTACCGTCTTCGAGACCAACCTCTTGGCTGCCCGCGAGATCGCCCGCCAGGTGCGTCTCCGCAACACGGGGGGCATCGTCGCCGTCGACTTCATCGACATGAACGAGGAGGGCCACCGCACGGCCGTGACCGAAGAGCTCGAACGGGCGCTCTCTTCCGACCGCTCCAAGTGCCGCGTGCTGCCCATGAACGATCTGTGCGTCACCCTGTTTACGCGCAAGCGGACGAGCCGCGAAATTGCATCGCTCCTTTTGCAGCCCTGCCGCCGCTGCGACGGGCGGGGGGAGATGCTCTCCGACTTCTATATGGCTCTTCTCATTCGAAGCGCCCTTTTGGACTGCTTTGCCGAGGGGTACAATGCCGCCATCGTCGAGCTCAACGACGAGCTTTTGAGAAACCTCATCGCGGGGCGGTATTTCCGCGCCGACGTCAAGGGCATCTGGCAGGAAAAGCGCGTCTATCTCATTCCCAATGGGGCGTTTGCGCAGGAAGATTTTACGGTGCGCGGGGATAATGCGGAACCACTCACCCTTCCCGACAGTGCACAGCTGCTCTTTTAAGGTTTTTTTGCCTCGGTGCCGCCGTTTGGCGGCGCTTTTTGCTGTCTTTTGGGAGATTTCCCCGCAAAAGTTTTGTGCGAAAGCGGGCGCAAAGCAAAATTTTGTTGCTCTTTTTTGGGGAAGGTGCTATAATAACACTCACAAAAGAGCGTGTTTGCGTTCAAAAACACAAAAATTCCGCTCCCAAGGAGGACAAGATATGTTAAACGAACGGTTTGAGCTCAACAAGGGGCTCGCGCAGATGCTCAAGGGCGGCGTCATCATGGACGTCACCACGCCCGAGCAGGCCAAAATTGCCGAAGAGGCGGGCGCATGCGCCGTCATGGCGCTCGAGCGCATCCCTGCCGATATCCGTGCGGCGGGCGGCGTCTCAAGAATGTCCGATCCCAAGATGATCAGGGGCATTCAGGAGGCCGTCTCCATTCCCGTCATGGCAAAGTGCCGCATCGGCCACATCGCCGAGGCGCAGATCTTGGAGGCCATCGAGATCGACTACATCGACGAGAGCGAGGTGCTCTCCCCTGCAGACGACAAGTACCACATCGACAAGACCAAGTTCTCCGTGCCCTTTGTGTGCGGCGCGAAGGATCTGGGCGAGGCGCTCCGCCGCATTGCAGAGGGTGCGTCCATGATCCGCACCAAGGGCGAGCCCGGCACGGGCGACGTCGTGCAGGCCGTCCGCCATATGCGCATGATGATGAGTGAGATCAGAAAGGTCGTCTCCATGTCCGAGGACGAGCTCTTTGAAGAGGCCAAGGAGCTGCGCGTTCCCTATGAACTTGTAAAATATGTGCACGAGAACGGCAAACTTCCCGTCGTCAACTTTGCGGCGGGCGGCGTCGCAACTCCCGCAGATGCGGCGCTCATGATGCAGCTGGGTGCCGAGGGCGTGTTCGTCGGCAGCGGCATCTTCAAGAGCGGCAACCCTGCAAAGCGTGCGCGCGCCATCGTGCAGGCAGTCACCAACTACGAGAACCCCAAAATTTTGGCGGAGCTCTCCGAGGACCTCGGCGAGGCGATGGTGGGCATCAACGAACAGGAGATCGCCCTTCTCATGGCAGAGCGCGGCAAGTAAGATGAAGATCGGCGTATTTGCCCTGCAGGGGGCATTTATCGAGCACGAGCACATGCTCTTATCTCTCGGCGCGGAAGTTACGGAAATTCGCCGCTTGGAGCATTTCTCGCCCGATTTCGACGGCATTGTGCTTCCCGGCGGAGAGTCCACCGTGCAGGGCAAGCTCCTGCGCGAAGAGGGGCTCATGGAGCCCCTCAGAAAGGCCATTGAGGGCGGTATGCCCGTTTTGGCGACCTGCGCGGGGCTCATTCTGCTTGCAAAGCAGATCGAGGGCGGCGAGAAGCCGCACCTTGCGACGATGAACATTGCGGTGCGCCGCAATGCCTACGGGCGGCAGCTGGGCTCCTTCCACGCCGACGTCAACTTAAAGGGCGTTGGCAAATTCCCCGCGGTGTTTATCCGCGCGCCCTATGTCTCCCGCGTGGGCGAGGGCGTCGACGTCCTCTGCGAAGAAGCGGGCAAGATCGTCGCCGTCAGGCAAGAAAAGATGCTTGCGCTCGCCTTCCACCCCGAACTCACGGGGGATGCGCGCGTGCACGAGTACTTTCTCAACATCATCAAGGGCGAGGCATGAAGCAAAATTTCGACAAACTCATGTTGAACGAATTGGAGGGGGCGCAAGGCAAGCGCCTCCTTTTGCACAGCTGCTGTGCGCCATGCTCTTCGCACTGTTTGAGTGAACTTGCGGGGAAAATTCAGACGACCGTCTTTTACTATAACCCCAATCTGGACTGCCGCGAAGAGTACGAAAAGCGCAAGAGCGAACAGCAGCGCTTTTTGCGGGAGACGGGCCTTGCGGGCTTTCTCGACGTCGATTACTGCGCCGAAGAGTACGCGGCGGCGGTCATAGGCCTCGAAAACGAGCGGGAGGGCGGCGCGCGCTGTGCGGTGTGCTTCCGATTGCGCCTCGAGCGCACGGCGCGGGAAGCCAAGGCGGGCGGGTACGACTATTTTGCAACGACACTCACCGTCTCGCCCTTGAAGAATGCGCAGCTCATCAACGAGATCGGCTTTGCCGTTGCCGAAAAAGTGGGCGTGAAGTATTTGCCGAGTGACTTTAAAAAGCGGGGCGGGTATCTGCACTCCGTGCGGCTTTCCGAAGAGTACGGGCTGTATCGGCAGGACTACTGCGGCTGCGCCTTCTCCAAATTGGCGCGGGAGGGGCAGAAGCTCTCGGCGTTTTGGGAAAAGCTCGGCCTCTTGCCGTCCGTGAAGACGCGCGCCGAGGAAGTGTGGAAGGGGTGCGGTGCGGAGCTTTCCGCCCTGCCGCTTGAAGCATGGCGAAATCTTCCCTATGAAGAGGGCGCTGCCGCCTTAAAGGGGGCGCTCGGGCAAGACGAGGACGGCATGAAACTGTTCGCCGCGCAGAGCCTGCAGGCGCTCGAAGCAAAGCGCGAGTACGCGGCGCGGGGCATTCCCGAGGACGTGTTTTTTGCGACGATGGCGTTTTTGTCGCGCTTTGCGAACGAGGCCTTCGAACGGAGCGGCCGTCCCGCGTGGACGTGGGGGTGGTGGTTTCCCCGTCAGCTTGCTTTGAGGGAATTCCGCCTTGGCGCGCTCGAATTTGAGCTTTTGGAGGGCGAAAACGGCGAAAAGGGGCGCATTTCCGTGCATATCCCCGCGGGGGCGGACCTTACGGAAGGGGCGGTGGACAGCTCCTTTGCGGCGGCACGGGCCTTTCTTCAAGCGCACTTTCCCGCATATGAGGGCACCCCGTTCGTGTGTTCCTCGTGGATGCTCTCGCCCGCACTCCAAGAAATCTTGCCCGAGACGAGCCATGTGCGGCGGTTCGGGGCGCGGTTCGAAGTCGTAAAGTGGGAAGAGGACAGCCCCGCCTTCCGCGATTGGATCTTCCCCGAGGCGAAGGACGCCTCCCAAGAGGACCTGCCCGAAACGACTTCCCTGCAGAGGGCGGTGAAAAGGTACCTTCTCGCAGGCGGGAAGCTCGGCTGGGCAGAGGGTATTTTGAAATGAGAATGAAAGCGCCGCGGGGCAGCCAAATGGCTGCCCCGCGGCGCATGTTTTAACGATCATTCAACGGGCTTTGCGGTAAGAAAGCTCTTATTAAAGTCCTCATGGGGGAGCGGCTCGCCCTTCCGCACACATTCCACAAAGAGCAGGGAAAGGCGCACAAATTCGCGCTTTGCGGCGTCGAACAGCTCGTCGGCGCTCTCGCCCTTTCCCTCGGAGAGCACTGAATAGTCCTTATTTGCAAGGTATTCTTCGTCGGGCTGCTTTCTCGGATACAGGCAGGAGAAAAAGGGTTTTGCACGGAAGAAGTGTTCCAACTTTTCCCAATGCCGCTGCGAGGAATAGCACTTCCCGTGGAAGAACACGAGATACCGCCAGAAGTTTTTGAGCCCCGCGTTGAACTTTTTGCGCTTGACTTCCTCGCGGCCGAGCTCCTCTGCAAGGCAGGCATAGAGGCGGGCGATGGCGCCGTGTTCGGCAACCGCCTTCGTGCGGAAGTTCAAACGGAATTTCTCCGCCTCACGCCCGCGGAATTTGCGGAGGAAATACACATCCCAATCGTTCTCCATGAGCTGATGATAGCGCTTGGGGCAGTCCTCCTTGTCCATATAGTTGTAGACGAAGGGGTGGAAGGCCGTGTCCGCCGCATAGTGGGCGATGTAGCCGAGGATATACGCAAACACGCGCGTGCGGTCGCCCTCGTTATAGGCGGGGAAGCGGGCGTTCTGCTCGCCTGCAAGCACGCGGGCAAAGAGGCGGAAGGTCTCATAGACCTTATTGCGGTGCAAAAATTTGCCTAAGTTATATTCGCTCTTGTTCCCGATGCGGTAGAAAAAGAACATGTCGGGCCCCTGACAGCCCAGATAAAATTCGTCGGGGGCACGCTTGATGATGTGCTGCAGGCCTTCGGGGAGAAGCTTCTCCGCTTCCTCCGCAACCAGCTGATGGGTGATGCCGGACGGCATAAGTTACCTCCTTTTTATGCGTTTTCGGGCGCGCCGTCTGCGGGGGCGGCGTTTTTTGCGCTCTCGACGGGGGCGGGATAGTGCCGCTCGCCAAAGATGGCGGTGCCGAGGCGCACCATGTTGGAGCCGTGTTTTATACACAGCCGCCAGTCGCCGCTCATGCCCATGGAAAGATATTCGATGTTGTGATCTTGTGCCTTCGCGCGGTCGTAGAGCTCTCTCATCTTGCCGACGAGGCTGCCGAGGTATTGCTCATCGCCCGAAATAGGGAGCATCGCCATAAAGCCCTTTACGCAGAGGCCTTGCATGCCGCGAAGGCGCTCATACGCTTCGTACGCCTCTTCGAGCGGATAGCCGCTCTTGCTCTCCTCGCAGCCGATGTTGACTTCGATGAGGATGTTGGTGACGATATTCGCCTTTTGGCTTCGCTTTGCAAGCTCTTCGGCGAGCTCGTCGCGGTCGACGGATTCAATGAGGTCAACTTTCCCGATGAGGTACTTTACTTTGTTGAGCTGCAGATGCCCGATGAAGTGGCGGCGGCCGCCCTTCACGTCGTCATATTTCGCGGTAAATTCCTGCACTTTATTCTCGCCGATGTCGGTGATGCCGGCCACGATCGCTTCGTTGATCTCTTCGGGGGTTCTCGTCTTGGTGGCGGCGACGAGCGTCACCCTTTCATGATATACATTGCCGCCCTCCAGCTCTTTGAGGAGGGCGGTCACGTTCTCGCGTATCATATGCGCTCTGCAATGAGGCGTGCCATCTCGCGGCAGCCCACTTTCTGCTTGCCCTCTTCCATGATGTCGGGCGTTCTATAGCCCTCGTTGAGGACTTTGAGGACGGCATTTTCGATCGCCGCACATTCCTCGGTGAGGGAGAAGGAGTCTCTGAGCATCATGGCGGCGGAGAGGATGGTCGCGATGGGGTTGGCGATGTCCTTGCCCGCGATGTCGGGCGCGGAGCCGTGGATGGGCTCATAGAGGCCTCTCGTGCCGTCGCCCAAAGAAGAGGATGCGAGCATGCCGATGCTGCCCGTCACCTGCGCGGCTTCATCGGCCAAAATGTCGCCGAACATGTTGGAAGTGAGCAAAACGTCGAACTGCGCGGGGTTCTTGACGATCTGCATCGCCGCGTTGTCGACGAGCATATCCTCGACCTTCACGTCGGGGTAGTACTTCTCGGCAAAGGCGTGCACGGTGCGCCGCCAGAGGCGCGAGCTCTCCAAAACGTTCGCCTTGTCCACGGAAATCACATGCTTTTTGCGCTTTCTTGCAAGCTCGCATGCAATGCGGGCGATGCGCTCAATTTCGACGACGGAGTACGTCTCGGTATCCCACGCCGTCGTGCCCATTTTTTCGTCCTCGTAAGTGCCTCGCTTGCCGAAGTAGATGCCGCCCGTCAGCTCTCTCACGACGACGATCTCAATGCCGTCCTTCACAAGGTCATGCTTCAAGGGGGAAGCGTCTGCAAGGGGCGCCCAAAGCCGCGCCGGGCGGATGTTGGAGTAGAGCCCCATCGCCTTGCGGATGCCAAGTAAGCCCGCTTCGGGGCGCTTGTCGCCGGGGAGATTGTCCCAGCGGGGATCGCCCACCATGCCGCCGACGGCGCCCAAGAGGACGCTGTCGGAAGCTAAACACCGCTCCACCGTGTAGGCGGGGAGGGGCTCGCCCGTTTTTTCAATGGCGCAGCAGCCCATGAGCAGGGGCTCAAAGGTAAATTCATGGCCGTATTTCTTTCCCACGGCCTGCAAAACGGCGATGGCGCCGTCCGTGATCTCGGGGCCGATGCCGTCGCCCGCGAGCACCGCAATGTGCTTGTTCATGTCAGTTGTCTCCGTATAATACGATTTGATTGCTGCTTAAAAACTCTGCAAAGGCGGGGGCGTCCTTCGCCGCCTCATAAAAACCAGCGGCAAGATACACCGTCTTGCTTTCGATGAGCGCGAGCGCGGAATAGGCAAATTTCCCCTCGAACCGCTTATAAAGGGCGAGCTTTCGCTCTTCCTGTTCGGGAAGGCCGAACCAGAGGTGCTTCTTCAATGCCTCCCCGTCCGCCTCCGTCTCGTAGACTTCGACAAGGTATTCCTTCTTGCGTTTAGAGGGCCTCTTTACATGCCCCTCGCCGCCGAAGTAGGCACAATATACGAGGCACTCGCCCCCGAGCGCCGCCTTTAAGAGCTCCCGCTTTTGCCGCTCCTTCTTGCTCAGCCCGTCCGAAAGGAGAAAGGTGACGACGAGGAAGACAACGTACACCCCGAATACGCCCAGCATGGCGTAGAGGTAGACCATTTCCTCGTAGAGGAACCACAGCGAGAGCAGCGTGATGACGGCTCCCGCGAGCACAAGAAGGACGATGACATAGAGCACGCTCTTTGCGTCCATCTTTGCGGGCTGTTTGTCCTGCTCCGTGCGTTTTTTCATTTCTTCAAAGAGTTCATCAGCCCGCCCTTGTCGATGATGTTCTGAATGAAGGGGGGGAAGGGCTGCGCCCGATATTCTTCGCCCGTCGTCTCGTTGCGGATGACGCCGAGGGAAAGATCGCACGAGACGGTGTCGCCCTCATGAATCGCTTTGACCGCCTCGGGGCACTCGAGAATGGGCAGCCCGATGTTGATGGAGTTGCGGTAGAAGATGCGCGCAAAGGTGTTGGCAATGACGAGGGAGACGCCGCTCGCCTTGATGGCGATGGGCGCGTGCTCGCGCGAGGAACCGCAGCCGAAGTTGTCCTCGGCGACGATGATGTCGCCTTTCTGCACTTTATTTACAAAGTCCTTGTCGATGTCCTCCATGCAGTGCTTGGCAAGCTCCTCGGGGGAGGACGTGTTGAGGTAGCGCGCGGGAATGATGACGTCGGTATCCACGTCGCTGCCGAATTTATGCACTTTGCCTTGAACTTTCATTACTGTACCTCCTTTGGCGTTGCGAGGCGGCCGAGCACCGCGCTCGCCGCGGCGACATAGGGGGAAGCGAGGTAAATTTCGCTCGAAATGTGCCCCATGCGGCCCACAAAGTTGCGGTTGGTGGTGGAAACGCACCGCTCGCCGTCGGCTAAGATCCCCATGTGCCCGCCGAGGCAGGGCCCGCAGGTGGGGGTGGAGACGACTGCGCCCGCCTTCACCATGTCGGAGACGAGTCCCTCCTCGATGGCCTGAAGATAAATTTCCTGCGTCGCGGGGATGACGATGCAGCGCACGCCGTCTGCGACCTTCCTGCCGCGCAAGATGTCGGCGGCCTGTCGCAAATCGGAGATGCGCCCGTTCGTGCACGAACCGATGACGACTTGCTGAATGGGGAGTTCGTCCCATTCCGTCTTGGTGTTTTCGGGAAGATGCGGGAAGGCAACGGTGGGCTTTAAGGCGTTGAGGTCGATTTCGTAGACCTTCTCGTATTCCGCGTCTGCGTCCGCCTCGTAAATTTTGGGGGTGCGTTTGAATCTTCCCTGCATATATGCAAGCGTCTTGTCGTCCACGGGGAAGATGCCGTTCTTCGCGCCCGCTTCGATCGCCATGTTGCAGACGGTGAAGCGGTCGTCCATCGAAAGGGAGGCAACGCCCTCGCCCGTAAATTCCATGCTCTTGTAGAGCGCGCCGTCGACGCCGATCATGCCGATGATGTGCAGAATGAGGTCCTTGCCCGTCACATATTTGGGGAGCGCCCCTTTGAGCTCGAATTTGAGGGCGGCGGGCACCTTGAACCACGCCTTATTGGTCATCATGGCGGCGGCAAGGTCGGTGGAGCCCACGCCCGTCGAGAATGCGCCGAGCGCCCCGTAGGTGCAGGTGTGGCTGTCCGCGCCGATCACGCAGTCACCCGCGCCCACGAGCCCCTGTTCGGGCAGAAGGGCGTGTTCGATGCCCATTTGCCCCACGTCATAAAAGTGCGTCACTTCCTGCGCCTTTGCGAATTCGCGCGTCTTTTTCACCTGGCAGGCGGCCTTGATGTCCTTATTCGGGGTAAAGTGGTCCATCACGAGCGCGACCTTATCGCGGCACTTCACGCACCCTCCCGCCTTCTCCACCTCGTTGATGGCAACGGGGGCGGTGATGTCGTTGGCAAGCGCCAAGTCAAGCTCGGCTTCGATGAGCTGCCCCGCCGTCACGGAAGGAAGTCCTGCATGCGCGGCGAGAATTTTCTGCGTCATCGTCATTCCCATAGCTGTTCTCCTTGATATCTTCATGTATGTTTGTATAAAATTATACCACGGCGGCAAAAGTTTGTCAAATGATAGGGGGAAGGTTTGCCTCGCTGCAGCGAAAAGTTAAAAAAATTGCGCCGCGCGGGGCAGAGCCCCGCGCGGCGCGCTTCTGTTAAGGAGGAATGAGCAAATCAGAATTTTTTAAACACGGCCCCGTCCGAGGCGGACGTGACGAGCGCACGGTAGCGCTTCAAATACCCCTCGACGGGCTTTTCCTTGGGCACAAAGTGCTTGAGGCGCTCCGCGATGACCTCGTCGGGCACGCGGAGATTGATTTCACCCTTCTCGATGTCGATCTCGATGGTGTCGCCCTCTTCGACGACGCCGATGACGCCGCCCGCCGCCGCTTCGGGGCACACATGCCCGATGGCCGCGCCGCGCGTCGCCCCCGAAAATCTGCCGTCCGTGATGAGCGCGACGGTATCCCCCAACCCCGCGCCCACGATGGACGAGGTGGGGGAGAGCATCTCGCGCATCCCGGGGCCGCCCTTGGGCCCTTCATAGCGGATGACGACGACGTCGCCCTTGTTGATTTGGTTGGTGGAGATGGCCTGCATCGCCTCTTCTTCCGAATCGAATACGCGCGCGGGGCCGATGTGGTGATACATCTTGGGGTCGACGGCGCTCTTCTTGACGACGCTGCCCTCCTTCGCAAGGTTGCCCTTTAAGATGGCAAGGCCGCCGTAGCTCGAATAGGGGCTCGTGATGGGGCGGATGATCTCCTCATCCGTGACGCGGACATATTTCGTGCGCTCGTCCTGCGTTTCAAGCGTGCAGGTGAGCGCGGAGCCGTCGAAGAGGTCCGCATCGATGAGCGTGCGGATGACGGCGGAGATGCCGCCCGCCTCGTTGAGCTCCTCGATGTAGTGATCGCCCGCGGGCGCCAAGCGGCACAGGTTGGGCGTCGATTTGGAGATCTCGTTCATCGTGTCGACGGAGATCTGCTCCTTCGTAAAGCCCAGCTCGCTCGCAAGCGCCAGAAGGTGCAAAACGGAGTTGGAAGAGGCGCCGATCGCCATATCCACGCGCTCCGCATTCCTGACGGCGGTCGGGGTGAGGATGTCGCGCGGGCACACGTTTTTTTCGATGAGCCCCATCACCGCTTCGCCCGCCTCTTTGGCAAGCATGAGGCGCGCCGAGTACACCATGGGCACGGTGCCGTTGCCGGGGAGCGCCATGCCGAGGGCTTCCAAGAGGCAGTTCATGGAGTTCGCCGTAAACATGCCCGAGCACGAGCCGCAGGTGGGGCAGGCGGTACATTCAAAGCGTTCGAGTTCCTTCTCGTCGATCTTCCCCGAGGTGTATGCGCCCACCGCCTCGAACATCGAGGAGAGGGAGAGCTTCTTCTTGTCCTTATGCCCCGCGAGCATGGGACCGCCCGAGACGAACAATGCGGGTTTATTGACGCGCACCGCGCCCATCAGCATGCCGGGGATAATTTTATCGCAGTTGCCGACGAGGATGATGCCGTCGAAGGCATGGGCGGTCGCCAAAATTTCCACGCTGTCTGCGATGACTTCACGCGAGGGGAGCGAATAGCGCATGCCCCTGTGACCCATCGCGATGCCGTCGCACACGCCGATGCAGGGCACGATGACGGGCTTGCCGCCCGCCGCGATGACGCCCTCCGCCGCAGCACGCGCCACTTTGTCGAGGTACATATGCCCGGGGATGATGTCGCTCTGGGCGGAGACGATGCCGACGATGGGCTTTTTCATCTCGCTGTTCGTCCAGCCGAGCGCCCGCAGCAGCGACCGCTGCGACGCCATATTGTTGCCGTTGGTAAAGGTATTCATGGCTTTTTCTCCACTTATACAAATAAAGATATCAATGAAATGCCGCATGCAAGATTTTCATCCTGCCGCTTTTTTAAAATAACTGCCGCAAGCAAAACCACGCTTTTGCGGCGCGGCCCCCAATTTGTCCTATGCTTAGGACTTACGGGGGAAAGAGTGAATTTGCGCGAGCAGGGTTTCCTTTCGCCCTTTGCTTCCAAAATAACTTCCGCGAGCAGGGTTGCCCTGCGCTGCGGGACCCAATTTGCCCGATACTTCGGGCTTATTGTCTTTGAGAACATTCAGGTGCGCGGGCGACGGGGCTGAGAGATGTTGACGCTTCTTCTCAAACGGCGCAATGAGAACGCCGTTTTCGGACACCGCTCGCGCTTTGCGAATGCGCTCGCTCATCTCGCAAGGGGAAAACAGCACACCGTGCTGTTTTAAGAACGCCCTTGCTCGACCCTCACGGAATTTGTTTTGCGAAGCAAAAGAAATTCGTGAACTTTTTTATATCTGCTCTTTATAATCGGGAATGTCTTTGAGGCAAGCTGCGCCTCTTCCAATCGAGGTGACGCCCGTCCTTGCAAGCTCTAAAATGCCGTAGGGCATGAGCATATTGACGAAGCCGTCCAATTTCGAGGGCTTGCCCGTCAGCTCCATGATGGTCGCCTCGGTGGAGACATCCACGATCTTGGCGCGGAAAATTTGGCTGATTTCGAGGACCTGGCTTCTCGTCGTCGCGTCCGTCTTGACCTTGCAAAGGAGAAGCTCGCGCGAGACGGCATCGTCGTCCACCTTGGCGATCTTTCTCACGTCGATGAGCTTGTCCATCTGCTTCATCATCTGGCCGAGGATGTACTCATCGCCGCAGAGGACGATGGTCATGCGCGAGACGGCGGGGCTTTCCGTCGTGCAGACGGAGAGCGATTCGATGTTGTACCCCCTTCTTGCAAAGAGGGCGGCAACGCGCGTCAAAACGCCGCTCTTGTTGTCAACGAGTGCAGAGATGGTATAGCGGTTCATTTATTTCTGTCCTCCCAATTGGTGATGATGGTCTCGTACGAAGCGCCGGGGCGAATCATGGGCAGCACGTTCTCGTCGTTGCTGATGCGGCAGTCCACGAGCACGGGCGAGGGGGTATTGAGCGCCTCTTTTAAAACGGGCATGATGTCCTCCTCCTTCTCGATCTTCATGCCCTTGGCGCCGAAGCTTTCCGCGAACCTCACATAGTCCGTCTTTTTGCGGATGTCCGTCTGCGAGAAGCGGTTGTTATAGAAGAGCTTCTGCCACTGACGCACCATGCCGAGCGCGCGGTTGTTCATAAGCAAAATGGTGATGGGCAGATTTTCCGTCACCGCCGTCGAAAGTTCGTTGAGGTTCATGTTGAAGCAGCCGTCGCCCGTGACGAGGATGACGTGCTTCCCGCTCCCGATGGCGGCGCCGATGGCAGCGCCTAAGCCGTAGCCCATCGTGCCGAGGCCGCCGCTCGAACAGAAGGTGCGGGGTTTTCGGATGGGGTAGTACTGCGCCGTCCACATCTGGTGCTGGCCGACGTCGGTGACGACGATATCCTCATCTCCCGCAATGTCGGAAGCGCCGATGATGACCTTGTGCCCGAGTTCGAGGTGGGGCCGCTTTGCCTTCTCGGCGGCTTTGAGCTCTTTCGCCTCCTGCATGAAGGGGCGGTCCTTCACCTCGTTGATGAGGGGCAGCATGGTCTTTAAGGCCTCCTTCACGTCGCCGAGGATGGAATAGGTGACGTCGACGTTCTTGTCGATCTCCGCGTTGTCGATTTCGACCTGCACGACGACCTTATTCTCGGCAAATTTGTCGCGGTTGAGGGCGACGCGGTCGGAAAAGCGGGTGCCGAGGGCGATGATGCAGTCGCTCTGCAGGGTGAGCTTTGCCGAAGTCGCGGTGCCGTGCATGCCCATCATGCCCATGAAGCGGGCATTTCCCGCAGGGTACGCGCCGGTGCCCATGAGCGTGCAGGCAACGGGGGCGTCCAGCTTTTCGGCAAGGGCGGCCACTTCTTCCTCCGCCTCCGAGGCGATGCACCCGCCGCCCAGCATGATGAGCGGTTTTTCCGCCTCATTGATGGCCTTGACGGCGTCCTCAACGGCGCTCACCGCAATGGGCTTGCGCTTGAGAACTTCGGGCGTCAAGGGCTCGTAGTCGGTCTCCGCGATCTGCACGTTTTTGAGAATATCGATGAGCACGGGGCCCTTTCTTCCCGAATTGGCAATTTTGAATGCCTGGCGGATGGCGGGGGCGAGGTCCTTCACGTCCTTGATGATGAAGTTGTGTTTGGTGATGGGCATGGTGATGCCCGAGATGTCGATCTCCTGGAAGGAGTCGCGCCCCAAAAGGCTGAGGCCGACGTTGCCCGTGATGGCGACGACGGGGATGGAGTCCATGAACGCCGTCGCGATGCCCGTGACGAGGTTGGTGGCGCCGGGGCCGCTCGTCGCCAAACAGACGCCGACGCGCCCCGTGACGCGCGCATAGCCGTCCGCGGCGTGCGCCGCGCCCTGCTCGTGCGAGGTGATGATGTGGCGGATGGTCCCGTCGCGGTAGAGTGCATCGTAGATGTCGAGCACCGTGCCGCCCGGGTAGCCGAATATCGTGTCAACGCCCTGCTCTTTGAGGCAGTTGATGAGAATTTCTGCACCGTTGCATTTCATGGTAAGACCCTCCCTACATAAAAGTGTGCTTCCCTTAATTATAAGGGGAATATGCGTTTGTGTCAAGCCTTTGTGAGATATTTTCGCGGGCAACTGTCAAATTCTGCATATTTATGCAAAAAAAGGACGCATAGGGGCGTCCTTTTATATTGTTCCCTTACAGTATCTCATCAACCAAAGTGTTTGAGGCGGTTGCGGATGCGGATGAGCGCCTTCCTCGCTGCCTGCTGAGAAGAGCCGCCCACCGAATTTCTCGCCTCTGCCGACGTGCGCGCAAGCACCACGCCCGTCACGTCGCGCTCAAACACGTCGCTCACGTCCTGAAATTCCTTTAAGGAGAGCTCGTTGAGCGCCTTGCCGCGCTCGATGCAGTATCTTACGATCTTTCCCGTGATGGCGTGCGCGTCGCGGAAGGGAACGCCCTTCTTGGAGAGGTAGTCGGCAACGTCGGTCGCCGTCGAGAAGCCGAGCCCCGCCGCGTTATACATCGCCTCGGAGTTGAACTTCATCCCCTTGAACATGGCGTGGAACACGGAAACGCAGTCGCATACCGTCTTTTCCGCGTCGAACACGGGCTCTTTATCCTCCTGCAGGTCCTTGTCGTAGGCGAGGGGCAGCGCCTTCATCGTCGCGAGGAAGCCCGTCAAATCTCCGATGACCCGCCCGCACTTGCCGCGGATGAGTTCGGGGATGTCGGGGTTCTTCTTCTGCGGCATGATGGAGGAGCCCGTCGAGTACGCATCGGAAATTTCCCAGAAGCCGAATTCGTCCGAGGTGTAGAGGATGGTGTCTTCGCACAGGCGCGAGAGGTGCAGCATGACGCCCGTGAGGCAGAAGAGGTATTCCGCCACAAAGTCGCGGTCGGACACGGCGTCGATGGAGCAGTTGGAGATCTCGTCGAACTTCAAGAGCTTTTTGGTGAGTTCGCGGTCGATGGGGAAGGACGTGCCCGCAAGCGCCGCGCTGCCGAGGGGCATCACGTTGACGCGCTTTCTGCAGTCCTCGAGGCGCTCCATGTCGCGCAGGAACATCTCGGAATAGGCGTTGAGGTACTGGGCAAAGTTGACGGGCTGCGCCTTCCGCAAGTGGGTATAGCCGGGCAGAATGCACTTGATGTGCTCGTGCGCGGTCATCGTCAGCGTCGTCACAAAGGCGTGCAGGAGGGAGATGATGCGGTCGATGGAGCCGCGGATGTAGAGGCGCAGGTCGGTCGCCACCTGGTCGTTGCGGGAGCGGGCGGTGTGCAGCTTCTTGCCCACTTCGCCGATGCGGCTAACGAGCGTATTTTCCACAAAGGAGTGGATGTCCTCCGCGCCCTCGACGGGGAGCGTGCCCTCGTCGATGTCCTTTAAGATGCCTTTAAGCCCCTCCTGAATGCGTTCGGAGTCCTCTTTCGGGATGATGCCCGTCTCGCCCAGCATCGTCGCATGGGCGATGCTCGCCGTGATGTCTACGCGGTAGAGCTTCTTGTCGAAGGAGAGAGATTCGTTGAAGGCGTCGGCGTCCGCTGCCGTGGGCGCGTCGAACCTTCCTTCCCAAAGTTTCATTATATTACCTCTCAAGAGATTGTTTGTTATCCTGATTTTACCCGATTTTTCGCGAAAAGGCAAGCGATTTCGGGGCAAAGGGCAAATTTGCCCCCGTTTCGATTGACAACCCGCCCTCCGCTATATTACAATATAAACAGAAAAAAATGCGGCTTTCTGCGCCTTTTTCGGGGCGCGGGGCGCAAAAGGAGGGGCGCTTGGTCATTCTGGGGCTGGATCCCGGGTTTGGGACGATGGGCTACGGCGTCATCGAGCGGGATGCGCGCGGCAATTGCCGTGCCATCGACTACGGCGTCGTCAAGACGCCTCCCACGGAGAACTTTGCCGTGCGGCTGTGCATGCTCGAGCAGGGCGTCAATGCTCTCTTCGACAAGTTCTCTCCCGAGGAAGCGGCGATGGAAGAGCTGTTCTTCTCCAAAAACATTACAACGGGCATTGCCGTCGCCCACGCGCGCGGGGTCATTCTTTTAACGTGCTGCAAGCGGTGCGGGCGCATCTTTGAATACACCCCCAACCAGATCAAGCAGGCGCTCACGGGGTACGGCAGGGCAGACAAGGGGCAGATGCAGCGGTGCGTTGCCTCCCACCTGCGCTTAAAGGAAGTTCCCCGCCCGGACGACGCGGCGGACGCCCTCGGCGCGGCGCTCTGCCATGCCTTTACCAACCGCCTCTCGGGGCTGTTCGGCATCAAATAAGAGGAAAGTATGATCGGATATTTAAAGGGCAAAGTGCTCGACTTGACGCTCGAGAGCGCGCTCATCGAAGTGAACGGGGTCGGGTACGAAGTTTCATGCACGGGCGCGGCGTTTGCGCGGCTCGCCCGCGGCGGCGTGGGGGAGGTCTATACCTACCTGCAGATGAAGGAGGACGGCGTCTCCCTATATGGCTTTGCCGACTTAAAAGAGAAGGCGCTCTTTTTGAAGCTCACCTCGGTGCAGGGCGTGGGCGCAAAGCTGGCGCTCGCCATTCTCTCTTCGATGCGCCCCGAGGAGCTGTACGACGTCATCGCCGCAGCGGATGCGAAGCGGCTTTCGACGGTCAAGGGCGTGGGGAGAAAGACCGCCGACCGCATCATTCTGGAATTGCACGGCAAAATTTCCGCGACCGCCATCTTAAGCGATTCTTCGGCCGCGCCCGCCGCCGTCAAGGCCTCTTCGGAGGACGAGGATGCCGTTGCCGCGCTCATGAACCTCGGCTTTTCCCGCCAGGAGAGCGCCCGCGCCGTCGAGCGCGCGCGGAAGGAGGGCGCAAGGAGCATCGAGGAAGTCATTTCCGCCGCCCTCAGGGGCATGTGAGCTGCCGTTTTCGGCATTTGAGTGATCGTTTGGAGGGTGCGTTATGATGTTTGACGACTTTGAAGATTTCGGCGAGGAGCGGCTCATTTCGTCCACCAAGGGGGAGTACGACCTCGAAGAGAACGTCCTCCGCCCCAAGACGATGGAGGACTACATCGGGCAGGATAAAGTCAAGGAGAACCTCTCCGTCTATATGTCCGCCGCCAAGGCGCGCGGGGAGGCGCTCGACCACGTCCTTCTCTACGGCCCGCCCGGGCTCGGGAAAACCACGCTCGCGCACATCATCGCAAACACGATGGGCTCGCAAATCAGAGTTACGAGCGGCCCCGCCATCGAGCGTTCGGGCGATCTCGCCGCCATCCTCACCAACCTGAACGACGGCGACGTCTTATTCATCGACGAAATTCACCGCCTCAACCACACGGTGGAGGAAATTTTATATTCCGCGATGGAAGACTACGCGCTCGACATCATCGTGGGCAAGGGGCCGTCTGCGCGCAGCATCCGTTTTCCCGTCAAGCGCTTTACCCTTGTCGGGGCGACGACGCGCGCAGGCCTTCTCTCCGCGCCCCTGCGCGACCGCTTCGGCATCATCTGCAGGCTTGAGATGTATCTGCCGAGCGAACTCAAGAGCATCGTCGCGCGGTCTGCAAAGACGCTCGGTATCGCCATCGAAGAGGACGGAAGTCTGGAGATCGCCCGCCGTTCGCGCGGCACGCCCCGCATTGCCAACCGCCTTTTGAAGCGCGTGCGCGACTTTGCCGCCGTCTCGGGCGGGGGCGTCGTCACAAAGGCCTCTGCCCGCGCCGCCCTTCAAAAGATGGAGATCGACGAGCTCGGCCTTGACGAGACCGACCGCGGGTATCTCCGCGCCCTCATCGAAAAATTTAAGGGCGGGCCTGCGGGCTTAGAAACGCTCGCCGCCACCGTCAACGAGGACGTCAATACCATCGAGGACGTCTACGAGCCCTATCTTTTGCAGCTCGGGCTCATCGCCCGCACGCCGCGCGGCCGCATCTGCCTTCGGGGCGGCTACGAGCACATGGGCGTCACCCCGCCCGAGGGCACCGAGAGCGGCAAGCAGATGTCCATTTTCCAAGAGGAATAGTATGTCGGAACTCAAAACAAGCGATTTTTATTACGATTTGCCCGAGAAACTCATCGCGCAGACCCCCGCAGAGCCGCGCGATTCCTCCCGCCTTCTCGTCTATCATCGGAATACAAAGACCATTGAGCACCGCATCTTTCACGATATTTGCGACTATCTGAAAAAGGGCGATGTGCTGGTCATCAACCGCACGCGCGTGCTGCCCGCAAGGCTTTATGCCCACACCGAGCACGGCGGCGCCGTCGAAGTGCTGCTCTTAAAGCGCATGAGCCTCGACACCTGGGAAGTGCTCGTCCGCCCCGGCCGCAAGTGCCGCCCGGGGGCGAAGCTGTATTTTTCCGAGGAGCTCTCCCTCGAAGTGCTCTCCGTCACCGAGACGGGCGAGCGCATCGTCAAATTCTTCTACGAGGGCACCTTTGAGGACGTTCTCTCCCGCGTCGGCAATATGCCGCTGCCGCCGTATATCCACGAAAAGCTCAAGGACCCCGAGCGCTATCAGACGGTCTACAGCCGCGAGACGGGCTCGGCGGCGGCTCCCACTGCGGGGCTGCACTTCACCCCCGAGCTCTTGGAGAAGATCAGGGGCATGGGCGTGGAAGTTGTGGAAGTGCTGCTGCATGTGGGACTTGGCACCTTCCGCCCCGTCAAGGAAGAGAACATTCTCGACCACAAGATGCACGCCGAATACTACGAGGTGAGCGAGGAAGCCGCCTCCCGCATCAACGCGGCAAAAAAAGAGGGGCGGCGGGTCATTGCCGTCGGCACGACTTCCGTGAGGACGCTCGAGACGGTTGCGGACGAACAGGGCATGCTGCACCCCTGCAAGGGCGATACGAGCATCTTTTTGTACCCGCCCTACAAGATGAAGTGCGTGGATGCCCTCATCACCAACTTCCACCTGCCCGAAAGCACCCTTATCATGCTGGTGAGCTGTCTCTGTTCGAGAGAGGAAATTCTTGATGTTTACAAGACAGCTGTCGAGCAACGTTACAGATTCTTCTCCTTCGGTGATGCGATGATGATCGTATAAGCGTCGCATCTCGTCATCGGTTTAATTAACAACTTTGGAACCCTCATATGAACAACGAATATTTTTCCTTTGAACTGCAGAAGGTCGACCCCGAGACGGGGGCGCGCGCGGGCGTCTTTCATACCCCGCACGGCGATATCCTAACGCCCGTCTATATGCCCGTGGGTACGCAGGCGTCCGTCAAGGGCGTGCTGCCCCGCGATCTCAAAGAGATCGGCTCGCAGATCATCCTCTCCAACACCTACCACCTCTATATGCGCCCCGGCGACGAGCTCATTGCACGGGCGGGCGGGCTGCACAAGTTCATGAATTGGGACCGCCCCATCCTCACGGACAGCGGCGGCTTCCAGGTGTTTTCGCTCGCTTCCCTCAACAACATCACCGAGGAAGGCGTGCGCTTTTCCTCGCATGTGGACGGCAGCCATCACCTCTTCACCCCCGAAAAGGCGATGGGCATCCAGCACAATTTGGGCTCGGACATCATGATGGCGTTCGACCAGTGCTCGGAGTACGGCTATACCCACGAGCAGGCGAAGGCGGCCATGGAGCGCACCGCAAAGTGGCTGGAACGCTCGTATCTTGCCCATGAAGCGGCAAATAAGCCCTTTCAGGCGCTCTTTCCAATCATTCAGGGCAATCTGTATGCCGATTTACGGCTCGAGAGTTTGGAGCGCTGCAAGCCCTTTGTAAAGCACGGTATCGCCATCGGCGGGCTGTCCGTCGGGGAGCCCAAGCCGCTCATGTATGAGATGCTCGATGTCTTAAAGGAGCGCATGCCGCAAGACGTTCCCCGCTATCTGATGGGCGTGGGTTCGCCCGACTGCCTCGTCGAGGGCGTGCTCCGCGGCGTGGATATGTTCGACTGCGTGCTTGCAACGCGCGTCGCCCGCAACGGCACGGCGCTCACCTCGCGCGGGAAGGTCGTTGTGAGAAACGGGAAGTATAAAGAGGACTTCACCCCCCTCGACCCCGAGTGCGACTGCTACTGCTGCACAAACTATACGAAGGCGTATTTGCGCCACATGGTCAACGTGGGGGAGATGGCGGGCGGCATGCTCCTATCTTTGCACAACATCCGATACCTTCATCGCCTGATGGCGGGCCTTCGCGAGAGCATTCTCGGGGGATATGTCAAGGACTACGTGAAGGAATTTTACGAAAAACAGGCATTGGGCGCGTAAAATTCGCCCGATTTCGCCCATTTTTACGCATGAAAGTTGCGTGAAAGGGCAAAACCAACCTTAAAACGCTTGCCAAATTGCGGCAAAACGGGTAAAATTTGAAATAATCACAAAATAAGGAGAGTAACGGCTTATGTTTTGGAGCCTTTTGGAACAGACGGGCGGCACGACCGGCGACACGCCCGCAACCGCCGGAAACCCGTGGGCAATGTATATCGTCCTCGGCGTCGTCATCGTCATCTTCGTCGTGTGGATGATCTTCTCGAGCAGGAAGAACAAGCAGCGTCAGAAGGAGTACACCGAGCAGCTCGAGGCCATCCGCCCCGGCCACAAGGTAAAGACGGCGGGCGGCATCTGCGGCATCGTCGTGGAAGTGTGCGACGACAACACCATCATCATGGAGACGGGCAGCGAAACCTCGGGCAAGTCCTACATCAAGATGGACAAGGAACTCATCGCACAGACGGACGCCAAGGGCCCCACGCAGATCGCGCGCGAGGAAGCCGAGGCCGCCAAGAAGGCGGAAGAGGCGGAAAAGAAGGCGAAGAAGTCGGGCGAAGTGTCCGCTCCCGTTCCCGAAAGAGAGGAACCCGCGGAAAAGTCCGAAGAAAAGTCCGAAGAGAAGGAAGAGAACAAGTAAAGTCATATTGAGCTTTGCCTCCGCATACCTTAACTTGGGGTGCGGAGGTTTTTTTGCGCCCGCGGGAGGGCATATGGGCGAAGGGTTTTGGAAGAAGGCGGTAAAAGAGGTGGGGCTTGCGGCGGCGCTCGGCACCGTGTTCTGTCTTTTATGCGAGGCGCTGCTTGCCGTCTTTGTGCGGGCGTATGCTCTGTCGGAGGCCGCCATCATCGTCTCCAACCTCGCCTTAAAGACGGCGGCGGCGTTTGCGTTTGCGCTCATTTTTGTAAAGGGCGAGCGCGCCGTCTTCAAGGGCATGGCGGCGGGGCTCTTGTGCCTGCTTTTAACGACGCTCCTCTTCGGGCTCATCGGGGGCTTTCACATGACGCCGATGCTGCTTTTAGACGTCCTATTATGCGCGCTTGCGGGCGGCGGCGGGGCGGCTGCGGGCAGGAAATTGCGGAAAGAATAAAAAATCGGTTGCCAAACGCGGGTTTTTATTGTATAATGGAAAAAAAGATTTCGGAGATGAAATTATGATCAAGACCATCGCTAAACCTCAGGAAAGAAAGGTCACGGGCTGCGGCGAATGCAGGAGCACCTGCCAGTCCGCCTGCAAGACGAGCTGCACGGTCGGCAACCAGTCGTGCGAGCGCGTGACGAGAGAAAGCAAGATCGAAAAGAGATAATCTTTCGCTTTGTTTTCAAACGAGCAAAAAACGGGGAGCAGCGGCAGCGTTGCTCCTTTGTTTCCATGTCAAAAACAAAGGACAGGCGCGGCTTAGCCGCAGAAGAACAACATGATCCACATTTTTTCCTATCACGACCATTATTATATTTACGACGTCGGCAGCGGCTCCCTTCATGAGTGCGACGAAAAGACGGCGCGCGTTTTAGAGGGAGACAAGACGGACGTTTCGGACGAAGAGCTCAAAGCCATCCTCGAGGACGCGGAAGCGCTCAAAGAGCAGGGCTTATTATATAAGGAAGAAGTCAAGGCGTACCCCATGAAGAGCCATGAGGTCAAGGCGCTGTGCCTGCACGTCTCGCACGACTGCAACCTGCGCTGCAAGTACTGCTTTGCCGACGAGGGCGCGTACCACTCCAAGCGCGAAGTGATGAGCCGCGAGACGGCGTTTGCCGCCATCGACTTTCTGCTCAGAGAGAGCGGAAAACGGAAGGTGCTCGAAGTCGACTTCTTCGGCGGCGAGCCCCTGATGAATTTGGGCGTCGTCAAAGATACCGTATATTACGCCAAAGAGCAGGCTGCAAAGCTCGGCAAGCGCTTCCTCTTCACGACGACGACCAACGGCCTCCTGCTCGACGACGAGACCATCCAATTCTTCAACGAGGAGATGGAGAACGTCGTCCTCTCGCTGGACGGCCGCCCCGAAGTGCACGACGCCGTGAGAAAGACGGTGAACGGCAAGGGGAGCTTCGATCTCGTCATCGAAAAGATCAAAAAGTTCGTGCGTTCGCGCGGGGACAAGCATTACTACGTCCGCGGCACGTTCACCGCGAAAAACCTCGACTTTGCAAAGGACGTCCTCTTCCTCGCCGATCAGGGATTCGATTCCATCTCGATGGAGCCCGTCGTCACCGACATCCCCGAACTGCAGATCAGGGAAGAGCACCTTCCCCGCATCGAGAAGGAGTACGAAAACCTCTGCGAGGCGTACCTCGAACGCGAAGAGAAGGGGGAGGGCTTCAACTTCTTCCACTTCAACATCGACCTCGAGGGCGGGCCCTGCCTTCAAAAGCGCGTCTCCGCCTGCGGCGCGGGGAACGAGTACTTCTCCGTCGTCCCCAACGGCGACATCTACCCCTGCCACCAGTTCGCGGGGGACAGCAAATGGAAGATGGGCAGCGTCTTTGAAGGCAAGCTCGACGAAAATATCCGCTCCAAGTTTGCGGGGAGCTGCCTTTTCACACGCAAGAAGTGCGAAAACTGCTTTGCGAAGTTCATCTGCTCGGGCGGGTGCAGCGCAAACAACTATCACTACAACGGCGATATCGAGGAGCCTTACGCCATGACGTGCGCCATGATGAAGAAGCGCATCGAGTGCGCGATGCACATTCTGGCGGCCCGGAAATGTCGCGAAAAATAACAAAAATACGAAAAAGCGGCGCGTTTCGGCTTGACGGCGAAAGGCAAAACTTATATAATGAACAAGACGGGGTTTTTCCGCACTTGCGGAAAGGCCTTCACACATGACAGGAGGCAACAATGGGCAAGGTAAAATCGGCGATCGTTCTGACTCTGATCACCATCGTGATCGCCGTTTTATGCGTGGTATGCTTCGTGCCCTTTCCTTGCGACGGCAACGGATTAAATTATTTTAATTCTATTCTGGGCATTGCGGAGAAGGACGCCGAACTCGGCGGATACCTCATCGGGGAGACCGACTACGTCGGCGGCGGCTATACTGCCGTCCTCTATCCCGAGGGCGTCATCTCCGGGAGAGATTACGAAAACGACCTCTCGGCTTCCTCCGAAGAGGATCAGGCAGAATACGCAGAGAAGTACAGTTCCTATTCAAACGGCGCCATCTATCTCGAGAAAGAGACGGTGCTCGACGGCACGGAAGTGAGCGAGTCCTTCAAGGAGAACTTTTCTCATTCCGTCGAGGTGTTGAAAGAGCGCGTTGAGCGCCTGCACATCTCTTCCGCGAGCGTCAACGTCGTCGATGACTACACGGTGGAAGTCTCTCTCCCCGCATCGTATGAGATATCGGGCGCGGCGTTTGATTATCTCGGCCGCATGGGGGAACTTACGGTGAGCTTCGGCTCGGACGAGGAAAGCGCAGAGGTCATCATCCCCGAAGCGCGGAGCGGACTCACGGCAGAGGACTACTTTAAGAGTATTTCGGCGCGTACGTCGGCAGGCGTCTCCTACGTCATCTTCAACATGACGGACGAAGGCAGGGCTGCCATTGCCGAGGCAACGGACGGCGCAACGAGTTCTTACCTTTACTTCTATGTCGGCGATGAGCCGCTCATCACGCTCACCGTCAGCGAACAGATCGACCAAAGCTCGCTGTATATCAGCGGCTCCTACGACAAGCAGTCCTCCGAGCTCGTGGCGACCATTCTCGACACGGCGCGGACAAGCGGCTCGGAGGAAGGCCTCTCTCTCTCCGTCGGCACGCTCCGCCGCGATCATGCCGCCTACGGCGACAGCGCACAGTGGATGCTCTACATCGCCCTCGGCGTTGTGCTCCTTGCATCCCTCGTCTATTTCTTTGTTCGCTACAGCAGGCTGGGCTTTGCGCACCTCTACACGATGCTCGTCTACCTCATTGCGATGACGCTCTGCATCTGGGCGATCGACTTCCTCACTTTGGGCGTGGGCTCGGTGCTTGCAGTGCTGTTTGGCGCGGTCACGCTGAGCGTCTCGGATGCGATGGCATACGAGTACGCGAGGAAGGAGTATGCAACGGGCAAAACCATGACGTTCGCCGTCAAGTCGGGCTACAAGAAGTGCTTCTTCCACATCTTTGACCTGCACATCGTGCTTGCGGCGGTCGGCTTCATCACCTACTTCATCGCACTCACCGAGCTTTCCGTGTTTGCCTTCACCTTGGGCATCGGCATGTTCTTTGCGGGCGTCTGCTCCTTGGCGGTCAACCGCTTCTGCTGGTACATCATGATGCCGTTCGCAAAGGACAAGGCAAAGTTCTGCCGCTTCAAGAGAGAGGAGGTGGAAGAAGATGACTAAACATTTCTATTCGCTTAAAAAACTGCCCCTGTTTGCGGCCATCTCCGCCGTCATCCTCATCGCGGGCATCGTGCTCTACGCCCTCTTCGGCTTCAATGTGGAGACGTGCGCGGGCAAGGACTTCTCCGTCACTTACGACGCCGTCATCTCGATCGCCGAGGGCGGCGACAGAGTAGAGGAAGTGTGCGAGAGCACGTTTGATTCCTTGGGAATCTCCTATGAGAGCAAGACGGAGATTTCGTCCGACCTCGACAACGCGTCGCTCGCGGAGAACGGAGATTATACCGTCACCTATACCTTTGCAGAGGACGTTTCGAATGAGACGCTCGCTTCCGCAAAGGAGACCGTCGAGAGCACGCTCACGTCAGAATTTGCAGGCTCGGACGTGTACATCGCCGTCCATGAAGTGGACGCGGGTGCGCGCTTCTATGAGCCCGTCTGGCGGGGCGCCGTGGCGCTTGCCGTTGCTGCCATCGTCGTGCTCGTGTATATCGGCTTCCGCTTCGGCTGGGGGCGCACGCTCACGGGGCTTGTCCTCGTCGTGCACGACGTGCTTTTAACGCTTGCCCTCCTTGCCATCACCCGTATTCCCGTGGCGCCCTTTGCGCCCCTCGCGTTTGCGGCGGCAGCCGTCGTCATTTCGCTCATCGTCTGGCTCGTCCAGTGCATGAAGATGCGCGAGACCTTCAAAGACCCCGCCTTCCGCACGATGGACGCGGAGGAGGCCGTCTCCGAATGCTGCAAGGCGTCCAATAAGACGACCGGCTATGTCATCGCGGCGCTCGCCGTCGTGTTCATCGTCTTGGGTGCCGTGGCTGCCCCCGGGGTGAGAGCGTTCTTCCTGCCCCTGCTGCTTCCCCTTGCCGTGAGCGCCTATTCCTCGCTCGTGCTCGGGCCCATCGTGTATCTGCCCATGAAGCGGATGGACGACAGGAGCAGCGCCAAGAAAGCCCGTTACGTCGGAAAGAAAAAGGCAGAACAAGCCGAAGAATAATTTCGAAAAGACCGGAACGGCGGGAGAACACCCCGCCGTTTTTGCTCTCAAATTTTGGGTAAAATAGAGATAACACCCCGCACATTCGCGGGAAGGAGCAGGTATGAAGCGGATCGTGCATGAATGCGAATTTTCTCCCGACGAAAAACGGCGCGTCGGGGAGCTTGCGCGCGCGGTCGGCATCACCGAGACGACGGCGGGCATCCTCTATGCGCGCGGGCAGGACAGCGAGGAAAAGATGCGCCGCTTCCTCGCCCCCTCCAAGGAGTACCTTCTCTCCCCCTTTTTGATGAAGGGCATGAAGGAGGCGGTGCTGCTCATCGAGCGGGCAAAGCGCGAGGAGTGGCGGGTCGCCATCTTCGGCGATTACGACGCGGACGGCATCGGGGCTGTTGCCATCCTCTCGCGGGCGCTGAAAATTTACGGTATCGAGCCCTACCTCTACGTGCCCGAGCGGGCGGAGGGGTACGGCCTCACGACGCGCGCCATCGACAAAATTTTCGATGAATTTCTCCCCGACCTCTTCATCACGGTGGACTGCGGCATCTCCAACGCCGCGGAAGTCGAATACATCAAGGAGCAGGGCTCCTATGTCATCGTCACCGACCACCACGAACTGCCCGAAGAGCTGCCCGACTGCATCTGCATCAACCCCAAATTAAAGGACGATTATCCCTACGACAACTTATGCGGCGCGGGCGTTGCCTATAAGCTCTCGCGTGCGCTCATCGGCGAGCGGGCGGACGAACTTCTCGATTTTTGCGCCCTCTCGACGGTTGCGGACAGCGTGCCCCTTTTGGGGGAGAACCGCGACATCGTTTGGGCGGGGCTTGCGCTCATCAACCAAACCCCCCGCCCCTGCCTTGCCGCCCTTTTAGGGAAGCCGCAGGAAGTGACGGCGCAGACGCTCGCCTTCACGCTTGCCCCCCGCGTCAACGCGGCGGGCAGGATGGGGGATGCCAACGCAGCGCTTCGCCTCTTTACGTCCGAGGACGAGGAGGAGACGCGCGTTCTTGCTGAACTTTTGAACAACTACAACTCCGAGCGGCAGCGGCTGTGCGACGAGCTCTTCGAGCGCGCGCGGGCGCAGATCGCCGCGGAGGGCGCGTACGGCTCCGTCGTCATGGCGGAGGGGGAGGACTGGCACCCCGGGCTCATCGGCATCGTCGCGGCGCGCATCGTGGAGGAATTTTCCCGCCCCGCCCTGCTCTTCGTGCGGCACGGCGATATGCTGCGCGGGAGCGCCAGGAGCATCGAGGCGGTCAACATCTTCGACGCATTGAAGCACTGCGCGGGCGAGATCGAGGAATTCGGCGGCCATGCGCAGGCGGCGGGCGTCAACGTGCGCCTCGATAAGTTCGAGGCATTGAAAAGCGACCTCAACAGCTATATTGCAGCACACTACACGCGGGAGGACTTTGTGCCTTCCCTCGTCGTCAGCGGCGTCGTCACAGGGGAATTTTCCAAACAGCTTGCCAAGGAGATCGAGAGCTTAGAGCCCTTCGGCGTGGGCAACCGCCGCCCGCTCTTTGTCTACCGCGCGGAGCGCATGCAGGCGTCGCCCGTCAAGCCCGAATCGCCGCATATCTCCATCGGCGGAGAAACGCTCGACTTCATGTACTTCTGGGGAGAGAAGGACCTCACCCTTCTGCGGTGCGATGTGCCGAAATCGCTCGTCTTTGAGTGCAACGTCTCCAAATTTCGCGGTAAGGAGACCATCAAGGGCTTCGTGCGGGCGGTCATCTACGACGGCGCGAAGGGCGACGATCTCCCCTTCGAGGGCTTTTCGGAGATGCTCGCCGCCTTAAAAGAGGGGAGAAAGGTGAAATTGGAGTGCATGGGCGAGGACTCGCTCAACGCGCACATCGAAAGGGCGAGAAAGAGCTGTGCCTACGGGCTCGTCGCTGTCGCGTACGACCGCGAGACGCTTCGCCGCTTCCCCGCCCTGAAGGGGCTCACGCGGGAGGTATTCCGCCTCTCGTCGGGCAACGCCGCCAACGTGGTGCTGCTTTCTCCCGCGCCCGATACAGACCTTTCGCACTACCGCGAGGTGGTGTTTTTGGAATCGCCGCCCGCCGTCGCTCAGCCCACGGGCAGTGCGCGGCTTTTGGCTAACGAGGAATTGTGCGGCTGGGAAAAGCTCGTCTCCATTCCCCACACGCGGGCAGATATGGCGGAGGTGTTCTCCGCGATCCGCGCCGCGGAAGGGAGCCTGGCGGGCGCAGACGCCGCCGAGGCGGGCAGAAATGCCGATTTCCTCGGCTTTTCGGCAGAGCGGTTTTTATTCGCCTTTTCGGTGTTTGAAGAGTTGGGGCTCTTGGAGCTTTCGGGCGGCAGGGTGCGCATCGTGCGCGGCAAGAAGACGCAGCTCGAGCGCTCCAAACTATACGCCGCCCTTTCGGCGCTTGCAGAGAGAACTTAAATCACGACAAAGGAGGGAGAGAGATGGAAGCCATCCTGATGAAGATCTACGAATACTACACGGGCGACGAGCGCAACATGCTGCTCCATGCCTACGACTACGCCAAGGCGGCGCACGCCAACCAGAAGCGAGCCTCGGGCGAGCCCTACTTCATCCACCCCTGCGCCGTCGCGGAAATTCTCGTTGACTTGGGCCTCGACCCCGCGACGATCGCCGCGGCGCTCCTGCACGACGTCATCGAGGACACCCCCGTCACCGAGGACGACATCCGCCGCGAATTCGGCGAGGAAGTTCTCTCCCTCGTTGCGGGCGTCACCAAGCTCGATAAGATCGTCTTCAAGTCGCAGGAAGAGGAAGAGGCGGAGAACTTCCGCAAGCTCTTCATTGCGATGGCGAAGGACATCCGCGTCATCATCATCAAACTTGCAGACCGCCTGCACAATATGCGCTCCTTAAACTTCCTCTCCAAGGAGCGCCAGCAGCGCATGGCGCGCGAGACCTTGGATATCTACACCCCCATTGCGGGCAGGCTGGGTATTTCGCAGGTCAAGTGCGAGCTTGAAGATCTGTGCCTCAAATATCTCGACCCCGAGGCGTTCGAGTACCTCGTCGAAAACATCCACCAGAAGTTGGAGGAAAGGAACCGCTTCGTCGATTACGTCGTCGAGGAAATTAAAAAAATTCTCGTCGAGTGCAATATCCACGGCGAGGTGTTCGGGCGGCCAAAGCACTTCTATTCCATCTATAAGAAGATGAAGACGAAGAACAAGACGCTCGACCAAATTTACGATCTCACGGCGGTGCGCGTCATCGTGGGCACGGTGGACGAGTGCTACGAGGTGTTTGGCAAGATCCATAAGGAATGGAAGCCCGTACCGGGGCGCATCAAGGACTACATCGCAACGCCCAAGCCCAATCTTTATCAGTCGCTGCATACGACGGTCGTCACCAACTTCGGCCAACCCTTTGAAATTCAGATCCGCACCGAGGAAATGCACCGCACGGCGGAGTACGGTATCGCCGCGCACTGGAAGTACAAGGAACAGACGACGGAGGAAACGACCTTAGACCAGCGCATCTCCTGGATCAGGGAGATGATGGAGCTGCAGGGCGGCTTAAAGGACTCCAAGGAGTTCATGGATACCGTCAAGGGCTCGCTCTTCAGCAGCGAACTTCTCGTCTTTACCCCGCAGGGCAAGGTCATCTCCCTTCCCAACGAGGCGACGCCCGTCGACTTTGCGTATGCCATTCACTCGGAAGTGGGCAACCACTGCACGGGCGCGAAGGTAAACGGCAAAATTGTGCCCTTAAATTCGACGCTGGAACTCGGCGACGTCGTCGAGATCATCACCTCGCCCAATTCGAAGGGCCCCTCGCGCGACTGGCTCAAGTTCATCAAATCGACCTCCGCGAAGGCGAAGATCAAGTCCTTCTACAAGCGGGAGATGAAGGATGAAAATATCCGCCTCGGCCGCGATATGCTCGAGGACGCCGCCAAGCGCAAGGGGTATGCCCTCTCGGATATCCTCACCGACGAGAGCTTTCAAAAGGTCTCGGAAAAGCTCGCCTTCAACTCGCAGGACGAGATGTTCGCCTCCATCGGCTACGGGGCGGTCACCGTCAATCAGGTCCTCTATAAGCTCATCGACTTCTTCCGAAAAGAGGTGCCGCAGCCCCTCGTCGCGCAGGAGCCCCAATACAGGGGGCACCTTGCCAAGGGCACCGTCACCATCAATGGGCAGACCGGCCTGCTCGTCTCGTTTGCGGGCTGCTGCTCCCCCGTCCCGGGCGACGAGATCGTCGGGTTTGTAACGCGGGGGCGCGGCGTCGTCGTGCACAGAAAGGACTGCCCCAACTTGAAGGGTGCCGACCCCGCGCGGCTGCAGGCGGCGGAGTGGGTCGCCGAAGAGGGCGGGGCGCGCTTCAAGGCCGCCATCGTCGTCACGGCGGACGACCAGGGCGCGGCCATCGGCGCCATCAGCGCGAGCGTCGCCGAAATGCGCCTCGAAATTACTTCCATCAACGGGCGGTACGACAAAAACGGCAGCGCCATCGTCGACGTCACCGTGTCGCTCACCAACCGTCAGGACGTCGAGGTGCTCATCAAGAAAATTTTGGGGCACCAGAAGATCATCGACGTGAGAAGAACGGCAAACTGAAAAATTGTATGCAAATCATCCTCATCGAACCATTGCGGTTCGCTTCCAACTGCTATCTTTTAACGGAGGACGGCAAAACGGCCGTCGCCATCGACCCGGGCGAGGAAACCGTCCTCTTCGAGGCCGAGAAGCGCGGGCTTACGGTGACGCACGTCCTTCTCACCCACTGCCACTTCGACCATATCGGCGGGTGTTTGGCGCTCCAGAAGGCGGGCGCCAAGGTGGGCTGCTGCAAAGACGAGCTCTTTCAGCTCCAACATCAGGCCGAGGGCGCGCGCCTCTTCGGCCTTGCTCCCGCGCCCGACTTTACCCCCGACTTCACCTTTTCGGGCGGCGACAAGCTCACCTTCGGCGGCATTTCGTTCGAGGTCATCGCAACGCCCGGCCACACGCAGGGCGGCGTCTGCTTCCTTTCGGGCGACAAGCTCTTCTCGGGCGACACCCTCTTTCAGGGCAGCGTGGGGCGGTGCGACCTCCCGGGCGGCGACTTCCGCGCGCTTGAGAAAAGCGTGAAGACCCTCTATGCCCTTGCGGGCGACTATACCGTTTACCCCGGCCACGGCGACAGGACGACGCTCTCCTTTGAAAGAAAGTACAACGGGGTGATACGATGCTGACGGCAAGCCCCGCCTTTTTGGTGCAGGAACTCGGGGAAGTTGCCCGCCTCTTTCCGGGTGCGGAGGCGCTCGAAATTTCCCTTACGCAGACCTTCGACGGGGATACGTTTTCGGGCACGCTTTGGCTCAATGATACGCCCTTCTCCTATTCCCACGAGGGGAAGGCGGAGAACGAACTTATTTACAAGAGCCTTGCCCGCCGCTATTCCAAATTGGCGCTCTACAACGCGCTTGCGGCGCATTTTCAAACCCGCCTTCCTTGGGGCGCGCTGACGGGCATCCGCCCCACCCGCCTCGCAAGGGGGGAACTCGAAAAGGGGCGCGATTTCCTTCCGCTCTTTCATGAGATGGATGTGAGTGAAGACAACACCGCGCTCGTCTCCCGCGTGCTTCGCGCGCAGGAGGGGCTGTACGAAAAGCGGGAGGGCAACTGCGATCTATACGTCTCTCTCCCGTTCTGCCCCACGCGCTGCGTCTATTGCTCCTTCGTCACCGCGCCCATCGACAAGACGCGGAAGTTTATTCCCGCCTATTTGGAGTGCTTAAAGCGCGAATTAGAGGGTGCGGAAGGGTTATGGCGCAATCTGCGCTCCGTCTACATCGGCGGCGGCACGCCCTTCGCGTTGGAGACGGAGGAGCTCCGCGCCGTCTTGGAAGCAGTCAAGCCTCTCCGCACCAACGGCTGCGAATACACCGTCGAGGCGGGCAGGCCCGACGTGTTTACCGCGGAAAAGCTCGCCCTTTGCAGGGAATACGGCGTGACGCGCATCTGCATCAACGCGCAGTCCTTTTCCGATCGGACGCTCGAGGCGATCGGCCGCAGGCACACGGCGGCGCAGGTCGAAGAGGCGTTCTCCCTCGCCCGCCCGTACGGCTTTTTGACGAACTGCGACCTCATCGCAGGCCTCACGGGGGAGACGCTCGAAGAATTCTGCATGAGCATCGATAAAGCCATCGCGCTTTCGCCCGACAACATCACCGTGCACACGCTGTGCCTCAAAAAGGGCGCGCGCCTCAAAGAGGAAGTGGAGCGCCTCCGCGAAGGGGAGATGGGGGAGATGATCGCCTACGCGCGGGAACAGCTGACGCGGGCGGGGTACGAGCCCTACTACCTCTACCGCCAGAAGTACATGGCGGGCGCGCACGAGAATACGGGCTGGTGCAAGAAGGGCACGGCGTCCGTCTACAACATCGACGTGATGGAAGAGACCGCCGATAACTTCGCCGTCGGCGCGGGCGCGGTCACAAAGAAAGTGTTTCTAAACGAGGGGCGCATCGAGCGCATCGGTTCTCCTAAAGACCTTCCGACCTATTTGGAAAAGACACAGAAGCTCATCGAAGAAAAGCGCGCCCTCTTTACAAAATGAGCGGCATAAATTCGCATAAAATTTGGTAAAAAGCCGCAAAAAAACCTTTGACAGCGGCGTAAAAATATGGTATTCTAATGTAAGACGTGCGCGAGGAGGATCGCTCTCCACGTTCCCCTTGGCGCAGCGCAACTACTTCCATAGGAGGATAAACGCAAATGGAAAAGCAGGAGATCATTCGCAAGTTTGCGGCTCACGAGGGTGACACGGGTTCGCCCGAGGTCCAGATCGCACTCCTCACCGAGCGCATCAACCACCTCAACGAACACCT
>CALWCH010000007.1 GCA_944376335.1 uncultured Clostridia bacterium
TATAAAAGAATTTCCTTTGCCTTACGTTTCTTTTACTCGTTTTTACTTTCTTGCAATTCAGTTGTCAATCTTCGGAAGTTCCGCGAACCGGCGGAACGCTGCTCCTATTTTCAAGAGGTGTTACCCTCGCGAGACAGCTTACATATATTAGCACGTCTTAAGAGAAACGTCAAGCGTTTTTCGGAAAAAATCTGACTTTTTTCGGAAATTTTTTCGGAAAGTTTTTCCCCGCTCCCCTCCCCCGCAAGATGCGGAACATAAGCGCCTCCTTCCCCCAAGATATGCAAAGGGGGAGGCCTTTGCGCGCTCCCCTTCTTACCATATTATATTGGCATGCTATCGGCGGCCGTGCCGCGCTGTTTTTGCCCGTCACCGGCAGCCCGAGCAAGTCTTGCAGTTGCCCGAGCAATGCCTTTGGGGCTTGCCTGTGGAAGTGAACATCTCGCCCGAATAGGAGCGCACGGCCTCCTTGCCGCAGGCGGGGCAGAAAACCTTTTCGTCGTACTTTTTCACAAGCTCGTCGAACTGCTTTTTGCAGGACGGGCAGACATACTGGAGAAGGGGCATCAGCGGTCACCTCCCCCGCGGCGCTTGTGCTTGACCTGGCGGGGCGTCTTGATGCGCACGGAGTTGGTGGCGCGGACGATCCACACCGCCGCAAAGACGGAGATGGCGACGGCGATGCCGATGACGATCCAGAAGCCCCACTCGTTGCCTTGGAAGGGCACGGGAACGTTCATGCCCCAGAGCGAGGCGATGAGCGTGGGCACGGCGATGACGAAGGTGATGACGGCGAGCAGCTTCATGACGCTGTTGACGTTGTTGGAGATGACGGAGGCATATGCGTCCATCGTGCCCGAGAGAATGTCGCGGTAGATATTACACATCTCTGCCGCCTGCTTTGCCTCGATGAGGATATCCTCGAAGTATTCCTGATATTCCTCGTTCTCGGCAATCGAGGAAAGGCGGCCCACCTTGGTGTAGACGCCGTTGGTGGCGTTGAGCGCCGTGGAGAAATAGACGAGGGAATTTTCGAGGGACAAAAGCTGGATGAGCTCCTTGTTCTTCATGGAGCGGTGCAGCTCCGCCTGCACGCGGAGGGACTTCTTGTCGATCTGGCGCAGGTTGGAGAGGAAGGCTTTCGCATTCCCCATCATGAAGGAGAGAAGGAAGGAGGTGGGGCGCGCCGTATCGGCCTTGACGCGGTTGGAGACAAACCCGCCGAGGACGGGGTTGCCGCGCAGGCACACGGTGACGAGGCACTCCTTGTTGGTGAGGATGGAGAGAGGGATGGTCTCGTAGATGTCGCCCTCGTCGGTATCGGTGATGACGGGGGTATCCATGAGGCACATGGTGACGTTGTCGTCGCGTTCGAGACGGGCGGTCTCCTCTTCATCGAGGGCGGCCTTTAGAAGGGTCTCGTCGATGCCCGTGAGGGCGACGATGTCCTCGATCTCGTCGTCGGAGGGGTTGACCATGTCGATCCAGCACGCCTTCTCGTATGCGGAGAGGCGCTCCATACGGCCATTGACAGTCTTGAAGTAATTGATCATAAGCATTTCCGCCTTGCGTTAGATTTCGGGTCTCCCGAATGAAGGCAGCAAAAAACGCACAGAAAAAACCATCTGTGCGTTTTAGGAAATGCGAGAACTTGCGGGCGAAACTTCGCTCACATCAAAAGCATCCTGCGGACTTGACGCACAGAAGGGTGACCTGTTGTGATAACGCATCGGTTATTTGGGTCGTCCATTTTTTGCTCTCCTTAAAGACTGCAGCGCGGGACTCGATATTCCCCTACGCTAACGACTCTATTATAGCCCATAAATCGCGTTTTGGCAACCGTTTTACAAAAAGTTTTTTACGGGAATTTTTGCCCGCCCCCGAAAACCGCTCAGATGATAACCGTTCCCCCGACAAAGGAGGCGAAGATGCCCGAGGCGTCCACCTTCGACGAGAGCGATGAAATGAGCTCCTCGGGGGAGGCGGTGCGCCCCCTTGCGGCGGAGAAGTACGCTTTGAGGCCTGCCGCCATCTTCTTTTCGCCGAGGACGCAAGATACCCTGTCGAAGAGGATGAGGGCCTTGTCGAGGACGACGGAGCGGTACTCATAGGCGCCCGAAAAGCCTGAAGGGGGGCGATCCATCGAGGTATCGACCTCGCCCGAGAGCTGCTTTCTCACCGAGACGAATGTGCGGTAGCGCCCCTCCGCCGCCGCAATGCGGGATGAATAGCCGCCCTCTTCCCGCCCGAAGAAGCGCGCCGCCGACCACATCGCAAGCCCCTCGCTCTGCCAGGGGTGAAGGGCGGACGCCATCTCCCCCCACCATTGCGCCGCCGTGCCGAATACGACCGCATCCGAACGGCGCTCTCCCTGCTCGAAAGCAGGCACGAGCGCGAGCCCCGCCCCGTGGAAGGGGAAGGGAAGGTCGGTCTCGACGACGGCAAAGTTAGGGAAATCATACTCCCCGAAGGTTTCGGAGAAGAAGGTGAGGCTCTCTTCGGCAACCGCAAGCTCTTCGGACGCGTCGCGGCGGAGATGCCAATAGCGGGCGCGCTCCCCCGCCGTGCAGGTCATGCCCTCTGCGAGGACGAAGCAGACTTCCCGCACGCTCTCGGCGGTCATCGTAAACGTTGTGCGGGCGTTTTCCTCGTGCGTTTCGCCCGAGAAGCCGCAGATGATGTTGTAGGAATTCGGCACGGTGAGCGAGACGGCGTAGTCTGCATAGGGCACGGCCTCCCCCATAAGCCAGAGGGGATAGAAGTGCAGCAGATTGACGGTGTGTTCGCCGATGCCAAGACAGTAGTTGATACGCGGGAGCATGACCTCGAACTGCATACTGAGCGCGGCGTGCTCCCCCCTTTTGAGGGCGCGGGGAAGGACGGCGGTGAGAGTTGCGCCGTCCTCGGAGAGTGAAAAGCTGTCGGCGCCCTTGAGTTCGCGCACGTCGATATGGCCGAAGCTCTCGCCCTCGTAATAGACCGCCGAGCGGTATGCCTCGGGCACGGGGCTGCTCCCCTCCCGAAAGGCGTTGGGGAAGAGCGAAAGTTTGAGCTCCGTCTGCGGCTCTTCCGAAATGCCGACGGCGGTGAGCTGCATCTCGCCGTATAAGATACCCGCCGCGGGAACGTATTCGAGCGTGAGCGCATAGGAAGGGCGCGCCTCCCCCTTGCATGCGACGAGCCCAAGGCTCAGCACGGCGAAAAAGGGCAGCAGCATGAGGACGCACACCGCCCGTTTGCATTTTTTATGCATACCTCCCCCTTTGCGGGAAATGCCCCGCCGAAGGTATGATATGCGCCCGCCCGCCTTTGTATGCCCCATCGCCCGCCGAAGTGCAAAAAACCCCGCGTTCGGCGAAATTATTTTCCCCTTCCCCCTTGAAAACAGCCGCGCGGTGTGCTATACTTAACTTGTGATTTCATCACGGTCTATGAAAGAATTTAACAAACAAATTGAAGGAGGACGCTTATGCTGCTTACCCCCGAACAGCAGGCCGTGCTCGACGGGAAGAAGGGCGAGACGCTGCAAAAAGTCATGCGCACCATCGTGATGTACGGCGACATCTTCGGCGCGGAGAAGCTCGTGCCCGTCACGCACCCCGAGGGGCACTTTGTGACGAGCTTCGGCATCTCGCTGATGAAACCGCTCTTTTCCACGATGGAGGAGCTCATTAAGGCCGACGTGCATACCATCGGGAAATTTACGGTGGATCCCCGCCCGCTCGACTACGCAAACGTAAAATGCGCCCTGCTTGAAAAAGTCGCATTCAAAGTGATGTACGGCAAGCAGGAGGAATACGAAGGGCAGCTCAAACAGGTGGGCCTTCGTGACAAAGACGCCTTCACCTGCACGGCGTACCTGCCCGAGGTGGGGAATGTTCCCAAGAAGGGAGACGTCCTCTCGTGGGCGGAGAGCAGCGCCGTGGTGTATGCAAATTCCGTCCTCGGCGCGCGGTGCAACCGCAACAGCGGGATGCTCGACCTCTTCGGCAGCATTGTGGGCTGGGTGCCCTACTTCGGGCTCGTCACGGACGAGGGAAGAAGAGCGACATGGAAGGTGTATGTGCGCACCACGAAGAAGCCCGAGGCGCAAGTTTTGGGCAGCGCCATCGGCATGAAGGTGACGGAGGACGTGCCCTATGTGTTTGGGTTAGACAAGTTTTTGGGCGAGGAGCTCACCGACGACGTGTGCGCGTACCTCAAAGACTTCGGCGCGGCGACCGCCTCCAACGGCGCGGTGGGGCTCTACCACATCGACCGCCTCACACCCGAGGCGAAGGAGCTGGGAGAGGGCCTCATCACGGAGGATGCGAAGGAGTACGTCATCGACGATAAGGAGCTCGAGCGCGTCTTAAAAAGCTATCCCGTGATGTGGAAAAACAAAGACGCGAAGCCTTCGCTGTGCTTTATCGGCTGCCCGCATTTGACTTACGGACAGCTCATCGGCTGGACGCAAACCCTCTCCGCCGCCCTCAAAGAGACGGGAAGACGGAAGGTTGCCGTGCGCACGGTGATGACGACGGCGCCCGAAGTCAAAGCAAAATTTATGCAGACGGCAGAATACAAAGAGCTCATGTCGATGGGCGTGAAGGTTTCGAGCATCTGCCCGCTCATGTACACCAACAACCCCATGACGAAGGGCAGGGCGATTATCACCAACAGCAACAAGCTGCGCACCTATTCGGTGGCGCGGTACTGCAAGGATGAGAAGATCGCGGCGATCCTTTCGGGAAAGGAGGGCGTATAATATGAAGTCATTTAAGGGCCGCGTGCTGGCGGGCGGCAAGTGGAAGGGCGAGGCGGTCGTCTCGCACGGGGGCGTGAATACGCTCGCGACCTTCCAGAAGAGCGCTTTGAAGAACGCCAAGGAGGTCATCGCCTCCGACCAGAACAATGCAGACCTCTTCGGGAAGAATTTGACGGGAAAGGCGCTGTGCCTGCCCGTGACCATCGGTTCGACGACGGGCGGCCTCGTCATTCAGACGGTGTGCGCGATGAAGATCGCCCCCGCCTGCTTCCTCTTTTCCGAGCACGTCGACTCTCTGGCGGCGAGCGGCATCGTGCTTGCAAGGGTTTGGGAAGGGAGCGACGTCATCGCCGTTGACCAACTCGGCGAGGAATTTTTGAACACGGTAAAGACGGGGGATACCCTCGAAGTCCTCGAGGACGGCACCGTCAACATTTTATCATTTTGAGAACAGGAGATGACCATGAGCATGAACGAACAGTACGCACCCCTTCTCACGAGCTGGAAGATCGGCAAGTGTGAAATTAAGAACCGCTTTGTGATGACCTCGATGGGCGGCACGTCCATCTTCGGGTGGATGGAGCCCAACCACTTCGACGAAGAAGCGGCAAAGTTTTTACTCGACCGCGCCAAGGAGAACGTGGGGCTCATTCTGCCCGGCATCGCCCCCATCCGCGACATCTTGCTCGGCAAATGGCTGTATACGGGCACCAAGAAGTTTGAACGCCTCAAGGAATACATGAAGGAATTCCACAAGACGGGCTGCAAGCTCTTCATTCAGCTGACGGCGGGCTTCGGACGCTCGCTTGCCATCAACGACATCATGGTGAAGGCGCTCAAAAACAAGGCGCTTGCCGTGGCGCTGAAGCCTGTTTTGGACGTTTCCTACCTCACCGCGAGCGCGAGCGCCACCCCCAACCGCTGGGAAGAGACATGCATCTCCCGCCCCCTCACCAAGGAGGAAATTCAGGAGATGATCGACGCGTTTGCGAAAATTTCTAAACTCTTGAAGGATGCGGATGTGGACGGCGTGGAGATCCACGCGGTGCACGAGGGGTACCTACTCGATCAGTTCACGATGAAGTACACCAACTTCCGCACGGACGAATACGGCGGGAGCTTTGAGAACAGGTACCGCTTCCCCGTGGAGATCGTTAAGGCCATAAAAAAGGCGTGCGGCGAGGACTTCCCCGTCTCGCTGCGCTATTCCGTCGTCTCCAAGACCAAGGGATTTGGCAAAGGGGCGCTCCCGGGCGAGGAATACACCGAAGTCGGCCGCGACATGGAGGAGAGCGAACGCGCCGCGAAGTATCTGCAGGACGCGGGCTACGACATGCTCAACTGCGACAACGGCACCTACGATGCGTGGTACTGGGCGCACCCGCCGGCTTACATGCCCGAGAACTGCAACTTGGAGGACGTCAAGCACATCAAGAAGTTTGTGGATATCCCCGTCGTCTGCGCGGGTAAGATGGACACCCTGACCGCGGCGAAGGCCGTCGCGCGCGGGGAGATCGATGCGATGGGCGTCGCGCGGCAGTTCCTCGCCGACCCCAAGTGGGTGACCAAGACGCTTGAAGGCAACGAGGACGACATCCGCCCCTGCATCCACTGCCACAACGGGTGCTTCAACATGGCGCACTACAAGGGCGTCGCCAACGATCAGGCCCTTCACGACAACGCGGGCATGTCGCGCTGCGCCGTCAACCCCGAGACCATGCAGTCCAAGAAGTATAAAATCATTCCCACGAAGAAGCCCAAGAAGGTCGCCATCGTGGGCGGCGGCATCGGCGGCATGGAGACGGCGCGCGTTTTGGCCCTCCGCGGGCACAAGCCCACCATCTTTGAAAAGTCAAACTCTTTGGGCGGCGTGTTCGTGCCTGCGGCGGCGCCCTCCTTCAAGCATGCCGATAGGGCGCTTTTGAAGTGGTACGAAAAGCAGATGAAGGACTTGAAGGTGGATATCCGCTTCAACACCGAGGTCAAGCCTTCGGATGCGCTGACGGGCTTTGACGAAGTCGTCGTTGCGACGGGCTCCACCGCGAGGCGCGTACCCGTGAAGGGCGCGAACAAGTGCATCGAGGCGTGCGACTACCTGAGCGGCGCACCCGTCGGAGACAAGGTCGTCGTCATCGGCGGCGGGCTGACGGGGTGCGAAATTGCGCTCGATGCCCACCTCAAGGGCAAGACGCCCGTCATCGTGGAGATGAAGAACGATCTCATCGCCGTCAAGGGCGTGTGCCTTGCCAATTCCTCGTATCTGCGCGAATACTTCGCCCTCCACAAGGTGGAAGTGCACCTCGAGAGCACGGTGACCGAGGTGGGCGACGGGTATGTACTCATCAAGGAGAAGAACGGCAACGAAGTGAAAATTTCAGCGGACGCCGTGGTGACTTCGGTGGGCTATACCCCCGCTCCCCTCGAACTCAAGGGCGCGAAATATGTGGGCGACTGCAAGGAAGTGGGGAATCTGCGCACCGTCGTCTGGCGCGCCTGGGACGTCGCCATGAAGATCTGAGTGCGCCCCTTTTGCGGGGGAGCCCGAGGGAAAAACAGCATGAAAAAAGGAACGGTGGTTGCCGTTCCTTTTTGGTTTGCCCTGTTTTACATCACATGGTGGAGAAAGTAGTCCTGTGCGTCGAGCGGGTCGCCGTCGTTTACAACGGGCGTATAGGTGCCGTCGGGCAGGAGCTTTCTTGCCTTCACGTTGTCCATAAACATCGTCTCGAGCATCTTATAGATGCGCTTCCGGATGTGCTTATCGAGGATGGGCGTTGCGATCTCCACGCGCTTGTTGGTGTTGCGCGTCATGAGGTCGGCGCTGGAAATGTACATCTCCATGTCGTCGCCCTCGCCGAAGCAATAGATGCGGGAGTGTTCCAAGAACCGCCCGACGATGGAGATGACGGAGATGTTGTCCGTCTCGCCCTCGATGCCCGCAACGAGGCAGCAGATGCCGCGCACGATGAGCCGCACCTTGACGCCCGCCTTGCCCGCCTCGACGAGCTTTAGGATGAGCTCCTTGTCGGTGAGCGAATTCATCTTGGCGGTAATAAAGGCGGGTTTGCCCTCGCGGGCGAGCGCAATTTGCCCTTCGATGCGCTGGATGAGACCCTTCTTGAGCCCCTCGGGGGCGATGAGAAGGCGCTTGTAGTCGTACTCCGTGTTGCAGATGGCGACGTTGCGGAAGAACGCCGCGCCGTCCTCGCCGATCTCCTCGTCCGCCGTGATGACGTTGAGGTCGGTGTACTGCTTGCTCGTCTTTTCGTTGTAGTTGCCCGTGCCGAGGTGGGTGATGTAGCCGATCTTGCCGCCGTCCGAAAGCAGAATGGAGATAATTTTGGAATGTACTTTGAAGTTCTGCATGCCGTAGATGATGGTGCAGCCCGCCTCCTTTAAGACGGAGGCAAAGTACATGTTGTTTTCCTCGTCGAAGCGGGCGCACAGCTCGATGACGACGGTGACTTCCTTGCCGTTTTCGCTGGCGCGCTTGAGTGCCTCGACGATGCGGGAATGGCGGTCGAGACGGTAGATGGTGATCTTGATGGAGACGACGCGCTTGTCCTCCGCACACTCGTTGAGAAGGCGGATGAGCGGGTCCATGCTGTCGAACGGGTAGGAGAGGAAGATATCTCCCTCCTTGACGCGGGTGATGAGGCTCTGCGGCGGGAGAAGGTCCTCGGAAACGCGCCCCTTGAAGGGCTTGTAGCGGAGCTCGGAAAGCTCGCTTTCGGGGAAGTACTGCTCGAGGGAGAAGAGGAACTTGTAGTCCATGTAGCTCTCCACCTTGAAGCAGTGCTGCTTTTTGAGGCCGAGATTTTCTAAAAGGAAGGACTTGACCGCGCCGCCGTTTTTGTCGATCTCGACGCGCACGGCGTCCTGCCGCGAACGGCTCTCCACCTTGGCCTTCATGTAGGACGAGAAGTCGAAGTCGTGCTCTAAATCGGTGTCGTCTACGCGGGTGTCGAAGTCGGCATTGCGCGTGACGCGGAGCAGCGTCTTGGAGACGACGGTGTAGCCGGGGAAGGCGAGCGTGCCGAACTCGGAGACGAGGTCTTCAAGCGTGATGAGATTGACTTTCCTGCCCCCGGGGATGCGGAAGAGGCGGTCGACCGAGGAAGGAACCGCCATGACGCCGATCATCGGCCTGCCGTCGCGCAGGAGTTCATACACAATGTAGATGTGCTGGTTTTCGAAGCGGATGAGCGGGTGCTTGGCGTCGAGAACCATCGGGGAAAGCAGCGGGAGCACGCCCGAGAGGAAGTAGTTGAGGCAGAAGGTGCGCTTGCGGGGAGAGAGCTCGTGCGGGCGCATGAGGCGAACGCCGTGGGCATTCAGCTCCTTTGCGATATTTGCATAGACGGAGGCGCTCACCCGATAGAGCTCCTTGACCTCGGAGAGGATGATCTCCACCTGCTCCTCTGCGGTGAGCTCGGTCTTGTTTTCGCGCGCCTCGGGGGCGAGCCGCTTCTCGTTCATGAGGCTGCCCACGCGCACCATGAAAAATTCGTCGAGATTGCTCTGGAAGATCGCGAGGAACTTGCAGCGCTCGAGAAGGGGGTTGGTGAGGTCGGATGCCTGGTCGAGCACGCGGCGGTTGAAGAGCAGCCAGCTGTACTCTCGGTTGCAGTAGATGCCCTTGATGGGCGCTTGTAATTGCTTTGCCATGTTTTCTGCCTTTATTTAGGAATTTTCGCTGTCTTTCGTACTTTCTTGTGTGTTTTCGTCCGCACTTTCTTGCGCGTTCTCTTGTATGTTTTCCTGCACAGTTTCCTCGGCCGCCTCTGCGGGCGCGGTGAGCGGGGTCTCCTTATCCTCCCTCCCCCCTTTGGCGACGAGAAGGAGATACCCTTCCTTGACGCCGTAGGGCGAGCGCACGGCGCGCTCGATGCCGTAGTATTTCAGGACGGCGCAGAGGGCGACGACGGACGTGACGAAGGTATTCATGCGCTCGGGCGCGATCTTGACGATGAGAAGGCTCCTCTTCGACGAGGTGAGAAGGAAATTTCTCAGCTTCTTTAACTTATCGTACTCGAGCTCGACGCTCTCCCCCTTGATGCCGTAGCGGTCTGCATACATCTCCGCAATGGCGTGGTCGACGGGGCCGAGAAGGAGCGCGCTCTCGTACTCCCCGGGGGTGCCGAAGCCTAATTTTGCAAGCGATTTTTTGACGTGACGGCGGATGCGGACGGCCTCCTCCTCGCTCGGGTGGGTGTGGCGCACGAACTTGCGCTTGAGGCCGATGGTGCCGAAGTCGAGGAACGCCGAAGAGCCCGTGCCTGCGGGATCGCATACCTCGATGCTGCCGCCGCCGATGTCGACGAGAAGGCTCTTTTCGGGCGCGCCGCTGTTGGCGGTGAGGTCGCAGAAGGCCTCCTCTTCGCCGCTTAAAAGGTTGAGCTCGACACCCGCAAATTCCTTGAGGGCGGCCTCGACCTCTTCATAATTTTTGAAGTTGCGCACGGACGCCGTGGAGATGACGTAGCACTTCTCCGCGCCGTACTTGATGGCGACGTTTTTAAGGCGCTTGAGCCCGTCTGCAATTTTTCGGATGCCGCGCAAAGAGAGCGTGCCGTTTTCCGCATAGTGCAAAACGGAGAGCGTCTCGCGGTCGGTGAACTGCACCTTGAGCTCCCCGTTGATGTCGGCGATGAGAAGGGATAAACTGCTTGCGCTGATGTCGATGACTGCGTATCTCATTGGTAACTCCCCTTCTTTACTCGCCGAAGTAGATGCCCGTCGATTTGGCGGCGAGGTACATCGGGTTTTCGGGGGTGATGAACTTGGTGCGGCCCGCGATGTCGGAGAGCGGGTTGTAGGTGATCCTCCCCCCTTCCACGGCGACGGTGACGCCGAACTTGCCCGTTTTCACGAGCTCGCCCGCATACGCGCCCATCATGGTGCAGAGTGCCCTGTCGTGTGCGTTGGGTTCCGCGCCGCGCTGCAAATATCCGATGACCTGCGTGCGCGCCTCGGCGCCCGTCCTGTTCTCGATGGCGCGGGCGATGCGGGACGTGGCGGTGGAATAGCCGAGCTCTTTGCGGCGGAGCAGCATTTCCTTGCGCTTCCAGGTGCTCTCTTCCTTGGTCATGGCGCCCTCTGCGACGACGATGACGTCGTAACGCGCGCCGTTCTGGCGGCGGCGGGCGACAAATTCCGCGAGCGCATTTTCATCGTAGGGGAATTCGGGCAAAATGCACGCATGTACCCCGCCCGCGACGGCGGCATAGAGGGAGAGCCAGCCCGTCTTGTTGCCCATGACCTCGACGAGGATGGTCCTGCCGTGGCTGCCTGCGGTGGCGTGCATGGCGCGCACACACTTGGCGGCGACTTCGGCGGCGGTATCAAACCCGAAGGTGAACTCGGTGCCCCAGATGTCGTTGTCGATGGTCTTAGGAAGGCCGATGACATTGCAGCCCTCGGCGGAGAGCATGGCGGCCGTCTTGTGCGTGCCCGCGCCGCCCAGCGTGATGAGGCAGTCGAGTCCCAGCCTCCTGTAGTTCTCCACCATCTTGTCGAGCTTGGAAGTGCCGTCCTCCGCGACGTCCGCCATGTTCTTGAAGGGCTGACGGATGCTGCCCAAGACGGTGCCGCCCGTATAGAGTAAATCGTCGAAGAAGTGCTCATCGATGGGGATGAAGTTGTTTTCGATGAGCCCCGTGTAGCCGTCCTTAAAGCCTAAAATTTCGGGACGGGGAAGGTTTAAAAATGCGAACCTCGTGAAGGCGCGCATGACGGCGTTGAGCCCCGGGCAGTCGCCGCCGCTGGTAAGCATACCGATCTTCATATTATCTCCTTTTTGCGGCGGGTGCGCCGCACATCGAAAGTGCCCCTTGCGGCGCGGAGAAGCCCGTCACCTCAATTTTAAGGCCTGAATGCAACAAAATCTGCACGAAGGTGCAAAATTCGCGTAAAATCGGCAGCGGATTGCCAAATTTTTGCTCCTTTTGCAGCTTTTTCCGCGCAAAAATTCCGTTGAAGAGATTATACTCCTTTTGGATGAGTTTGTCAATTGTAATTTATTGAATTTTGCCGATAAAAATGCGCTCCGCGTTCGTGCGGAGCGATCTTTCAGCCGCCCAGATACTTGGTGCGGACGGAGAGACGGGCAAGGGCGCGGGCGAGCCGTGCCTGTGCGGCGCGGTATTCCTCGATGCTCTGCTTTTGGAGGAGCTGCTCTCTTGCGTCGTCGGCCATGCGGCGGGCGCGGTCCATGTCGATGTCCTCGGGGCGGATGGCGGAGTCGACGAGGACGAGCACATCCCCCTTCTCCACCTTCATGATGCCCGCGGCGACGGCTGCGGCCTGCACCGTGCCGTCCGGGCGGGTGAAGTGGAGCTCCCCCGGGACGACGGCGCAGATGGTATCGCTGTGCCCCGAAAGGACGCCGTAGTCGCCGTCCACCGTGGGGATGACGAGGGAGGCGCACATGCCCTCGTAGAAGGGCGCGGTGGCGGTGAGCACATGGAGCGGGAACATCAGATGCCCCCCGCGCGGAGCTTCTCCGCCTTCTTAAAGACGTCCTCGAGCGTGCCCACGTTGAAGAAGGCTGCCTCGGGAAGTTCGTCCGTCTCGCCCTTTAAGATGGCGGCAAAGCCCTTGAGCGTCTCCTTGAGGGGCACATACACCCCCGGGATGCCCGTGAACTTTTCCGCAACGTGCATGGGCTGCGAGAGAAAGCGCTGCAGTTTTCTTGCCCTTGCGACGGTGAGGCGGTCCTCTTCGCTGAGCTCCTCCATGCCGAGGATGGCGATGATGTCCTGCAGCTCCTTATACTTCTGCAGCGTCTCCTGCACGCGGCGGGCGATCGTATAGTGCTCCTTCCCCACGACGTCCTCTTCGAGGATGCGCGAAGTGGATTCGAGCGGGTCGACGGCGGGATAGATGCCCTGTTCGGCGATGCGGCGGCTCAAGACGGTCGTCGCGTCGAGGTGGGAGAAGGTCGTCGCGGGGGCGGGGTCGGTGAGATCGTCCGCGGGCACATAGACCGCCTGCACGGAAGTTACCGAACCGCTCCTTGTCGAGGCGATGCGCTCCTGCAGCGCGCCCATCTCCTGTGAGAGGGTGGGCTGGTAGCCGACGGCGGAGGGCATGCGCCCGAGAAGTGTCGAGACTTCGCTGCCCGCCTGCACGAAGCGGAAGATGTTGTCGATGAAGAGCAAAACATCCTTGCTCTCGCGGTCGCGGAAGTACTCCGCCATCGTGAGCCCCGTGAGCGCCGTGCGCATGCGCACGCCGGGCGCCTCGTTCATCTGCCCGAAGACGAGCGCGGTCTTATTTAAAACGCCGCTCTCCTTCATCTCCGTCCAGAGGTCGTTGCCCTCGCGGCTGCGCTCCCCCACGCCCGTGAAGATGGAATAGCCCCCGTGCTCGGTGGCGATGTTGTGGATGAGCTCCTGGATGAGCACGGTCTTTCCGACGCCCGCGCCGCCGAAGAGGCCGATTTTTCCGCCCTTGGCATACGGCTCGAGAAGATCGACGACCTTGATGCCCGTCTCGAAGATCTCCACGGCGGGAGACTGCTCTTCAAACGCGGGAGCCTCTCTGTGGATGGACCAGCGTTCCTCCGTCTCGACGGGCTCACCGCCGTCGATGGGCTCGCCAAGCACGTTGAACATGCGCCCGAGCGTACCCTCGCCCACGGGCACTTCGATGGGATGGCCATCGGCTGCGACCTGCATGCCCCGCGCGAGGCCCTCGCTGCCGCCCAGCATGATGCAGCGGACGATACCGCCCTCGAGGTGGCGCGCCGCCTCCATGACGAGCTTGTTTCCGTTCACTTCCACGGTGAGTTCCTCGCGGATGCGGGGAAGTGTGCCCTGTTCGAATGCGACGTCGACGACGGAGCCCTCGACGCGCACGATGACGCCTGTCGTCATACGCTGCCTCCTTTCTGCGCGCGGGCGCCCGCGGAGACCTCGGTGATCTCCTGCGTGATGGCTCCCTGCCGCACATGGTTGTATTGCACGCGCAAAGTATCTAAGATATCCTGCGCGTTGCGGTTCGCCGAATCCATCGCCGTCATGCGGGCGTTCTGTTCGCAGCAGAAGCTGTCGACGAGCGCGCTGTAGATAAAGCCCGCGAGATAGCTCGGGATGATGCTGTCTAATACCGTGCGAAGGTCGGGCTGAAATTCAAACTCCGTCTGCTTTTCCTGCCGCTCGGAGGAGAACTGCGAGCGATGGAAGGGAAGAAGACGGGTGACGCGCACCTCTGCCTCCATGCCGTTCTTCATGTCGGTATAGACGACGAAAATTTTCTTGAGCCTGCCTTCGTCGAAGCCCCGTAAGAGCACGGTGGAGATATCCCGCGCGCGCGGCATGGTGGGGTTCTGCGCCGTGTATAAAAAGCTCTGCTGGATGGGGATATGGTGGCGCAAAAAGTACTGCCGCCCGTATTCCCCGACGACGAAGAGCTCGGTGTTGCCGTTGTACTGCGCAAGAAGCTCCCCCGCCGCCTTGATGACGTTCTGATTGTACGCCCCCGCAAGGCCCTTGTCTGCCGTGATGACGAGGCACCCCACCGTTCCTTCGGGGAGCTTGCCCTCGAGGGGATAGAAGTAGCGGTCCTCGACCTTTGCGTCCGTGCGGAAGATGCGCTTGATCTCGCCTGAAACGGCGTTGAAGAAGGGGCGGGTGCGGTCGAGCTCCTCCTTCGCCTTGCGCATCTTGGCGGAGGCGATGAGGTACATGGCCTGCGTGATCTTCTGCGTGTCGCGCACGCTGTCCATGCGCGATTTGATCTCCTTGAGCCCCGCCATGCTATGCCTCCCTTTGGGTGCGCTCGGAAAGGAACGTATCGCAGAGCGCCTCGATGCGCGCCTTGTCCTCTTTCGTAAGCTTGCCCTCCTGGCGGATGTTCTCGGCAATTTCGGGCGCGGCGTGCTCCAGATAAGTCAAAAGTTCTTCGGTGAAGGCGGGGATCTCCTCCCCCTTCACATGCTGCATCACATGATGGAGCGCCGCGATGAGCGTGAACACCTGCCTGTGGCGGGGGATGGGGCTGCCCTGCTTCTGGCGCAAGAGCCGCATGAGCCCGCTGCCGTATTCGAGCTGGCTTTTCGTCGCCTCGTCGAGGTCGCTTGCAAACTGCGTGAACACTTCGATCTCGCGGTATTGGGCGAGGTCGAGCCGCAAGGTGCCCGAGGCGCGCTTCATTGCCTCCGTCTGGGCGTCGCCGCCCACGCGCGAGACGGAGAGCCCAACGTTGACGGCGGGGCGCTGCCCCGCGAAGAAGAGCGAGCTTTCGAGAAAGATCTGCCCGTCCGTTATCGAAATGATGTTGGTGGGGATATACGCCGAGACATCGCCGCCCTGCGTCTCCACGATGGGAAGGGCGGTCATGGAGCCGCCGCCGCGCTTGTCGGAGAGGTGCGCCGCCCGCTCGAGAAGGCGGGAATGAAGATAGAACACGTCGCCGGGGTATGCCTCGCGCCCCGGGGAGCGGCCCAAAAGCAGGCTCAACGCGCGGTAGGCGACGGCGTGTTTCGAAAGGTCGTCGTAGACGATGAGCACGTCCCTCCCCTTCTCCATAAAGTACTCGCCGAGGGCACAGCCCGCATAGGGGGCGATGTATTGAAGAGATGCCGACTCCCCCGCCGAGGCATTGACGACGACGGTGTAATCGAGCGCGCCGCTTGTGCGCAGCGTTTCGGTGAGGCGGGCGACCGAGCTCGCCTTCTGCCCGATGGCAACGTAGATGCAGACGACGTTCTTGTCGCGCTGGTTTAAGATGGTATCGAGGGCGATGGCAGTTTTTCCCGTGCCCCTGTCGCCGATGATGAGCTCTCTCTGCCCCCGACCGATGGGGAACATGCTGTCGATGGCAAGGAGACCTGTTTCGAGGGGGCGGTCAACGGGCTGGCGGTCGATGATGCCGGGCGCAGGCGCTTCGACGGGGCGGTAGCCCTCCGAAAGGATCTCGCCCATGCCGTCGATGGGCTCGCCGAGGGCGCCTACAACGCGCCCCAAAAAGCGTTCGCCGACGGGAATGCCTGCGCGGCGCTTGGTTCGGCGGACGGTGCTGCCCTCCGTGACGGCGCTCTCGTCGCCGAAGAGGATACAGCCGACGCTCTCCTTCTCTAAGCTCAAAATCATGCCTGTGATGCCCGAGGAAAAGAGCAGAATTTCGCCGTATTCGGCGTGTTCGAGCCCGCTCACCTTGGCGATGCCGTCGCCCACCGAGAGGACGGTGCCCACCTCTTCGGCGAGCACTTCGGGCGTCCATTCCTCGAGACGGCGCTTTAAGAGGGGGATGATGTCACCGCTCTCGCCGATCGTCTGCATGAGCGAATCTTTGAGCTGGCGGAACCTGCCGCTTAAACTCCAGTCGTAGACCTCCGCGCCCACTTCGAGGCGGAAGCCGCCCGTATAGGCGCTGCTCTTTTTGTATTCAATTGTGATCTCCTCGCCGTAGCGCCCCCTCAAAAAGGCGATAAGGCGCGCCTCCTGCTCCTTTGTCGGGGGCTCGGCGGCATAGAGATAGGCAATGCGATCCATTATTTTTCTTCCTCATGTTTGGAGGGCTCGTCCTTCTGTTCCACGGCGGCGAGGAACTGGTCGTATGCCTCGTGCGCCGTCTCCTTTAAAACGAGCTTCTCCGTCGCGCTCGAGACGAGCGCGGAAATTTCCCGCCGCGCCGAGCGCAGGGCATGCCGCCTCTCTTCGGCGGCCTTCTTTTTTGCCTCCCGGAGGATGCCCTCCGCCTCCTCTTCGGCGGCGTTCTTTCTCATCTGTTCGTAGCCATCGAGCTCCTTCTTGGCGGCAGCGCGCTTTTCCTCGATCTCGCGGTCGACGGAGGCGAGCTTTCCCTCGTACTCCGCCTTGGCGCGCTCGGCGGCGGCGTTCTTCTCGGAGGCGGACTGCTCCATCTCCTCGTAGTGCGCCTTTCGCTTTTTCATGAACGCCTTGACGGGCTTATATAGAAGGAGATACAGCCCTGCGAACAGGATGACAAAGTTGAGTAGATGCAGCAGAATTTGCTGCCAATCGATATTCAGCGGCACTGCCGCGATTCCCCACTGCATAATCCCTTCCCCCTCTTTCGTTATAGGACAAAGATGATGAGAATGGCGACGATGAGGGCGTAGATGATCGCCGTCTCGATAAAGACGAGCCCGAGCATGAGCGAAGAGCGGATCTTGCCCTCTGCCTCGGGCTGGCGGGCAGTTGCCTCTGCCGTCTTTGCAACGGCGATGCCCATGCCGACCGCGCCCGCAGCTGCCGCAAGGCCGACCGCGATGCCCGCGCCGATGGCCTTGTCGCCGATGGCGCTGTCTTCAGCAGCCTGTTCTTCGCCCGCCTCGGGCTCCGTGACTTCCTCCGCAGAGGCGACGATGGCCGTATCGGGCACGTTGGTTTCGTTCATGATGACAGCCGTGACGACGAACGCGCAGGCCGCAAGAAAGATGGCGATGAGCGCATAGAGTGCGATTTTTTTCAAGGTTTGCGTTTTCATTTGGATATGACCTCCGAAGGGACTTTCTTTTGTTTTTTGGGTTTTGCAATATGCGGCTCACTCACCTCGCCGTAGAAGAGCGCCGTGAGCATGGTGAGGACGTACGTCTGGATGAGCGCGTGCAAAATGGTGAATAAGACGCCCACGATGATGGGCAGCACAAAGGAGAGTGCAAGGTACGAATAGACGAGCTCGGTGACGAGAAGCCCCGAAAGGAGCGCACCGAAGAGACGGAAGCTCATCGAAATGGGGAGCGAGAACTCTTTGAGCGTTTTCCCCACGCCTCTTATGCCGTTCGCCATGATGCCGCCCGACAATATCACAAGATAGGAAAGACACCCCATCATGATGGCGCCGTTGATGTCGGCAAGGGGTGCGGGAAGCGAGACGGATGCGCCCGCCGCCGTCACCCACGGGATGCCCAAAAGCTCGAACAGCGTGCCGATGCAGATGTATGCCCCCGCCGCGAAGAGGTAGGCTCCCAAAAAGCCGTTTCTGTGCGGGCTGTTGGTCCTTGCCAAATTCTCGAACATGCCCACTGCCTGCTCTAAAAGCAGCTGGAACTTATTCGGGATATAGGTGAATTTGGGAATGACGAAGAGACGGACGATCGCTGCAAAGAGGAGCAAGATGCCCGTGACGACGAAGCCCGAAATGACGGCGGGATTGACCTGCATGCCGAAGAGGCTGATCTTATCGCCCTCGTGCAGGACGGCGTCCTGCATCGTCTCGTTGATGTCGCCCGTCCGCTCGTAGAGCCCGTCCGTTAAGACGATGCCCGCAACGAGCGCGGCGATGATGACCGCCACGACGATGACAAAGATGACGGTGCGTTTTTTGCTCATAGATCCTCCTTCCGAGGGGCGCGGAGGGTGCGCCTGCCCGAAAAATCTTCGGGAACACTCCCGAAAACCGCCTCTATTATAGCGCGGGGAAAATACGCTGTCAAACGCATTGCGCGCAAAAATATTCCGCGAATTATCGCAATTCCCGATATTTTCTATAATATTTCCTGATAGCGCGCGGTTTTTACCCACTTTTTTGCGCAAATTTCGCCCATGTTGTTGCCTTTTGCGGGAAATTACGCTATACTCATTCTATCACATGTTTTGCGGGAGGACGCCATGAAAAACGCAGCGAACCCCTTGAAGCGGGCCCTTCCCGCCCTCTGCTTTCTTTTGGTGATGACGCTGATGACGGGAGCAAGCGAACTTTTAAACGAAAAAGAGATCATCTTCCCCGAGGCAGCCGCCATCGCGCTCGGGGCGCTCGTTTCCCCCAAATTCGCGTGGAATACAAATAAGGGCGCCATCTTCTTCCTCATCATGGGGTGTGCGGCGCTCGGCATGGCGATCGTACTCTTGTCCCTTCCCATCCCCGCCGCGCTCATCCTCGCCTATCTGACGGGGCAAATCGTGCTGCTTGTGTCGGGAACATCCTTCGCGCCCCTCATCTCGGCGGCGGTGCTGCCCGTACTGCTGCAGACAAGGACGCCCGTCTATCTTTTAGCGGCGTTTTTGCTGACGGCGCTCATTCTCATTTTGCGCGTGCTGCTCGAAAAGCTCGGCCTCAAAGCGCCCGTGCGCTTTGCACCCCTGCCCGTAAAGAGGGAAGCCGCCTTTGCTCTGCTCGCCCGCACGCTCCTGATGACGGTGCTCTGCCTTTTGGGAACGCTTTCGGGGTGGCGGCTGCTCGTCTGCCCGCCGCTGCTTGTCGCGTTTACGGAGTTTTCCCGCAAAGGGAGCGGGGCGATGAAGCGGCCTTTCTCCGCCTTTCTCCTCCTCTCGCTCTGCGCCATGACGGGGGCTGCGCTGCGGCTGACCGCGATCGCACTCGGCGTCCCCTTAACGCTCGCTGCCCTGCTCGCAAGCAGTTTTGTGCTGCTTTTTACCTCCGCCGAACGGATGTACCTTCCCCCTGCCGCCGCGCTCGCGCTGCTTGCCATGCTCATTCCCGAGAGCGAGCTTCTCCTCTACCCCTTTGAGATCATGGCGGCCTCCGCCGCGTATGTGCTGTTTGCAAAGCTGTATTTTCAGCGAAAACGGCGCTCTTTATAGGATAAAAGCCGCCCGGAGGCGGCGTTTTTCACGAAAATCGGCGGGAAATTTCTATTAAAATGTCCTTATCGGCGGGGCAGAAGTCGAAGCTGCCTATCTCGGAGGGCGAAATGAAGCGGGCGTCCTCGTGCTCCAAAAGGGTGATCTCGCCCGCGGCGATCTCGCAAACATACAGCGTGAGATGCACCGTGAGGTCGGGATAGGCGTGCGTCACGTCCATGAACTTTTCCAAAACGCGCACGCAGATCCCCAGCTCCTCGCGGCACTCGCGATTTAAGGCCTCTTCGGGCGTCTCGCCCCGCTCCACCTTTCCGCCGACAAACTCCCACAGATGCGCCCGCGCCTTGCCCGCGGGACGCTTGCAGATGAGGAACTTCCCCTCTTGAAAGATGAGCGCCGCAACCACTTCCGTCATACCCTTCTCCTTCTTTGCTTTTTCTATATGATACCACACGCCGCGAGGAATCGCAACCGCAGTTGTAATAAAAATGTAATAAAAGAACATTTTTGCAGGAAAAATCAGTTCGCCGCAAGAAATATGACGAAGTTTGCCCATTCGTTTGACATTCTCTTTTTCATGTGATATAGTTAAATTATCTTTACAATAGGGAAACGCGATGAAGGCACTCGAAGAAAAGATCTTAAAGGAAGGGACGGTCCTCCCCGGGAACGTTTTGAAGGTGGGCAGCTTTTTGAACCAGCAGATGGATTCCGACTTCATCATGGAGATCGGAAAGGAGATCGCCCGCCTCTATGAGGGCACGGGGGTGACGCGCATCCTTACCATCGAATCTTCGGGCATTGCGCTCGCCGTTGCGGCGGGCATTGCGATGCACGTTCCCACGGTGTTTGCAAAGAAGCACAGAAGCGCCAATATGCCGAAATCAGTCTATACCGCGCCCGTCTACTCCTTTACGCACCACGAGACGTATGAGATCGCCGTGGCGAAAGAGTATCTCCCCGCGGGCGAGAAGGTGCTCATTGTGGACGACTTCCTTGCCAACGGCAACGCCGTGCGCGGGCTCATGCACATTGTAAACGAGGCGGGGGCGGAGCTTGTGGGCTGTGCCATCGCCATTGAAAAGGGCTTCCAGGGAGCGGGCGACCAGCTTCGCAAAGAGGGCGTGCGCATTCATTCCCTTGCCATTATCGACGCCATGACGGACGAGAGCGTCACCTTCCGCGCGCAGTAAACGGGCGCGGTTTTTTTGTTCATTTCGGTACTAATTTTTTCGCATTTTTTAATGCAAAGGAGAAAAGATATGAAGAAACTTTTGGCTTTGGGTGTGGCGGCTGCCATGACTGTGACGGGCGCTGCCCTGCTTGCGGGCTGCACCGAGACGGGCGACGACGGCGTCAAGGTCGGCTTCATCGCCCTGCACGACAGCACCTCGACCTACGACAAGAACTTCATCGACGCCATCACGGCTGCCTGCGAGGCAAAGGACGTCGAGCTCGTCTTGAGGACGGGCATCCCCGAGGACAACACCTGCTACGAGACGGCTGCCGACCTCGTGGACGAGGGCTGCGACGTCATCTTTGCAGACTCCTTCGGCCATGAGCCGTCCATTCTGAAAGCCGCGCAGGAGTTCCCCGACGTGCAGTTCTGCCATGCGACGGGCACACAGGCGCACACCGCAGGGGTTGCCAATCACCATAACGCATTCGCGCACATCTACGAGGGCAGATACCTTGCAGGCGTTGCGGCAGGCATGAAGCTCGTAGAGATGTATGAGGCGAACGAGCTGAAGGCGAACAACTTCGACGCAGACGGCAACATCAAGATCGGCTATGTGGGCGCGTTCCCCTATGCGGAAGTCATTTCGGGCTACACCTCCTTCTACCTCGGCTGCCGCTCCATCGTGGAGGAAGAGACGGAGATCTCTGTCTCCATGGAAGTCACCTATACGAACAGCTGGTTCAATCAGAACGCAGAAAACAACAGCGCGACCAACCTCATCAACCGCGGCGCGGCGCTCATCTCCCAGCACGCAGATTCCATGGGCGCTCCCTCTGCCTGCGAGGCGGCCGGCGTTCCCAACGTCTCCTACAACGGCAGCACGGAGGGTTCCTGCCAGAACACCTACATCATTTCCTCCTATGTCAACTGGGAGCCCTACTTTGAATACATGATCGACTGCGTTATAAACGGCGAAGAGATCGCGGCCGACTGGACGGGCACGCTGGAGACGGGTTCCGTCGCTCTCGCCGACATCGGAGGTGCGGCTGCAGAAGGCACTGCGGAGAAGATCGAGGAAGTCAAGGCGCAGCTCGAGGCGGGCACGCTCCATGTGTTTGACTGCTCCAAGTTCACCGTGACCAAGACGGAGAATAAGAACGTCAACGCGACGGTGGATGAGAACGGTCACCTCACCGGATACATGGCAGACGTCAATGACGACGGCACATACGTCGCCGATACGCAGGTCGTGGAAGACGGCGTGTTCATGGAATCCAAGTATCGTTCCGCGCCCTACTTCGACATCATCATCGACGGCATCACCGAACTGACGGAAGCGTAAGCCTCCCAATCGTTTTACAAAGAACTGCGAACAAGACGGCGAAGATATCCTCTCCGCCGCTTGTCCTTTTAAGAAGAATTTTTTGCGAGGTACTTAAATCTTGGACAACGCCGCTTTGGAACTCAGACACATCAGCAAGTACTTCGGCTCCGTCGCCGCCAATAAGGACATCGACCTCACCTTAAAGAAGGGCGAGATCTTAGCCCTTCTCGGCGAGAACGGCAGCGGCAAGACGACGCTCATGAACATGATCTCGGGCATCTACTATCCCGACGAGGGGCGCATCTTTGTGAACGGCGAGGAGGCGGTCATCTCCTCCCCGCAGGACGCCTTCCGCTACAAGATCGGCATGGTGCACCAGCACTTCAAGCTCATCGACATCTTTACCGCCGCTCAAAACATCGTGCTCGGCACGGGCAGCAAGGGCATCGCGCACATCAACGAGGAAGTCAAGGAGATCGCCGAAAAGTACGGCTTCGACATCGACCCCAAGAAGAAGATCTACGATATGTCCGTCTCGGAAAAGCAGACGGTGGAGATCGTAAAGGTGCTCTACCGCGGTGCGGATATCCTTATCCTCGACGAGCCCACCGCCGTGCTCACCCCGCAGGAGACGGAAAAGCTGTTTGCCGTGATGCGGGCGATGAAGGCGGACGGCAAGTCCATCATCATCATTACGCACAAGCTCAACGAGGTGATGGCGATCTCCGACCGCGTCGCAGTCCTTAGAAAGGGCGAATACATCGGCTGTGTGGACACCGCAAAGACCGGCCCCGCCGCCCTCACCGAGATGATGGTGGGCGAGAAGGTGACGCTCAACATCGCGCGCCCCGCGCCCAAGCTGGACAGGCCGCTTCTGGAAATTCGCGACCTCACCGTCAACAATGACGAGGGCAGCCGCGCCATCGAACATTTGAGCTTCTTTATAAGGGGCGGCGAAATTTTGGGCGTTGCGGGCATTGCGGGCTGCGGACAGCGGGAGCTGTGCGAGACGATCGCGGGACTGAGAAAGGCGGAATCGGGTGCCATCTACCACGAAGGCGAGAGCATTCTGGGGCTCTCCCCCCGTGCCATCACGGCGCGCGGCGTTGCGATGAGCTTTATCCCCGAAGACCGCCTCGGCATGGGCCTTGCGCCCTCGATGTCCATCACCGACAACATGATGCTCAAAAATTACCAAGAGCACGGCTACAGCAGAAAGGAAAAGGCTCCCGATGAGAATTCCCCGGAAAACGCCGAAGGGAAGTCCTTCAAGGACAGGGCGGACGCCTTTTTCGACCGCCACTGCCCGTTTGTGAACAGAAAGCGGGCGCGGGCGGAGGCGGAGCGCGTCATAAGCGAGCTCGACATCGTGACCCCCTCGACGGAGACGCCCGTGAGGCGCCTTTCGGGCGGCAACGTGCAGAAGGTGCTCTTAGGCAGAGAGATCCTCATCGAGCCCAACGTGCTCATCACGGCGTACCCCGTGCGCGGGCTGGATATCAACTCCTCCTACCTCATCTACGATATTTTGAACCGTCAGAAGGAGGCGGGCACGGGCATCCTCTTCATCGGCGAGGACCTCGACGTCATGCTTGCCCTCTGCGACAAGATCATGGTGCTCTGCCACGGGAAGATGATGGGCGTCGTACACGCCGATAAGACTTCGAAGGAGCAGCTCGGCCTGATGATGGCGGGCGCGCTCGACCTCGAAGAGGAGAAGGGAAAACCCATGGGCGTTGCAAAGGACAGCCGCATCGGGGAGGAACAGGCATGAAAAACATCAAGGAACCGTTTATCCACATCAGCCGCCGCGAGCACATGCCGCTTTGGAAGAGCATGCTCATCCGCGTCGGTGCCGTGCTCGTTGCGCTCATTTTGAGCGCCATCCTCATCTCGGCGGCGGCGCCCGATTCGCAGGGCTTCTTCGGCTTCTTTGGCTCTCTTTTTAAGGGGGCGTTCGGCACGGAGCGAAGGATCTGGCAGCTGCTGCAGAACACCTTTTTGCTGCTCGGCGTTGCCGTTGCGCTCGTCGTCGCCTTCAAGATGAAGTTCTGGAACCTCGGCGGCAACGGGCAGATCCTGATGGGGTGCCTCATGACAGCCATCTGCATGAAATACCTGGGCGGCAAGCTTCCCGACCCCGTCGTGTGGCTTTTGATGCTTGTTTCAAGCCTCTTGGCAGGCGCCCTTTGGGCGGGCATCCCCGCCATCTTCAAGGCGTTCTTCAACACGAATGAGTCCCTCTTTACCCTGATGATGAACTACATTGCAGTATGCCTTGTGAAGTTTTTCATCTCCGCCTCAACGGAGACGCAGACGGGCACCATGCCTCCCCTCTCGGACGGAGCGCTCCCCACTCTTGGCGAGGGGCAGATGGGCACGAGCCTTCTCACCATCCTCATCTTTGCCATTGTCACCCTCGTCATCTATGCCTATCTGCGCTTTTCCAAGCACGGGTATGAGATCGCCCTCATCGGCGACAGCAAGAATACGGCGCGCTATGCGGGCATCAACGTGAAGAAGGTGATCATCCGCACGCTTATCCTCTCGGGCGCGCTGTGCGGCCTCGTCGGCTTTGTTCTGACGGGTGCCATCAACCACAATGTCACGAGTACGATGGACGGCAACATGGGCTTTACGGGCATCATGGTCGCGTGGATGGGCAAGTTCGATCCCCTCATCATGGCGGGCGTATCGTTCTTTATCATCTTCCTCGACAGAGGCATGTCAACAGTGTGCTCCGACTTCCGCTTCACAAGCGAAGCGCTCTCGGATATCGTCGTCGGGCTCATCTACTTCTTCTTCATCGGCTGTGAGTTCTTCATCCGCTACCGCGTGCGCTTTGCGGGCGGCAAAACCAAGCACACACCCTCACCCGAACAGGACAGAGAGGCCACATCCAAAGAGCCGCCCCTTCCCGAAGAGGGGGGCGAAAAGGAGGGCAATTAGATGATTCCGCTTTTTACAAGCGCCATTGAATTCGGCGCAGTATTTCTTCTCGGCTGCGTGGGCGAGATCCTCACCGAGAAATCGGGGCACCTCAACCTCGGCATCCCCGGCATCATGTGCGTGGGTGCGGCGGGCGGCTGCTTCGGCGTGAAACTCTGCTATCTCGCCTCCCCCACCCCCAACGCCTTCCTCGTCGTGCTCATGGGCATCCTGTTTGCCATGCTGTTTGCGGGCGCGCTCGGGGGCATCTACGGCGTACTCACCGTGTCTATGCGCTCCAACCAGAACGTGACAGGCCTTGCCTGCACCATCTTCGGCAGCGGTTTCACCGCTTTCTTCCTCGATGAAGCCGTCCTGACGGAAGGTATGGACACAAACCTTTCACAGGCTGGCCTCAACTTCTTCAATGCAACCATCCCGGGAATAGACTCCCTCGGGTGGTTCGGAGAAATCTTCCTCGGCCAAAGTGCTTTGGTCTACCTTGCCATCGTCATCGCCGTCGCTGCGGCGGTCGTGCTGCGCCACACCAAGGCGGGGCTCAGCCTTCGGGCTGTGGGTGAAAACCCCGCGACGGCGGACGCCGTGGGCATCAACGTCACCCGATATAAGTACACCGCCATCATTGCAGGAGCAGCCATTGCAGGCCTCGGCGGGATCACCTACATCATGTGCCGCCTGAACGGACTGGTCAGTTCGAATGACGGAACGGTCATCCAGGGCATCGGCTGGCTGTGCATCGCCCTCGTCATCTTTACGATGTGGCGCCCCGCGCTCGCCATTCTCGGCTCCATCCTCTTCGGTGCGCTGTATAATCTCCGCGATTTCATCAATGTTCTGCCCGAGATGAGAGATCTCATCGACATCATCCCCTATGCCGTCGCCATCTTAGTCCTCATCGTGACGAGTATCGTCGGCAACCGCGAGACGCAGCCCCCCGCAAGTTTAGGCCTTTCCTACTTCCGCGAGGACAGATAACCGACCGCACAAAAAAAACAGGCATCTTCGGATGCCTGTTTTTTTACTCGCTCCCGATCCACGAGAGCGTGCCCAAGTCGAAGGTGATATCGTAATAGCGCGTCACGTCGCGGCCGCTGCGGTCGAGGACGCGGTATTCGCCGACGGTGTTCTCCGCCTGCTCCTCGTCCATTGTGAGGACGCCCGTCACTTCCACCTCGAGGCGGTGCCCGCTGAGAAGAGAGGTGCCGAAGGAGATCCACCAAGGGTTCTCGAGCGAGCTCCCGTAGAACGTCCGGCTCGTCGGGTAGATGGAGACGGAGGCCGTTGTGACGGTGACGGGACGGCGGCATATCTCGATGACGGGCGCACCCTCCGCTGCGGCACGGAAGCGCACGCGGTTTTCGGGATAGGCGTCCGCGCCGACGGGATAGACGGTAACGATGGGCCCGTCGTTTTCATCGGCCTGCTTGATGTCGTCGATGGTCAGGCTTCCCACATCGTAAATGGAGGGGATGCGGTTATGATACACATTTACGGCGGCATCGGGCGGCTTGATGACGGAATAGTCGTCCTCACCGACGGAGCGCTCCGTGCCGTCGTAGAGATAGACGGCATTGTAGAACGTGATGATGACCTCGCTCTTGATGCGCAGTTCCCCGCTCTCGTAGGTCACGTCAAAGTTGTGCGTCCTGTCCTCCCCTTCCTCCGTCATGATACAAAGGCGGAGGGGATTTTCGACGGTGACGACTTCCGTCTCGGTGTCGGTGATCTCCGTGAGCTGCTCACTTTCGGGGTCGGGAGAGAGATAGTGCCCCTGCGGCATATCGTAGGGTGACGAGGCGGAAAGGCCGTAGCCCCCTTCGTATGCCGTGCCGTGAGGAAGCCCGTCGTGGATCCAGGTACGGGAGGCCGTCCAGACGGTGATGGGACGGGGCACGACTTTGAGAACGGGCAGCTCTTCCTCCGCGGCTGCAAAGCGCACACGGTTCTCGAGGAAGGTATCTTCGCCCGTGCTCACGTCGGTGACGGAGACGCCGCTCTGCCCGTTTCCCGCGAGCTCGGCAAATTGTTCGAAGGACATCTCCCCCACTTCGAGGATGGAGGGAAGGCCCTTCGGGATGAGCTGTACGTCCGCATCGGGCGGCTTGACGATGGAATAACTGCCCTGCCCGACCGTGAACGGCGTGCCGTCGTAAACGCGGCTGCCGTGATACACTGTGATGATGATCTCCGTCTTGATGCGCAGCTCGCCCTCGGAATAGGTGAGCTCGTAATTGCCCGTCACATCCTTCCCGTCCTCCGTCAGAATACGAAGGCGAAGGGGGTTTTCGACGGTGACGACCTCGGTCTCGGTATCGGTGATGTCGGTGAGCTGTTCACTCTCGGGATCGGGAGAGAGAACGTGCCCTGTGAGCAGCGGATAGGGAGACTCCGAGGAGAGGCCGTAACCGCCCTCCTCCGCCGTGCCGTGGGGAAGCCCGTCGTAGATCCAGGTGCGGGAGGCCGTCCAGACGGTGATTGGACGAGGCAAAACAATGAGCTGTGCACCGCCGAAGTTGAGCGCATAGTTCCCGGTGACGTCCTTACCGGCTTCGTCGACGATGCTGAAGAGCGTTTCGCAGGGATAGCTGCCCGGTTCGAACGCCGAGATGTCCTCCTTGAGGACGAACGCATGCCCCGTGACGAGCGTGCCGCCCCAGATCCCGGGGGCGTCGAGAGAGGCGTCGCCATAGACGCGCTCCACATTCAAAGAGGAGAGCGATAGGCTGCGCGGGGTGACGGTGAGCGAGCCCGCCTCCCATTGGATGTCGTAGAACTCCGTGACGTCCTGCCCGTCCTCGCTGCAGATGATGAGATCGGGGATGTTTTCCGCCGAGCCCGTTTCCGTCTTTTGGGCGGAGAAGTCCATTTGGATGCGGTCGCTGTAGGCGAGCGAGCCCGAGACGAGGTCGTACCCCTCCGCAGTCAGCGGCGTGCCGTCGTACACCTTCTCCGCGCCCGCCGTACGCAGCGTGATGGCGCGCGGGGTGACGGCTAACGTCTTTTGGCTGTAGGTAAATGCGTAGCAATTCGTCACGTTGGCGCCCTCTTCGTTGGAGGCGGCTGCATTGTTCGCAGTGACGACGCATCTTAAGCCATTGGTCAGCCATCGGTAGGAAAAGTCGGCGCCCGTCAGGCTGTCGCCCTCCACGAGCTGAGCGGAGACAGTCGGCGTATCGCCGTACGCAAGCGACTCTCCGACGATCGTGACCTCGGCAGGCCTCGGCTCGATGGTGAACTTCGCAGGATCGCCGCAGCGCCTGCCGCCGACGACATCGCGCGAAACGCCGCGCACCTCGTATTCCCCGACGAGCGTGGGCTCTTGGGTGGACCAATTGCCGCCAACGGGGCGGTATTCCAGCGTTGCATCGCGGAAGATGGCGCTTGCCTTGAAGTTGAGCGGATCGCCGTAGGTGACGGATGCCGGGAACTGCCCGCCCACCACGATGCCCGTGATGCCGAGCAATACTCCGATGATGGCAAGCAGGAGAAGAAACCCCGCTAAGATGAAGAAGCGGCGCTTCCAGAGCTTTTCGAGAAATGCGATGCACTCCTTATTCTTTTGCCTGTATTCCTGATAGAGCATTGCTTTCTCCGTCAATACACCAGCAAGGTGCCATAGATCACCTCGATGGAGTAGTTTTTCGTCACATCGATGCCGTCCTCGTTCCGGATGACGATATCGCCGACGGTGTTCAGACTGACGCCGCGCTCGATCTGATAGCCCGTGAAGGTCAGCGACAGTTCATCGTTGCCCGCGAGGCCGCGAAGTCCGTAACTTGAACCCGTAAGAGCAGTGCCGTCGTATGCCTTCCGCGCGGAGTAGGTCTCGATGACGAGCTCGCGCGGGGTCATCGTCAGCGTGCCGCACTCCTTGGTGATGGCGTACTCCTTCGTCACGTCGCTGCCGTCGCGGATGTCGTACACCTTCACCTCAAAGTCGTTGCTGATGGTGCCGGCGTGGATGAGGCGTGACGTGAAGGCCGCCTCCACGCGGTGGTAGGGCTGCAGTTCGCCCGAATAGGTGACCCTCCCGCCGCCGTCCGCCATCGTGAGCGGTGTGCCGTCGTACTCCTTTTGGACAGAGGGGCTCTCGACGGTGAGCTTATACTTGGGCCGCTCGTCGTCATCGCCGCCGGGTTCGGTCGCTTCGCCGTCGGGCAGTCCTTCGTCGGGCGTCACTTCGATGTGCACCCAGCCATAGCCGTCGAGGTAGACCTCGACCCAGGCGTGAGAGACCGAACTTGCCAGCACCTCCTTTGTCTCCCCTGCCGCTGTCTCGACGGAATAGCCGATGGTATAGCGGGCGGGGATGCCCATCATGCGGTAGATGAGTGTTGCCGCCGAGGCAAAGTGCCCGCAGACGCCCTCCTTGTAGTCGCGGAGGAAGGCGACGGTGATGTCCCCCTCCTTATCGAGCCCCTCGTTATAGTCGCCATTGTATGCCGCCGCGTTCCGCACATACTCGGCGACCTCGTTGATGATGTCGGGGTCGTCGGGGTCGAGCCCCTCCCCGCGGAGGATCTCCCTGAGGTCGGCGAGCGTTTCATCGGGCACAAAGAGGTAGTTCTCGTAGACATAGTCGCGGTAGGCGCGCTCGGCTGCCGCCCACGCCCCCGAAAGGGAGCCGCCCAAAAGCCCGTTCCCCTGATAGCTGTAGTCGTAGAAGGAGGCGCTGTAGGGCACGTCGGTCCTGCCGGCAGCGGTGACGTCGCTGCCCTGCACGATGCCGCCGCTTCCGAGCACGGTGTAGTACGGGAAGACAAACTGCGAATTATAGATCTCTACCGTGACATTGTACGTCGGCATATCCGCTTCGGAGAGCAGCACGGACAGGGAATTCTGCATGCCGTAGCCGTCTACCGTGGCTGCATAGCGCTCTGCCTTGTTCCAACCGTTTGAGCGGTAATCGCCGTAGCTCATCAGACGGAGATAGACGCGGCGTTCGACATCGGAATAGATGGAGAATGCGGGAGTCTCTATGAACAATCCGCCGCCTTCGGCGTCCGGCGGAAAGAGATCGCCGCTGGTATCCAGAACGCCCGGTCCTTCGCCTTCACCGCCGCCTTCACCGCCGGGGCTGCCGCCTTCACCGCCGGGGCTGCCGCCTTCGCCTTCGTTATCGGGAATGCCCGCTTCGGGCGTCGCCTCCGCGACCACCCAGCCGCAGCCGTTCAGATAGACTTCTGCCCAGGCGTGGGCGGACTTATCCGTCACCTTGACGATCTCCCCTGCCTCCGTGGAGGCGGCATAGCCGGTGGTATAGCGGGCGGGGATGCCCAGCGTACGCAGAAGGAGCACGGCCGCCGAGGCATAGTGCTGGCAGATGCCCTCCTTGTAGTCGCGGAGGAAGGCGACGACGATGTCCTCTTCGCCGTCCAGCGCGTCGTCGTAGTTCTCATTGTACTCCGCGGCATTTCTGACGTATTGCGTCACCTTGTTGATGATGTCGGGATCGGAGGCGGAGAAGCCCTCCGCGCGGATGAGTTCTTCAAGATACGCTCTCGTTTCGTCCGGAACGGAGAGATAGTTCTCATAGACAAATGTGCGGTAATCTGCCTCGGCGTCCGCCCAGACGCCCTTCAGGGTGCCGCGTGGACTGCCGTCCCGCTCGTAGCTGTAGTTATAGACGGAGGCGGTGTAGTATGCAAACGGGTCGCCCTCGTTGACTGCATCGTTGCCCAGCGGGATACCGTTGAGGCCGAGCACGTTATAGTAGGGGTAGAGGAACTCATGGCCATAGAGCGTCACATCGACGTCGTAGACGTCTCCGCGCGATGAGGAGAGCGCCGCGGAGACGGTGTTCTGCATGCCGTAGCCGTAGATCGTAACGCCGTAGACGTTCGCCTGACTCCAGCCATCGCCCGCATAGTCGCCAAAGCTTGCATTCCGGTAATAGCCGAATTCCTCCACATCCGAGTAGAGGGAGAAGATGACCTCACCCGTGGGTTGGGGCTTTCCGATGCCCGAGCCGCCGCCGCCTTCGCCTTCACCGCCGCCGCCACCGCCGCCGCCCGGAATTCCTTCCTGAGGCGTTGCGTCCACAGCGACCCAGCCGAAGTCGTTGAGATAGACTTCCACCCAGGCGTGCTGCGCTTCGTCCGTCACATCGACCGTTTCGCCTGCCGTTGTGGTGGCGGCACAGCCCTTTGTATAGCGCGCGGGGACGCCCAGCGTACGCAGCATCAGCGTTGCCGCCGAGGCAAAGTGCTGGCTGTCGCCCTCCTTGTACTCACGGAGGAAGGCGAGGACGACATCTTCCTCATCGTCGAGCGCGTCATCGTAGTCCCGATCGAACTCGGCGGCGTTCCCGACGTAATCGAGCACGTCCCGGATCATACCGGAAACAGTACCGGAGATGTTCTCTTCGGAAATGATGTACTCAAAGTATTCCCTCACCGAATCGGGAACGTTCAGATAGTACTTGTAGACAAAGCCATGGTAATCGGACTCTGCCGCCGCCCATGCGACGGAGGGATAGCTCTTGGGCGTGCCATCCCGATTGTAATCGTAGTTATAGACGGAGGCCGTGTAGCTTGCGTAAGCATCGCCCTCATTCACGACATCGTTGCCCTGCACGACGCCGCCCTCCCCGATCACGTTGTAATAGGGATAGAGGAACTTCCAGCCGTGCAGCGTCACTTCGACGTCGTAGACGTCCGTTCCCGCATTGGCGAGCGCATCGGAGATGATGTTCTGCATCCCGTAGCCGCCTATCGTCTCGTTATAGACATAGACGCTGCCCCAGCCGTCGCCCGTGTAGTCGCCGTAGCTTGCATGGCGGTAATAGCCGAATTCCTCCGCCTCCGAATAGAGGGAGAGGATGACCTCGTCCGTATAGTCGGGCTTTTCGAGCTTGACCGTCTCCCCGGAATCTTCGTATTCAGGTTCGGGTTCGGGCTCTTCGGGGAAATCGATGGGCGGCAGTTCGCAGTCTCCCATTTCGTTGCCCGAGCCCGTCGACTCGATGGGCACCCAGCCGTACCCGTCGAGGTAGACTTCCGTCCAGGCGTGCGCGTTATAGTCGGTCACTTCCACGACTTCGCCCGCTGCGGTACGGCACGAATACCCAACGGTGTAGCGCGCGGGAATGCCCAGCGTGCGCAGAATGAGCGTCGTTGCGGAGGCAAAGTGCTGGCAGACGCCCTCCTTGTAGTCGCGGAGGAAGGCGACGACGATATCCTCTTCATAGTCGAGCGCGCTGCTGTAATTCTCGTTGTGTTCCGCGGCGTTATGCACATAGCCCGCCACATCTTCGATGACGTCGGGATCGTAGGCGTCAAATCCCTCCTCCCGGATGACGGACTCCAGATACTGCTGCGTCGAACTCGGCACGGAGAGGTAGTTGTCGTAGACGAAACTGCGGTACTCCCGTTCCGCCGCCGCCCACTCGCTCCCGAGAGAGCCGTATGGCCTGCCATTCATCTGGTAGAAATAATCGTAGAAGGTGCCCTCATACGGCACGGAGTAGTCTCCCCGGTTGAAGGCGTCGTCGGCCTGCCTTACCTCACTGCTCCCGAGCACCGTATGATAAGGGTAGGGATAGGACGAGACGTACATCGTCACCTCGGCATTGTAGGTGCCCGCCCCCATCGACGAGAGCGCGGCGGACATGCTGTTCTGCAGCCCGTAGCCGTCCAGCGTGACGCCGTAGACGCTCGCTTTGCCCCAGCCGCTGCCCGTGTAATCGCCGTAGCTCCCCTCCTTGAGATAGCTGTAGACGGTGGAATCCGAACGGATGGTGAAGATGAGCTGCCCCGTGGGGTGAGGCTTTCGAAGGGGTATCTCTTCCGGAGGCTCCTCCTTGGGCCCCTCGAAGGGAAACTCAAAGGGCGGCACGTTCCACGGGCCGTTATCGGGATTGGTCGAATCGATGTTCACCCAGCCGAAGCCGTCGAGATAGACCTCCGTCCAGGCGTGGGCGTCGTAGTCGGTCACCTCCACGACATCGCCCGCCTCGGTGAGGCACACATAGCCCACGGTGTAGCGCGCGGGGATGCCGAGGGAGCGCAGGAGCAGCGTCGTCGCCGAGGCGAAGTGCAGGGAATTGCCCGCTTTGTATTCGCTCAGAAAGGAGACGGCGACGTCGGGCTCACTGTTGAGCGCGGTGTCATAGGAGAGATCGTAGTCCGCGGCATAGTGGATATACGACGTGACGCGGGCGATGATGTCGGGATCGTCCGCCCGAAAACCCATCTCGTCGATGATGCCCTGAAAATAGGACTGTGTCTTTGCGGGAACGTAGGTGTAGTTGTCGTAGACGTAGTCGCGGTACTGCTCCTCCGCGTTCGCCCAGTCCTCCGACAGGCTTCCCTCGGGCAGCCCCGAGAGCTGATAGTAATAGTCGTAGAACTCGGCGGAATAGGACGCGGAGGCGTTGCCCTGGTTGAGGATATCGCTCTCCTGCATGACTTCGCCGCTCCCGAATACGTTATGGTAGGGATAGGCGAACGTCTTGCCGTGCAAGCCCACGTCCAGCCCGTAGGTGCTGCCGTCCGCCGCCGTGAGGACGTCGGACGTGGAATTCTGCATCCCGTAGCCGTCGATCGCCTCGGCATAGCTCTCGGCATCCGCCCAGCCCTGCCCCGTATAGTTGCCGAAGCTGCCCTCGCGGAAGTAGACATAATTGGACGATTCGGAATAGACGGAGAGCACGGAAGTCCCCTGAAAGTTCGGAAGATCAAACCCGGAAGGGTCCCAGAGCAGGCCGCCGATGCCGAACTCGCCGCCGATGGTAATGTCGATGCCGATGTCGATATCGAGGTCATCGGGCGGGTCGGCAAGGAGCATCAGGATCCCGAAAATGGACATTAAGATAGCCACGATGAGAAGGATCATCGTTCCGAATGCATACAGCCATTTTGAGCGTAATTTCATACTCTTCTCCTATCCGTTCTGCACGATGCGCCTGATGGCGTCCTTGCAGCGCACCATCCTGTCGTCGCCGAAGAGGTCGTCGAGGAACTGCGAGAGCGCCTCCGCCTCGCTGCGTACATAGGCGGCATTGAGGGCGGCAAGCTTGCGCATGACCTTCTTGCTCAGGATGTCGTCGAGGGCGTCCAGCTCCTCGCCGCCGCAGGCGACATAGACGGAGATGTAGCTCCTGATCTGCCGCATGATGCGGTTGCCGAAGGTGATGCGGAATTTTTCGATGAGGTATTCGTCGAGCTCCTTCAAGCGGCTCTTGTTGCGCGCCGTGATCTCGAACCACTCCTCCTCTTCCGCAACCATGGCGCGGAAGTGCTCGGCGGTGAACGCGACGCGCCCGACGGGGGCATCCTCGTCGACCATAAACGGGTCTGCCTTGTTGTTGAGGTCCATGATCATGGCGCGGTCGTACACCTTATCGGAGATGGCAAACGTGGAGTCGTCGTTGTTTGCCGTGCCGATGAACCACATGTTGTCGGGCAGGTGGATGCGCCCGTTCACAAGGTTCTTGGGGTCGTTGACCCAAACGTCGGGCACGACGTCGAGATAGCGCGACCCCGTGTCGGGGATCTCGAGAAGGGACAAAAACTCTGCAAAGTAGTACTCGACGCGGGCGATGTTGAGCTCGTCTAAAACGACGATGTAAAAGAGGTCGCTCCTGTCCGCCTCGTACATCTTCTGCAGGAGCAGCGTCTCGTTGTACTGCTTGGTAAATTCGTTGTAGTAGCCCAAAAGGTCTGTCCGCTCCTTCCACATGGGTTGGACGGGCACGATGACGGAGGGATTATCCAAAAACTCCCCGAAGGCGTAGGCGAGCGACGTCTTGCCCGTGCCCGACATGCCCTGCAGGATGAGCACGCGCGAGACCGCCATGCCCGCAATGAAGGCGCGGATGTCATCGATGGAATAGTAGAGCCCGAGCTTTGCCGCCGCAAAGTTGCGGAAGCGGTCGCAAAGCTCCCTGAGCGTCTTTACGTTCGCTCCCGCGGTGGTGCGGTTCTCCCTGCCTCCCCCGCTGTCCAGACGCCTGAGGGCGGAAAAGCGCGGATCGGGCAGCGCTTCCGCCTTCTCCTGCGCGGCGGCGCGTTCCTCTGCCTCCTGTTTCGCAAGAAGGGCGGTCGCCCTGCGCCAGATGGAGGACATCTCCTGAAAGCGCTTGCGGCGCACGCTGTTGAGGACGAGCAATGCGATGAGCAGCACGGGGATGGCGATCATCCACACGATTGCCATGACGGAGAGAAATTTGGAACGGGAAAGGAAGGTGCGCAGCTCCTCCATGAGGGGCTCTAAGTGCCCCTCGAGGTTGAGATAGACGAGCACGCCGATGAGCGTTCCGCCGATGAGAAGGGTGAGGGCAATGAGGAAAATGGCAAGACCGTTTTTCTTCTTGGTCTTCCCCATGGCTGCGGGAGTTTCAAACAAATAATCTCTGCTTGTCATCTGCGTTCCTCCGCGGACGTCTCATCCGCCGCCTCGCTGCCCGAAAGCGCTTCCTCCGCCCTTTCGCCGCCGCCTTCATCCGCCTCTTCCTCCGAGGCGGGCGGCATGCCGGAAGGGGGCTTAGGCTCCCCTTCCTTGGGCTTTTTCCTGAACTTCTGCGCGAAAAATTCCTTGATATCGTCCTTCAGTTCGCGGCGCAGGATCTGCTTTGCGGTCTTCCACTCGCCGCGGGCGTAGAAGGTGAGCACTTCAAGTTCGTGCTCGAGCTCGCCGAACGCTTCCTCCGAAGTGTAGTCGTCGGCGTCCGTCAGAAGACCATGCTCCTTGCGGATGGCCAAAAGGCGTGCCCTGTCGAGCGCGCTTCTGCGCTCGAGCTCCTCAAGCTCGCGCCCCCTGTCCTCAAGCATCCGGTTGGTCTCCTGAACGCGCTCGTTTGCCTTGCGGACGGCGTTGTCGCGGTCGGAGAGGATGCGGCCGAGCTCCGCCTCCTTCCTGCGGTTGACTTCTGCGAGGGCCTCGGCGTGAGCGGCAGCCTCCTGCGCCATCTCGCGGCCGAGCTCCGCGATGTGCCCGTTGAGCTCCGCGACCTCTTCGCTGTGCGCCTGTTTGAGCGCCTCCATCTCCTCGGCGTGTGCCTGTTCAAGCTCCGCGATGTGCCCGTTGAGCCCCGCGACCTCTTCGGCGTGCGCCTGTTTGAGCTCCGCGACCTCCTCGGCGTGCGCCTTTTCGAGCGCCTCCATCTCCTCGGCGAGCGCCAGTGCCTGCTGTTTGAGTTCTATGTTCTCCGCCTCGAGCGCACGGATGCGGTCGAGCTCCCGTCCGAGCTCCACCACCTGCTTTTCGAGCAGGAGGATGTACTCATCGGGCGAGGTGCCCTCCTCCTTCAGACGGCGGCGCATGCGCTCGAGCTCCCTGGCGCGCCTGCGGTTTTCCGCCTCTGCACGGCGGAAGTTCTCCTCCTCGTACCTGCGGCGAAGCTCCTTCCGAAGCTCCAACCCGTACTCGTACCCCAAAAAGGACAGAAGGAGCACGGGCTCGACGAACTCGGCGGCGATGCGCCTGTCGGCGGTGTCCGCCTCGACGACTTCCTCCTCGATGGTATAGCCGTCCCCCGGGTAGGAGGAGATGTAGTCGTAGAGGGCGACGACCTCCTTGAAGTTCTTGTCCATCCTCAGGACGTTGGTCTTGGTGATGGGCGGCTTGAGCTTATCCGCCTTGGCGACTTCCATCATGAGCGGCGTGCGGAGATAGGCGAGCGTGGCGCGCAGGATCCGCTCGACGCGCTCGAGCTCCTTCATGGCATCGCTGCGTTCGCGGAGGACGGGGTCGTCCGGCCGCGTCTCGCGAAGGCACAGCTCATAGGAGAGCGTCGTCTTGCCCTGCGTGAACGTCTTTTTCATGTCCGCCTCGCCGCGGTAGGTGTTCGTCTTTTTGACGATAGCATTGTAGCGGACGGAGATGAAGTCGCGCAGGTGGCAGAGCACCATGTAGAGGAACCTGTTCTCATACACGGCGAAGTTGCTCAGCCGCTCGACGGTATAAAGTTTTTCGGGGACGAGCTCGCCGTCCTCGCGTTCGCGCGTTAAAAGATTGCTGTGCCGCGCGAGGTGTTCGACCGACTCCCGCGAGACGCGCTTGACCTTTTCGATGGGGTCGACTTCGCCGACGGAGCGGATGAACTGCCGTTCCTCGTCGATGGCCTTGCCGATGAACACGAGCCCCCTGTCGATCGCCTCCACCCAGTCCTCCGAGATATGACAGGTATAGCCGATGCGGCGGATCCTGTCGCGGCTCTCGGCATTGACCGCCGCCTCTCTGAGCGCGGTGCACTCGCGGTCGTGTTCGCCCTCGAGCACCTTGAGGTACTCGGTATAGGCGCGGAATAATACGTCCGTTCGAGACATAGTGACCTCCGTCCTCAGATGGCCGCGGCGATCCTGCGGACGTACTCCTTACACAGGAGCATCCGGTCTTCGCCGAAAATGCTGTCGATATATTCGATGAGCGCCTGCGATTCGCTGCGCACATGGGCCGCGTTCTGCGTCTCCAACTTGCGGAACACCTTCTTGGCGATGATGTCGTCGAGGGCGTCCATCTCCTCGCCGCCGCAGGCGACGTAGATGGGAAGATAGGCGCGGATCTGGCGCATGATGCGGTTGCCGAAGGTGAGGTGGAACTTTTCGATGAGATAGCCGTCCAGCTTCTGCAGCTTTTCGAGGCTGTCCTCGCTGACGGGATGCTCCTCGACGGCCTTCGCAGCAAGCTCGTTGAACTGCTCCGCCCGAAGGGGCACATTGCGGCTGCCCGACGCCTGGAAGGGCTCGAACTTCTTGTCGAGGTTCAAGACCATCGCACGGTCGTACACCTTATCGGAGATGGCAAACGTAGAGTCGTCGTTGTTCGCCGTGCCGATGAACCACATATTCTCGGGCAGGCGGATGCGGCCGTTCTTGAGGTCCTTGGGGTCCCCTTCGATGCGGTCGGAGACGACGTCGAGATAGCGCGACTCGGGATTGGGGATCTCGAGCATAGAGAGAAATTCTGCGAAGTAGTACTCGACGCGGGCGATGTTGAGCTCGTCCAGAATGACGATGTACATCTCCTCCCTGCCGTTTGCCTCGTACATCTTTTGAAGGAGCAGCGTCTCGTTGAAGTGCTTGGTGAACTCGTTGTAGTAACCTAAAAGGTCTGTGCGCTCCTTCCACATGGGCTGCACGGGGATGATGGCGGAGGGATTGCCGATAAATTCGCCGAAGGCGTAGGCGAGCGACGTCTTGCCCGTGCCCGACATGCCCTGCAGGATGAGGATATGCGACACGGCGAGGCCTGCAATGAACTCGCGGATGGCGGAAATGTCGTAAAAGAGCCCCAGCTTCCCCGCGGCAAAGATGCGGAATTCCTCGCACAGCTCCTTTAAAGAGATGTCGACGGGCGCGGGTGCGGGCGGCTTGGGGTGTTCGTCATACTCCTTGAGCATGGAGAAGCGGGAGGGAGCCTCCTCTTCCTCCACTTCCTCCTGCGCTTCCTCCACCTTCCGTGCGGCACGGTCCATACGCTGCGCTGCCGCACGCAGGCGCCGCTCGTTGAGCATGACTAAAACGACGACCGCCACCAGAATGAGGACAATGATGACGACATAGGCGATGATATACCCGGGCTTGGTGATCTCCTCTAAAAACTGCTGAAAATCCATAACGCTTATTCCTCCCTGTTTTCGGATGCTTGGCTGAGTGCCCTGAGGACCCTGCGGCAGCAGTCTGCCTGCCTGCCGAGGATCTCTTCGAGTATAACTGCGCCGTTCTCCTCCTCATCGGCGGCGGCAAGTTGGGGGGCAATGGATGCCGCGAGCTCCGCCGCAATGGCAGAATCGAGCGCGTCGTCCTCTTCCCCGCCCGAGGCACGGTAGGTGGAGGCGTGCATCTCGAGCTTTGTCCAGGCGCGGTTGCCGAAGCGGCAGGGCGCATCCTCGCTCCCGAGGCGGGCCTCGAGGCGGTCGAGTTTCTTCCAATACCCCTCGTGCAGGGGGAATTGATCGCGCACGAAGGCGCAGAGATTGTAGAATTGATAGCTCCCCAGCGGGCGCACGAGCGTGCGTTCCTCAAGCGGGGAAGTAAGCTCCACAACGGGGGAGAGCACGGCGCTTATGCTAGTGATCTCTTCGGGGAGCGGGCAGCCGTCCGTCGCAACGAATACCCAGAGGTTGGGGGGCGTGAGGTCCTGCCTCTGCGAGGGTCTGCCCTCCGAGAGCAGGCGGGCATGCCCGATGCGGCGCACCGAACGCAATTCCGAAAGCCCTTCCTCCCCCTGATAGCGGATGAGGGCGAGGTGCATGAGCGAAGGCTTTTCCTCCGCCTCCCGGATGGCGCCCGTGAGGTCTGTTTCCTGCCGCTCAAACGGCCTGCGGAGGAGAAAGGGTGACTCCGTCTCGGTCGCATCGTCCGCCCAAAGCTTGGTGCCGAAGTATTCCGCGAGCACGCGTGCAAGCGCGTTGAGCTTTTCCATGGGATAGCCCGGGAAGATGATGAGCTGGGCGGAGCTCATGGCGGCGAGCATGTCGCTCACCTCCCGTCCGGAGAGGAGGACGCCCCGCTCGGCGGCGAACCTTCTCAGCTCCGCGGCGATCGCGGCAAAGGTGAATTTCTTGTCGAAGTAGCGCGGTTCGTCCGGCCCGCCGTCCTCCGCGGGTGCTTCGGGCGCATCTTCTTCCTTTCCCTCATCGGCGCTTTCTTTGCGCTCGGTGGCGTTAGCAAAGAGGATGCTGCGCCTCAGGAGCGCCTCTTCGTTGATCCGCCGCTTAAAGGCCTGCGCCTCCTGCCCGAAGACGATCGCGGCGATGACGGCGATGCCGAGGAATACGATGGTGGTGACGAGTTCGGACTCGGTAAAGTTGCCGTCCGAGAGGAAAGATGCCCCCGTGATGACGGCAAGAAGGAGCATGAGGATGAGCACGCCCAGCGAGATGCCCCGCACCAGCCTGAGGGCGAGCGAGCGGGTGACGCCTCCCTTGAGCGAGAAGCCGCGGGCAACGTTGCTGTATTCGCGGAAGTAGTCGGAATATCCCTCCGGGGACCGCTCCGCCTCCGCACCTTCCACGAGGCGCACGCCGCGCAGGCGGACGTCGGAAACGGAAGCCCCGACATAGACGGCATAGACGCCTGCCTTGGCCTCGCTGAGGCGGGAAGCGCTGTCGTAGACGGAGAAGGCATCGGGCGGGAGGCTGACCGTGAGCTGCCGCGATTCCCCGGCGCGAAGGAATACGCGCTGGAAGGCGCAGAGCTGCCTCTTGGGAACGGGGAAGAGGGCGTCGGGCGGGGCGACGTACACCTGCACGACCTCCGTGCCGTCGCGGTCGCCGCAGTTCTTGAGTGTGAAGGTGACGCGGTTTGCCTCGATCTGCAGCGAAGAGTAGGAGAAGCGGGTATATCCCAGCCCGTGGCCGAAGGCATAGCGCGCGCGCACGCCCGCCGTCTCGGTATAGCGGTAGCCGATGAATGCCCCCGTTTTGATGCGGCCGGCGCGCTTATCCTCCCGAAGGGTGCGGAAGAAGGCGTCGGGCGAGGACAGGCAGGTGCGCGTGAGCCTGCCCGTGGGCTCCTCTCTGCCCGAAAGGATGGCGGAGAGCGCCTCGGCGCAGAACTTGCCGCGCGGGGGCGCAAGAAGGACGGCGGCAAAACTGCTCTCGAAGGAACAGTCGGGCGGGAGGGTGTCCGTCACCACGGCGATGAGCTTGCGTTTATAGCGGTTCAGCGCCTCGATGACGGCGAGCTCTTCGGGGGGAAGGGCGAGCGAACGGCGCTCCCCCTCCGCGGGATGCAGGAAACAGACGACGGCGTCCGCCTCGGCGGCGAGCCGTGCGGCAGGTTCTGCCTCAAACCCGGCCTGTCCGATGAGGGGAAGGGCGCCCCCCTGCGGGAAGGCGGGATATGCCTCCCCGATGACGGCGACGCGCGTACCCTCCTTGAGGGGAAGGACGCCGCTGTTTTTGAGAAGGACAAAGCTTTCCTCCGTCGCCCGCCGCGCCTCCTTTTCGATGTCCGCCGTCCTGCCGCCCGCCTGACGGGCACGCACGGAGAGGGCGAATTCCACCGTTTTGTCGACAGCCTCGTTTACGGACTGCATGGAGATGGCGGAGCCGTCGCCGACGGCGCCGCTGAGTTCGCGCTCGCTCGCCCCGCCCGCATGGAAAGAGGCGGAGAGGTGTTCATACCGGCCGATGGCGCGGTCCAAAGAGACGGCCGCCCCGCCGATGCAGGTCCCGCGGGCGAGCATGGTATGGTAGTCGATGTCCGGCGAGAGGTCCTCGGCGAACACGAAGAGTTCTCCCCCGAACGCCCCCTCCTGCGAGGCGCGGAAGAGTTCGGTATTTGCATCGTAGTATGCGCCCGGGGCGCGGCGCAGCGTGGCAACGGCCGCGTCGAAGGGCTCCTCCCCCATCGCATAGCGGAAGGGGGCGTACACGAAGGTCTCCATGGCGAGCGGGTCGGGCGTTTCGTCGAGGGGAGCGATATCCTCCCCCGAGAGGGCAGCCCGCGAGAGGGCACAGGCAGCCCCCGCAGCGTGGATGCCGCGCGCCATCGCAGCGCCGAGGGCGCCGTTCAGGCGGGGATCTTCGGAGAGGCCGCCCCGATAGGCGTTGACCGCGCACTTGAGGTCGGGCGTTATGATGACGTTGTCCCCCACGCCGCGTGCGGGTGCAGCAAGGGCGAGCGCGGTGCGTTCGGCAAGGGCGGTATCCCACGAGCACGCCATATTCTCGCACGGGGGGAACCCCGCCGTCTCCATGAGCGTCTCGAGCGATGCAAGCCGCACGGAGGGCACGCCCGCAAGGTTGATGTTTGCATCCGAAAGGCTCTTTTGCTCCGTCAGAAGGGCGACCTTCTGGCGGCGGGAGAGCCTCTCGATGATACTCGAATGTTTTATCATATTCTCTCTATATCCCCTTGTATATTGACTGCAGCGATGTGTTCGGGCGGCGCAGCGGGCACTTGCCGCCCCTCATTTCTTCCCGCCTCCGCGACGAACAGCCCCAGAAGGCCGAGCCCGAAGATGAGGACGGCGGAGACGATCGCCGTGACGATCGCCGTCTTTCTGCAAAAGGCGATGCGGTTGCGCTTCGGCGGCTTCCCAAAGTGGTTGGCATGCTCCCTGGGCGGAAGGGTGCCGTATGTACGCTCGATGGTGCCGTCCTCCAAAAGGCGGCAGACGGCATCGCCCGCCCGTATGAATAAAAGCTCTGCCTCCGCATCCTTCCACTTGGGAGGGATGGCGATGGGCGGGAGCGTGACTTCCTCCCCGGGGGCGATACAAAGGCCTGCGACTTCCACCATCGGGAGATAGTCCCGCTTGTTGCCGCGCATCTTTTCGCTCAGGCTGAGGCATACGCCGCTCACCGTGAAGTCGCACGCATTGCGCACGCGGACGATCGCGCCCTGCCTGCCCCCTCCGCTCTTGACCTCGACATTTTCGACGGTAACGAAGTCTGCGGGCGGCAGCTGTGCCGGTTTTATCTCATTCAAGGCTGTTCCCCTCCTTCGGCGGCGTCATCCTCCCGAGGCGGCTTGGGCGCGCCTCCCCCCGCCAACATGTTCTGAAGCGCACAAAAGCGTGTCCGCAGGAAAAATGCCGTCTTGCGGCTGCCTGCGCGTACACGCTTCCGGAATAATTGATATCTGCCGCGTACCCCGTCGGTACGGCTTTTGAGCCATGCGAGGGCACGGCGAAGATAGGGACGGGCGTAGAGGTCTGCCGCACCCGCAAGGAGCGGGATGCCCGCCATGAGGGAGACGACCGCCGCGACCGCCCCGCCGACGGGAAGGACGGAGGTGTAGCCGAGCGCTTCGAAGGCGACCGCCTCCGCAAAGCGCATGGAACACCCGATGAGGATGCCCGCTGCCGCTGCGGCGGCAAGGCTCAACAGGCACGCCCAGATCCAGAATGTGAGCGAGCGTTCCGAACATCTTGCGCTGTTCGCCCGCGTGCGGCAATAGGCGACGGAGACGTACGCCGTCTCCTCGGGCAAAGTGACGGGATGGGTGAAGCGGCGGAAGCTATCCCCGGGCTCGCGGATGCGGAGCACGCCGCAGGGAACACCGTTTTTGCCGTAGGCGACGAGCCCGAACTCCGCGGCTGCAACGGGGTTTTGCCACTCGCCGACGAAGTTCGTTTCGTTCAGGCCGATGCCGCGGGTGAGGACATAGCGGCCCATGATCGGCGAGACGGGCTCTGCCGTTTCGTACGCAACGGAGCAGCTGACCTTGGTGCTGCCGACGGAGACGCCGCGGTCCCGCACAGGGTGAAGGGCGGCGTATGCGCGCATCCAAAGATACGGGATGAGCGTTCCCGCCAACACGAGTACCAATATGAGGCCCGACGCAAACCATGCACTCCAAAAAAATAACATTCTATCCCCTTTCGCACCCGCATGCGGGCGCAGCCGCGGGAACTTTGACGGCAGCCCGCCGCCCGCACTATAAAAAAGTGCAGCCATCCCCAAATTATGTACTTTTATTTTACTTTAGAATGTTTTCCATGTCAAGAGTTTGTCGGCATTTACTGTCACTATTTTATCATATTCCTGCCACAAAACTTCCCTACAGAAGGCCGCCGCCCGCCGTAAGATTGGAAATTCGCAGCGAAAAACGGGCCCGTAGGACCCGTTTCTGCGTGATTCGTGCTTATTTGCGCTTCTTTGCCGCCCTTTCCTCGGCCTTTCGCTTCTTTTCTTCCTGCTTTTTGAGGTACGCCTCTTCCCTCTCGCGCTTGGCGGTGAGGTACTTCGTGTTCTCCGTCTCAAAGTCGAGCCCCTTCTTTTCGCACTTGGCCCGAAGCTCTTTGATACGGTTTTCCTCGGCGATGCGGTCATGCTCTTCCTGCTCGATGCGGGCTGCCTCTTCGGGGTCGACGTATTCGATGCCCTTCGCAGCTGCCTCCGCCTTGCGGCGCTCGACGATCTCCGCCTGCATCTTGGGAAGCTTCTTGTCAAGCCTGTAGAAGATCATGAGCACGGCGACGATGACGAAGATGATGGCGGGAAGTCCGAAGGCGATGAACGAGAAGTAGCTCTGCATGGCGGGGTTCTGCACAACCTGCTCTGCACCGGTGGAGGTGTCGATGGGCGCCTGATAGTTGAACTCCGAGATGCCGATGTTGAAGATACTCACGGCAAAGCCCGCGACGAGCGTGCCGATGACGGTGTAGACGGACGCCATGAAGCTGTCCGCGCGCACCCCGCTCTTCCATTCGACGTGGTCCATCGCGTCTGCGACCATGCTCATGAGGACGAGGTTGGGAAGCGTACCGATGCAGCGGATGAGAAGGCCGATGAGCGCGCCCGCATGGTTGTGCGGGAAGAGCCAGCCCAAGACGCTGCCGCCGACGGCGATAAACGCGCCGATCATCATCATGTTGCGCTTGCCGAACTTTCTGCACAGCGGCAGGATGAGGAACATGCCGGGGCCCATCGGGAAGTAGCCGACCACGGACATCAACGTCATGGTGATGCCGTCGTTGTAGGAGCCCAGCACCCAGTCGGCGTAGTACGTCGCGCCCGCGTTATACATGCAGTTGAAGAACTGGTAAAGCAGGTACACCGTCATGATAATGACCCAGTAAGGGCTGGAGAAGCATGCCTTGACCTGCTTTGCCATGGGAACGCCTTCCTTGACGGTTCCCTGCGTTGCCATCAGCCTTGCCTCTTCCGTCACGCGCTCCTTCGTGAAGTAGTACTGCAGGATGACGAGCGGGATGACGGCGATGGAGATGATGGCCATGATGGTGATCCAGCGGCCCTGATTGACGCCCATCCAGGGAAGGAAGATCATGGGGAAGAGCATCATGTTGAAGAGGCCGGGGGCGATCGCTTCGCCCAGGTTGTTGAACATCGCAAGGCTGTCGCGCTGGCGCACGTTTCGGGTGGAGAGCGGCACCATCATCGTCTTGCTCATCGAATAGATGGTGACGGCGAACGAATAGAACAAATTATAGCTCAAAAAGATCCATACGACCTTGACGGTATCGCTCGCATTGGGCACCGTGAACATTAAGATCGCCGTGATGACCATGAGGGGAGCGGCGATGAGCAGCCACGGGCGTGCCTTCCCTTGACGGCTCTTGGTGTGCTCGATGATGCGCCCCATGATGACGTTGGTGATGGCGTCGATGATCTTGGAGACGAGCGGGAAGATGACGAGGAACGCCCCTCCCCACAGGTGGCTCACCTGCATGACGTCGGTATAGAAGCGGTTGCAGTAGGTGCCGATGATGCCCGTGAGCAGCATGGCGCCTGCGGGGCCTAAAAGATACCCGAGCCACTTTTCCTTCGCGCCGACATTCGCCGAGGTGATCTTTGAATCAAAGAATTTTGAAGAAAACATTCCCTTTGATGCCAATTTTTTACCCTCCCTTTCATCCGCCCGCGAGCCCCCATTTGCGGCGGGCTGCGAGAATGTTTCGTTTTGTGAAAATATCATACACCCGTTCTCTATGAAAGTATTGTGTTTGCGTCCGATATTTTGCGAAATTGTCATGCCAAAACGAAAATTCCCTTCAAAACAACATGCCGCCCTCCGAAGAGAGCGGCATGTTTGAACCAATAGCAATATTCAAAGTCCAACAGCAAGTTATGCGCGGGCGCGCAGTTTTCCCGCCAGAGTGAAGGCGAGGAAGGCAATGAGGTCGATGGCGACGATGGTCGAGCCGACGGGCGTCGAGAGCCAGATGGAGAGCAGTACGCCCAGCACCGAGCAGACGACGGAGACGACGGCGGAGCACAGGACGACGAGCTTAAAGCTCTTAAAGACGCGCATCGCCGAGAGCGCGGGGAAGATGACGAGCGCCGAGATGAGGAGCGAGCCCACAAGGTTCATCGCGAGCACGATGATGAAGGCGATGACGACGGCGATGAGCAGGTTGTATGCCTCTGTCTTGACGCCCGTGGCCTTTGCGAACGTCTCGTCGAAGGTGACGCCGAAGATCTTATTATAAAAGAGGATATAGACGAGGATGACGGCGATGCTCATCCCGATGCAAGTATAAAGGTCGGTCTCGTTCACCATGAGGATGGAGGAAGAGCCGAAGAGCGTGGTGCAGACGTCGCCCGCCAAGTTTCCCGCATCCGAAAAGCTGTAGATGAGGTAGCCGAGCGCGAGCGAAGAGACGGAGATGAGCGCGAGCGTGGCGTCGCCGTTGAGCTTGGTCTTGCGCCCGCCTGTTTTAAGCAGCAGAATGGCGGCGATGACGGTGATGGGCAGCACGATGAAGGTATCGTTGAAGTCGAACGCGTGCCCGATGAGGACGGCGACGACGGCTGCGACCGCCTGCCCGCCGAATGCGACGTGCGAGAGGCCGTCTCCGATGAAGGAGAAGCGCTTTAAAACGAGCGTCACGCCCAAGAGTGCCGCGCACAGCGCCGTCAAGACGCAGATGATGAGCGCGTACCACACGAAGGGGAAGTTGAAGAACTCGAGAAACTCCTGAAAGCTGATGACGTTCATGCGCACTCCCCCCTTGCGAAGAGCTTGCCCACTTCGCTTGCCCTGTACTCCTCCGTCGTGCCGAAGAAGGCGCTGCCGTGCAGCACGTGCAGAATGTGCGTGGCGTACTCGAGGACTGCCGAAATGTCGTGCGAGACCATGATGACGGTGAGCCCGTCCTCGCGGTTGAGAGCGGCGATGAGCTCATACATCTCGGCGGTCACCTTGGGGTCGAGCCCCGCGACGGGTTCATCCAATAGCAATAAATTTCCCGTTGCACACAGCGCCCGCGCCAGAAGGACGCGCTGCTGCTGCCCGCCCGAGAGCTCGCGGTAACACCGCTTTTTGAGGTGCGTGATGCCCAGCCGCTCCATCTTTTCTTCGGCGAGGGCGCGCTCTTCCTTCGTATAGAAGGGGCGGAGGCGGCTGCGCGCGAGGAAGCCCGAGCGCACGATCTCCTCCACCGTGGCGGGGAAGTCCTTCTGCACGGGCGTCTGCTGCGGGAGATACCCGATGGCGCTGTCCTTGGGGAGAAGGCGCTCGATGCTGCCCGAAAGCGGGGGCTGCAGCTTTAGAAGCGTCTTGACGAGCGTCGATTTGCCGCTGCCGTTTTCGCCGACGATGCACAGGTACTCGCCCTCTGAGAGCGTAAAGGAGATATGTTCGGCGACCGCCTTGCCCTCGTAGCCGAGGGAGAGGTCATGGCATTTTAAAAGTTCCATGCCCCGCCTCCTAATTGAGCGCCTCTTCGAGCACGTCAAGATTGCTGCGCATGAGGGCGAGGTAGCTTGCGCCGCTCTCGATCTGAGAGGCCGTCACCGACTGGATGGAGTTGATGACGAGGATCTCCTGGTCCTTGGTCAAAGTATTGTTTTTGATCTGCTCGGCGATGCCCCCGTCGGACGTCTCCAAGATGAGAATACAGGGAAGGGCGTGCTCGTCCACCGCCTTTGCAAGCGTGGTGATGACGGAGAAGCTCGCCTCCGTTTCGGCGGAACAGCCCGAGAACGCCGCGTAGTAGGTGAGGCCGTAGTCCTCGGCAAGATAGCGGAAGGGGAAGCGGTCGCCGAAGAGCACCGTGGTGCGCTCGGCAGAGGCGACCATCTCTTCATACTCGTTGTCGAGCGCGGAAAGCTCCGAGCAGTATGCCTCGGCATTGCTTCGGTAGAGCTCGGCGCAGTCGGGGTTGAGCTCGCAGAGCGTATCCGTGATGGCGTTTACGAAGACATCGGCGTTCTTTAGGGAGAGCCAGACGTGCTCGTCAAGCTCCTCGACGTGCTCATGCCCTTCATCATGCTCGGCGCCCGGGACTTCCTCTTCATAGAGCGCCCCCTCGCCCAGCGTCTCTAAAAGGTCGATGTTCACGCGGTCGGGGTTGGACGAGGGAGAAGCGAGCACTTCCTCCGCCCATTCGTCCGACTCCCCGCCCACATAGACGAAGAGGTCGCACTCGTAGATTTTGACGATGTCCGCCGCCGAGGGCTGGAAGTTGTGAAGGTCCTGCCCCGTCGTCTCGAGAATGGTCAAATCGACGGAGTCATCCCCTTTTGTGACGGTGCGCACCCAGTCATATTGGGGGAAGGTGGTGCAGACGATGGAAAGGCCCTCCGCCTTGTTCCCCTCTCCGCACCCTGCAAGGCAGAATGCGGCCGCAAACGACGCGCAGAGTGCGAGGGAAAGCGCAAATTGTTTTTTCATGGCTCACCTCCCGAATGCCGCACGGTGGAGCTTATCCATCTTGCGGAAGGCGACGAGGGCAAAGATGCAGCCCCCGAGCGCGACGATGCCGAGAAGGAAGCACCACACGAGGTCGGACTGAATGGAGCACTGCGGGTTGCCGCCGCAATAGACGGGCAGAATTTGGCTGCCGCTCATGGAGAGCGCCGTGAAGAAGGCGATGCAGGTCATGAGGAAGCTAAGCCCCGTTCCGATGAGCGCGAACCACGAAAAGGCATACTCCCGCTTTGCGGCCGCCTGAATGAGCGCCGCGGCCGAGAGGACGAGGGAGAGCACTCCCGCAATGACGGCGAGCAGGGTGAACGCAGCGAGCGGCGTGCACCATGCGGGAGCGTAGTAGTAGAAGGGAACGGCGAGGTTGTCGTACTCCGCCGAAGAGAAGTTGTTTGAAAAGAGTGCCCTTAAGAGCGCCATGCCGCCGACGGTGACTTCCCTGCCGCCGTCCTCCGTCATGCCCGTGTTGTCGATGTAGACGACGTCCGCAGTGAGCGTGACAATGAGCGTGATGAGCGCGATGAGCGCCGCTCCTAAAAAGATGCCGACAAAGAGCGGCCTCTGTTTGCTGCGCGCCGCCTCGTATTTTTGGCGGTTTTCCTCGCGCGCCTGCTCCGCCCTGCGCAGCGCGATGCGCTCCGAGGCGGAAAGTTTATGTGTATTTGCCATGATTTCTCCTTATTTGGTAACGTAATACTGTAGGCCCGTGCCGTCGATCTCTTGGAGGGTATCGACACGGAAGCGGTAAAAGTAGATCTGTTCGATGTTCTCCGTCTGCTGCCCATCCTGATAGGCGTAGACGCTGACATACACCTTCTCGGCGCTTTCAAGACTGCCCGCGATGTGGATCCATGTCTTGTCGCCGTTGTCCGCGCTCTGGTTTTTTGCCGCGGGGATTTCCCCGTCATAGTCGAGGATAAACCCGATGACGGTATCGTTCCCGCAGGTGCAGCCGTAGCCCGAGGAGCACTTCCTGACGCCGCAGGAATACTGCTCGCCCGTGACGGCGTCCTCGACTTCATAGACGAAGCAATCAAGGTCGATGGACGCGCCCAAATACTGCTCGGGGAAGTAGAGCATGTTGGACATGACGAGAAAGAAGGTGCTTTCGTTTAAGGAATAGTTCTTTTTTCCGTCCTCCCCCGTCGAACAGCCCGAAAAGGCAAGGAGCGACGCTGTGAGAAGACAGAGAAAAGTTATGATTTTTTTGAACGATCGTTTCATAATACAGCTCCTGTTTTCAAGATATTATGCTCAAAATTGCATGAAAAAACAAGGGTGCGGCCCACGCGAAAAGGCCCTTCCCGAAAGAAGGTCATGCTTAGACTGCTCCCTTGTGGAGTTGCGTTAGTTTGTAAGTTTCACCCTGAGCGACACGGGCGTTGCGCGGCGGCTGTCTCTCCTGCGCACGGCGGGAAGGAGGGAGAGGACAAACGATTCCCCCCTTCTCTGCCCGTCCTCCCCCGTCTTGGGGGCGGCGTCGGGCGCATGCAGCCGTTCGGCGCAGTCGCGGAGCGTCGTGCAGATGATGCAGTCCTCTCCGCTTATATGCTCGTGGTCGGTTTGGGCGGCGATGAAACTCACCGAGAAGATCAAGGTGAGGAGATAGATGATCGAGGCGCAAAGCGCCATCACTTGTCTGCGTTTCATGCTATTCCTCCTTTTTGATCGTTCGGAGGTACTTTAGCACAATATGTACGTTTTGTCAAGTGTCCGCACTGCCGTGGTGTGTGAAAAAATATCCACATTTCCCGCCGCGGCGCCCAAGAGATATTCCAATTTATAGAGCCGCACGAGAATGCCGCTATTCCTTCAGCCACATGTGCGCATATTCCACGATGCGCTGCCGCCCCGCGGGGGAACAGTGGCGGCAGGCGTCGATGAGCCCCCTCTCCTGCTCGTTGAGCGTCTTATGGAGGGGCGCTTTGACAAAGTAATGGGTGCTCAAGGCACTCGTTGCGGCAGTGCCTGCGGCGCTGACGGGGGTACTTGCGGTGCTGTATGCGTTATGGGAGCCCCCGCACATCGACCTTGGGGAGGGCGCATCCCTCGCCTTTGAGGCGGAGAACATGCTGCCCGGCGAGAGCAGGACGTGCGAATACACGCTGAAGGGAGAGGAAGGATACCTCGGCATCTCCTTTGAAGAGGGAGACGAGGACGGTCTCGCCCCCTTTCTGCATGTCAAAGTAGAGGCAGACGGGGAGACGCTGTATTCGGGCTCGCTTGCGGATGCGGGCGGGCTGTGGACGGACTTTGACGGAGAAGCCCTGCTGAAGGTGGAGTATTCGCTCCCGCTCGATACGGGAAACGAGGCACAGCAGCTGGAGGCATTGGTGTATCTGACCCTCACGCTGACCGACGTTCCCCCGGCGGAGGGCGGAGAAATATCAACGTAAAAAATCAAAAGGAGGTAGAAAATGCAGTTGAACATCTGGATCGCAGTGTATCTGGGGATCCTGTGCGTCGTAATGCTCTTGCTTATGGTGCTGCTCATCGTGCTGCTCGTGCGCCTGGTGAAACAGAAGCATGAGCAAAAGGACGCAGACAGCACCATCCCGATACAGGGCGACGTCATCTACATTGCGGGCAAGGCGTACCGCCTCGTTCCCGCAGAAAGCATGACGGAGCAGCCCCTCGCGGCAAATGTGCCCGAAGCGGGAAGCGAAGGAGACGGCTCTGCACCCGAAGGAGGGCAAGATGAAACTATCTGATCGCATCAAGATCGTCCTTGCGGCGATCGCAGTCATCCTCGTCACCGTGACGGTACTGCTCGTTCCCACGTTTGCGCTGTTCAGCGATTCGGTCAACACCGAGCACTACATCGACTCGGGCACTCTGAAGATCGACCTTTACCAAACGGACATGACGGGCATCCGCATCACGGAGGACGGCACGTTTGGCGCATACAGCGACACGGAAGAGATCGACCTGAGCGCCTTTGAAGGCAAGGTGTTCGAGCTCTACGACGCCGTTCCCGGCATCACCCGCACCGGCACGTTCGAGGTACGCGACGCGGGCTCTTCCACGGCGTATGACCTGAGCGTCTCGCTCACCAATGTCGAGATGAGCGCGGGCGGCGAAGCGCTGTTGGAGCAGATCCGCATCACCGTCCAAGCGCAAAACCCCGGAGATGCAGCCGTCGAAGAGAGCTTTGCGCTCTCGGCAGCAGACGAAACGGGCAGCATTTCGCTCGGCACCATGCTGCTCACGCAGGAATTAAAGCAATTCACCATCAAGGCGGAATTTATCAATTCCGACGACAACAATGAGGCACAGAATGCCTCGGTATCCTTTGATATACTCGTCACGGCAGTGCAGGTCACGCCGTAACAGGGAGGTGCGCACATGAAATGGTTTTCCCGCTCGCTCATCGCATGCGTGAGTACGCTCATCATGTGTGCGGCTCTTCTCATCGGCATGACGTTCGCGTGGTTCTCCGTCTCCGTTACCAATAGCGGAAACACCATCGCGGCGGACTGGACGGTGCAAGACGTCTCTTCCGCAGAGGATTTTTCGGCAAAGTGCCAAGCGGGCGGCAGAGTGTATCTCTCCCCCACCGCCAACTTAGAGAGCGTCACCGTCCCCGAAAACTGCACCGTAACGTTATATCTCAACGAAAAGACCATTCAAAGCATCGCTGTTGAAGGCACGCTCATCGTCACGGGGAGCGGCAAAATCGGCAGCATCGACAATTCGAAAGGCGGCACCGTTCGCCTGTATGGGGGAACATACGAATTTGACCCCACGCAATACGTCCCCGTCGGCTATGCCATACAGCCGGACGGTGATACATACACCGTGACAAAGGCAGAATGATCCGCCCGAGCCCTCTCGGACGATCGGAAAATAAGAAAAGGAGAATGATATGAAAGCATTACGAAAGTGCATCGCTGCTTGCATCGTGAGCATTCTGCTCTGCTTGGGGCTGCTCGCCGGCACCACGTTTGCGTGGTTCACGGACAGCATCACCAACAGCGGCAACCAGATCACCGCAGGCCAGCTCGCCATCGAAGCGTATTCCTATAATATCGGAACGGGCGGCATGACTATGCAGATCCCCGGCTCTGAACTTAACGACGGCAATCAGTTCAAATTTGAGACGAGCCGCACCTCTTTGGAAAGCGGCACCCCCGTCATCGACGAAGAGAACTGGGAGCCCGGGCAGTCCAACGCCAAGCTCATGCAGGTGCGCAATGTGGGCACGCTGAATGCGAAGGTTTCCCTCAGCTTTACGACCTCGGGCGCGCTTACAAACGCCCTCTGGTTCGACTTTATTCAGGTGACGCCCGGCACCGTTGAAGCAGAAGACGGCGCGGCTTCGGGCAGCGCCTCCGTGACCGGCACTTTCACCAAGCGCGAAATGAGCACTCTTTCGACGTTCGCCTCGGCGCTCACGTTTGATATGGCGCCCGAGGCCAACCTCTTCTTTGTGCTTGTCTACGGCATGGATGAGGACGCGGGCAACGAGTATCAGAACACGTCCTTCACGGCCTCCGTCACCGTCCTCGCCACCCAAGCCACCGGCGAAACGGATGGCTTCAATAACCCCGATTATGATGAAGATGCAGAGTTCCCGCCTCTGCTGAAGCCGGAAGACGGCGAAACTTTGAACGAGACCCACCTCGCCAATGCCTTGAACAGTGCAGGGAGCGAACCCGTGATGCTGGGCGCAGATGTAACGGTCCGCAGCAGCACTCGCATCTACAACGATGCAACGCTTGACCTCAATGACAACAAGCTCATTTCGTCAAAGCAAGTAACCTTCGGCAAAAATGCCAGCTACGCAGATGTACCCGTTGATGTTACGATTAAGAATGGTACTGTTGTTGCGACGAACTCCACCTCGGGCATCCTCCGCTTTTCAGATTCCTGCTCGGCAACCTTCTCCGATGTGACATTTGTTGGTGAAAACGGCACCCAAAAGGTGGTGCGGGTCTACGCCGAGAAAACGGACGGCAACAATACCTATGTCTTTGAGAATTGCACGTTTGACAACGCATGGGTGTCCTTTGAGGGCAGTTCGGGCGATTGCTATGAATATGACGTCGTATTCAAGGACTGCACCTTCGACATCGACTCTTTAAGCAACGGCGGCTGCGCAGTCGCAATTGACGATTGCTTATACGGCAAAGTTACCTTTGAGGACTGCACCTTCAACGTCACCGCAAATGGGAACGGCACAGCTGCAATCAAGTTAGATACTTATCCCAATTCCCTCAACGGGAATAAGATCGAACTGGTTCTCAATAATGTCACGATTACCGGAAAATCGACTGACGACCATTTTGGCAAAAAGTCGCCTACGCCCGTTTATACAAAAGATTATATCGACGGTATCGAAAACACCGTGACTGTCACCGAGCTCGGAACCTGCAGCTATAAAATCGACGATGTAGATGTAGATTATAAGGGCGATGCCCTTAGCACTAACGGTGGCGATGGCAGCCAATCCTAAAACCCCGAAATAACCACAAAAAGAGGTGAGCGCTTTGGCGGGCTCGAAACAAACTCTTAAAAAAACAGCCGATATCGCCCTGCGCGTCGTCACCATACTCGTGGTCCTGTTCGCCGTCGCCATGGTCATCTTTACCCTTGTCACCGTAAACACGGTGGGCAGGGAGAACGCCACCCTCTTCGGCAGCCGCCTCTACATTGTGGAGACCAACTCCATGCAGGGCGTGTTTTCGGCGGGAGACATCATCGTCGTGCGCGCGGTGGACGGTGCCGAGGGACTGGAGCCGGGCACGGTGATCACCTATACCTCGAGTGCAGCCGAGAGCTATGGCGATACCATCACCCACTGCATCCGCGAGCAGACGCAAGTGGACGGCAAGCCCGCCTACATCACCTATGGCGTGGCGTCGGGCTCGGATGACCCCGTTCCCGTCCTTGCGGAGAATGTGGTGGGCATCTACCAATTCCGTCTCCCCGGCGCGGGGTACTTCTTCTCGTTCATGCGCACGCCGTGGGGGTATGTGCTCATCGTGCTGCTCCCCTTCCTCATCTTGCTCGGCTTGAGCGGAGCGAATCTTTATAAGCTCGTGCGCGCCTATAAGAAGGAGAAGGCGGCGGAAACGGCGGCGGCACAGACGGCTCTCGAAGAAGAGCGCGCCCGTGCGGCAGCAGACCGCGCCGAGGCAGAACGTTTGCGCGAGGAGCTGCGCCTTTTGAAGGAACAGCAGGGCAACGAGCCGCCCGATGAACTTCCTGTTGAGACGACGGAAAATGCCGCCGAGACGGCCTCGAACGAAGAAACGGCCGATAAGACCGAACAGGCCGATGCGGCCGACGAAAGCGACGGCGAAACTTAAGGCACAACGGAAAACTCCCCCGAGGGCAAAAGCCTTCGGGGGAGATTTTGCATTTTCCGAACTTGTTGCAGCCGGCGGCGCAATACCCGCGCCCGCCCTTACAGCCAGCGGGCGATCTCTTCCCGGGTGGGGAGATTGTCGATCGCGCCGTGACCGAGCGTGTTGAGCGCGCCGCACACGTTGCCGTATTGAAGAGCCTTCGAGAGCGTCTCGTCCGTCCAATCGCAAGGAGAAGTGCCGTCGAGGCGGGACAGAACGCCCGCATAGAACGCATCGCCCGCGCCCGTCGTGTCGACGGGTTTGATGTCGATGGTCTCAAGCGTCCTTCCCTCGCCGCGGAACTGCCACCTGCAGCCGCGCTTTCCGAGGGAAATGCACACGAGCTTTTCCTTTAAGCCGTCCGCATAGTCCTTCCCGAACGTTTCCACTTCGTCCTCGGAGAATTTGACGATGTCGGCAAGGGCGATGACCTCTTTGTAGATTTTCACCGCTTCTTTCTCGTTGCGGAAGATGTCGGTGCGGAAGTTGATGTCGAAGCTCACGAGCTTGCCCTTTTCGTGCGCCCTCCGCATGAGCGTCGCCGCATAGTCGCGCCCCTCTTCTTCGCTGAGCATGAGCGAACCGACGTGGACGATGTGCGCCCGCTCCAAAAGGTCCTCTTGAACGAGAGGAAGTTGATAGTCCGCCGTCTGCTTGCGGTAGAAGCAGAAGGAGCGGTCGCCGTGCTCATCCAAACGGACGAAGGCAAGCGTCGTATTGCGCGTTTGGTCGCGGGAGATGAACTGCGCAAGATCGCGCTCCTTTGCAAATTCCAGAAGGAAATCGCCGATGAGGTCCTCCCCCACGCAGCCGACGAAGGCGCTCTCCGCGCCGAATTGTTTGACCGCGCACGCCACGTTGAAGGGCGCGCCGCCCGCCTTGCATTCGTAGAAGGTCTGCCCATTTCGGACACTTCCGATCATGTCCGCCAAAATTTCACCTATACAAAGTATCATAATAGCCTCTTTTTATCGCGTCGTCTCCCCTTTGATGAGCGACGCCTTGATCTCGACGCGCGGCGGAGCTTGCTCCCCGCGGATGCGCTTCATGAGAAGGTCGACGACGGCATTTGCCATCCCCTCGACGTCCTGATGGACGGTCGTGAGTTTGGGGTGCGTCTCCCATGCGTCGAGCACGCCGTCGTAGCCGATGATCTGGATGTCCTCGGGCACGCGCATCCCCCGCTCCCGCGCCACATGATAGGCGGCGGAGGCGAGCATATCGCTGCCCGTGAAGAGGGCGTCCGTATCGGGGTACAGACGGAAGTACTCGCGCATGACTTCCATCTCCTGCCCGTGCTTGAAGAGCGGCTTTAAAAGCCTTGCAGGGCGGGCGTATTCCTGCATGATGTCGAGATACGCCTCGTAGCGGTGACGGGTGCCCGAGACGACCGCCGTCGCACCGCATACGCAGCCGATGCGCTCGGCACCGCTTTCAATGAGGCTCTTGACGGCCTCATAGCTCGCGGAATAGTTGTTGCTCGTCACATACGGGAACCCCGAGCCGACGTGCCTGTCGATGGAGACGATGGGGAGCGTCGGGTCGATGTTGTCGTGTTCGTAGTGGGTGATAAAGATGATGCCGTCCACGCGCTGCTGGCGGATCATGTTGAGCATCTTGGTCTCCTTCTCGACATTGTCCTGCGAGTTGACGACGATGAGCCGATAGCCGAGCTTGTAGAGCTCCACCTCGCAGTAATAGACGACCTTCGCGAAGAAGGGGTGAAAGACGGTGGGGATGATGATGGCAACGCACATATTCGAGCGCATCTTAAAATTGCGCGCGAGCTGATTGGGGACGAACCCCAGCTTTTTTGCCGCCGCCTCCACCTTTTCAACGGTGTCCTGCCGCACTGAACCGTTGCCGGTCAGGGCGCGGGAAGCTGTTCCCACGCCCACGCCGGCCTCTTTAGCAACATCTTTGATCGTGACCACGCTCATTCCCTGCCTGTTAATGGAAATCGTTTCCATTATTATACTGCTTTCCCGGCCATTCGTCAAGGAGTCGAGCGAAATTCACACTCACTCCCCTGCAGGCGTATAGGCATTGACGGCGTTCTTCCATGCAAGCTGATATTCCGACTTCACACTGTCCTGCGCATAGACGGGGTTGCCGTTTTCGTCGGTACCCGTCTGGACGCGCTTGCGGATGAGAATGGTATCGAAGCACTCCGAGGCGACGGGCGCCGTCTCGTAATAGGTGACGATGTCGTCGAAGAAGGCAACGCCCCAGACGCCTGCGCCCTTGTCGTGCAGTTCGAGGTAGAGCTCCTCGCCGAGGTATGCGGAGAGGTCTGCAACGAAGGTCGTCATCGTGCCGTTGCGGCTGCCCAGCTCCACATAGGGGAAGTTGACGTCGGCGTACTCGGTGTTGTTGTATTCGGCGATCTGCGTGCCGTCCGCCTTGAACACCTTGACGACGGCATTGGCACCGCCCATCTTGAAGCTGATGAAGCCGCTGCCCGCAAGCGTGAACTTGGACGAAGTGATCTTATAGGCGTTCGCCTCCGTCGCGTTGGCAGTCCAGCCGTGGAAGTGATAGCTGCCGCCCTGGTTGAAGGGAACTTCCTCCGCCCAGAAGGAGGTATCGGGCTTGACCGCATTGGCGCCGTCCACCTGGCTGTTGCCCGTGCCCTGCTCGTACGTCCAGCCCGTGAGGTCGCCCGTCTCGAAGCCGCCGTTCAAAACTTCGTTCTCGCTCGAGACGCAAAGGACAAACTTTGCATCGGCATGCTTGCCGCTCTCCGCATGCGTGAAGCGGTAGGTGACGGTGTAGGTGCCCGAGGTGAGCGCAAAGCTCTCAAAGCCCTCCGTATAGCTCTCTTCGCCCTTCGTGACGGAGAGGATGCTCGCCGTGAGCTCGTCTGCCGCTGCGCCTGTCATGGCAGCCGATGCCTCTTTGAGGTATTCGTTAAGATCGACGGTGCCCGCGTAGACCGCCTGCGAAGAGACAGGGGTGACGATGGTGACAGAGCTCACATCCTCGAGCACAAGCGAAGCATAGTAGCTGCGGATGGCCGTCACGATCTCCTTGGCGCGCGCGCCCATGGGCTCGTTGCTGTCGAGAACGTCCTGACGGTAGGTTGCCGCCCATGCCTGTTCCTCTTGAAGAAGGTCTGCCGCCTCGTCCGCCGTGAGGTTGATGCGCAAATCGTCGAAGTTGAGGAATCCGAAGTCGCTCGTCGCGCCGTCGACGATCTTGAGATAGACCGTCCTGCCCATGTAGGGATGCGCATACATGAAGCGGCGCAGCATGACCTGAGCGGTGAGGGGATCGTTGAAGTAGGCGGTGTTGTCCACTTTCAAAAGTTCCTCGTCCGTCTCAGCGTCGCAGAGGGCGACGTAGCTGACCGCGTTCTTGGCGATACCGAACTTGAAGGTGAGGATGCCGTCGCCGCCCACGACGAAGTCGGCGCTCTTCACGGTGACCGTCCTGCCCTCATCGGTGATGAGGAAGTGCTCCCCTTCCTGCTGATAATACTGTACGGTCTCGCCGTTCATATCGAAGAAGTTGGCATCAGCCTCCCAGAATACTTTATTGTTGGTGACGGAAGCGCCTTCGCCCTCCACCGTCCAGCCGGTGAGGTCGCCCATCTCAAAGTTCATGTTGGGAAGGCCGCCCTCTTCGACGATCTCAAGATAGAAGGTGTCCTCCACCGTGAGGTCACCGTACTTCGCCTGATAGGTGACGGTGACGAGCCCGGGCACATTGACGGGATAGGCGTCAAGGCCCTCGGAGACGGCATTGCCGTTCAATTCGGCGCTGACGACGGAATACGTCGTCTCGCTCATGTCGGCGTCGCCGTAGACGGCGCTGACGCCCTCGATGAAGCTGTTGAGGTCGACGGGCGTATCGCTCGCCGCGATATAGGCGTTCTTCGCCTCCGTCTCAAAGCGGAACACGGGCAGCGCGTAGGGGTACTCGTAGTTGGTGTAGTAGTTCTGCGTCGCCTGCGCAACGGTGTCGTTGCCGAGGCCGAACGCCCACGCATAGTCCTCGGTCATGAGGGCGAGCGTCTCCTCCTCGGTCATGCTCGTACGCACGTCGTCCACCGTGATGGCGCCAAAGGGGCCGCTCGGAGCGTCGTCGACGATCTTGATATACATCTTCTTGCCGAGGTACTTCTCGTCGAGCTTGATATACTTTCTCACCATGTTCTCCGAGAGTTCGGGGTCCTTGAAGTGTTCGCTCGGGGAGACCGTTGCGATCTCCGTCCCCGCCGTTTCCTCGCCGACGTCCTCGGCAAGGCAGACGGCAACGTAGATCACCCGCTGCGAGGAGCCGCCGAGAAGCAGGCTGACGACGCCGTCGCCGCCCAGCGTGAAGGTGGTGGAGCGCAGCTCGCCGCGTTGATTTTCGCCCGTCGAGTAGCCGTTGAGGAACTGCTCGCCCTCGGCGTTGAAGGAGCGCGTCTCCCAGAACTTCTCGTCGGACGAGGAGATGTTCGTCTTGAGGAAGGCCGTGCCCGAGAGCACCTGCCAATCGGTGAGCCCCTCCTCGAAGTTGCCGTTCTTAATGGTGAGGGAGTCGGGGGTGTCGTCGTTGAAGGCGGGCATGCCGATGAGGTCGAGCTTGTCCGTGCGCTCCTTCTCGGCGGCCTCCGCTTCCGCCTCCGTTTGATACATCACGAAGTCGTCGAAGATCATGTAGGCGTAGTCGCGGTCGCGGCCGTCGTCGTTGTCCGTGATGCGGATGTAGATGTTCTTGCCGATGTGTTCGGAGAGGTCGACGACGCAGCGCACCATCTGATTGGTGACGAAGGGCTCGGCAAACGCCGTATTGGTGACGCGGGCGAGTGCGGTATCATTGCCCTGCTCGAAGAACTCCACATAGCACTTCTCGCCGTCCTTGGCAGCGCCCAAAAGGAAGCCGATCTTGCCCGTACCGCCGAGCGTAAAGGTGTCGCTCGTGAGCGTACCCGTGAAGGAGGCGTTGCCGCCCTCCAGCCCGTCGAAGAAGTTGTTGCCCGCCTTGCCCACCTCGATGTCGCCGTAGTAGGAAGTTGTGCCGTCAACGACGCCCGAAGCGCCGAACGCGTTGCCGTCCTTCGTCCAGCCCGTGAGCGAGCCCACGGCCTCTTCAAAGCCGCCGTTGACGATGTCGTCGTGGACGGTGCCGCCGCCCGGCGTATCGGTGCAGGCGGCAAGCCCCGTGCCCATTGCGGCGGCGAGGACTGCGCTCAGCCCGAGAATACATAATTTCCTTTTCATAACATTCTCCTGTCTCATATTTGCCTGTTCTCAGGCGTCCTTGTCCGTCCCCTGCGGAACGGTGATGTCGTACTTTTCCACGTTCAGGATGCGCGCCCTGCCCCCTTCCGAGAAGAAGACGATGCCCTTGCCCGGGGAATAGATGTTGCCCGTGAGCGTCCGCTCCCCCTCCCCGAGGAATACTTCGCAGGAGGTGACATCTAAAAGAATGCGGAAGTGCAGCCTCCCCTCCTTGGGCTCGATGCGCACGCGGCGCAGAGAGGCGTCCTGCTCGCTCGGAGCCGCCTTGATGAGCGTCCCCATGCGCGAGCGGTCGAACAGCACCTGGCGGCGCGCACGGTCGAAGTAGATGCAGGTCTCCTGCCCGCCGCCCACAAAAAGCTTGATGCCGGCACGCGCGCTCTCACCCGGTTCGAGGTCGAATGCAAGGTCGATCTTATCGCCCTCCACGCCCTCGAGTTTGAGTTCGCCGTCCACGTCGCAGGCGGGATACAAGCGCTTTTCGGTGCGGTACCGCTCGATCTCGCGCACGGGGGCCTGCAGGACCCTGCCCTCTTTGAGCGTGAGTTCGCGGGGCAGGATGAGCGCTCCCGCCCAGCCGTGCGCCGCCGTCGGAAAGCCGCGGTCCCACATCTGCATCCACGCCGTCATGAGCGTCCGTCCGTCGGGGGCGTGCAGGGTCTGCGCGGCGTAGAAGTCGAACCCGCCGTCGATCTCGCTCTCAAAGGTGCGGCAGAAGGCGCCGCACTTCAAGTCGAGCTTACCCAGCATATACAGGTTGCAGAAGATGTTCTCGTGTTCGACGCCGTCCGTCTTCATGTACTGCGGGCTCAGAAAGAGTGCGTCCGTCTCGCCGAAGGCGGCATAGGAGGGACATTCGTAGATGCCGCTCCCCGTCCTGCCGTCCTTCCACGCCTTGCCCACGAGCTTCCATTTGAGAAGGTCGCCCGAGGTATATAGAAGCACGTTTGCGTCGCCGTCCACATTCTTGGAGCCGATGAGGCAGTAGTACTTCCCCTCCCGCTCGAAGAGATAGGGATCGCGGAAGTCCGCCTGTGTGCAGTCGCGCGGAGTGTCCTCCTCGCCGATGACGATGCCGAGCTTTTCAAAGTGAACGCCGTCCTCGGAACGGGCGAGCGCCTGCAGCTGCTTTCCGTCCGCCACGGCCGTGTACATGAGATACATCACGCCGTCCTTTTCGATGGCGGAACCCGAGAAACAGCCGTCGCGGTCGTAGGGCATATCGGGCGCCAGCGCGACGGGGAGACGCTCCCAGACGACGAGGTCGTCCGAAACGAAGTGCCCCCAATGCATGGGGCCCCATACCGCGGCATAGGGGTGAAACTGATAAAAGACGTGATATTTGCCGAGTGCGAAGCACGAGCCGTTGGGGTCGTTCATCCACCCGACGGGGGGCATGGCGTGGTAGGTATGGCGGAAAGTCCTCTCCACCATACCCGCACGCAGTGAGATGTAATTCTCCGCCCGCTCCAAAGGCTTGGAAAATCGGGGGAACAAGCCCTCGGAGGAGCGGGAAGAATGATCTGTCCTCTTTTTCATGTTGATTTACTCATAAATTGACTGCATTTCGGCGACGTAGAGCTGCGTGACGGTGACGTTCTCGCCGAACACGGAGAGCCCCATGCTGTTGCGGTCGGCGGGATACACGCGCGCCGTGACTGCCTTGCTGTCGTCGAAGAAGCCCTCGATGAGCGAGCGGTCCATGTAGAATTCCATCGTCATGGTGCCGTCCTTCATCTCGTAGACGTCGTTAAAGTCGCCGTACATGTTCTGGTCGCCCGCGAACGTCGTGATGACGCCCAGCCGCGAAGTCTCCGCATTGTAGTAATACTCGGTGTATTCGCCGCTGCCGTTGGTGCGTAGGTACATTCCGAAGCGGGGCGTGCCCCCGTCCACGCGGAAGGTGATCTTGACGTGCAGCATGTCGCCCTTGACGGAGGAGAGCGCCTCGTTTGCCTCAGCAACTGTCATTTCCTCGCTGCTGTCGACGTACATCTCCCCTTCGTGGTCCTCGAGCGCGTCGACGGGGCGGATGCACGCCTCGGTGCCGTCGTCGCTCAGATAGATCTCCCTTGCAAGGCCGACACTGTGCGCCCAGCCCGACGAAATTTGGTCATTCGCAAGGCGCTGGTCCTGCATGATGGAGAACATATACCACTTGCCGCTCTCGGGATCGCGGAAGGCGCTCGGGCCGGTGAACACGTTGTTGCCGTAGTCGAGACGACGGGGCTCGGAGGAGCCTGCCTCGGGCACAAAGCGCGTGCCGTTGAAGTCGCCGAGCATGTAGAAGATGTCGTTGTCCGCACGGTCGGCAGGCGCGGGCGAAAAGGCAAAGAACCACTTCTCGATGGTGCCCGCCTCGTTCTCGATGGGGAAGAGGACGGGAAGTTCCCACGTCTCGCCGTACATGGCGGCCTGGTTGGGGATGGTGTAGAGCTGGCCCTCGTACGTCCAGTTGTGGAAGTAGTCATTTACAGTGCTGTCCGTCGTGTAGAGGAGCGCCGTGCCGCCCGAGGAATTGCCCGACGCCGAGCAGACGAGCAAATACCATGTGGTGACGCCGTTCTCCGTCTCCTGATAGACGTAGGCGTCGCGGAAGTCGCCGTTCCTGCCCTGGCCGCTCTGCTGCTTGATGGCATATTCCTCGTCCACCACCCATTCGGTGAGGTTGGGGTCGGAGAGATCCTTGGGCCGAGCGATGCCGATGTTCTGGTTGCCGACGAGCCCGTCGCCCGAAGAGGACCAGCTGTCGTTGCCCGCCGTGAAGAAGAGGACGGGAGAGCCGTCTACGTCGTACGCCGCGCCGCCCGACCAGATGCCGTCGGGAGCGATGGTGCCCGCCGTGGGGGTGATGACTTCTTTAAGGGGCGTCCAGTTGACCATGTCGTCCGAGACGAGGTGCCCCCAGCAGATGTTCTTGAAGTATGGCCCGTTGAGGTTGAACTGGAAGAAGAGGTGGTACTTGCCGTTGTAATAGAAGGGCGCGTGCGGCTCGTTCATCCAGTGCTGGTAGGGCCCGCCGTGATACTGCGGCTTATGATAGTCCTCGGTGAGAATATTCTGCAGCCAGATGTCCTCGAAGGTAATTTCGGGGAGCTGCCCTTCGACGAGCCCCGCCTCGTACTGCGCCTTGACGTCCTCGGCGCTCACGGCGGTGCTGTAGAGCTTGACCTCGTCGATGAGACCCGAATGCATATTGCAGGTCGCCGAGCCGACGGTGTTGCTGTCGCTGTTGCGGCCGACGTACAGCCATGTGGGGCAGGCTGCGATCTCCGCTCCTTCGTAGACGGTGCGCGTCGCGATCTGCTCGCCGTTGAGGTACATCGACATCGTGCCCGTCGCGCCGTCGAAGGTCGCCGCAACGTGGTTCCACTCATACTTGGTGAGCGGGTGGCCGTCGTCCCAGAGCTTTACAAAGCGATCGCCGATGCCCACCTGGAAGCTCCACGCGCCGTGGCGGTGATAGCCCAAGAGCACGCCCGCGTTGCCCGCCTCGTCGTACTGGCTGACGATGGCGGTGAGATATTCGGTGCCGTTTTCAGCGGCGTCGGGGGCATCCCACTCAAACATGCGGGGCGCGACCCATGCGGACACCGTGAACGAGCTGCCCGCGACGACGATGTCGTCCTCGCTGTAGCGGACGTAGTTGGAATAGCCGTCCATGAGGAGGGAGCCGCCCGCAACGCCCGTCTCCCGCCATTGGGGATCCTGCGGTTCGTCCTGAAAGACGGGGTCGTTGAAGACGTATCTCAATTCCGCGTCCTCGATATGGTCCGAGCTGTCCGTGACCGTCGTGCCCGCGCCCTCGTCGAAGGCGAGGTGCAGCATGAGGGCGTCCTCGTTGGGGTCGCCCCCGCCGCAGGCGGTGAGCCCGAGGGCGAAGGTCAGCGCGCACGCGGCGGCCGTCAGGGTGATGAGTTTGCGTTTCATGGGGTTCCTCCCTTATTTGAGTCCGGAGAAGGACACGCCTTCCACGATATAGCGCTGGCAGAAGATATACACGATCGCGATGGGGATCGTGGACACCGTGAGCGCTGCCATGACCATGGAGAGGTCCTTGGGGTTGTAGGTGTTGACGAGCTGCAGGAACGCCTGCAGGGGCTTCTGCTGCGCCTGCGGGAACATGAGGTCTGCAAAGACGTATTCGTTCCACGCACCCATGAAGGTGAAGATGGCGACCGTTGCGAAGATGGCCTTGGCAAGCGGCACCATGATGACGAAGTACGTCTTGAACTTGCCCGCACCGTCGATCTCCGCCGCCTCTTCGAGCTCCTTGGGCATACCGAGGAAGTACTGGCGGAACATGAAGATGTAGAAGGCGCTCACGAGCGAGGGCAGAAGATAGCCTGCAACTCGCGCCACGGGGCTGGAGAGCAGCCCGAGGTGGCTCAGGATGACGTACTGCGGCACGATGGACGTCTCCACAGGCACGATGATGAGCAGGATGACGATCGTGGTGATGACATTGCTCCCCGGGAAGCGCAGGCGGGCGAGCGCATAACCCGCGAACGAGTTGATGAGCAGCACGCCGAACACGGTGATGCCGCAGTAGAGGATACTGTTCAGGATGGCCGTGCCGAAGTAATCGAACGAGTTGAAGAGGTTCCCGTAGGAAGTGAACCATTCAAGGACGTTCCAGGTGCTCGGCAGGAAGGTCATGAAGGAATCAAGCTGTTCGTAGATGAGCGTCTGCGGCTTGAAGGAGGAGACGATCATCCACCAGATGGGGAAGAGGAACAGCACGCACAGCAAGGTGAGGCCCACCCACTTGACGATGCTGAGCGCGATGCGGGCTGCCGTCCACGGCTTTTTATTCTTTTTGGGCGGAGCAAATGCCGCCGCCTGAACTTGTGCTTGGCTCATAGTCTTCCCTCCTCAGTCTTTGACTTCCGTCACTTTGCGGAGCGTCAGGGCGATGGCCGACATGAAGATGGTATAGACCATTGCAATGGCGCTCGAGTAGCCGACGTCGCGGAACGTGATGCCCTGCTGATAGATGTAGTAGGACATCGTCATCGTTCCGTCCTCGGGCCCGCCCTGCGTCATGATCATGGGCTGCGTGATGAGACGGAAGGCGCCGATGAGCATGGTGACGAGCACGAAAGAGAAGGTCGGCATGATGCTGGGAATGGTGATGTAGAAGAAGCGCTGGACGGAGTTTGCGCCGTCGAGCGATGCCGCTTCGTAGATCTCGGGCTGGATATTCTTGAGGCCCGAGAGGAAGATGAGCATCTGATAGCCCGCGCCCTGCCAGATGGAGATAAAGATGATGATCCCCATCGCCTGGCCGGGGTCGTCGAGGAAGGGCTGCTCCCCGATGCCGAGCTTGATGAGAATGGCATTGATGAGGCCGTCGTGCTCAAAGAGGTTGCCCCACAGGAAGGACGTGACGGCAAGCGAGAGCATGACGGGCACGAAGAATGCCCAGCGGAAGAAGGTGTTTGCCTTGATCTTGGTGTTTAAGATGAGCGCCAGCCCGAGCGCCACGCACAGCTGTACTGGCATGGTGATGACGACGAACACCATCGTATTGCCGAACGCGTTCCAGAGGAACCCGTCCTTGAACACCTTCACGAACTGGTCGAACCCGACGGCCTGCACCTCGTCGAGACGGAGTAGGTAGGCATCCGTAAAGGAGTACGCCAGCGAGATGACGATGGGCGTGATGACGAAGATGCAGCCCAAGATGAGTGCAGGCAGGATAAAGCACAGCCCGACGATGGTATCGTCCTTCTTATACGTCTTTCCGAGGAAGGTATAGTACCTGTTCTTGCGCTTGGGCGGCTTTCCCCCCGCCATCACGGCAGCGGCGCCGCCCGCGACGGGGCTCTCAAACACGGCCGCGCCCGTTCCCTCCTCTTCTTTCATGTTGTTTTTCATAATATTCTCCCCTTTTCACACGGCTCAACGGTCGACCGACTGCGCCTTTTCGAGGACATAATCGGCGAGCGGCTGGCTGCCCGTCTGCGTCTTGATGAAGGCGATGATGTCGCGGTAAGCGACGCTCAGACGGGGATAGTTGACCATCTTGGGACGGGGTCTTGCCGTCTCGAGCAGCAGCTCGGAGAGCGAGTGAAGGGGCCCGGGCTCGGTGAATTCCTCCATCGAGGTGAGCACCGACTTGTGCGTCGGGAAGGTGCCGATGTCGTTGAAGAACATCTCGCTCGCGTGTGCGCCCGTCAGATACTTGATGACCTGCACGGATGCCTCCACGTCGCCCGCGTCGCGCGTGACGCCGAAGCCCCATGTGCCGCAGGGGGTAGCGACCTCCCCCTTCGTGCCGTCGGGTGCCTCGTAGACGGGGAAGGGCATGACGTCGTAGTCGTCCTCAAACTCGGGATATTCTTGGCTGATGGAGTTGACGAGCCAAGGGCCGTAGATTTCGAACGCGGCGTCGCCCTGCGGGAACGCAAGCGCGTTGTTGCCCTCCTCCATGTAGTCCTTCTTGGCGGCGAAGAAGTCGTTCATCTGGTTGAGGCCGTTCATGGCAGCCTCTCCGCTCAAGTACCCCGTCACCTGTTCGTTGGGGCCGAAGAACTCGCCGCCCGCACTGTAGACGACTGGCGAATAGAGATACATCGCACCCTCGTCGCCGCCGAAGCCGATGTTGGCGCGCAGGCGGTAGGGCGTCGTGCCGTCCTCGTCGTTCTTTGCCTTGAGGGCCTCCATGGCCTCCTCGAGGTCCTTCCAGCTCCAGGGATTTTCGATGGTGCCGAAGGGCTTCTCGGCCGTGCCGTAGCCCACCGACTCGAGTGCCGTCTTGTTGTAATAGAGGCCGCCCGGGGTATCCATGCCCGAAAGCGCATACAGCTTGCCCTCGTAGGTGGACTGCTCGATGACGCTGTCCACATAGTCGGAGCGCTCCTCTTCGGTCACATAGTCGTCGATGGGAATGATGAGATCGTCGTTGGCATACGCCGTGATGTCGCCCGCATCGACCGCGACGACGTCGGGAAGCCCGCCCGACAAGATCTCGCCGTTGATAGCGGTGTCGAGCGTCTCCGCCGTGCCCTTGAACTCGATGCGCATGACGATGTCGCGGCCGTCCTCGGTCACATAGTCGGCCTCGTTGAACTCGTCCATGAGCGCGCGGTACGTCCTGCCCTCGGGCTCTGCCTCCGACTTGTGCAGCCAGACGGTGACATAGCGCGTCGTGAGCGAATCGGAACCTTCCGGCTCCCCGCAAGCGGCGAGCGCCGCGCACGAGAGGCACATGATGCCCGCAAGCGCGAGTGCAGCTTTCTTTGCTTTCATACAGTTCCTCCTGATCATAAAATATTAGGAATATTTGGGTCGGAAACGTTTCCAAAACGGGGGAAGAAAAATTGGAACCGTTTCCAACCGCTATTACTATACACCAAAAGTCTTTTCTTGTCAAGAGTTTTAGACAAAATTTTTACAAAAAAATCTTCTTTTTCGCCTCCCCTTTTTTCTCCAAAACGGTTGGCAGATTTCTCTTGCGGGTGTATGTTATTTTTAGAAAGAGGTGACTCAATGGCCTCAGGCTTTGACTTGATTAGTTGAGTTGCCTCTTTTCTTTTGCGCCGCGCCTTGAAGCGGCCTCAAGTACATGAGCCTCTCGGCTCTGCAAGCATCGGCAAGATCTTATAAAATACAAACCATAAAAGGGAAGAGAACGTGTCTCTTCCCTTTTACGATGAAAATAGGGTGGATGATATGCCTTCGGCATCAAAAAATGATGCTCGGAAAAGCCTTTACAGCCGCCGATAGCCCTCGCCGAAGCTTTCGACGCCGATGCGCTCCAGCTCGCGGATGTGGGAAATGGGGATGCGCGTCGGGCCGTATGCCGCCGCCGTGCTGATGCCGATGGAGCAGAACCCGCCTGCAACCGCCGCATCGATGCCCGCCTCGGCGTCCTCCACGACGAAACATTCCTCGGGCTTTAAGCCGAGATACTCCGCCGCCTTCAAAAAGACTTCGGGATCGGGCTTACTGCGCGTGATGTTGTTGCCGTCCGAGATAGCATCGAAGAAGTGCGTCAGATTTGTCCGCGCCAAAATGGTCTTTGTGTTCTTGCTCGAAGAGCCGATGGCGAGGCGATACCCGCACTTTCTGAGGTAGGCGAGCGTCTCGCGCACGCTGTCGTCCACCGTGGCCTCGTTGAGCGTCTGCAAAAGCTCCTTATAGTACTCGTTCTTCTCGTTGCACAGTTCCTGCTTTTCGGCCGCGGTGAGCGTTCCCTCGTAACGCTCGAGCACGATCTCGAGGCTCGCCTCGCGCGAGACGCCGCGCAGGCGGTCGTTGACGGTGCGGTCGAAGTAAACGCCGAGTTTGTCGGCGATCTTCTTCCACGCCTCAAAGTGCAGTTCGTCCGTGCTCAAGAGCACGCCGTCCAAATCAAAGATAAACCCTTTCATATTACCCTCCTATCTCCTTTAAGAGCGCGTCGAGCTCCGAGACCTTCTCGGGCGAAGTACCGAACATCGCCAAATATCCCATCTCGCGCACGCTCATCGTCAAAAATTCCTCGTTTTCGCTCGTCGCCATCGCAAATGCCTGCGGCAGCAGACGCGCAAATGCCGCCTTCGCCTCGCCGTTTTCCACGAGGTCTGCCGCCTTGCTGTCGATCACTTGCATGAACTTCGCCATACGTTCATCACGCGATGTCAGGAGTGCGGCGTTGCGCGGGAAGTGGTATCTGTTTGGGCAGGGCACGCTGGAAACAACACGATGACGAGCAACGTCTACACGCACTTTTCGCGGGAATTTATGCTCGAAGAAGCGAAAAAAGTCTCGTATCAAATATAATTAGTCCCCCCAAAACCCCCGATTTTGGGGCATAGGAAAAAAGAAAGACCCCGTATCTTGTGATATATCGTCCAAATATACACAAGATATAGGACCATTGGCTGGCCGATTTGGGTTGTTTTCGAACTTTCAAGCTCCTCAAGAGAAACCGTCTCTTCCTTCTCCTTGCCGTTGTAGATAATTTTGAGGTGGTCGTCGTAGAGGAACGCGCTGTTCACGAACGTGTCAATGAGTTTCCGTCGCCCCTCGAGCTTCTCAACGTCGATCTTCCGGTAATTGCAAAGCGCCATCTTAAATTCGTCTTTCGTAAAGGTGGGCGATTTTTTCTTTTCCGCCGCGATGGTCTCCGCGAGCGCCGACTTCTGCCCTTCTAATTCCGTCAGCCGCGTGATGAGTGCATCCGACGCCGCGCCCCGCTGTATGGCATTGACGATGTTCCCGATCTCTTTCTCGCGCTCCTTGAGCTGCTCCTCGAGATGCGGCAAAATCGTGCTTTCCTCGTACTGCAGCTCATAGAGCAGCCCCGCGAGCCGCTCGATGACCTCGTCCGATTGCAGCAGCTCCATCGTCCTCTGCACGACGAACGCCTCGATCTTCTCCTTGTCCACCTTCTCCTTGTCGCAGAGGTGCTTCCGCGCGCGATTGCAGATGTAATAGCGATAGGTCTTTCCCGTCTGGCTCGTACCCGAATACGCCGTCATCATCGCCCCGCAGCGGCCACAAAAGAGGTGCGTCGTGAGCAAATAGTCGTCGTTCTCGCTGTGGGCGGCAGGGGCGATAGAATGCTTCTGAATGGTGCCCTGCACTTTCTCGAAAAGCTCCTCGGAGACGAGCGCGGGCACGGCGTGCTCCAAAACGATGCCCGAATGGCGGTACTCACCCAAATAGATGCGGTTGGAGAGCGTGTAGAGCACGCTGTTATAGGCGACGGCCTTGCCGTTGGCGCGACGCACCTGTTTCTCCTGGAGATAATCGTAAATTTGCTTGGCGGTATAGCCGTCCGCGCTCATTTCGAACATCTTCTGCACGACGGGGGCAGAGGTCTCATCGATTTCAAGTTTATGGTCTACGACCTTATATCCGAGGGGAACCGCGCCGCCGTTCCATTTGCCCTTGAGGGCGTTCTCCTTGAACCCGCGCTTGACGTTTTGAGAGAGATTTGCCGAATAGAATTCAGCCATGCCTTCCAGGAGGCTTTCGAGGATGATGCCCTCAGGGCCGTCGGAGATGTTCTCCTTCGCGGAAACGACGCGCACGCCGTTCTTGCGGAGAGTGTAGCGGTAGAAGGCACTATCATAGCGGTTGCGGGCGAAGCGATCGAGCTTCCAGACGAGAACGACGTCAAAGAGCTCCTTCACGCTATCTTGGATCATGCGCTGGAAGTCGGGGCGATCGTCCGTCTTGGCCGAAAACGCCCTGTCTATGTACTGCCCGACGATCTCTAAATCGTTGTACTTGGCATACTCCGTGCACTCCCTGATCTGCCCCTCGATACTCTCTTCCCGCTGCGAATCACTTGAATATCGAGCGTAAATAACTGCTTTCATGGCTCACCTCCTTCTAAAATTCCGTTCAGCCGCTCATACATCACGGGAATGTGATTGATGACCGTATCATAGACAATGGTCATGCTCACAACGCCGTAGTTATGCACGATGCGGTTGCGCATTCCCCTTACCGCCGTCCACGGAATCTCGGGGTGAGACAGGCGAAACGCCTCCGAAAGCTTGGCGCTGTTCTCCGCCACCTGCACGATGCGAAACATAATGGAATCGATGAGCAGGTCGTTCTCCCCCATCTCTTCCTGCGTCAGACCGCGCGTGTGGTCGATGACAAACTTCAGGTCGGAAACGATCTTTTCCAGATAATAGCGGTCGTCCTTCACGTTATCCATAAATCTTTATCCCATCCTGTAAGATCTCTTTGACGAGTGCCGTATTGTCCTCCAGTTGCGTCTCGTCGAGGAGGTCGATCTTCTTTTTGAGACTCCCGCGCAGCCGTTCGACGAGCTCGTAAAACGCAAGCCCGTTGACGGGCATGGAGATGAGCAGATCGACATCGCTTTTCTCCGTCGCCTTGCCCTTCGCGTAGGAGCCGAAGAGATAGGCGTACTTCACACCGTACTCTTCAAACAGCGGCGCGCAGAGTTCTTGGATCTTCTCTATCGTCAAGAGGCCGTGTTCCTCATCGATGACGCCGTATTTTTGCAGCGTTTCAACGATGTAACGGTACTTGATGGTCTCCTTTTTGTTCTCGCCCGACTCATAGCGGACGTAGGTGCGCATGGGTACGCCGACGACCTTTGCAGCCCCCGCCTGCGTCAATCCCTTCTCCTTCCGCAATTCCTTCAACGTCATGGCATATCCTCCGTACATGCATTATACCAAATTGACATATAAATTGCAAGGGAATTATGCCGTTTTGGCGTATTTTTACAAAAAATGGCGGAGACATTGTTCTCCCGCTTTACGTTTCAAGGGCCAATATCTCCGCCGCAACATTGTTTTGAAGCTTATCTATCACTAGTCTTCCCCTGCTTATGCTTTAGAAGCAGTTAAGAAAGACGTTTCCATAAAATCAAGTCAAAATCGCCTGCACTCTTGCAAAAAGGCGCGGATGGTAGCGGACGGGATGGCAAAATTCATTCCCTCTGCGGACGTGATACCGGACACGATCGCCCCGATCACACGCCCCTTCTGATTGAAGATGGGGCCGCCAGAGTTGCCTGCATTTACTGCACAGTCTGTCATGAGCAGCGATTTCCCGCTGACATTGCGCTCCTTGTCGCTCACGATCCCGCTGGTGATGCAAGTCCCATATCCCAAAGAATTGCCGATCACATAGACGGACTCTCCAATGCGGACATTTCCGAAGTCTTCAAACTCCAACGGCTTGGCTCCGCGAGGAACTCGGTCGAGCTTGATAAGCGCCAGATCAACTCCACGCCCAAGCCCATGGTTTTTATCTCCGAGGACAAGGACTTTCGCACTGACCTTCTCCTCCGCCATTTTCACATTGACCGTTCCGCACGACCTTCCATCCTCACTCGTGACAACATGCGCATTCGTAATGCAATAACCATCCCGCGAGATCAGGAATCCCGATCCGGAGAACATCGAGGTCCCCTGCGTCCAGGTAATCTCGAGAACGCCGTTGATGTTTTTTTCATAGATATCGGCACCCGAATTCGTGGCTGCAGCCGTCATGAAACTCGTCGAGATGTACGAGGCGGACGAGCTCGAAGCCAATAACTTCGACGCGGACGGCAACATCAAGATCGGCTACGTCGGCGCATTCCCCTATGCGGAAGTCATTTCGGGCTACACCTCCTTCTTCCTCGACGCACAGTCCATCGTCGAAGAGGAGACGGACATCTCCATCTCCATGGAAGTCACCTATACGAGCAGCTGGTTCAATGAATCGCTCGAGCGCGAGGGCGCAAACAACCTCATCAACCGCGGCGCGGCACTCATCTCCCAGCACGCTGACTCCATGGGCGCTCCCTCTGCCTGCGAGACGGCCGGCGTTCCCAACGTCTCCTACAACGGCAGCACCGAGGCGGCCTGCCCCAACACCTTCATCGTTTCCTCCTACGTCAACTGGGAGCCCTATTTCGAGTACATGATCGACTGCGTCATGAACGGCGAGGAGATCGTTGCCGACTGGACGGGTACCCTTGCGACGGGTTCCGTCGCCCTCGCCGACATCGGCGGCGCAGCTGCAAAAGGCACCGCGGAGAAGATCGAGGAAGTCAAGGCCGAGCTCGAAGCGGGCACGCTCCACGTATTTGACTGCTCCAAGTTCACCGTGACCAAGACAGACACCAAGAACGTCAACGCGACGGTGGATGAGAACGGTCACCTCACCTCTTACATGGCAGACGTCAACGACGACGGCAAATACGTCGCCGATACGCAAGTTGTGGAGAACGGCGTGTTCATGGAATCCAAGTACCGTTCCGCGCCTTACTTCGACCTCATTATCGACGGCATCACCACGCTCAACAACTAACGGAAACTTAAACTGATTGTAATTGTTTCTAATGAGCTTTGAATAATTATCCACCCGCATAGCGGGTGGTATTTCATTTTCGGGCATAGCCCTAATCGTTACAGGCTGCGCACAAGTGCGCCTAATATTGACCTGCCAGTCACGCATTT
>CALWCH010000008.1 GCA_944376335.1 uncultured Clostridia bacterium
TGACTTCGCCGCCCGCTGGAAATCTTACTTCGAGATCGAAGCCAACAAGCAGTACATGCAGGACTACACCGCATTCATGCAGTCCTTCGTCCCCAACGATTACGGCTTTGTCGCAGCAACCGAAGAGCTCGTCAACGTCCTCAAGGTGCTCATGGCGCTCGAGAACCGCTGGACGGACAACGCCTGGACGCAGCTCTGCTACTATATCGAGGTCGTCGATTGACCTTGTGAGCTTGTTTCTGCACGGCAGCGCCGGTTGTCGGCGCTGCCGTCGCGCATTTGTTCGGCTTTTCCATGCCGCAGCGCAAGGGACGGCATGAGAGAGAATTATACAATGGAGGTAATATATGACTAAGAGATTCAAGACAGCACTTGTGCTCTGCATGATGTTCTGCCTTACTCTGTTCTGTGCGGTATTTGCGGCGTGCAAGGACCCGGATGAACCCGCGCCTGATTCGTACACCGTCACCGTGCAGAACGAAGCGGGGGACCCCCTGTCCGGCGTCATGATCCAGTTCTGCGTCGTCTTGGAGGATGGGGGCGAGGGATCGTGTTTCCCTGTCAAGACCCCGACTGATTCCAAGGGCGTCGTCAATTACACGCCCGAAGATATGACGGCCACCTATCATATCAAACCGCAGGATCAGACGAAGTACGACTTTGAGCCCGTCACGACGCAGGAAGGCGTGTATGAATATACGCTCGTCCTCACCGAGAAGGAAGAGCCCGATGACCCCGACGAACCCGTTGATCCCGACGCACCCGAGGGCGAAGAAACCTTCTATTCCTTCCTCGTACTCGATGAGACGCTCGCTCCCGTAGAGGGTGCGGTGATCACCATCAACCGCGGCACGGGCGGCTCCGTCAACGGCGTCACGGATGCAAACGGCGAAGTCACCATCGGCCTCGGCTATTTCTCCGGCCAGCTTGGCGCGGGCGGCGAGCAGTCCTTCTGGTATGCGGCCGATGAGTACGTTGTGGACATCGATCCCCCCGTGGGCTATGAATACAGAGGGGATGCGATCGTGACCGGCGCCGATCCAGCCGTCGAGATAAGGATCCCTGTCGTGACCGTCGATACGTCCAAGAACTACGGCACCCACTCGATGGTGACGGCGATCATCTCCGACACCGAGGGCGGCGAATCTACGCCGCGCCGTGTCTCCATGTACACCATCGGCGCGGAGACCTACGACGTTCTCTTTGAGGACGAGAAAACGACTTCCCTCTACTACACCTTCCAGACGACGACGGCGGGCGCATATACGATCTCCGTTGTTGAGGACTCCCTTCCCGAGGGCGTCAGCGCCTACATTCAGGAAGTCAGCCCCTACGAGGCTGCAATGGGCTCCTTCTTCGTATTGCCCCGCGGCCCGCTCGATGAGAACGGCGACGTGATCGAGAATGCATCTTCGGTCGACTTCGAAGTCTCCGAAGAGCACGCGAAGGTCATCGAGTCCTCCACGCACACCTTCGTTGTCACGCTTGCAAGCGAGAGCACCATCACCTATCCCGTTGAATTTGAGATCTCGGTGGTGCGCACGGGCGATCCCACGCCTCCTGCAACGAAGATCGATGTCATCATGGAGCCCGAAGCTCTTCCCGAGAAGGCTTATGAAGCACCCGTCGGCGTGCTCACGGAGTTCCCTCTGACCGATGCAGCCGGCAACGCGCTTACGATCGCCGAGATCACGCTCGTTCTCGACGAGGACGGCTACTACCGCATCGGCACCGCAGACGGCCCTTACCTTCTCGCAAAGATCGTCGGTGCATCCCGCTATATGGACGGCGACTTCCAGTTCGTCGAAGCGAGCGGCAACAAGAACCTGCACATTCCCGACAAGGTCACGGAAGAGAACACGCAGAATATCTACGACTACACGACGTTCATTGCTACGTACTCCGATTATGCCAACGACGACGGCGTGGTGCTCGTCAACGAGGAGCTTCGTCACTTCCTCGAGCGCTATGTAGACTACCAGGGGGCAATGGGTCACTACCAGGGCACCGTCGATGAGAGCGCTTACTGGCTCATCCCTTGCGGCTACTATCTTACGGAATCTGAGGAAGTCGACTACCGCAGTGAGCAGACGCAGCCCGCCGAGATCAACGGCACCGGCTTCTATCAGGTGACCATTCCCGCAGGCGGCACGGCATATATCCGTCTCAACGGCTTTGCGGGCTATGAAGTGACCGCGTTCAACGCCACGGGCATCGAGGCGTTCTACGGCGGCAGCGCTCAGCCCTACAGCGGCGAAGAGTTCTCCTTCCAGACGCAGCCCAACGGTCACGACGAGTACTACACCACCTACTACACCGACTTCATGTTCTCCAATAAGACGGAAGCTTCGATCACGCTGCAGTTCTCTGTTGAGCAGGGCACCTTCGGCACGACGGCGACCGATCCCTTCGAGGTCGTCGAGGGCGTCGTCATGGGCGTCAGCTACGACGGAAGCCCTCTCTACTACGCCTTCACGACAGAGACGGCAGGCCTCTACGCCATCCGCGCGTACGGCGAGCGCGATGAGGACGGCGAAGGGCAGAACCCCACCGTCGGCTATCCTGCAGCAGAGGGAACATTCAACGAGATACTCGGTTACGGCACGGATGGTTTCCTCATCACGCTGCAGCTCCCTGCAGGCACCACCGTCTTCTCGTTTGGCTCGCAGCGCAGCGACGGCGCCAAGTACTCCTTCGCCATCCAGAAGGTAGACGCCATCGAGGGCTCCGGTACTGCGGAAGATCCCTACATCATCAACAAAGAGGGCAACTTCGCACTCGCAGCGCCCATGATCGACGGCATCGTTGAAGACACCATCTACATCAAGGTCGAGGGCGGCGTTTCCTACAACCTCTCCGGTAACGACTTTAATTTCGGTACCTATCCTTCGCTTCAGTATGTGGACGAGGACGGCTATAACATGAGCGTGGGTATGACGTCGGGCGGCACCGACCTCGATCCTGCGATCACGAACTACACGACGTCGACTCCCTTCATCGTCACCGTAAAGGAGGCGGAGGAAGGCACGGCATACAGACCCTTCGAGCTCACGATGGGCGGCCCTCAGGAAGTGGTGAGCGGCAAGTACTACACGATCACCTTCGATGAGAGCGCGTTCTACACGATCTACACGACGAACGCTTACGCGACCGTTGAGATCAACGGCAGATATGTCGGTTCGGATACCCGCGGCTTCACCGCGAACATCGGCGGCACCGAGTTTGATATGGAGACGCTTGTCACCACCAAGCTTCCCGTCGAAGCAGGCGTTGCCTATACGATGTATTTCGGTTCCGACAGCGGCACTTCGGAGACCTTCTCCGTCTGGATCATCGAAGGCGAGCGCCCCGAATGGGATGCACCCGACAGCGGTGCGGGCACCGAGAGCGACCCTTACGTCATCTCCAAGCCTCTGACCTATCAGGCTGAGATCGCTGCAGGCGGCACCGTCTACTACTCCGTCAACAGCTCCGACCGCTTCACCGTCACGGTGGAAGATGCTGCAAACGTGCAGGCAGTCTATGGCGGCGAGACCATCATCGCAGAGGACGGCGTCCTCACCTTCACGACCGAGGCAGACGGCGGCCTCATCGCCTTCTCCACGACGGACGGCGCGGCTGCGACCATCCTTGTCAGCCTCGAAGAGTATGTCGTTCAGGAGCCCATCGAAACGGAAGAGACCGAGCTTTCGGGCTATAAGCTCTCCGTCGGCAAGAACACCGTGCTTCCTATGGACGAAGCCGCATGGATGCCTACGCAGTACTACTTCGTTCCCGAGAAGTCGGGCGAGTATGAACTCTCCGTTGACGCAAACGCACAGATGGCATTCGATTACTACGGCAATTGGGGGTTAGATGTCTTGTATGTCTTCTCCGGTGAGCCCGTCGTCGTGCATCTCAACGCAGGTCACGTCTACCCGTTCTACTCCTACGGCTATGCAGAGGGTACGTTCACGATCACGGAAGTCGACACGGCTTACAGCACCGTCAGCGATGATACGGGTGCAGATCAGGAGAATGCCATCCTTCTCGGCGGTGCAAGCGGCATCGGCGTCTACGAAGTGACGGTCTCCTCCAACGCGACCATCTACTTCATGGTCCGCACCAACGGCGTTGTCCGCATCTCCGTTGCCGACACGACCCTCACGGGCACTGTGGTCAACGGCCAGGGCGAAGTTGATGAGACCGCCGATGGCTTCACCTATGTGACGGCAGACCAGTTCGGCAACACCGTGACCTTCTCGCTGACCAACAGCACGAACGCTTCCGTCACGACGCTCATCTACGTGACGACCGATTACACCATCACCGAGCCCGAAGAGGCGGCACCCGAAGGTACCCAGCTGTTTGTCGGCGACAATACGGTGACGACGACAGACGACGGCAATGAAACGATGTACTACTTCGTCGCAGAGGAAGCCGGCACCTACACGTTCAGCTCCACGGACAGCAACTTGCTGGTGAACATCAATAACGGCAATGCCATGGTCATCCCTGCGGAAGATTTGGCAGAGGCTAAGTTGACGCTGGATGCAGGCGATACGGTGATCATCTCGGCTACGGACTACAACTGGGGCAGCACCGCAGGTGACTGCACGCTCACCATCGAAAAGGCGTAAAACCCAAAACAACATCCTTGCCGAAGCATGAGCCGCGGCAGGATCGACCAAAGAGAAACGGAACTTCGGTTCCGTTTCTTTTTTATGCGCCGCTTTCAAGCCCCCCGATAAACGCCCTTGCGCCTCGTCTCACGCTCTCGCACGCCGCCCTCGGGCAACACCTCACGGCGCGCCATATCGCCGCCATGCGCCGCCTCACGCCCTCCCGGCAGCCCTTTATCGGCACCAAATCGGCACAAAAAAAGAACTCCCCGCGGGGAGTTCTTTTCGATTCGGTTTATTCTGCGAAGATCGCGTCGAGCGCGCCTTGCAGCTCCGCATAGATCTCTTCAGGAGAGCTTCCGAGCTTGCCCGTGCGCGAGTAGGCGATGGTGCCGTCGGGGTCGATGATGACGGTCACGGGGTACGCCTCGCGGCCGCCGTAGAGGTCGAACACGTCGCCGCGTTCCTCGCCGTTCTCGTCGAGCTGCACCTTATCCTCGGCAAAGTACTGTTCATCCCAGCCCATGTTTTCGAGATACTCCGCAAGGTCGGGCACGGAGGCCTGCTCCCACGTCGCACGCAGCGCCATGAATACGGCGGTGTCGGCGTGTTCCGCGGCAAAATCGAGCAGCGTGGGCAGTTCCTCGACGCACGGTCCGCAGGCGGTGTACCAGAAGTTGAGGATGATCGCCTTGCCCTCGCCCTCTTCGCCGACCGCCTCGGAGAGGGTGAATTCCTCGCCGTTCATGCGGGTGACGGTGAAGTCGGGAGCCGCGTCGCCCACCTCGCTGCCCACCGACTGCGCGGCGTAGGCGTCGAAGAAGTTGTAGTAGACGAGCGCACCGATGAGCACCGCCGTCATGAGCACATAGACGACCGTCTTTAAGATGCTCGCCGCCTTGGGGCTGATGAAGGGGCGGGGCGCGGCGACCGCTGCCGTCTCGGCAGGTGCTTGCGTCTCAACGGGCGCTGTGTTCTGAGCAGTCCGAGCGGCGGTCACGTTCTCGGAAGCGACTGCGTTCGCGGGCATGCCGCCCTGAGAGGCGCCGTCTGCGGCGGGCTGAAGCATGGAGCCGAGCGGAACTTTCGGGGGATCGATCTCCGTCTCATTGGGGCGGACGAAGAGGGAAGAGCCCTTCCACGAGATCGCCTTCGCGGGGCATATGGAGATGCACTCGCCGCAGTTGATGCACTCATGGTCGCCCACCTTGCGGATGTCCATCTTGCAGTACGCCGTGCAGAGCCCGCAGTTGGTGCACTTGTTCTTGTCGAGCTTGACGCCGAGCAGGGCGATCTTGTTGAAGAAACCGTAGATGGCGCCGAGTGGGCAGAAGAAGCGGCAGAAGAAGCGGTAGATGAAGATGCTCCCCACGATGAACACGACGAGCAGCGCGAACTTCCAGGTAAACAGCGCGCCAAGCATATCATAGAGGTTGGCATTGTCGGGGTGAATGAGAAGGCTCACCGCGCCGCCCAGCGTGCCGGCGGGGCAGATGTACTTGCAGAAGCCGGGCACGGGCAGGTTGTCCGCCGAAAATGCGATGGGCACGAGGATGACGAGCGCCACGAGCAGCACATACTTAAAGTAGGAGAGCACGCGCGTCACGCGGCTCTTCTTGAGCTTGGGCGTCTTGATCTTATGCGCAAGGTCCTGGCACAGCCCCAGCGGGCACAGGAAGCCGCACACCGTCCGCCCGAGCAGGATGCCGAGGAGCGCGAGGATGCCGACCACAAAGATGAGGGTGCTCACGCTGGAAGTTGCAAGCGCGTTCTGCAGCGAGCCCAAGGGGCAGGCGCCGATCGCCCCGGGGCAGGAATAGCAGTTGAGCCCGGGCACACAGAAATTCTTGGTGGGGCCCGTGTAGATGCGGCCCGTCACAAAGCCCTTGATATTGGCGTTTGTGAGGAGCGCGGCATAAAGCTGAATGATCCTGCGGCGCGTCGGCATGTGATTTTTGAACCACCGCCCGACGGAGCAGAAGAAGCCGCCGATTTTTTTAAAGAATGTTTTCATATCAACCCAACCCGATGCACTCCGTGCAGATATTTACCGCCTTCAAAAAGACGTCGTTCATGCCGCCGCCCGCGATGCCGAATGCAATGAGCAGCACCGCCGCGATGAGCACGGCGAGCCGCACGGCAAGCAGCGTCCGCGGGGAGGCAAGCACCGCCGCAAAACGCGAGGGCTGCTTTTCCGCGGGGGGGATGCGCCCGCCCTCTCTGAGCAAGATCCTCGCCTGCGGCAGGACGCGCTTTGCCGAGACCGCATCAAACACCGTCGCGCCGATGAGGGAAAGAAAGGCAGCGGCGATGCAGGGGAGCGCGCTTCTCACGAGCCGCAGGATGGCCTCGTTGGGGTCGTCGGGATAGGCGGGGAGATTGAAGAGGAAGGCGGCTGCCACGCCCGCGCACACAAGGCAGACGGCAAGGCAGGCGATCCACACGATGGCGCGGACCTTTTTCTCCTTCTTCACGGCTGCAGCGGCGGCGAGGTATATCTCGCTCTCGCCCGTACCCGCCATGCCGACGAGGCGGGAAAGGGTGTTGCGCGGCTCGATGTGCGCCTTGAGCTTGGGCTTCTTGGGCAGAAAGATGAGCCAGAGGATGCCGCCCGCCGCAACGGCGGCGACCCACAGCCAGAAGGGGACCGCGATCTCGGAGCAGTGCTCGATGACGAGCTCGCGCGAATAGCCCTCCCCGCCGAAGTAGATATCCGCCGCCTGGGCGATGAACAGCGCCCCGACGATGACGGTAAAGACGGCGAGTACGATCCCGTACACAAGATGCAGACGGGGGATCCGTGTTTGCGTCATAATGCCTCCCTATGCCGCGCGGCAGAATGTCCTGCCCCGCGGAGAATGATACCTATACATTATAATATAGCAAGCCCGTCTTGTCAATGTATTTTGGAATGTGCTTTGCGTTCCGCACGCGCGCACCGCCGAACCTTAAAATAATTTTGATGAAGTCATAAGCAGAAGTTATTGCAGGATTTGCCCTCGGGGGCGAAGAATGATTGACAACACCCCCGCAAATAAGTAAAATAGATAGGTAAAACTCTTTTTATTCTGGAGGCATACACACGATGAAGAAAATCGTTTTGGGTGCAGCTGCGCTCCTTGCGCTCGGTTTTGGCGTGCTCTGCGCCTGTACCGACCCGACGCCCGATCCCGGTCCCGGTCCCGGCCCCGGTCCCGGCCCCGGCCCCGGCCCCGGCCCCGATCCTTCGACGGATTTTTCCGAACAGCTCGAAGACTTTGCAATGCAGAATTGGTATTCCGTGGAGGGCGTGCTCGACTTCGCGGAGGGCACCTTCACGGGCGCCGAGTCCTTCTCCATCGACAACGTGACGGGCACGGAGAACGATACCCTCATCTCCGTCACGGCGGACGGCGTCGCCTATGAGCTTCAGCTCAACATCGACGGCGCGCTCGAAATGCGCAATGCCGAGACGGACGCGGTCTTCACCACCTTCATGGCGGAGGCATCCGCCTATTCGGGTGCATGGACGGAGGACGGCAACACGACCTACTATGTGCTCGTCTCGCCCGACCTCGACGAGGAGGGCTATTTCAGCTATCAGATGATCGCCCAGGGCACTCTTCCCGTCGGCGAGCCCTCGCAGGCCGTCACCGTGTTCTCCTACGAGCAGGGCGCCGCATCGATGTTCTTCTATGTGCCCGAAGAGGACGTCTCCATCTACTACACGGGTTCTACCGTCTATATGAGCCAGGGCTCCGACATGGCGGGCACCGCCATCGTGCCCTACACGGGCGTATTCTACGATACCTACTTGAACGCAGGTATGGAGCCGCTCACCATCGACTTTGCCGCCAACACCCTCAACTATCAGGGAGAGGACGTTGCGTGCCAGGCGGGCTACGGCCTGTTCGGCGCGGGCATCTGGTTCCAGTATGAGGAGGGGTACTGTGCGCTCGTCTACGACTTCGACGGCACCCGCCTCTTCAGCGACAGCGGCAGCGAAGTGTACGCGCCCTATACGAGCGATTGGCTCACGGGCAGCGAGGCGGGCGAGAACAGCTGGATCAACGCCTCCGACAGCTATGAGGTGAGCTTCGCCTCCGAGGAGAGCGTCACCTTCAATGGCACGGAGTACCCGCTCGAGCGCGCCGTCAGCGAGGGCGACCTCGTCTACACCTTCATGATGGACACGGAGGTCTACATCATCCGTCCCGTGGGCGGCAATTCCGACGTATTCCGTCTGGAGTCCGACGACCGCTATGCGGGCTACTACTTCCGCACCACAGCCGCGGAGAGCTTTGTCGGCTCCTTCACGAGCAATTCCGAGACGCTCATCATCGATGAGACCTACTTCATCACCATCGAGACGCTCGGCGAGAGCGACGACGCCTCGACGCAGGGCCTGTTTGCCTATCTTCCCGAACTGGGTGCCATCGCGCTCTCCTTCCAGCCCTTCGGCACGGGCGGCGCAACGCTCTATCTCACCGAAGTCAACGAGAGCGGCATCTATTGGACGCTCGCGGGCGACGACAACTATGTCATCTACATGACCTACTTCACCGAGGAATTTCTTCCCGAGGCGGTGGATATCTTCACCGAGGCGCTCAGCGACAGCGCCGAGGGCGACTACTTCACGATGGGCGGGGCGCAGCCCGTCGAGCTGAAGTTCGACTTCGAGAACGGCACCGCCGAACTCACCGGCTACGACACCTTCTACTTCACCTGGGGCTACGGCTATATCACGAATCAGACCGCGCCCGACCTGTACGTCGAGCTCAGCAACGACCCCGGCCTCACGACGGGCACCTACGAATACGAGCGCATCCTGCTCATCCCCGCGTCCACCGGCCTTCAGGCGACCTTCTCCCTCGTGGAGGTCGACGCCGCCGCCGGAGTGGCGGAGATCGTCTCCGAACGGGAAGCGTTCTTTATCCCCAACAGCACCTTCGAAGAACTCAAGGGCATCAACTTCGTGTACGAGGGCGCGTTTGTCGACCAGACCATCGCCATCGACGAGGACGGCGTGCTCACCATCTCCACCTACGACCCTTCGTCAAACGGCACCGAGCTCATGCCCGCAGCGGCATACGACTACACGCTTGCGCTCACCGTCGACGAGGCAGGCACTGAGACGCTCACCATCCGCTATACGCTGAGCGACGACACCGAGGGCACCATCGTCGTCACCGACAGGCTGTATGCCGAGCTCGGCTCCTATGTCTACAGCCATCCCGACTTCGCCGCGGCGGCGGGCACCTACTACGACGCAACGTATGCGAACTACCTCACGCTCTCCGTGCGGGGCGAGCTGAGCTACAACGGCACCGCCGTCACGGTGAACGAGATCAGCTCTTCGGACGGCGCCGTCACGATCACCTATACGAGCGCGGGCGCGCAGCACACGGCAGTCTTTGCAGGCCGCACCGCAACGGTCGGCGATACGGCTTATAACAAAGTCACCTTCACGCCCGAGAGATTTATCGGAACGTTCGAAGTCGACGGGGCAAACATCTCCGTCACGCGCGCCGAGGGCGACGTCAACGACGCCTATTCGCTCGTCGCACAGATCAACGGCACGATCGCCGTCGCTTCCCGGGGATATTCTTCGGAAGGCCAGCAATACACCTTCAGCATCACCGACTTTGCAACCTTCCGCCGCATCACCTGTACGATGACGCTCAGCGGAGAAACCCTCACCGTTCAGGTGGGCGATGAGTCCGAAACGGTATCCGCCGCAAGCTGGGCATACACCGATTTCGCCTTCGAGGGCGAACAGGCTGTCGGCGATAAGGCGCTCACCTGCGTCGTCAAGAAGGGGGCTCCCATCTTCCTGCTCGACGGCGTGCAGTGCACGGGGTACGTCGTCTCCATCGACGCAGACGGCGCAGCGACCTTGCGTCTCACCTGCGGCGCCACGACGATCACCCTGAAAGAGGGCGGCACGATCCTCGAATAAGACACGCGGCCCGCGGGAATCCCTGCGGGCCTTCTTTATACTATCAAGAATACAGGAGAGAATTATGAACATCATCCAAGCGGAGGGGCTATTTAAGTCCTACGGCGAGACGCACGCGGTGCGCGGGCTCACCTTTTCCGTCGAGCGCGGCAGCGTGTTCTCCTTCCTCGGCGTCAACGGCGCGGGCAAGAGCACGACCATCAACATCCTCTGCTCCATCCTTAAAAAAGATGCTGGCAGCGTGCGCATCGCGGGGTTCGACCTCGATTCCGACCCCACCGAGATCAAGCGCCGCGTCGGCGTCGTCTTTCAAAAGACGGTGCTCGACGACAAACTCACCGTGCGCGAAAACCTTCTCACACGCGCCGCCTTCTACGGCATTTCGGGAAAAGCGTGGAAGACCCGCCTTGCAGAACTTGAAGAGATGCTCTCCCTCGGGGACATCCTCGACCGCCCCTTCGGAAAGCTCAGCGGGGGGCAGCGGAGAAGGGCGGACATCGCGCGCGGGCTCATTCACACCCCCGAGCTGCTCTTTTTGGACGAGCCGACGACCGGGCTCGACCCGCAGACCCGCCTCACCGTGTGGGAGACGGTGCAGCGCCTCCGCCGCGAGACGGGCATGACCGTCTTTCTCACCACCCACTACATGGAGGAGGCGGACGGCGCAGACCGCGTGATGATCATCGACGAAGGCCAGATCGCCGCCGACGGCACCCCGCAATCGCTCAAAAACGCCTATTCGCACAGCTCTTTAAAGCTCTACGGCGATACCGCCGCCCTCAAAGAGCAGCTCTCGGCCGCCAACATCGAGGCGCAGGAAGGGGAGAACTGCCTGCTCATTCCCTGTCAGAATGCCGACGAGGCAAAGGCGTTCCTCGCAAACTATCCCGCCCTTGCCGTCGACTTCGAGTTCGTCAAGGGCAGCATGGACGACGTCTTTTTAAACGTCACGGGGCGCAGGCTGCGGGGAGGGGAACAGGCATGACGGCTCTTTGGGCGCTCACGATGCGCAACTTAAAAGTATTTCTGCGCGACAGGGCAAACGTTCTCTTCTCGCTCCTTGCCCCCCTCATCGTCTTGGGGCTCTACGTCCTCTTCATCGGGCGGATGCAGTCAGACGGCATCATCTCCGCGCTCTCCGAGTTCGGGGTGACGGCGGACGACGCGGTGCAGGCGTTCAGCGACAGCTGGATGCTCTCGGGCGTCATGGCAACGACGTGCATCACCGTGCCCCTCTGCGCCTGCGGCATCATGGTGCAGGACCGCATCAGGGGGGTCTCCGCGGACTTCCTCGCCTCGCCCGTGCCCTCGTGGGCGGCACCTGCAGCGTACTTTCTTTCCGTGTTTTTGGCGGGAGCCTGTATCTCGCTCATCGTGCTTGGCGTCTGCTTTTTATACATCGCCCTCTCGGGGAGCTGGCTTCTCTCCGTCACCGAGGTCTTCGCCGCCGTCGGCACCACGATGCTTTCCGTCCTCGCCTCGTCGACCATGCTCGTCTTTCTCATCGGCTTTTTGAAGTCGGAGGGCGCGTTCACGGGCATCAACATCATCTTCGGCACGGTCATCGGCTTTCTCATCGGCGCGTACATTCCCGTCAGCTCCTTCCCCACCTGGGTGCAGTACATTACCCTCTTCGTGCCCGGGAGCTATTCCGCAGGCCTCTTCCGCGGCTTTTTGATGCAGGGCGCCATCGACGAAATGGCGAGCGTTGCCGGCGAGCCCTTTGCCGAGGCGCTTTCGGAGCAGTTCTCCGTGCGGCTCAACTTCTTCGGGAGCGAACTTCCCGCCTGGGGCGCCGCCGTCGTCCTCGCGGGCGTCGCGCTGCTCTTTGCAAGCTGCTTCGTCCTCGCTGCCTACCTCCGCGCTAAGAAGCACCGTATTTAAAAAAATATCAAACGGCGCGCGGCGCGGGGCAAAGCCCTGCGCCGCGCGCCTTATTTTACACTTAACTCTTAACGTCAATCGCTGTTGAAGAGATCGCACGCCCGCGTCAGGAAGCCCGAGACGGGGAAGGCGGCAAGCATGATGCACACGATATACATGATCTGCGAGAGGGTGAAGGAGACGTCTCCCCAGCCCGTATAGACGATATTGCCGAGCACGGGCACGCACATGATGACGATGCAGATGCCGAGGCTCCCGAAATAGACGAGCGAGCGCAGCAGGTTGAGGGGCTGCAGAATGCGATAGAGCATGACGATGCCCCCGAACGTCACGGCGAGCACCAACATCGGTTTGAAGTTGGAGCCGAACCCCGTCACGGGCTGCATGGTGCCGATCGCCTCTCCCGCCTCATTCAAAACGGGGTTGCCCGCCTCGTCCAGAAGGGGCACAAAGGTGTCCTGCGTCAGGTAGATGTTCCCGAGGTGCACCGCAAGCACGCACAATAGCAGCGTCACCGCCCCCGGTACCGAGCGGGATAGGACGTACATCATAAAGTTGCCCTTGACGCGGTTGTTGTTGGGCTGCAGGGCGATGATAAAGGAAGGAATGGCCGCCACGAACATCTCAAAGAGGATGAGGTTGTTGGTCGTAAAGAAGTAGGGCACCTGCATAAAGACGCAGAGGATGGCAAGGAACGCCGTAAACAGCGTCTTCATAATGTACAGCGACGCGCTGTTCTTGATGTTGTTGATGACCCGCCGCCCCTCGTTGACGACGGAGGGAAGGTTCATGAAGTTGTTGTTCATCAGCACGATGTGCGAGACGTTTCTCGCCGCCTCACTGCCCGAGGCGACCGAGATGGCACAGTCCGCCTCTTTTAAGGCGAGAATGTCGTTCACGCCGTCGCCCGTCATCGCCACCGTGTTGCCCTCCCGCTTGAGGGTGCGCACGAGGATGGCCTTCTGTTCGGGCGTCACGCGGCCGAATACCGTGTATTCGTGCGCTACATTCTCCACCTCGATGTCGGTGAGCCCGTCGAGGGAGATATACTTCCCCGCCCCGGGCACGCCCGCACGGCGGGCAACTTCCGCAACGGTCACGGGGTTGTCGCCCGAGATGATGCGGATGCCCACGTCGTTCTCGCGGAACCACTTGAGCGTCTCCGTCGCCTCGGGGCGCAGGTTGTCGGCAAGGGTGATGAGGGCAATGGCGCGCGCCCCCGCAGGAACGGCCTCCCCCTCAATGGAGCCCGGGGCATGGGCGAGGGCGAGCACTCTCAGCCCCGATTGGGCATATTGCTTTACGATGCGTTCGATGCGCGCGGGCATGGGGCGGAGCACAAACTCGGGCGCGCCCATCACATAGGTGCCGTCCGAGCCGAACGTCACCGCCGAGAGCTTTCTCTTGGACGAGAAGGGCAGAACGGCGGTCGGCTGCAGCACGGATGTCGCGCCGAAGCGGTCTAAAAGGGCGATGGACGTCTGATTGTTGTCGTCGAGGGCGGAGAGCATGCTCCCCATCACCTCGTCCACGGTGTATTCGGTCTCCGTCTCCAGGATCATGCAGTCGCTCACCGTCATCCTGCCGTCCGTGATGGTGCCCGTCTTGTCGAGGCATAAAACATTGACGCGCGCGAGCATTTCAAGGGAATAGAGGTCCTGCACCAGCGTCTGTTTCTTGCCCAGCCGCTGCACGCCCACTGCCATCGCAAGCGAGGTCAAGAGTAAGAGGCCCGAGGGGATCATGCCCACGATGATGGCGCTCGAGAGCTGAATGGTCTCCGAGATGCGGTCAAAGAGCTCCATTTCCTCCGACCCCAGCTGTTTCCAGTTGGTCCACGTCATCAGCCCCGCCACAATGACGATGAGGAGCGCAATGGCGCGGATAAACAGGCGGATGGAGTTCATGATCTCCGAAGAGGGGCGCTTGTACTTCTTCGCCTTCGAAGTCAGCTTGTTGAGGTAGGTCGAGGCCCCGACTTTGTCGGCGCGGACGCGGCAGGTGCCGCTCACCACGAAGGAGCCCGCATACAGCGTCTCGCCCTCGTGCTTCTTGACGGAGTCCGACTCGCCCGTGAGGAGCGATTCGTTGACCTCCGCGTTGCCGTCCAAGAGGATACAGTCGGCAGGCACCTGCTGGCCCGCCTCCAAACAGAGGATGTCGTCGAGGACGACCTCCTTGACGGGGATCTCGCTCTCCTTGCCGCCGCGTATCACCTTGACGGTGGAGGAAAGGAGCACGGCGAGCTTGTCGATCTGCTTCTTGGCGAGGATCTCCTGCACGATGCCGATGAGAAGGTTGGCTGTAAAGATGACGACGAAGAGGAACTGCGAGATGTCCGCCTTCGCGAAGATGAGCGCCGCCGCGACGAGCACGCACAGAAGATTGAAGAAGGTGCAGATGTTGCCGATGAAGATGCTCGCGTACGACTTCGAATACCGCTTGTTGACGTCGTTGAATAAAAATTCGTTGAAGCGGCGCTCGACCTGCTCTTCCGAGAGCCCTTCCTCGGGCGCAGGGGAAAAGCGCTCCGTGTCCGCATCGGAGGGGAGCTTCTTGAGCTTTCTGAACTTTCGCATCAGCTGCTGCCGGTGCTTGTTGGGCGCAGAGAGGCGGATGCCCCCGCGCTCCAAAAGGTGGGTAAAGAAGGTGCGGTTTTTGCCGGGTCTTTCGTCGTTTGGCACAGGTCCCTCCCGTTTCGGGGCGAACGCCCCATTCATACCATTATTATACAGGGCGGCGGGCAAAAAGTCAAAGAAATTTTTTGCATGTCGCGCCTTCCCCGCGCAAAGCCTCGGGAAACGTTTGATTTTCATACAAATATGGTGTATAATAAGTGCGAACAACGTTTTAAGAGGCTACTATGATCGATATCAATCTCATCCGCACACAGCCCGAGCTCGTGCGCGAGAACATCCGCAAGAAATTTCAGGACAAAAAACTTCCCCTCGTCGACGAGGCGCTCTCGCTCGACGCCCGCCGCCGCGCCCTCACGCAGGAAGGGGACACTTTGCGCGCAAACCGCAACGCCCTCTCCAAGCAGATCGGGCTCTTGATGCGCGAGAAGAAGACGGAGGAAGCCGAGAAGGTCAAGGCGCAGGTGAATGCCGACGCCGCCCGCCTTGCAGAAATCGAAAAGGAGGAGACGGAAGTCTCCGCCCAGCTCAAAAAAGTGATGATGTCCATTCCCAACATCATCTCCCCCGAAACGCCCATCGGCAAGGACGATTCTGAGAACGTCGAGGGCGAGCGCTTCTTGGAGCCCAAAATTCCCGACTTCGAAGTTCCCTACCACCTCGACATTTTGGAAAAGCTCGACGGCATCGACATCGACAGCGCCCGCCGCACGAGCGGGCAGGGCTTCTACTATCTCACGGGCGACATCGCGCGCCTTCATTCCGCCGTGCTCGCCTATGCGCGCGACTTCATGATCGGCAAGGGCTTCACCTATGTCATCCCGCCCTTCATGATCCGCTCGGACGTCGTCTCGGGCGTCATGAGCTTCGAAGAGATGGACGGCATGATGTACAAGATCGAGGGCGAGGACCTCTACCTCATCGGTACGAGCGAGCACTCCATGATCGGCCGCTTCATGGGGCAGACCATCGACGAGAGCAAACTCCCCTTAACGCTCACGAGCTATTCCCCCTGCTTCCGCAAGGAGAAGGGCGCGCACGGCCTCGAGGAGCGCGGCATCTACCGCATCCACCAGTTCGAAAAGCAGGAGATGATCGTCATCTGCAAGCCCGAAGAGAGCTGTGAGTGGTACGACAAGATGTGGCACTACACCGTCGAGCTCTTCGTCTCCATGGGCATCCCCGTGCGCACGCTCGAGTGCTGCTCGGGCGATCTTGCCGACCTCAAATACCGCAGTGTAGACGTCGAGGCATGGAGCCCCCGCCAGAAGAAATACTTCGAAGTGGGGTCGTGCTCCAACCTCACCGACGCGCAGGCGCGCCGCCTCAATATCCGCTATAAGAGCGGCAAGGGCACGGCGTTTGCGCACACCCTCAACAACACCGTCGTCGCCCCGCCCCGCATGCTCATCGCCTTTGTCGAGAACCACCTCCGCGCGGACGGCAGCGTCGAGATCCCCGAAGTACTCTGGCCCTACATGGGCGGGACCAAGGAGATTTCCGCAAAGAAGTAACCCCCTGCATGAAGTACGTTTTTTTCGACATCGAATGTGCCTGCGTCTTCAAGAACACGGCAAAAATTTGCGCCTTCGGGTATGTCATCACGGATGAGAATTTCAACGTCCTTAAAAAAGAGGACATCCTCATCGACCCGAAGGGCAAGTTTCACCTCACCGACCGCAAGGGCGGCGAGGGGCTCGTGCTCCCGTATGAATACGAGGACTTCAAAAAGCATCCCGCATTCCCCGCCGAATATCCGCGCATCAAGGCGCTTTTGGAGGACAAGGACGCCATCGTCTTGGGCCACGCGACCATGAACGACGTCAACTATTTAAACTTGGAGACCAAGCGCTACCGCCTCCCCGCCTTCCGCTTCGACTTCTACGACACGCAGTTCTTCTACATGAACACCCGCTCGGAATACACCCGTCAAGTAGGCCTCGGCCCGATGGCGGAGGAGCTGGGCGTCAAGTTTGTTCCCCACCGCGCCGCCGACGACGCCTACGCCACCATGCGCGTGTGCAGCGTGCTCTGCGCCGAGGAACAGACGAATGTCATGGGCCTCGTCCGCCGCTACGGCATCCGCGCGGGCAGGATCGGGGGCTATCAGATAAAGCCGTTGAGCTCCGTCGGGCTCAAGGCATACTTAAAAGAGCGCGACGAAGAGCGCGAGCGCCACGCGAAAGCGCACGAAGAATTTTACCGCTTCGTCAACAAGAAGATGCACCAGCGCCGCCCCAAGGGGGGCTCGCTCGAAGGAAAAGTGTTCTGCTTTTCCAAAGATATCGAGGACGACGTGGAGATCTCCCGCCGCCTCGTTGCCGCCATCTACGATTCGGGCGGCAAATACACCTCGCACCCCACCGAGTGCAACGTCTACATCGCCCGCGGCGAGGGCGGCCTGCGCTTCCAAAACGCGCTCACGGCGGGCGCGGCGTACATCCCGCTCGAGCGCCTCACGGGCGCACTTGAAACCTCTTGACCTCACGGGCAGCCGCATGGCTGCCTTCTTTTTTGTGAGAAGGGCACGCTTGCCCGAAGGAGACCTATGCAAGAGCTTCCCCAAGCCTTCCTCACCCGCATGCAGGGGGAGACGGACTTTCCCGCCTTTTTGCAAAGTTACAGTGAGCCCGCCCTCCACGGCGTGCGCGTCAACGCGCTCAAACTCTCTTCGGAGGCGTTCCTATCGCTTTCTCCCTTCCTCTTAGACGGCGAAGTGCCGTGGGAGCCGCTCGGCTTCTACACCCCCGAAGCGCGCGTCGGGGCATACATCGAGCACTTTGCAGGCCTTTTTTACAGTCAGGAGCCCTCGGCAATGTGCGCCGCCCCGCTCTTAGAGGTGAAGCCCTTTGAGCGCGTCCTCGACCTCTGCGCCGCCCCGGGCGGCAAGACGACGCAGCTCGCCTCGGCGATGAAAGGAGAGGGGATCCTCGTCGCCAACGAGGTGATGCCCGACCGCGCCCGCATCTTGAGCCAGAACGTCGAGCGCATGGGCGTCAAAAACTGCGCCGTCATCTCCTGCCCCACGGCGGAGCTTGCCAAGGCGCTCCCCGCCTATTTCGACAAAGTCCTCGTCGACGCCCCCTGCTCGGGCGAGGGGATGTTCCGAAAGGACGAGAACGCCCGCGCGGAGTGGAGCGAGGAAGCTGTCTCCCGCTGCATCGCCCGCCAAAAAGAAATTTTAGAGGACGCGGCGAAGCTCTTAAAGCCGGGCGGCCGCATGGTGTATTCGACGTGCACCTTCTCCCGCGGCGAAAACGAGGGGCAAATGGAAGAGTTCCTTAATCGCCACCCCGAATTTATTCTTCTCGAGCAGCACCGCCTCATGCCGCATGAAGTAAAAGGGGAGGGGCACTTCGCGGCGCTCCTCGAAAAGCGTTCGGAGACGGACGAGCCGCACTTCAAACCCTTCCCCGTCCGAAGAGACGCTGAAGCCGAGAAGGCTTGGCGCGAATTTTCCTCGGGCTACTTCACAAAAGCCCCCGAAGGAACTTTGACAACGCTCCCCGACGGCAGAATATTCCTTCTCCCCGACGCACTTCCCGCCCTCCCCGGCCGCGTGCTGCGCGCAGGGGTAGAGCTCGGCGAATACAACGGCAAGCGCTTTACGCCCGCCCACGCCCTTGCGATGAGCGTCAAACGGGGCGATGTCACCAACTTTGTCTCCCTCTCCCGCGCGGAAGCCGCAGCCTTTCTTCGCGGCGAGCAGCTCGATGCGCCCCCCGAAGCGGCGGACGGCTGGTGCGCCGTCGGCTTCGGCGACTACCCCTTAGGCGTCGGCAAGTGCGTGGGGGAAGCCCTCAAAAACCATCTCCCCAAGGGCCTCCGCGCCGCCAAACCCCTCTAACTTCATATCGACGCGCGGCGGCGGGCCATTCGGCCCGCCGCTCTTGTCTATCCCAAGCACACTCCATGTGCTCAACGGTTTTTTATTCATCAAAACAACTAAGAAAGCATATAAGTATTGACGCCTTTGAAAAATTATATTTATTTTTGGTCGGCGGCATCATTTAAGGCTTTTGTCCTCTTTACGCCTATCAGCCAAAACGCAACTGCGGTTGCCGTCATAATTATGACTCCCGCAATAAGTACGACATTTAGCTTTAATACGAAAGATGACATCAAAACATTTATAAGTCCGTGAAATAGCATGCAGAGGGGAATATTTCCGGAGCGTTCATATATTATTCCCAGCCAAAAACAGAGAAATACTCCCAAAGTCGCCTGCAACCAAAAAGGTATCGATTGATTTGGATGCCCTTCGATAAACCAAAGGGGAAGATGCCAAAGCGCCCATATCGCGCCGCAGGCAAGAGCAGCAAGGGGAAATGATAATTTCTTTGCTAAATAAGGCTGCAACACGCCGCGCCAGCCAAGTTCTTCCTCGCCGCCGTAAATAAATGTAGAGCCGAGCAATGTAATAAAAAAGTTGAGAGCCGTCATCTGAGGATTCCATTCCATAGACGAAAGTCCAAAAGTCAAGACTGCCAAAGCAACGAATAGAACAAATATCCATATCCCGTGTTGTTTATACGAAAATAAAAATTTTTTCAACGAGCTGAAATAATGTTTTCTTTCAATGCACAACAGTGCCGAAATGGCCGGACCAAAATTACCAATTATATATATGATGGTCGTTAAAACATCCCCATACACAAAATCGGTGTAAGCAACAAGCGCAGCCACACACCACCAACAGCTGTATGTTATGGCAAAAGCAATTATAATGTATCTAATGACTATTTTTATGTTCATATAAGTATTATAGCACAAACATAAAATTATGTCATCCTCTTTTCTATACCAGCTCACGCCACGATGCCAAATAGAATTGAAACATATCAAAACAATCAAGTAAACATACAGGTATTGACGCCTCTGAGAAATTATGCTATAATAGGGATAAGTAAGATCATGAGGTCAATTATGGATAAATATGTTCCGCCCTACGACATTACCGAAGAGATGCTGGAATTAACATCGGAAATCACGGAAGATCTGGGAAAGCTCAGCAATGTAAACGATTTGGAAAGACTGCCGCGTCTGCGCAGAGTAAACCGCATCAAGTCCATTCAATCGTCGCTCGCCATCGAAAACAACACGCTCTCTCTGGAGCAGGTAACGGACGTTATAAACGGCAAGCGCGTTTTAGGCCCGCAGGACGATATCCTCGCCGTAAAAAACGCATTCGCCGTCTATAAGATGCTTCCCTCTCTCGATCCGTTCTCTTTGGACGATCTGAAGAAAGCACACGGCGTGATGATGAACGGGCTTGTCGAAGGCGCGGGCGAACTGCGCACAAGCTCTGTCGGCGTTATAAATGAACAGGGAAAAGTCATTCACGTTGCGCCGCCGCACGGTATGGTGAAGGGACTTATGGAACAGCTGTTCGATTGGCTGAAGTCGAGCAAGACGCAAATGCTCATTCGTTCGAGCATATTCCACTATGAATTTGAATTTATCCACCCATTTATGGACGGTAACGGCAGAACGGGAAGGTTATGGCAGACGGCACTGCTCGCAAGTTGGAAGCCGATATTTGAATGGATCCCTGTCGAGAGCATCATCAAAGATCATCAGCAGGAATATTATCGCGCGATCGGGCTTTCGACGGCGGAAGGCAAATCAAACCGCTTCATCCTGTTCATGCTCGGCGTCATCAAAAAAGCGGTATCCGAACTTGCAAGGGATACTCGCAATCATCAGAGCCATATCAGCAATCAGATCAAAGCACTGATGTCTGTCATCGAAACCTACCCCATGTCCGCCGTGGAACTGATGGAAAAACTCGGTTTAAAGTCGCGCGTGACGTTCCGAAAAAATTATATACAACCGGCATTGGAAGCCGGGCTCATTGCCATGACAGATCCCGATACCCCGACGAATCGCAATCAAAGATATTATAAGGTCTGAGCATTTTACGATCATAAAGGAGAAGATTTCACAATATTTACGGAAATAATTCAATTAAAAAAATATCGGTATATGATATTAAAATTCTTTATACAAAGACTGAGTGTAAAACGTACGGCATACTAAAAGTAAAAGTGTCCATAATTCTAAACGAATGGAGTATTTTTTTAATACCACATCGGCAAAAGCCTATTTTTGAACCCCCGGACGATCCGGGGGTTCTCTTTAGCCAAAAAAAGAGGCTCCCCGTCGGGAACCTCTTTGTTTCAGACCTTAGTCGTTGTAAGGATCGTTTTCATCCTTGGGCGTCTCGGTTTTTTCGGGCTTCTCTTCCTTCTTGGGCGACTTTCTCACCTGAGGGGGAAGGGGACGCACCACGGGCGTGCTCTCTGCCTTGATGCGCTGCTTGCGGCTGCGCTTCTCGAGCGCACGTCTCACGATGACGAGCACGATCACGGCAACCAGCACGACTGCAAGCACACCCGAGGAGATGAGCAGCCAGACGTTGTTGTCCGTCGTGGTCGTCGTGTCCGTATCGCTGTCCGTGTCGTCGCCGCCGAGGTCATCCGCTTCCACGGTCACATCGGTCGCCGTGTAGTCGAGGAAGAAGGAGTAGGCGGGGCTGCCCGTTGCAAGGCCGTTGCTGTCATCCCAGTAGAGGTAGACAAGCTGTTCGGAGTAGCCGGACTGCGCATAGGAACCGTAGGGATTGCCGAGCTCGTCCTCATCCTGCGTCGCGTCGTAGCGCATGTAGCTCGTCGCGTCGTAGAAGGTGAAGGTGTAGTAGAGGGCAACGGCGGAGTCCTCGATGTTGTCGTCCTCGCCAATGCCGGCAGCCTGCTTGATCTCGTCAAGCGCCTCATCGCGGAGCGTATCGTAGTCGCTCGTCGATTCGTTCGCATAGTTGTCGAAGATGACATAGCTGCCCGCGGGGTTCTTTTCGGAGCCGTCGCGCGAACCGCTCCACACTTCCAGGCGGTAGCTCTTCGCGTCGCTGCCCGCGCGGAGGTAGAAGCTCACGTCCACCCACTCGCCCGCGGCAGCCGCGCCGTCGATCTCAATGACCGCAGAGGGGAGCGCCGTGTTCCTGAAGTCGTAACGGGTGATGTTCTCGCCGTCCGCCTCGGTGGGAAGGCAGGTGACTTCGGTGGAGTAGGTGTCCGTCTCCAAATCGTAGTAGGCGTACGTCTTGCCGTCATGCACCCAGAAGGCAATGGTGCCGTCCTTCGTCACATAGTGGCCTTCGTCGTCGGTGTCGTAGTTATAAAGGTTCGCGTAGTAAGTGCCGCTCGTGTCTCCCACGCGGGTATAGAGCCCGTTGTCGCCGAGGGTAAAGAGAACGTCGGTGTCCTCGTCGAAGTCCTCATCGGCGGGGTCGATGCGGCAGATGTTGCCGTCGTCGTCATACCAATAGGTGACGAGAGGGGTGTCGATGGAGAGGGCAGAGCCCATTGCCGAGGACTCGGTCGTATCCGTAAGGATGATATACGCCTTGGCGTCCTCGGAGAGGCGCACGCGCATGGAGACGCGCTGAGCGCTGTCTGCCGAGAGCGAGATGTCGTCCGAGATAAAGCCGTAGGACGCCTCTTCGCCGTTTGCGATCACAAGCGGGCGGTTGGCGTTCCCGAAGAGGCTCGTCCACCATTCGTCGCCGTCAGAGGCATAGGCGTTGAGGATGCTTCTCCACGCTTCCTCGGAGGCGTAGTAGTTGTCCGCATACTCTGCATCGAGAAGGCCCGCATACACATTTTCGGGCTTGACGTTGGAGACGCCGCCCTCGGGCATCACCGCCGTGCTGCCGCCCAAAGTGCCCGTAAAGGAAGCGGGCAGGGCGGGGCGGTGCTCGATGTCGCCGCGCGCCGTCACCGAAACTTCGTCAAAGGCGCTCGTGTTGTCGGCTCTCCCCGTCAAAGAGACCTTCACCGCGCGGTCGCCCGTCGATGCGTAGCTGTATTCCGTGCGCGTCAAAGGCTTGGTCTCAAAGTTGGTGAAGGCGGCATAGCCGTCCGAATAGTCATAGCGTTCGGAGGAGACGATGCTCGTCGGGCCGTAGGTAAACTCGATGTGACAGGTCTTCTCTTCGTCCGTGTCATTTTCAAGGAAGAAGAAGCACTGCACCCAGCCGTCGTAAATATCCTTGTTCTCGTCGTCGATGTCGACGGTATCGACGGTGTTGGAGTCGAACGCGGTGAGGGAGGTGCGGTTCTCGCCGTCCACGAGCGTCGCATTCGCGCCCGTAAGGCCGTTTGCGATCTCGCTCGTCTTCGCAAAGAAGGAGACGAGCATCCTTTCGCCTGCGGCAAGGGTGATGTCGCCCGTCTTCGCGGTGTAAGCGGCGCCGTTCGCGGAAAGGAGCATCAAGATGTCCCCGTCCTCGCCGAAGGGATAATTTTCGTCAAGGTCGTTCTTATAGACGTTCTGCAGATAGCGGTTTTCGCTTGCCGCCATCTCCGAAAGGGGAAGCAGCGCCTTCACGTTCTCGTCGCTGTCGCCCAAAGAGGAATGGATGCTCTCGGAGGTGTACGTCTTGCTGCCCGAAACTTCGCTCGTGAGCGAGAAGGCAACGTCGTCAAGCAGAGATGCCGCCGCATCGAAGCCCGCATACAGGTCAAGCGCAAAGGTGCTGCCCGTCACGGTGTCCATATCGAAGATCTTCTCGTCCTCCAGGGAGTTGACCGTGCAGGTGTTCCACTCGTCGGAGTACGCCTCTTCGTATGCCTCGGCCGTGATGACCTCGCACGCAACGTCGTCGAAGAAGGCATAGCCATTGACGTTCTCATAGCGGTCGGAGGAAGTGCCCTGGCCGAGGCCGAGGACAACGGTAAAGGTGGTCTCTGCAAAGGTGCTCGCGCGCACATACACGGTGTATTCCTGCCACTCGCCCTTTGTATTGATGTTCTTGATCTGCATCTGGTCGAGCGTCGTGCCGCCCACGGTGTTGGTGATGCCGATATAGGCGCCGCCGCGCTGCGTCACTTCCGTCGACTCGTTCTCGGAGTAGTAGTGCTCAAGGTTGTCCGTGCGCACCCAAACGGAGAGCTTTGCCGCCGTCCCCGCAGAAAGGGTGATGGTCGTGCTCGAGGTGTAGCGCTGTGCCGTGCCGAGGACGTTCTCGCTCGTCCTCCTGTTGTGGATCATGAGGACGCTCGTCTCGTCGTCCGCCACGCCCTCGTGCAGCGTGATGCCGTCCTGCCCGAGATCCTCTGCAAGATACTGCACGTCCTCGAATTCCACGGAATAGCTGTAGTCTTGAAAGAGCTCCGCCTCTGCGGAATCGCTGTCGAGGTCGTCGATCTCATCCTCATAGATGGTGAGGAAGTTGAGGCGGTCGTATGCGGAGACGTTTTCATCCTCCCAGTGCGCGACGGCCTCGGCGATGGACTCAAACGTCGTCACTTCCTCGTCGTCCTTCGTATAGGTCCTAAAGGGGTAGCCGCCCGTGCGCGTATAGTAAGCCCAGTCAGCCGTGTTGATGATGCCCGAGGACGTATCCGAGGTGGGCGAACCCGCCGTAAACGACCAGTTTGTGGGCGAATTGATGACGCCGTGCCTGTCGATGAGCTCTTCAACGTCCTTGTCGGAATAAAATTCAAAGTTGCCGTTTCTGAGGAGCTGCGTATCGGTGGCGGAGACGGTCGTGTCCTCGTCCTCCGGATCCTCGGTGTCCTCCGTGCAGGCGGTGAGGATGCCCATGGAGAGCGTCGTCGCGACCGTGAGCGAGAGCACGGACAAGACGTATTTTCTCCACGTTTCCTTGCGATTGTTTTTAGCCATATAACACCCTTTTTAAAGTTATACTCGGGCAAAGGAAGCTTTTCAAAGAGAGCCCCTTCAGCCCATTCTTGCAATAGCACTATTTTACAAGAAATCGCGCCGAGAGGCAAGCATTTCTGCATGAAAACGCGAAAAAAGGGGTAATTTTTTTTGAACGCTCACAAACTGATAAAAATCGGGCGCAAATGCCCGAAGGGGGGCAGCATGCCAAAAATCAACAAAAGAGCCTGTCTTATGGGCGGAGCCGCCGTGGGGGCGGTAAACGGCCTTCTCGGCGGGGGAGGGGGGATGCTCGCCGTGCCCATCCTTCAAAGGGCGGGGCTCTGTGAGCGCGCCGCCCATGCGACGGCCATCGCCGTCATCGCGCCCGCCTCGCTCATAAGCGGCCTCGTCTATCTCTTTATGGGGCTCGTGCCCCTCTCCCTGCTCACTCCCGTCGCCCTTGGCGTCTTTTTCGGGGGAATTTTGGGCGCAAAGCTCTTAAACACCCTCCCCCTAAAGGCCATTTCCCTTCTCTTCGAGCTCATAATGCTCACAGCCGGCGTGCGGCTCCTGCTTCCATGAGCTTCTATCTCTACTTTCTCTCGGGGCTCATAGGCGGGGTGCTCGGCGGCATGGGGATGGGCGGGGGAACGGCGCTCATCCCGCTTCTAACGCTGCTCCTTCGCGTGCCGCAGGCGGCGGCGCAGGGGGCGAACCTTCTCTCCTTCTTCCCGATGGCGCTCTTCGCCCTGCAAATGCACTTTAAAAGCGGGCTTATCAAAAAGGACGGTCTTCCCCTTCTCATCCTGCCCGCGCTCGTCCTCTCCGCCGCGGGCGCCCTTGCTGCAGGGGCGCTTCCCGCCCTTCTTCTTCGCCGTGCCTTCGGGGCGCTTCTGGTCTTTCTTTCACTTGCAGGCCTCGTCAAAAGGATAAAAGCGGGGCGGCGGGGCGCATAAAAGGGCAAAAATCTTAAAGAAAAGGGAAATAATTTTCCAAAAGGGTATAGACAAAACGCCGTTCCTGTGTTAAAATGGGCACAGTAAGATTTGGAATAAGAATGGGTCTTTATTTATATTCCGTCACATTCCGCGCGGAGAGCCATCCGCACGGCGTCTTACGATTCTACTTGGAAAGGACGGAACCAAATGGAAAAATTAGGTATCATCGACCTTGGCTCCAATTCCGCTCGGCTCGTCATCGTCAACCTCTTTCAGGACGGTTACTTCATGGTGGAGGACGAGATCAAAGAGAGCGTCCGCCTCGGTCAGGACATGGACCGCGACGGCTTCTTAAAACCCCAGCGCGTTGCGGAGACCATCAAAACGCTTAAAATGTTCAAACGCCTCTCGGAGGCGTCCAAAGTAGACCGCATCATCCCCGTGGCGACTGCGGCAGTCCGCCATGCCAAAAATCAGCGGTCCTTCCTCGATGAAATTCAGGCAACGTGCGGCCTCAAGCTGCGCGTCCTCTCGGAAGAGGAGGAGGCGACCCTCGTCTACCGCGGCGTCATCAACTCGATGGACGTGCCCAAGGGCATCATCCTGGAGATCGGCGGCGGCAGCACCAAGATCGTCTACTACAACCGCCGCACCGTGCTGCACTATGCAACGCTGGGCTTCGGCGCGGTCACGCTCACCGACCTCTTCGCCGACGACGGCGTCTCCCCCGAGGAGCAGACCCAAAAGATCGAGGAATTCTTCACCGAGCAGTTCAAGAAAATAGACTGGCTCTCGGAAGTCGAGCCCGACACGCAGATGATCGGCGTGGGCGGCACCTTCCGCAACCTCTATAAAATCAACCGCCTCGTCAGGAAGTACCCCTTAAGCATCGTGCACAACTACTCCTTCGCAACGGACGACTTTATTTCCGTGTACGAGACCATCCGCGTCCTCGACGTCGAAAAGCGCAAGCGCATCCGCGGGCTCTCTCCGAGCCGTGCCGACATCATGCCGGCGGCGCTCGCCATCGTCAAGTCTTTTTTGGACTATCTCCACATCGAAAACTTCCTCATCAGCGGCTCGGGCCTTCGCGAGGGCATTATGTTCAACCAGGCCGTTCCTCAGACGGAGGAACGCCCGCTCTCCGATGTTTTGGGCTACTCTTTGAGCACGCTCGCCAAGTACTACGGCTGCGACGAGGCGCACGTCGAGCACGTCGTCAAGCTCTCCATCCAGCTCTTCAAGCAGCTGAGGGTGCTGCACAAGTTCCCGCGCGTCTATCTGAAAGTTCTCAAGATCGCGGCGAGCCTGCACGACTGCGGCAAGCGCGTCCGCTACTACAACAACCAGCAGCACAGCCGCTATATCATCCTCAATTCGCCCATCTACGGCGCGACGCACCGCGAGATCGTTCTCGCCGCCTTCGTCGCGGGCTGCCACACCAAGGAGGACCTCGCTTCCTCCGATTGGGCGCGGTTTAAGGACATCGTGGGCGAGGACGACGTGGAGATCGTCAGAAAACTCGGCGTCCTTCTTCGCATCGCGGAGAGTTTGGACAGGAGCGGCCAGGGCATGGTCACGGGCATCAACTGCGACGTCTTGGGCGACAGCGTCATCATGAAGACGGAAGTCATCGGCGACGCCACGCTGGAGATCAGCCAGGCGCTCAAGGCCAACGCCGACTTCAAGCGCACCTTCAAGAAAAATCTGGAGATCCTGTGAAGTTTCTTCTCGCCAGCAATTCCCCGCGCCGCCGCGAACTTTTGGGGGAAGTCATCCCCTCGTTCGAGGTCGTGCCCTCCCGCTATCAAGAGGTGGGGCTTTTGGGCGAAGGGGGGAGCGAGCGCGCCCTTCGCTTTGCAGTCGGCAAGGCGGAAGAGGTATTTTCCCGCTTCCCCGATGCCGCCGTCCTCGGCGCGGACACCGTCGTCGAGCTTGAGGGCAACATTTTAGGAAAACCCAAAGACAGGGCGGAGGCATACGCAATGCTCCGCGCTTTAAGCGGCAAGACGCACTCCGTCCTCTCCGGAGTGTGCCTTGTCACGCCCGAGGGAAAGCGCCTTGGCGTCGAAGAGGCCCTCGTCACCTTCCGCTCCCTTTCGGACGAGGAAATTTCAGCATACATCGATACGGGCTCGCCCATGGACAAGGCGGGCGCCTACGGCATTCAGGACAGCGGCTTTGTCAAAGAATGTTCGGGCAGTTATTCCTGCGTCGTGGGGCTCCCCCTCGAACGCGTGCGTGAATATTGTAAGGAGTTGCACTTATGTTAAAACTTGCCATCGACTTCGGCACTTCGGTGACGAAGATCTACAAGCTCGGCAGCGGCATCGTGCTCGCCGAGGCGACATGCGTCACCGTCCAGAAGGACACGGGCGAAATTCGCGCCTTCGGCAACGAAGCCAAGCGCCTTTTGGGCAAAACGGCCTCGGAGACGGACGTCTGCTTCCCCGTCTACGAGGGGGAGATCGTCTCCGAACGCCTCGCGGGCGCCCTCCTCGAATACTTCCTCCGCAAGGTCGTAAAAAGGGGCACCGCCGTCGAGGCGCTCTTCTGCGTTCCCTGCGGCTATCGCGTGGAATCGCGCGAGAAGGTGTACCGCGTCGCCAAGGCGGCGGGCATCAGCCGCGTCAACTTTGCCGAGACGCCCTTTCTGAGCGTCCTCGGCCAGGACGTGCCCCTCTCGGAGAGCAACCCCGTCTTTGCCATCGACATCGGCGCGGGCGTCACGTCGATTGCGGCATTCTCGCTCGACGGCATCATCGCGGGCCTTTCGATGAACGTCGGCGGCAGCAATATGGACGTGCACATCATCGACCACATTGCCGACACCTTCGCCCTCAAGATCGGCTCTTTGACGAGCGAAAAGCTCAAAAATACCGTCGGCAGCCTCATCGAGGACGACAATCAGAGCACCATCATCAACGGGCGCGACTTGAAAACGGGCCGCCCGCGCTCGGTCTCCGTCTCCTCGGCAGACATCGTCTTCCCCATCAAGGTATATATCGACAAGATCGCCGAGTACGCCGAGCTCGTCCTAAAGAAGCTCCCCGCAGAGGTCTCGGCGGCGATGCTCAAGAACGGGCTGTACCTCTCGGGCGGCGTGTGCAACATCGCAGGTCTCGCGGAGTATATGTCGAATAAGCTCCAGATGGAGGCGCACCTTTCGGGAGACCCGCAGATGGCGGTCGTCCTCGGCGGGGGAAGGGCAGTCGGCAACCCCGCGCTCCTGCGCCGCATCCGTCTGGAATAATTTACATATTTTGTAGATAATAACCTCCCATGGCACAAGATTTTGTGGTGAAAGTATTTTTCATCGGAAAATCTTGTGTCTTTTTACTTGACAGCGTACAACTTCTATGGTATAGTGGTACCACTCTACGGCGACTGACGAATTGGCGGAGCACCGCGTGAAACCGTAGGGGGCACGAAAGCCGTTTCGTCTGGGCAGCACTCTTTGGGTAGGGTACTGCCCTTTCCTGTTCTTTCGGGGCATTTCGGGCGAATTCGGCGGCATACTAAAAGGGGAGGCACATATGACGGGTCGCATCCATTCCTATGAATCTTTCGGCACGGTGGACGGCCCGGGCATCCGCTTCGTGGTATTCTTTCAGGGCTGCCCCATGCGCTGTAAGTACTGCCACAATCCCGATACCTGGAACGTGCACGGCGGAAGAGAGGTCACGGCAGAGGAAGTCACCCGCGAGGCGCTCAAATACAGGAGCTACTTCGGGGAACGCGGCGGCGTCACGGCGACGGGCGGCGAGCCCATGCTCCAACTTGCCTTCCTCACCGAACTCTTTACCCTCTTAAAGAAGAAGGGCATAAACACCTGCCTCGATACGTCCGCAGCCACCTTCCCCGCGGACAAGGACGCCGACACAAGCGCCTTCGACGCGCTGCTCGCCGTCACCGACCTCGTGCTTTTGGATATCAAGCACATCGATGAGGAGGCACACCGCTCCCTCACGGGCATGACGGGCGCGCACGCAAGGGCATTTGCAGAGTATCTCTCCGAGCGCGGCAAGCCCATGTGGATCCGCCACGTCCTCGTGCCCGGGCTCACGGACGACGACGAGGCACTTTATCGCCTCCGCGCCTTTATCGACACCTTAAAGACGGTGGAAAAGGTGGAAGTGCTCCCTTATCACACGCTGGGTGCCGCAAAATACGCCTCTCTCGGCATCGGGTACCCCTTAAAGGGCGTGCGTCCGCCGACCTCGGAGCGCATTCAAAACGCCAAAAACATTCTCTTAAAAGGAGGCAAGGCATGATCGAACTTTTAGAAGTGAGCGGCGAGAGCTGCGCCAACTGCTTTTCGCTGATGCCCATCCTGCACCGCCTCGCCGCCGCAAAAAATATCCCCCTCCGCCATCTTGAACTGACGGAGGGCACCCGAGCGGAGGCGGAAAAGTATCAAATCGACCGCGTGCCCACCGTGCTCGTCTTAAAGGACGGCGAACCCGTGGCGCGCTGCACAGGCTTTCAGCCCGAGGAAATTCTCTCCCTGTGGCTGAACGCAAAAATCGAAGAAGCGCGGGCAAAGTGAGCCGCGCATATACCAAAAGGAGGCCGATATGACGGCAAAAGAATGGACTGAAAACAACTTCGAGGGGGCATGGCGCTCCTTCGAGCCCGGCAAGTGGAGCCAAGACGAAGTGGACGTGCGCGACTTCATTCAGCGCAACTATACCCCCTACGAGGGCGACGGAAGTTTCCTCGCCCCCGCCACCGAGGCGACCAAGAAGCTTTGGGACATCGTGATGGACTACAGTAAGAAGGAGCGCGAGCGCGGCGGCGTGTACGATGCGGATACGTCCATCGTCTCCACCGTTGCAAGCCACAAGGCGGGGTATTTCGACAAGTCTCTCGAAAAGATCGTGGGGCTCCAGACGGACGCGCCCTTCAAACGCGCTCTGCAGCCCTTCGGCGGCATCCGCATGGCGGAGGAAGCCCTCGAGATGTACGGCTACCACATCGACCCGCAGATAAAATATATCTTCACGCACTACAGAAAGACGCACAACGACGGCGTGTACGACGCCTACACCCCCGAAATGCGCCGTGCGCGCTCCGCGCACATCTTAACGGGACTGCCCGACACCTACGGCCGCGGCCGCATCGTGGGCGATTATCGCCGCGTCGCCCTCTACGGCGTCGATTACCTCATTCAAAAGCGCGAGGAAGATAAGCTCCTCATCGACGGCGACATGACCTCCGACCGCATCCGCGACAGAGAGGAAGTCTCCGAGCAAATTAAAGCGTTGAAGGCGCTCAAGGCGATGGCATCGGAGTACGGCTTCGACATCTCCCGCCCCGCAGAGAGCGCGCAGGAGGCCATCCAATGGCTGTACTTCGGCTATCTCGCCGCCGTCAAGGATCAGAACGGCGCGGCGATGAGCATCGGCAGAAACTCCACCTTCCTCGATATCTATATCGAGCGCGACCTTCAGGAGGGCAAACTCACCGAAACCGAGGCGCAGGAGCTTATTGACCACTTCGTCATGAAGCTGCGCGTCGTCAAGTTCATGCGCATCAAAGAGTATAACGAGCTCTTCAGCGGCGACCCGACTTGGGTCACCGAGAGCATCGGCGGCATGGGCGTGGACGGCAGGACGCTCGTCACCAAAAACAGCTTCCGCATCCTGCACACGCTCAAAAACCTCGGCCCCGCGCCCGAGCCCAACCTCACCGTCCTCTGGTCCAAGCGCCTGCCCGCGGGCTTCAAGCGCTTCTGCGCCGAGGTCTCCATCGAGACGAGCGCCATCCAGTACGAGAGCGACGATCTGATGCGCCCCGAGATGGGCGACGACTACTGCATCGCCTGCTGCGTCTCGAGCATGCGCGTCGGCAAGGACATGCAGTTCTTCGGCGCGCGCGCAAATCTTGCAAAGTGCCTCTTATACGCCATCAACGGCGGCAAAGACGAGCTCATGAAGGACAAAAAGACGGGTCTTCCCATGCAGGTCTCCCCCGAATACGCGCCCATCCTCGGCGACGGCCCCCTCGACTTCAAGGAAGTCATGCGCAAGTACGAACAGATGATGAGCTGGCTCGCCCGCCTCTATGTCAACACGCTCAACCTCATCCACTATATGCACGATAAGTACTGCTACGAGGCGCTCGAAATGGCACTCCACGACGTCTCCGTCCGCCGCTTCTTCGCCACGGGCATCGCAGGGCTTTCGTGCGCGGCGGACAGCTTATCCGCCATCAAATACGCCAAGGTCTACCCCATCCGCAACGAAGAGGGCATCGTCACCGATTTCCGCATCGAGGGCGACTACCCCAAGTACGGCAACAACGACGATCGGGCCGACGAGCTCGCCGTCTGGATCGTCAAGACGTTCATGAACAAAATAAAGTCCGTTCCCACCTACCGCGAGTCCGTGCCCACGATGTCCATCCTCACCATCACGTCCAACGTCGTCTATGGCAAAAAGACGGGCAACACGCCGGACGGCAGAAGGGCGGGCGAACCCCTCGCCCCGGGCGCCAACCCCATGCACGGGAGAGACAGTAACGGCGCGCTCGCCTCGCTTGAGTCGGTCGCCAAACTTCCCTATGACTACGCCCGAGACGGCATCTCCAACACCTTCTCGGTGACCCGCCGTTCGCTCGGCAAAGACGAAGACTAATAATAAGGAGAAACTACCATGAGTAAGCAACAGACGGAAAACCTTGTCAATATGCTGGATGCGTACGTCGCAGACGGCGGCTATCATCTCAACGTCAACGTGTTCGACCGCGAGACGCTCCTCGACGCGCAGAAGCACCCCGAAAAGTACCCCCAGCTCACCGTCCGCGTGAGCGGGTATGCGGTCAACTTCATCAAGCTCACCAAGGAGCAGCAGGACGACGTCATCGCAAGGACGATTCATGAAAAAATGTGACAAAATTCACGAATAGGTTCACGCAAATCTTTTTGCAAAGGCAAAAATCTTTGCCGTGATGTTTAGGGAAAACGCCGCCGCGCAGCGCTTTGCTATGCGGCGGCTCGTTTTCCCTTTTTGCGCGAGTTTTAGGGGCTTACGATTTAGCTCGCGCAAATTCACCCTTTCCCCCGAAAGCGCAAGTATGCGCAAATTGGGGCCTGCTGCGCAAAAGCGCGGTTTTGCTTGCAGAGTTTATTTATGATGCCGCTCCGCAAAAGTGTGATTTTGCTCGCGGCAGTCATTTGGGGAAGCTGCGCAGGGTAACCCTGCTCGCGGCAGTAAATTTTAATTCACGCAAATCTTAAAGAAGGGCGCCGCCCGCGCAGTAATGCGCGGGCGGCGCTCCATATTATATTATAATTTTCACCACTGTTCCGTCCGCGCTCTCAATATCCACAAGCGTCAGCCGGCCGTTTTGCTGCTTATACTGTTTGAGCGCGCGCCTCACTTCCCGCCCGTGCGCCTTCAAAAAAGCGGCGAACTCCGCGTCCTTGCTGCCGAGCGCCCTGCGGGCGATCAAAAGGCACAGCCCGAGGGGCAGGTGCAGCGAAAGCTTCACGCCCTCCCCGCGTATCTTGACGGCTGCCATCACTCCACCACAATTTCAACGATGTCGCCGTCCGCCGAGGTGATGTCGACGAGTTTCCCCACAACGCCCGCCTTCACAAGCTCCAAGAGCTTTGCAAAGTCAATGTTCTTTAAAACTTCGCCCTTTTCGCCGTCCACGGTAAAGGGGAGCTTGCCGTCCTTTAAAAAGACTTCCATGAGCGCAAACGGCAAATTGATGTTCACCTTATCCCCCTCGTGCGAGAGGACGCGCATCCTCAGCGTCAGTTTGTTGATATCCACGAGTTTGGTGTCCACGGCGATCGGCTTTTTCTCGACGCCCAAGAGCTCGTCAACGGAGACGCCGAAGATCTCCGCAAGGCGGGGCAGCAGCGAGATGTCGGGCGCGGTGAGCCCATTCTCCCACTTGCTCACCGCCTGCGCGCTCACCGAGCACAGCTCGGCAAGCCCCTCCTGCGTCAGCCCCTTCTGCTTCCGAAAGTATGCAATGCGTTCAGCTAAAGTGTTCATTTTTTCTCTCCTTGTGTTGAAATCGGAGCGGCATCACCCGCTTCCTGCCTCTATTTTAGGGCAAAAAACGGCAAAATTCCAGCGACCAACCGTTGAACCCCCTCAACCAAGCGTTGTTTTTTCTGCAACCGTCGGTTGAGAGGGGGCGTTTTTCACAGTTTTAAGGTCAAATCGCCGTACTTGATGATCTTGAGCTTGCGGAAGAGCTCCCCGAAGGCGAGCGTCAAGAGGGCGGGCAGCACAAAGCAGAAGAGCACCACCCACAGAATGGTCAGCCACACATTGCAGCCCTGCGCGCCGATCATCTCAAACAGCATGTCGATGGGCCCCACGAGCCCCGCCGTGCCCATGCCGCTCCCCGTGCGCGTTGCAAAGAGGCCCAAGGTTTCCGTGCCGTTGGGCAAAAGCACGGAGACCGTTCCCAAGATCGCCGAGGAAATGATGGGCGGCACAAAGAGGACGGGCTTTTTAAAGACGTTGGGGATCTGCAGCATGGACGTGCCCAGCCCCTGCGCCACAAAGCCGCCCCAGCGGTTCTCGCGGAAGCTCATCGCGGCAAAGCCCATCATCTGGCAGCAGCAGCCGACGACCGCCGCCCCCGCCGCCACGCCCGAGAGCCCGATGGAGATGCCGATGGCCGCCGACGAAATGGGCAGCGTCAGCGCCACGCCCATCACCACGGCAACGATGAGCCCCGTCACCGCCGCGGCGACCGTCGAGAGCGAGGCCGCCCATGCAATAAAGTTGCCAAGCTCGGTTAAAGCGAGCGACACGGGGTACCCGACCCCGATGCCGAACAGCGCACCGCCCGCCAGCCCCACAAGGGGCGTGACGAGGATATCGACGCGCGTCCTTCCCGCCACGAGGGAGGAGAGCGTCATCGCCGCAAACGCGCCCACAAATGCGCCCATGGGGTCTCCCGCCGAGGCGAGCGAGATAGAGAATGCCGCGCCGCTCTCCATGGAGCTTTGAATTCCCGCAATGACCGCCTGCGCGTACGAGCCGATCATGCCCGCCGCCACGGCAGACGCGACGACGAGCGGCTGCGTCTTCTTCAGCTTTAAGCACACGCCCACGCCGATGCCCGCGCCCATCGCAATTTGCGCGACTTTCCCCACGGCCTCCAAGGCTAAGCCAAACCAATTGTTTCCCGCCTTGTCGATGAGGCTGCCGATCTGCCAGAGAATGGTGCCTGCAATCAGCGTCGCAAAGAGGCCCAAGGCCATGCCGCTCATGCCGTCGATAAACACGTAATTTAAGAGCCACTTCAGCTTTTCGCCCGCGCCCTTGCACTCTTTGAGCGTCATCTCCGAGAGCTTTTTCTTGGGCGCGCTTGCCGTCTTCTCGGCGGCTGCCGAAATTTCGGCGGGGGATTTTTCTTCCATTTTCTTCTCTCCTTCGAGGAAAGCAAGGCCCCGAAGCCAAGGTGTACGGCTTCGGGGCAGGGCGAATGTTGTTTTTAACAAGCCGTACATTCTACGCTTTTCTCTGTTTTTCCCTATGATAGCCCTTCGCGCGCCCCTTGTCAAGCAAATTCACCCAAAAAGGAGAATGTGCCCGAAAATCGGCAAAAAGCAGTTGTAAGATGCGCAAAGGTGTGCTATAATTTCCTTTGTGAACAAGTTTTGCGCCGCCCGTTCGCCGCAAAATCGGCGCCCACAGCGCAAAGAAAGCACCTTTTTACATTCTTTTTACGCCTTTTAGACGAAAAATCTGCGAAATTTTGCGCGCCGTGCGCTATACTCAAAGAAAAATCGGGAGAGCCTATGCCCGCGAACTACGCACACATCACCTTCGGGCGGGAAGTTTTAACCTCCCTTCCCGCGCCCATTCAGAATACCATCGAGGAGCACTTCGACGCCTTCGCGCTCGGCGTGCACGGCCCCGACCCGCTCTTCTACTATCACCCGCTTGAAAAGAACGAGGTCAACGCGCTCGGCCACAAGCTGCACTTCGAGGAAGCCGCGCCCTTCTTCGCGCGAGCCAAGGAAATTTTCGAAATGCGCGGAAAGAGGGGAGAGGACAAAGCGTATCTTTACGGGTATCTCTGTCACTTCGCGCTCGACAGCACCGCCCACCCCCTCATCGCCGCGTGCCTCTCCCGTTCGCTCTCGCTCACCCACGAAAGGACGGAGTCCTCCTTCGACCGCCTTCTTTTGGAGCGGGAGGGCAAGGACCCTCTCAAAACCGATCTCGTCGCGCACATTCACCCCTCAAAGGAGCTTGCCGAGCTTTCCGCGGCGTACTATCTCATCCCGCCGAAGCGGACGAAGAAGGCTATAAAGTCCATCCTCTTCTACAGCAGCATCCTCCGCGCGCCGCATATGCATAAGCGCAAATTTCTTCTCTTCGCCCTTCGGTTCGTCAAAAAGCCGCACATCGGCGACATGATGATCCCTTTCGAAAAGGACGAGCGCTGTAACGATATCGATCAGGAGCTCACGGAGGCCTACAATGCGGCGCTCCCCAAGGCGAAGGAGCTCATTGTATCCTACGAGAACTATCTGAACGGGGCGGGGGAATTGAGCCCGCTTCTCAACAGAAACTATGAATAAAACAGGAGTGTCACTATGAGTGAGGCAAAGGCCGCCAAACAGCGGCAAGTCAATCCCTACAAACGAAAAGAGCTCGCGTGGATCTTATACGACGTGGGCAACTCGGCATTCACGCTGCTTGCAAGCACGATCCTGCCCATCTACTTCAACTATCTCGCCGTTTCAGGCGGGTTGAGCGCGCCGACCGCCACGTCTTATTTGGCCTTTGCAACAGCCGCTGCCACGCTGTGCGTCGCCGTCCTTTCGCCCATCTTGGGCTCGTTTGCCGACGACGTCGGGCGAAAGAAACCGCTCTTCTTCTTCACCGCCGTCTTAGGCGTCTTGGGCTGCGCGGCGCTCGGCATCCCGATGAGCTGGATCGCCTTCCTCGCCGTGTTCGTCGTCACCAAGATCATCTATTCGGTCTCCCTCGTCTTCTACGATGCGATGCTCACCGACGTCACTTCCCCCGAGCGGCTGGATATGGTCTCCGCAAAGGGCTATGCCTTCGGCTACATCGGCAGCTGTATTCCCTTCCTCTTAAGCGTCGTCCTCATCCTTCTCACCGACCTTCCGATGACCGTCTCCCTGCCCGTCGCATGCCTTCTCAACGCGCTGTGGTGGTTCGGCTTCACCCTGCCCTTAACGCGGGAATACGAGCAGACGCACTTCATCCGCCGCTCCAAGAACACCGTGCGCGGGAGTTTTAAGCGCCTCTTCTCGTGTTTCTCCAAGGAAAACCACCTTCCCAACCGCAAGGGCATTATTCTCTTCCTCGTCGCCTTCTTCCTCTACATCGACGGCGTCTACACCGTCATCGACATGGCAACCTCCTTCGGCACCGCCTTGGGCTTCGAGCCGGAGTCTCTCCTCATCGCCCTGCTCTTAACGCAGATCATCGCCTTCCCGTCCGCCATCGCCTTCGGCAAGCTCGCCTCGAAAGTCAGGAACGACCTTCTCATCTTCATCTGCGTCATCGCCTACACGGGCGTGGGCATCTTTGCGGTATTCATGACGCAGAGTTGGCAGTTCTGGGTGCTCGCGTGCGTCGTCGGCCTCTTCCAAGGGGGCGTACAGGCGCTTTCGCGCTCCTACTTCGCGCAGATCATCCCTGCCGAGCAATCGGGGTTGCTCTTCGGCATCCTCGATATCTTCGGCAAGGGCGCGGCGTTCATCGGAACGCTTCTCGTCGGCGTCGTCACGCGGGCGACGGGCTCCGTCAACATGGGCGCACTGCCCATCGTCGCCCTCTTCGTGCTCGGCCTCGTCGCCCTCGTCTTTGCAGCGAAGGAGAACAGAAAGTTCCTCTTCACCAAGGCGCAGCAGCCCGCGGAGCCGTCCGCTCCCGCCGAGCCTCCCCAAGCAGAGTAACTTCCAAATCATGTTAAGGGCGCGGAGCAAATTTGCTCCGCGCCTTTAAATTTGCGCCGCGGCACATTGCCGCGGCGCTTTCTCATACCAATATCCAATAGCGTTATGCCCTTGCCTGCTGCACGGCCTGCACCACGGTTTCGGGCGCCTGCTCATAGCGGGCAAACGTCTCCGAGAAGCGGCCTCTGCCCTGTGTCATCGACCTCAGCGCCGTCGCATACGTCAGAATTTCGCTCTTGGGCGCCTCCGCCGTAATGACCTGCATATCCTCCTGCGTGTCCATGCCGAGGATGCGCCCGCGCCGCTTATTGAGGTCGCCCATCACGTCGCCCACATACTGCTCGGGCACGACGATGCGAAGACGGGAGAGCGGCTCCAAAAGGGCGGGTGAGGCGTTCTTGAGCCCCTCCTTAAAGGCAATTTCGGCAGCCGACTTAAACGCTGCTTCCGACGAGTCGACATCGTGATAGCTCCCGTCATAGAGGACGGCCTTCAAACGGATCACGGGGTAGCCCGCCAGCACGCCGTGGGGCAGGCACTCCGTAAGCCCCTTCTCAACGGCGGGAATGTACTGCTTGGGCACCGTGCCGCCGACGACTTCCTCTGCAAACTCAAAGTCCTTCTCGCAGGGCTCAAAGCGGATCTTGCAGTGGCCGTACTGCCCGTGGCCGCCCGTCTGCTTCTTATACTTGCCCTCCGCGTTTGCGACTTTCCGGATGGTCTCCTTATACGCAATGGCGGGGGTGCGGAAGTCAGCCTCCGCGCCGAACTTCGCCTTCAGCTTCTTGTTGATCACGTCAAGATGCACTTCGCCCTGGCCGCCCGCGAGCGTCTCGCCCGTGTCGTGGTCCTTGACGACGACAAAGCTCTTGTCCTCCTCCGAAAGCCTTGCAAGCCCGGAGAACACCTTGTCCTCGGTGCCGCGCACCTTCGCATAGACGGCCATATAGAGCACGGGGTGGGGGAAGGGGATGGGGTCGAAGCGGACGGGCGCTGCCGCATCGCACAGCGTGTCGCAGGTGCCCGTATTCTGCAGCTTGTTCACGGCGCCGATGTCGCCCGCCCTGAGCTCATTCACCGGCGTCTGCTTCTTGCCGCTCACAAGATAGATGGTGTTGATGCGCTCTTCCGTGCCCGTGTTGGGGTTCAAGACGGTCATGCCCGTCTTGAGTACCCCGCGGCACACACGAAGATAGTTGAGCTTGCCCACGAAGGGGTCAACGGCGGTCTTAAAGACCTGCGCCGCGAAGGGGGCGTCCTCGTCGCAGCCGATGCCGACGACGGTGTCTTTATTGAGGTCGAGCGCGGGCGATTCCGCACGCTCGGCGGCCTCGGGCAGGTACTTCACGATCTCGTTCATCAAATTGATAACGCCCTTGTTCTGCAAAGCGCTTCCCGCCATTACGGGAATGACGTTGATGTTGTAAATGCCCTTGCGGATGCCGTGGATGATGTCCTCGCGCGAGAGCTGGCCGTCCTCGAAGTATTTTTCGAGCAGCACGTCGTCGTTCTCGGCGGCGGCCTCCATCAGAGAGAGGCGCATCTCGTCGAAGTCGCGGCGGTACATATCGGGCACGGGAATTTCCTCGGGCCCCGTATTGGTGAAGCGGTATGCCTTCTCGGTGAGGGCATTCACGTTGCCCGTCATCTTGCTCCCTTCCATCATGGGGATCTGGATGGGCGCTATTTTATTCTTATACTTCTCCTGGAGCGCGCGCACGGTGCCGTGGTAGTCTGCGTTCTCCTTGTCCATGCCGTTGATAAAGATGATGAGCGGCTTCTTGGCTCTCAGGCACTGGCCGATCGCCTTCTCCGCGCCCACGGTGAGCGTGCCGTTCGCACCCATCACCACGATCGCCGCGCCGCATGCGCGCATCGCCTCGTTGACTTCGCCCTCGAAGTCATAAAATCCGGGGCAGTCCAAAAGGTTGATCTTCACGTCCTTCCACGTCGTATAGGCAACGGAGAGGGAAACGGACATCTTGCGCGCGATCTCCTGCTCGTCGAAATCGGAAACGGTGGTGCCCGCATCCACCTTGCCCATGCGCTCGATGGCGCCCCCGTTGAAGAGGATGGCCTCGGTCAAAGTGGTCTTGCCCTCGCCGCTGTGCCCGACGATGGCGATGTTGCGGATATTTTTTGCAGATACGCTCATGGGTATCATCTCCTTGTGAATGATTCGGCGGCTCAAATCAAATTGCCGTCTATTCCATTATATCGTACTTTCCAAAAAAATCAAGGGGGAGAGGAAAAATAATTTCCCGATTTGTGAAAATATTGCAGATTTTCGGGCCAAATTGACGGATATTTTGCGCGCCCCTTGACATTTCCGCCCGTATGTTCTATAATAAGAGCGGTTTTTCCAAGGAGGAAGCGGCTATGACGATACGGAGCACGGGATATTGTCTGTTGGCGGCCGCCCTTCTCTTGCTTGCAGGCTGCGGGGAAGCGGAGCACCGCCACGAGATCGCGTATGTTCCCGAGGTGCCTCCCACCTGCACAGAGACGGGGCTTGCCGGCCATTGGGCGTGCAAAACGTGCGGGGAGACCTTCTCGGACGAAAACGGGGAAATGCCCGCCGATCCCGAGGTGCTCGAGCCCTTCGACCATAATTTTGTCCGCGAAGAGGTAAAGAGGGCGGCTTGCGAAGCAGAGGGCCTCGCCCTTCTCACCTGCCTGCGCTGCGGCGAAGAGGAGCAAGAAGTCCTTCCCGCCACGGGGCACCTCTTCGGCTCATGGGAGTGCACCTCATCTCCGGGATGTGAAACGCCGGGGGAGGAATCGCGCACCTGCGTCTATTGCAGCAAGGCCGAAACGCGCCCGCTCGCCCCCGCCGGCCATACATACGGGAAAGACAACGTCTGTATCCGCTGCACGGCGGAACTGCTCCCCTCGCCCGGGCTCGCCTATGCCCCCATCACGGGGGAGGACGGCAACCTTGCGGGCTATTCCGTCTCCATAGGCACCTCTTCCGCAACGGAGATCGTCATCGCGCCCTACTACGAGGGCTTGCCCGTCCTCGCCGTGGAAAAGGCGGGCTTTCAAAACAGCGTCATCACGGCATTCACCGCGTATGCAACGCTCGAGGACGTCGGCGAGGACGCCTTCCGCGGCTGTATCTTCCTTGCGGAGATCTCCCTGCCAAACGGCGTTAAAACGGTGGGGGAGGGCGCCTTCTTCGGCTGTTCAAGCGTCACATCGCTCACGCTCGGAAGCTCTCTCGAACGCATCGGAAGCACGTCCTTTTTCAACCTTCAGTCCCTCAAAAGCATCGCGGTGCACGAGGAAAACGCCTGCTTCTCGGGGGAGGGCGGCTGCCTTATCGAACGGGCAACGGGCAAACTCATTTTGGGCTCTGCCGCGAGCACTATCCCCGAAACCGTCACCGAGATCTGCGACTTCGCTTTCTACAACAATTCGGGCATCCAAGCGGCGGTCATCCCCCAAAGCGTCACGCGGATCGGCGTGGGCGCGTTCTCGGGCTGTACCTCCCTTCGCGAATTTACCTACAAGGGCAGCGCGGAGGCGTGGGAGCAGGTCGAAAAGGGGGCAAGCTGGCGCGACCATGCCGCATTCACCGACGTAACATTTGCGGGCTGAGCCCGAAAAAAACAGAGGCGGACATCAATCGTCCGCCTCTTTCGCCGTCCTCTCTTCGTAAAGTTCGTCAAACGCATATTTCTTCCCGCCCGCCTTGAGCCCGGGGAAGGTGTCGAGGCACACCGCGTGGAGGGCGGTGAAGAGATTGTCCTCGATCTGCGGATCCTTCGCCTTCAAGTTATTTATAAGTTCCTTCATCTCCTGCCGTTTGGAGCAGCCCTCGTCAAAGGCGGCGCGCTCGGTGAAGCGGCAGGCACAGCGGATAAATTCAAGCTTGTTGTACTTCGCCCACGCGACGATGTCGTCCTCCTTCACGCAGTAGAGGGGGCGCACAAGCTCCATGCCTTCAAAGTTTCGGCTCTTTATTTTGGGCATCATGCCCTGCAATTGCGCGCCGTAGAACATGCCGATGAGCGTCGTCTCGATGACGTCGTTTAAGTGATGCCCCAGCGCGATCTTATTGCACCCCAGCTCCTTCGCCTTCGCGTAGAGGTGCCCCCGCCGCATGCGCGCGCACAGATAGCAGGGCGAATTTTCCACGCTGTCCGCCGCCGCAAAGATGTCCGAGGAGAACACGGTAAGGGGCAGCTCCAGCGTCTTTGCATTCTCTATGATGCGGTTCTTGTTTGCCTCGTTGTATCCGGGGTCCATCGCAAGAAAGACGAGCTCAAAGCGCCTCTCGCCGTATCTTTGCAAAAGCTCCATAAGCTTTGCGAGCAGCATGCTGTCCTTCCCGCCCGAAATGCACACGGCGATCCTGTCGCCCTCTTCTACGAGCGAATAGCGCTTGACCGCCTCGATGAAGGGGTGCCAAAGCTGTTTTCTGAATTTTTTTACGATGCTGCGCTCGATCTCCCCGCAGCGGGAAAGCGGTCTTGCCATAGCGGGGAAAGCATAGCGCATTTTTACAAAATTGTCAATGTATTTTGCCGTTGTGCCTCGTTCCCGCTTGCATTTTGGGGCGATGGGTGCTATAGTATAGCCGCCCTTTTGGGAGTTCGCGGCTTGCGCCGCAGGGAGAGAATATGGAAAGTACGCGCACGCAGCGCTTTTTGCACATGGCGGGGCATCTCGCCAAAAATAACGTCGTACTCATCGTCGCCGTCGTCGCGGCGGCAGTCACCTGTTTCTTCGTGCCGTTCGACGAGGAATACCTTGGCTACTTCGATTGGAGCACGCTCGCCTGTCTCTTTTCAACGCTCGCCGTCGTCGCCGCGTTCAAAAATATCCGCTTCTTCGTCTGGCTGGCAGACCTCATCGTGCGCCGCTTCAAGAATATGCGCAACATTGCCCTCGCGCTCGTCTTTGTCACCTTCTTCGGCTCGATGGTCATGGCGAACGACATGGCGCTCGTCACCTTCCTGCCCCTCGGCTACTTCGTGCTCGACTCCTGCGGCAAGAAAAAGCAGATGGCGTTCGTCTTTATCATGCAGAACATCGCCGCCAACCTCGGCGGCATGCTCACCCCCTTCGGCAACCCGCAGAATTTGTATCTCTATTCCTATTTCTCTATCCCGACGGGCGAATTCTTCACCATCATGGCGCTTCCCTTTGCGGCGGCATTCGTGATGATCTTAGGGGTCTGCCTCTTTGTAAAGCCCGAGCCCGCAGAGCTCAAAGGCGTGCCCGAAAGGGCGCCCTCCTTATGGCGCTCCGCCGTCTACGGCCTTTTATTCGCACTCTCCCTTCTCATCGTGTTCCGCGTCTTTCCGTATTATTACGGCCTCGCCGCCGTCATCCTCGCCCTGCTCATTTTAGATTGGCGCGCCCTTGTGCATGTCGATTATTCCCTGCTCTTAACCTTCTGCGCCTTCTTCGTCTTTTCGGGGAATTTAGCCCGCATCCCCGCGGTGGAACAAACGCTCGGCGCACTCGTCGAGAAGGACCCGCTCGCCGTCGGCGTTTTGTCCTGTCAAGTGATTTCGAATGTGCCCTCGTCGGTGCTGCTTTCCAAGTTTACGGAGAACTACCCCGCCCTTCTCATCGCCGTGAACGCGGGCGGCCTCGGCACACCCATTGCCTCGCTTGCGAGCCTCATCACGCTGAACACCTACCGCCGCATGCTCCCCGGGCAGACGGGAAAATACATCATAAAATTTCTTCTTTATAACTTCGCCTTTTTGCTCGTCCTCGTGGGCGTGGGATATTTGACGCTACTTCTGTTTTAGGTTCACACATTTTTCCGCGAACTGACGCGGAAAAATGTCGTGAGTGGAGAAAAACCCAATGCACGCTTCGCTGACATTCGGTTTTTCTCGATGGCGCGCGGATGGCAACAATCAGAATGCGCGCCATCTCACTTTTCCGCAGAAGCCCTAAGCATAGGGCAAATTGAGTCCTTCAGCGGAGGGGAACCCTCCTCGAAGCATGATTTTAGAACGGCGGGAGGGCAACCCTCCTTGCAGAATTATTTTAGGAAGCAGTTGTTTGTTTGGCGAATCACTGCGCAAAAGCGTGGTTTTGCTTGCAGAGTTCATTTAGGGAACGCCCGTCAGTTGACGAGCGTTTGCGATTTCATCGTATCATCGTAAAAATATTTTTCCTGAATGGTTGACACTTTTAGAATTTGGTGATAAAATAAAGGAGCAACAGAGGGATACCGTTCAGCGGTTAGCCCGAGTTCATGTAAAAATAACCGACCTCGAGGTTACCGAATTCTAAGGGCGGTTATTTTTTTATAATCAAATAGATTTTGTCCTTTGTTACTCTAAAAGAGATGACAATGCCTTCTTCCACCAAAAGCTGAAGAAGGTACAGGATAAACAAATCCATAAGATCACCCCCTTATAAGGAAATTACTCATAATTTCCCCCAAGGGGCTAACCGCCTACGGCTTCTCTGTTGCTTAGCTCTTATTATAGCATAAAAAAACGCAATCGTCAATAAGTTCGCGAAAATTTTTAAGTTTACGAACCGGCAATACACCGCCGCGCAGTTGCGCGGCGGTGCTTTCCTCAAATCACGACATTTTTCCGCGTCAGTTCGCGGAAAAATGTGTGAACTGATCGGCGGGGATACTTCGCGCAAAGGGCGGCAGCGCTTTTTTCGGGCTTTTTCGCGTGCGCTCGTGCCATCGCTGCGCGATGGGGCGCCCCAAGGGCACCTATCCCCATGCCGGGGAAAGCGCTCTCTCCGGCAATACACTGCCGCGCGTTTGCGCGGCAGTGTGCACCCGGCGGGGATACTTCGTGCCGAGCGAAACGACATTATAAATCATTTCCGCGAGCAGGGTTTCCCTGCGCTGCGGTACCCAATTTGCACATACTTGTGCTTATGGGGAAAGGGGAATGCGGGCGCAGTAAATTGTAAAGCCCCTAAAGTGCGCCCGCATTCGGAAAACGAGCCGTCGAACGCGCAGCGTGTGCGGCGGTGTTTTCCTCAAATCACGACATTTTTCCGCGTCAGTTCGCGGAAAAATGTGTGAACAAACCTCGTGCGACGCCTTCGGCGTCGGGCGAACCGGTGGGTTCGCCTTTCCCCGCCCGGGGGCATACGCAAAGCGGGACCCCACGTTTGGGGTCCCGCCTTGCGTGGTGCACCCGGCGGGGATCGAACCCACAACCTTCAGCGTCGGAGGCTGACACGCTATCCAATTGCGCCACGAGTGCATCTCAACTTCCATATTATACCACACTTCCGAAAAAAATGCTTTGTATTTTGCCGCCGATATGGTATAATTTCTAAAAAAATTCTTCGGGAGGGCAGGAATATGTCGAAACAAATGGTGGTTGTTGGCATGAGCGGGGGTGTAGACAGCTCCGTCGCCGCCCTGCTTCTTCAGGAGCAGGGCTATAACGTCGTCGGGCTCTTCATGCGCAATTGGGAGGAGAAGGACGAAAACGGCGCCTGCACGGCGGAGGAGGACTTCGAGGACGTCCGCCGCGTCTGTTCCCTTCTCAAGATCTCCTATTTTACCATCAATTTTGCCGAGCAATACATGGGCCGCGTCTTTCTCCATTTTCTTGCCGAATACCGCGCGGGCAGGACGCCCAACCCCGACGTCCTCTGCAACCGCGAAATTAAATTCGGCCCCTTCAAGCAGTACGCAGCCGCCATCGGCGCAGACTATATCGCGACGGGCCACTACTGCGGCATCTCCCACGAAAACGGCGTCCACCGCCTCTTAAAGGCCGCCGACACCGCGAAGGACCAGACCTACTTTTTAAATCAGCTCTCGCAGCAGCAGCTTTCAAACGTCCTCTTTCCGCTTCAAAACCTCAAAAAGGAGGAAGTCCGCCGCATCGCCGAAGAGAACGGCCTTGCGACCGCAAAAAAGAAGGACTCCACGGGCATCTGCTTCATCGGCGAGCGCAACTTCCGTAAATTTTTGCAGAACTACCTTCCCGCACAGCCGGGGCGCATTTTCACGCTGCAGGGCGAGGAAGTCGGGCAGCACCTCGGGCTCATGTACTACACTTTGGGTCAGCGCCGCGGCTTAGATCTCGGCGGGCGGCGCGGCGAGGAAGGCAGATGGTTCGTCGTCAAAAAGGACTTAAAAAACAACATCCTCTACGTCTCCCACGGCGACGAGACCCCGCTTTATTCCACCTCCTGCACCGTCGACGAGATGAACTTCATTCCCTTCCCGCCCGAAGAGACCGAATTTTCCTGCTTTGCCAAATTCCGCTACCGGCAGGCAGAGCAAGCCGTCCGCGTCCGCCGCACGGGGGAAAAGACCCTTCAGATCTTCTTTGAAGAGCCCCAGCGCGCCGTTACGGAGGGGCAGTACGCCGTCCTCTACGATAAAACGCAGTGCCTCGGCGGGGGCGTCATCACCTCGACCGACCAGAAAGTCACCGTGAAAGGAGAAGTCTTATGAGCCAACACGTCTATATCGTCGACTACGACCCCATATGGCCGCAAAAGTACGAGGAAGAAGCCGAAAAACTCCGCGCCGTGCTCGGGGGCAACTGCGCCGCCCTTTACCACATCGGCAGCACGTCCGTCGAGGGCCTTGCCGCCAAGCCCATTATCGACATCTTGGGCGCAGTGAAAAGCCTCGAAGAGGCGGACAAGCAGCGCGCGGCGTTCGAAGCTCTCGGCTATGAGTACCTCGGCGAATTCGGCATCGCGGGCAGGCGGTACCTTCGCAAGGGGGGAGACGAGCGCACCCACCAGGTCCACCTCTTTCAGGAGGACGACAAATCGAACCTTTTTCGCCACCTCGCCTTCCGCGACTATCTGCGGACGCACGAGGACGTAAAAACCGCCTACGCCGCCTTAAAAAAGCAGCTCGCCGCAAAGTATCCCTACGATATCGAACGTTACTGCGACGGCAAGGACGCGTTCGTCAAGGAGACGGAAAAAGCCGCCCTCACAGAATACGCCGCGCGCGAGGCCATGCGGGAGCGCCGGACCCCTTCGTGTAACACAACATTGCCCGTATAAAAATCATCTCACCCGTCCATAACCTTCGCGAAAACAAGCGGAGGTTTTTTCATGAAAAAGTTCTTTCTCTGCACCCTTCTTTCGGCGCTTCTCTTCGGGCTCGTCTTTACCTTCGGCAACACGGGTAAAGCGGAGGACCCCGCTTCCTACCTGCGTCTCCACATCCGCGCCAACTCCAATTCGGAGGAGGACCAAGCCGTCAAATACCTCGTGCGCGATGCGCTCACCGCCTGGCTCACGCCCCTCGTCGCGGAGGCGGGCAGCAAGCAGGAAGCGCTCTCCCTCGTTCAGAGCAATCTCGACGAAGCGGAGCGCATCGCCGAAGCCGTCCTCCTTCAAAACGGCTTTTCGTACGGTGCGGAGGCAAAGCTCACGAAAGAAGAGTTCCCCACGCGCGTCTACGAGGGCGCGACCCTCCCCGCAGGCGTGTACGACGCCTTCATCCTGGAGCTCGGCGAGGGCGCGGGCGACAACTGGTGGTGCGTCGTCTATCCGCCCCTCTGCTTTGCGGGCGGGGAGACGGATATCGTCTACAAGAGCAAAATTTTAGAGATCATCCGCGCCTTCTTTGCATAAAAGCCGCCCCTTTTACAGACATTGTCTGTGGGAGGAAATCATGAAGAAGCAATTACTCATCGGGGCGCTGGCGCTCGCGCTCACCTTCGGGGCGGTGTGCCCCGCGGCGGCAGCCGCGTGCGCGTCCGCATCCGTTTCGGAAGAGGCCGTCTTAGCGGCAGTCCTTCGGCAGGGCTCCACGGGCGGCGAGGTCAAGGAGGTGCAGCGCCGTCTCAAGAATTGGGGCTACTATTCGGGCGCGGTGGACGGCATCTTCGGCTCGGGCACAAGGAAGGCGGTCATCTCCTTTCAGAAGAAGAACGGTCTCACGGCGGACGGCATCGTGGGCAAGGCGACGTATAAGGCGCTCGGCATGACGGATTCATACAACGCCCTTGTAAACGGCTCATCCTCGGGCGGGGCGAGCTCGTCCGACCTCTATCTTCTCGCCAAGACCATCTACGCCGAGGGCCGCGGCGAACCCTACACGGGGCAGGTCGCCATCGGCGCGGTGATCTTAAACAGGGTGAGAAGCTCGTCCTTCCCCAACACGGTGGCGGGCGTCGTCTATCAGCCGGGCGCCTTCACGGCGGTCTCGGACGGGCAGATCAATTTAGAGCCCAACCAGACGGCGTACAACGCCGCGCGGGACGCACTCGGCGGCTGGGACCCTTCTTACGGGAGCCTCTACTACTACAACCCCGCCATCGCGACGAGCTCGTGGATCTTTTCCCGCCCGACCGTCACGGTGATCGGCAATCACGTCTTTGCAAAATAAAAGGAGGGAGCTTATGGACGAAAACATTTCAAGCGGCGCCGAGAAGGTGGAGCGCATCGCCGCTGAGGAAGCGGAACGGCGGCATGCCGACGAGCGCGTGGAAGCCGCCAAGGCGCGGGAGCGCGCCGCCCTCGAAGCGGCAGAGGGGCAGGAGGCAAAACAGCGCCAAAAGGCGCAGGAAAAGAAGCAGAACCTTGCGGAACGGGCAGTGCGCCGCGAGGAACGGGAAGAGGAGCGCATGCAGAAGATGCAGGCGCGGGAAGAAAAGCGCGAAAAGAGGCGCAAGGAGCGCAAACAGCGCGGCTCGGGCGGCGTGGGCGGCTGGATCGCGGCGGTCGTCTCACTCGGCGTTGCCTGTCTCACGCTGGCGGCGGTCGTCACGGCGGGCAGCTATCGCATGCAGGAGCTGGAAGGGCGCATGGAGAGCGCCGCGCAGGAACTTGTCTTTGAGATGGCGGAAGCGTCCGAGGCAATGGATATGAGCCTTGCAAAATTGCGCGTCTCGGAAGGCAGGAGCGAACAGCGCCGCCTCTTAACGGAACTTGCCGTCAATTGCGCCCTCTTCGAGAGTGCGCTCGAAAAACTCCCCTTAAATGAGAGCGAGAGCCGCGAACTCTCTTCCTTTATCAACCGCACGGGCGCGTACGCAAAGCTGCTCTTGGAGCGGCTGAACGCGGGCGGTACCCTTCAGGAGCGCGAGGCGGCGACGCTCGACTATCTCCACGCCGTCAACGCACGGCTGCTCTCAGCCTTGGGCGAGGCGGAGCATCACCTCTCCCGCGAGGAACTTGCCGCCTTCTTCAAGGGGGAGCACGAGGGCATGCACGCCGCCTTTGAAGAGATGGCTGCCTTCACGAAAACGGAAGGGGAGGGGCTCGTCGAGCCGCCCTTCGCGGGGGCGGGCAACGTGCACGAAAACCGCCTTTCGGGGGGTGATCTCACCGAGAAGGAAGCCGTCGAACGCGCCAAGCAGTATCTGAGCGGCTATCACATTCAGGAAGCGCATTGCACGGGGGAGGCGCGCCTCGGGGATGCCGTTCTCTTCAGCATCGCCCTCTCGGACGGGGAGACGCAATACGACTGCGCCATCGCAAAAAAGGACGGCTCGCTCGTCTACTTCTCGGCGGCAGCCGCCTGCGGGGAGCAGAACTTCGACCTCGAGGCCTGTAAAGCCCTCGCCCTCAACTTCCTCAAAGACATCGGCATCAAAAATGTCGAGGCAGTTTGGGCGTCCGAGGCGGGCGGCACCGCAGAGCTTGCCTTCGTGCCCGTACAGGAGAACGTCCGCCTCTATTCCGACCTCGTCCGCGTCCGCGTGTGCGAGAGCGAAGGCCGCGTCGTCGGCGTCGATGCCGTGCAGTACCGCCTCAACCACAGGGAGCGTACCCTCAAAAGCGCAAAGAGCGCGGAAGCCATCGGGGCGTATCTCTCGCCCCGCCTCACGGTGGAGGCGGCGCACCTCGCCCTTATCCCCTTCGGCAGGGAAGAACGTCTCGCCTACGAATTTTCCTGCACCTTCGGGGAAGAGCAGTTTATCGCCTTTCTCGATGCCGTAAGCGGCGAAGAACTCGCCCTCTTCGAAGTCTTGTCGGGCGAGGGCGGCAGCTTTTTCAGATGAGCCCCCGCAAAGGCAGCGTTTTGGGGCGGCGGCGGGCAAATGCCCGCCGCCGCCCCGTAAAATTTTAGGCGCGCGGAAAGTCCTTGACTTTCCGCGCGCCAAGCCATATAATAAAGGCTATGAAATACATCGAACTCACCGTACATACCGCCACCGAGGGGAGCGAGCTCGTCGCCGACGCGATGTGGGCGTACTCTCCCTACGGCGTCACCGTCTGCGACGCGCAGGACGCCGCCGCCCTTGCAAAGGACAGTACCGTCTTCTGGGACTATATGGACGACAGCGTGGAGACGAAGAACCGCGACGTCCTCGTCAAGTGCTATTTGGAGCCCGCCGAAGCGGACGAGAAGATCAAGCTCATCTTAAATGAGATATCCTCCCGCAAGCAGCTCTCCGAAGGGCTCATCGACTTCGGCACGCTCGAAGACACCAAGCGCGTCATCGAGGGCGACGACTGGATCGACGTTTGGAAAAAGCACTTCCGCCCCATCCATTTGGGGCGCATCGTCGTCGTGCCCGAGTGGATCGACTACACAAAGGAGGCGGGCGAACACGTCGTCCTGCTCGATTCTAACATGGCATTCGGCACGGGCGAACACGAGACGACCTCGATGTGCGTCGAACTTCTGCAAGAGTACTTAAAGGAAGGGGATACCGTGCTCGACGTCGGCTGCGGCAGCGGCATTTTGGGCATCGCCGCGGCAAAGCTGGGGGCAAAGCGCTGCTATCTCTCCGATTTGGACCCCATCGCCGTCGAAAGCGCCGAACACAACTGCGCCTTAAACAACGTCGAGGACGTGACGCGCGTCACGCTTTCCGACCTTCTTTCGGAGTCCTCCGTCACGGCAGACATCATCCTCGCCAACATCACCGCGGAAGTTCTCTCCCTTCTCGCGCCCTCCATCCCCGCGCACTTGAAGGCGGGCGGCACGCTCATTTTGAGCGGCATCATCGAAAGCAGGCTTGCGCTCGTCAAAGAAAAATACGCCGCCGTCGGGCTTTCCCTCAAGCAAGAGCACCGCAAGGGCGAATGGTACGCGCTCGTCTTCTCGCGGGAGGCTTAAATGGCTGCCCCCAAGCGATTTTTCGTCGAACATATTTCCGAGGAAGTGACTTTAACGGGCGAGGAATTCCGCCACGCCTCGCAGGTGCTGCGCTTAAAAGTGGGCGACGAAGTCACCCTCTTGGATGGCAGCGGGTATGAATATTCCGCCGTCATCGCAAGCGCCCAAAAGCGGGAGATGCTGCTCTCCGTCCGCGAAGGGCACCTCTCTTCCCGCGAACCCAAAACAAACGTCACCCTTCTCTTCGGGGCGCTCAAAGGGGATAAGTCCGAGCTCGTCGTCCAAAAGGCGGTGGAGCTGGGCGTTGCGAAAATCGGGCTCTTTTTATCCCGCTTTAGCTCCGTCTCCTTCGGGGAGAACAAATTAGAGAGGCTCAACCGCGTTGCCAAGGAGGCCGCCAAGCAGTGCCTTCGCGCCCGCGTGCCCGAAATTGCGCTCTACAATGACCTTCCAAGCGCCCTTGCCTCCGCGCAAACGGCGCAAAACAAGCTGTTTGCCTGTGAGTTTTTGGAGAGCGGCAGCCCCCCGCCCCTCACCCTCTCGGGGGAGACGGCGCTCGTCATCGGCAGCGAGGGCGGCTTCTCGCGCGAGGAATACGAAGAGGCGCTCGCCCTCGGCTTTCAAGGCGTTACCCTCGGCAGCCGCATCCTGCGCGCCGAGACGGCTTCGATCGCCCTTCTCTCCGTCGCCATGCGCGCATTGGGGGAATGGGCATGAAGGCGTGCGTCTTTACCCTCGGCTGCAAGCTCAACGAGGTGGAGAGCGCCTCCCTCATGAGCGGCCTCGAAGCCCTCGGCTATGAGACGACGGAGGAGCTCGGCCCTGCCGATCTCTACATCTTAAACACCTGCGCCGTCACGCGCGAGGCGGAAAAAAAGAGCCGCCAGGCGGTCGCCCGTATGCGCAAATTTAACCCCGATGCCCCCGTCCTCGTCACGGGCTGTGCCGCGGAGCACCACGCCGAAGATTTTTATAAGCGCGAGGGCGTCGTCCTCGTCACGGGCGCGCAAGGGAAAGGCAAACTTTTATCCCTTTTGGGGAAAGAGGGCATCTTCGTCGAGCCCGAGTGCGGCATGGGGGAACTTCCCGCGCCCAAGCAGACGAAAACGCGCGCGTACCTGCGCATTCAGGACGGCTGCAACCGCTTCTGCTCCTACTGCCTCATCCCGTACCTTCGCGGCCGCTCCCGCTCCCGTTCAAAGGAGAAAATTTTAGCGGAAGCCCTCGCCTCTCCCGCCAAGGAGATCGTCTTAACAGGCGTGGATATCTCCGACTATCACGACGGCGACACAAATTTAGCGGGCCTTCTCCGTTACTTAAAGGACGTGCCCGCGCGCATCCGCCTCGGCTCCGTCGAGGAGAGCGCCGTCACGGACGAACTGCTTTCCGCCATGCAGGCGGGCAATTTCATGCCCCACTTCCATCTCTCCCTGCAGAGCGGCTCCAACGACATTTTGCGCGCCATGAACCGCCGCTACACCCGCGAGGAATACCTCTCGGCCTGCCGAAAAATTTACGCCGCTTTCCCCGACGCCGCCATTTCGACGGATATCATCGTCGGCTTCCCCGGGGAGACGGAAGAAAACTTCCTCGATTCCATTTCCATTATAAGGGAAGCAGGCTTTTCCCGCGTACACGTCTTTCCCTTCTCCCCGCGCGAGGGCACCGTCGCTGCAAAGAAGCCCGACCTTCCCGCCCCCCTCAAGCACGAGCGCGTGCAGCGCCTCATAAAAGAGGCACAAAAGGCCGAGGAAACTTACCTTTCCCGCTTTGTCGGCAGCGAGAGCGAAGTTTTATTCGAAGCGGACGGCGGCTATACGCCCAACTACCTTCGCGTCTATGCCGAGGGCGCAAAAGAGGGGAGCTTATGGCGCGTCCGTCTCACGGGGCGCGAAAAGGACGGGCTCAAGGCCCAACTTCTCAAAGAAATCTGAATAGGAGGTCATTATGGATAACTGTATTTTCTGCAAAATTATCGCGGGGGAAATTCCTTCCGCAAAAGTGTATGAGGACGAGGAAATGCTCGTATTTCGTGACATCGAGCCCAAGGCCAAGGTGCACCTTCTCTGCGTGCCCAAAGCGCACTTTGCGTATCTCTCCGACGCGGACGAAGAAAAGGCGGCGCTCATCGGCAGGATGCTGCAAAAGGTGGGCGCGCACTATCACGAGTGGGGGCTGGAAGCGGGCTACCGCGTCGTCATCAACCAGGGCGAGAACGCGGGGCAGACTGTCATGCACCTGCACATGCACCTTCTGGGCGGCGAGACGCTCGGTTGGTAAATTTTTCCTCCAAGAATAAAACTTCATCGCATTGTCAAACATCTCCCCGAAGCCGTTCGGGGAGGTTTTTTATGCAAAAACGCGTTTTCAAGGGCGTCAAGCTCGCCCTCACGCTGCTTTTATGCGCGCTTTCGGCGGCAATGCTCTTCTTCCTTCGCCATGCGCCCGCCTTTTCGGGGGGAGAGTCCTACACCCTCGCCCTCGGGCAAAGCTCTTCCGCGCAGATGCTCACCCTTAAGTCTCCGCCCCTCGTCCTTCCCCAAGGCGTAGAGGGCGAAAGCTGCGTCTACGAGGGCGACAGGGCGCAGGAACTTCTCACCGCCTTCCGCGCGCGCGTCCTCTTTACGGAAGAGGCGGCAGACACCGTAAGCTATTACTGTTTCTCCCCCTTCCTCGGCGAGGGGCTTCTCGTCAACGGCGCATACGTCAATCTCCACATCGCGGCGGGGGAGGGGCGCACCGCCGTCGGCACGCCCGTCATCTTCGGCGGCTTTTGAAAATTTTTTCAAAGCGAGGTATAAAACGGGGCACGCCCGCCCATAATCGGGCAAACCGGAGGACATTATGAACGAAAAAGGCATGACCATCCAACAGAAGAAAATTCTCTATTCCGTGCTGGCGGGCGTGGGGGCGCTGCTGCTTATCGCCGCCATCGTGCTCACCGTCGTGTTTGCGACGCGGAACGACGACATGGCAGTCGACCCGCCCCCCGTCGTCACCCCGGACGATGACGACGACAAGGAGCCCGAAGAGCCCACGGACGCCGACGTCTCCTTTGTGCTGCCCGTTTCGGGCGCATGCTCGGAGTACGGCGCCATCTACTTCAACGAGACGCTCGGCACCATCTACCGCCACAACGCCGTCGACTTTGCGGCCGCGGAGGGCGAAGAGGTCGTCTGCATCGCAGAGGGCACCGTCACGGAAGTCAGCCTCTCGGAAGAGCTCGGCAACCTTGTCACCGTCGACCACGGCGAGGGCCTTGTGAGCACTTATCGCTTTGTGGAGCCCAAAGAGGGGCTGAAAGCCGGCGATAATCTTGCAAAGGGCGACATTTTGGGCACCGTCGCCGCTCCCTACGGCACGGAGGCGCACGGCGGCGCGCACCTTCACTTCGAGCTCTCCCTCAACGGGGAAGTCATCGACCCCGCCGACCGTCTCGATCTCACGTTGGAAGAAAAATAAAGCACTCTTTTGAAAACTTACCAAAGACGGCCCCCCTTCAAGGCGGCGCTCCCCGTGAGCGCCGCCGTTTTATCTTATTTATCGTATAATTTTTATGCGGGGAGAGAAATTATGATTATGGCGATAACTTTTTTCTCAAAAGCTATTGACAGAACTGTGATTTTGTTGTAAAATTATGATAACCACGCAAAACAAGTGGAAAAAAATCTCTAATAGGGGGAATTGAACATCATGAAGAAGCTCAAAATTGCTTTGAGCCTTATCTTCGCGCTCACGTTTTCGCTCTTCCTCGTCGCCTGCGGCGGCGGTAACAAGGAAGTCACCGACATCGAGCTCGAAGGTATGACCACAGAGTTCAAAGAGGGCGAAGCCTTCACCACGGGCGATCTCGTCGTCACGGTTTACTACCGCGGCTCCGACGAACCCGTCGTGCTCGAGGCAGGTCAATACGAGGTAGACAGCTCCGCATACAAGGCCGAGAGCGCCGGCACCTACCAGATCATTATCACGCCCGAGCAGACGCCCGCAGAGGGTGCGCAGCCCGTCACGCGGTCCTACGAGGTCACGGTCGACCACAACTGGACGGACAACGGCGACGGCACGTTCACCTGCCAGTGCGGCGCAAAGCGCGAGAGTTTCTCGGGTCTCACCGATACCATCGAAACAACGGCCTGGGGCAATCCCGCAACGCTCACCGAAGTGTCCGAGCAGTCTCCCGCAACCGCTCCCATCGCGGGCGAGAACCACGTCAGCTACGGCTCCCTCGTTGCAGGCCAGTCCAAGGCACTCACCTTAAAGATCCTTTCGGTCGATACCGGCTCCGATTGGAACACGCCCCTCATGGGTATCCGCAACGGCGCGGACGGCGTTCTTCCCCGTGAAGACAACTGGGTCATCGCAACGGCGGCGGGCTTCGTCGCCCCTTGGGGTACGTCCACGGGCTATTCCGCAACGCTCGGCACCGCTACCACCGCGAGCACGGAGTGGGAAGTCTTCACCCGCGGCACGGATTGGGATGCAAAAGATATCGAAGGCGGCACCATCGTCGTCACCTACGACTACTCGCTCGACAGCATCATGACCATCCGCCACGCACTCACCAAGGCCGATGGCACCGAGATCGAGCTCATCTATTCCATCAAACTTCCCGACGCGGCATACGAGATCGTCGCCTACGGCGAGAAGTGCACCTATCAGGTCACCAATATTGAGTCCGTCATGAACCGCGAGGTCACCGGCCTCAAAGCAACGCCTCCTACGGCCACCGTTCAGCCCGAAGGCAAGATGTTCGACACCGCGGGCATCACCACGGAAGCCAGCATGAGCGCCGGCAGCCCCGTCGTCAACTCCTATAACGCATACGCTTATATCGACGTCGTCACCGCGAACGAGGACGGCACCACCACGACGACGCCCACGAGAGTAAACCTCTCCACCGAGCCTCTCCAGGCAGGCATGTACGACTTCAATGTCGAGTTCGCGGGCGAAGTCTACTACTTCACCTCGGACGGCACGGCAGACGGCACCGACCTTATCACCGTCATTCCCAGCGAATTTACGGCAGTCGGCACGTCCGCAGTCTCCAAGGGCGGCGTCGTGTTCGATGCTCCCGAAGCCTCCTTCGACTATGCAGTCAACGCTGCAAAGGACGGCATCGTCATCAACGGCAGCGGCCAGGCAGGCATGCTCACCGCAGAGCAGCAGGCAGCGCTCGATACCGACGCCTCCGCATTCGTCGCATTCAAGATCTCCAGCCTTGCCGAAGGCGTCACGGCAGTCTCCGTCAACGGCGGCTACGCAGCGCTCAACGGCAGCGTCATCGACGTTGTCCTTCCTCTCGGCAGCAGCTACACCCTCACCATCTCCGCGGGCGAGACGGTCGTGCAGGAAGCCACCATCGACCTCTCCGCAGTCACCGCTCCTACGGCGGGCGCCTATATCGCCAAATCCGACTTCACGCTGGATGCAGGCGGTACCTACACCGTCGTCTACACCGGCCTTTCCAATGTCGGTTCGCTCCAGCTCTTCACGGGCGGCGTGCGCGACACCGTCAAAGAGGTCCAGGATGCGATCGCGGCCGATGGCCAATACACCGCACTCAACGGCCAGCTCTATATCAACTCCGTCGAGGAAACCGCAGAGGGTCTCGAGGTCGTCTACGAAGTCGCACCGCCTCAGATCGTCAACCTCTCCGCAAGCAACGCGTTCCGCTCGGTCGAAGTGAGAGATGCCGACGGCGAGACCCTCGTCGCTCAGACGCTCTACTACAACATGACCTTCAGCGAGAACCCTTCGGGCTCCTACGCGAAGATCGGCGACAACACCGTCGTCTACGTCTCGCGCGACATGATGTATGTCATCAAGGGCGTCACGGGCGAATCCGTCGACGGCAACCTTGAGTACACCGACCTCTTCATCGACGCAACGCTCAACATCCAGAACAAGGCCGGCGAGTCCTACGACGTCTCCGTCTCCACCTCTGCCGACGGCACCGTAGCCGATGCATCGAACGTCATCACGTCCAGCGTTGACTCTACCGCAAAGGTCGTCTCGATCGGCAACGTCAACGACACGACCGACTACGATTACGGCGCACTCATCATGTATCAGTTCTCCGTCACGCTGCTCGGCCTTCGTACCGAAGACAACGCCGCAACGTACTACTTCACGGCGAACGAGGACACCGAGAACGGTCAGGAGATCTACACGATCTACACCGTCACCGGCAACGAGATCGAGGCCAAGGAAGTCACGCCTACCGGCGAGCGTTCCGAAATGCAGGCATTCAGCTGCGTGCAGGACGGCATCTACGCTTACACCGACGAGAACGGCTTCATCTACGGCTCGCTTATCACTCCCGCAACGGGCGTGCATACCTGGGGCGAGGAGACCGACGGCGTTGCTACCTGCGAAGTCTGCGGCGCAACCAAGGAAACGGTCGCGATCGACGAGAACTCCTACTATGAGATCGTCCTTCTCTCCGTTGCAAGCTCCGAGATCATTCCCAACACCGATACTGCAGACGGTTGGGAGCCTTGGGTTCCTATGGGCGATAGAGCGGTTCAGAGCGACTTCGCGATCATGTATTCGTGGACGAACACGAGAGATCCGAACTGGTATCAGGATATCGTTCTCGAGCTTACGGACGGCACCCTCTACTTCGACATGAACTTCCTTCTTGGCGCGAACGCATGGGGCGAGCTTGCTACCAGCGTTACCGCTCATACCACGACGGCGACGCTCAACGGCGAGACTGCTACCGTTCCCGCACAGCCCACGACCGATTCGTTTGCCGGCAAATATACCGCGAAGATGGTCCGCATCGGCGATACGCTCACGGTCACGCAGGTTGCCGTTCTTGATAGCGGCGACGTTTGGGAAGTTGTCGACGTGTTTACCGGCTTCACGACGGCAGTCGACCTTACCGCAAGAGTGACGGGCAACCCTTACTGGGTGGACGACCTCAGAGTTACGGTCGGCGAAGTCAAGACCGTTACGACGACCGACCTCAAGCTCGGCGCAGAGGACAACTCCACGGCTTATACCGAGGATAAACCTCTTTGGACGGGTTCGATCGACTACGGCCAGAAGATCATTGTCAGCGGTACCGCAACCTCTTCGGGCGCAGGTGTTTGGAATGGACCGCTTCCTTACCTTTGGACGGGTGACACGGCAGGTCTCAACTTCCGCCCCGACAACTGGATCAACGGCGCGGCAGACGATCAGGCGACCGTCGCAGCAATGAACTTCACCATTACGAAGGTTTGGCAGGGCTTCACTCCCGCAAGCGCGAATACCTCGAGCACCGGCGGTGATTGGGTCGCCTCGCTCGTCGAGTACTACAACAAGGGCGCGTTCGACTGCACCTTAGCATGGGATTACACCAGCGCAGATGTGATCGTTGTTACCGTTCAGTTCGCTTGGGAAGATGCTACCTTCAATCAGAGATATGAAGTACGGGCAACCGAGGGCGAACTTCTCGACACCTACTCGATCGGTCTCGGCGTTGACTGCGCATACTTCAACGTCACCCAGATGATCACTGAGTAACTCAAAACAACACAACTTCAAAAGTTGTAAACACGAAAGGGGGCTCCCGCTCGCGCGGGGGCTCTCTTTTTTTGTGTGCGGCAACAGGGCGCGGGGGGAGGACGGTCACGCTTTGCCGTTCTGCGTCATAATTTTCTCAAAATTCCTTAACTTCCTTTCAAAATCGATTGACAAGCCCCACAAAGTGTGGTAAACTTCCGTTGTATCCTCGGAAGGGGGTAATTTTTTTGTATGGAGTTTAATTCGCATGGCTACCAAATCCACGAGAATGAAGATCACGTTTGAGTGCACGGAGTGCAAGAACAGAAATTACGACAGCTTCAAGAATAAGCGCAACGACCCGGACCGTCTCCAGCTCAAGAAGTACTGCCCCGTCTGCAAGAAGCACACCGTTCACAAGGAATCTAAGTAAATTTCGCGCGCTCTTTCGCGCATCGGAGTAAAGAGAATGCAAAAGTCCAAAGACCGCACCGAACAGACGAAAGACGTCAAAAAGCAGGACGCGCCCAAGAAGGCACCCAAAAAGGGGGAAAAGAAGCCCAACATCTTCGTCCGCATGGGCAGAAAGATCAAGGAGACCTTCTCCGAGCTCAAGCGCGTCACCTGGCCCACGCTTCCGCAGGCCCTCAAATCGACGAGCGTCGTCATCGTCATCGTGCTCATCTTCCTCATCGTCATCACGGCCATCAACTTCGGTTTATCCGAACTTCTGCAGCTTCTTACCAATCTGGGGGCATAAGCGATGGCTACGACGGACACCGAACCTAAGTGGTACATCCTTCATACCTACTCTGGCTATGAATCGATGGTCAAGGACAGCCTCCTTCGTCTCATCGAAAACAACAACTTAAGCGACAGCATCGTCGACGTCAAGATCCCCACCGAGCAGACCATCGAGGAAAAGGCGAACGGCAAAAAGAAGGTCGTCGAGCGCAAGCTCCTTCCCTGCTACGTCTTCATCAAAATGGTCTATTCCAACCAGCTTTGGTACCTCGTCACCAACACGCGCGGCGTCACCGGCTTCTGCGGCCCGCAGGGCCGTCCCATTCCCATGCGCGAGGATGAGATCCGCCGCATGCGCCTCGAGGAGTACGTCTCCGACGCCGACTTTAAGGTGGGCGACCATGTCGCCATCGACAACGGCCCCTTGGAGGGCTTCGACGGCACCATCGTCGAGCTCAACGACGAGACGCAGCACGCCAAGGTGGATATCCTCATGTTCGGCAGGCAGCAGGAAGTCGAAGTCGAGTACATCCAGATGCGCAAGATGCCCGAAGGCGCTGCGCCCGAAAAGGCGGAAGAAGATACCTGATTTTGCGAAAAAGCCCTGTACGGGTTTTTCGATATAACGTGGGAGAGACGGCAAATCTTACATCGCAGCCGCCTTGCAAGTACCACGAACACGGAGGAACAATATGGCTAAAAAGATCACTGCGGTAGTCAAACTTCAGCTCCCTGCAGGGAAAGCGACTCCCGGTCCCCCTGTCGGTTCCACGCTCGGCCCGCACGGGATCAACATCCCCGGTTTCACCAAGGAATTCAATGCGAAGACCGCCGGTCAGGAGGGGCTCATCATCCCCGTCGTCATGACCATCTACCAGGACCGTTCGTTCACGTTCGTCCTCAAGACGCCTCCCGCTCCCGTCCTCATCAAGAAGGCGCTGGGGCTCGAGACTGCTTCGGCTACGCCCAACAAGGTGAAGGTCGGCAA
>CALWCH010000009.1 GCA_944376335.1 uncultured Clostridia bacterium
CGCCCCGAACACGCAATTTTCACGCTGAAATGTCCAAAAGCACTTGACGAAACGCCCGAATACGGGTAAAATGTTGGTAATTACCGCACGGTGCAGCCGCACCGTGACAGGAGGTCATTTCGTGAAAAAGTTTCACCGCATGTTAGCCGTTGCCTCCGCCGCCGTCATCACGGCGACGGGTGTTGCCATGTTCACCGCGTGCGACAGCGCAGAGCCCGAGATCGTCATCACCTACTCCTTCCTGGGCGAGAAATACGAAGTCGAATACACGCTCTCCCGCAAGGGCGCACCGCAGACGGTGCAGCACTTCATCGAGCTTGCCGACGCCGACTACTACGACGGCACCTGCATCCATCACTATGTGGACGACGCCTTCCTCTACGGCGGCGCCTATGAGTGGGATGAGGCGAGCGGCACCATCGTCGAAAAGGATTACTACGCGGCCGTCAAGGACCTCGACCTCACCCAGTCCGTCTACACCCTCGGCGAAAACGGCGAGCCCGGCCAGCCCCTCTACACCGTGCGCGGCGAGTTCGAGGCCAACGGTGTCGAGGGCAACAGCAAGACGCTCTCGCACACGCAGGGCGCGCTCGCCATGTACTATACGAGCAAGGGCAGCAGCTCGGTGCGCGTCGGCACCATGCGCTCTGACGAGGGCGGCTATCAGGAGGGCGACTACTACGAGTACAACAGCGCCACCTCCATGTTCTACACCTTCACGGGCTCGGGCACGCGTACCGATCTCGACGACTCCTACACCGTATTCGGCATGACGAGCGACTTTACGCAGATGCAGGAGCTCCTCGACGCCATCAGTGAGTACATCGACACGCTCTCGGGCGCCGATGCCTTCGTCGAAACGGGCAAGTACTTCCTCAACCAATACGACCCGTACGACGCCGTCACGGGCACCACGACCTTCTCGGGCGAGAACATTTCGGATGAGTACGACGTCCCCGTCGAACCCATCATCATCGAGTCCGTCGAAGTCATCAAGTACTGATATCAACATGCAAGCCCCGCTCAGGCGGGGCTTTTTTACGCTCCTTCGGGGGCGCTCTTTTATTGCGCGACGATGTTCACCACCCGCCTCCCGTCCGTCTCCACCGTAAAATACCGCACGTCATAGATGCGCTCGCGGCGGGGATAGACGAGCCCCACCCTGTTCTCTTCATCGGTGAGCACGACGGAGACGAACTCCCCCAAATACTCCCTCAGCGCATCCCCGTCGAGTTCGGGCGCGAGGAAGGGGGAGGGGTCCAGCCCCAGGAGCACGCTCTCAAAGAGGGCGAGGGCAAACGTCTGCGGCACGGGCGGCAGGGCAGTCTTTAAGCTGCACGCGGCAAGCTCGCCCCGCTCCCATTCGCAGAGCGCAGCGTGCCCGCGGCTGTCATGAAAGGGCACTTCGGCAATGAGCCGCGCCCCCGTCTCCACAACGTGCCCCTCCGATGAGATGAGCACCTCTCCCGCGCGCGAGATGAGGCAGAACCGCGTTTCGGTATAGAGCAAAAACCCGTCGTCCTGCGGGGCGGCACGGCAGCCTTCGAGCGCGTCGTCGAGGGGCACAAGCACAAACCCCGCCTCCGTCTGTAAGTCTAAAAAGAGCCTCCCCTGCCTTAAGAGGGTGAGCCGCGCCCCGTTCACCGTCTCCTGCCACAAAATTTTCAGGCTCTGATCGGAGCGCATAAACCCGCTCACAGAGAGGGCGAAGCGCTCCCCGCCCAAACGGTACAAGGCCACCTCGGGCGGGGGCGAGAGAAAGAAGTCCTCGTCAATGCGAAAGCTCACGGGCAGATACCCCCCGAAGGGGGTGAGCGTACAGGAGAGCCCATCGGGCTCGAGCTCCAGCGAGCGCTCAAACGTGTCCACCATCCCCACCACCACGCCGCCCAGCGTAAGGATGCACTTTCTCTCCGCCAAAAAATACACCTGCATACCGCTATTAGATGTATAAACGCACAAAATTATGTCAATACGAAGAACAGCCCCTGCATGAAACAAGCGAATGACGCAGGGCAAATATGGAGGCAGGCATGAACAAGATCAACGGCTACACGGAAGAAGAGGCGGCGGGGCTCATCGAGTATATCTATTCGGGAAAATGCGCGGGCAAAACGCTCTCGTACCTCTTCGAAACGTACGGAAGGGCGCACAGCCGCGCCAAGGGCAGCGTAAGAAACTACTACTACGCCCTCTTAAAGCGGCAGAACGACGAGCGCGTGCAGAAAATGCTCGAGGGCAAGGACCTCGCTGCGGCAAAGGTGATGCCCTTCACGGAGGAGGAGACGGACGAGATGCTGAAAAGCATCTTCCGCGAGCGCGCCAAGGGCTGCTCCGTGCGCCGCGCCATCTTCCTTGCGGCGGAGGGCGACGAAAAGAAAATGCTCCGCATGCAGAACAAGTACCGCAACCTCTTAAAGAAGCAGCCCGAGCGGCTGGAAAAGGCCGCGCGCGAGGCGGGCATGCCCCCGCAGAGCGAATTTCTGCAAAAACGGCTGGAGCAGGAGATCGACGCCCTCTACGAGCGCATCGCAGAGAGCCTGCGCCGCGAAAACGAGCTGCTCCGCGAAGAATTGGAAAAATTACGAAGCGAACGCGGCGAATAACACGCCTCGACCCTTCACAAGCTGAAAAAGGCGGAAACTTCCGCCATAAGGAGAAAAAGTACACATGGAAAAGATGTTTTGTCTGGGGCTCGCGATGGGCGCGCTCGGCGGCGCACTCATCGTCGCCAACAGCTGCAAGATGCGCTCGCTCGTCAAAAAGAGCCAGGAGGACTTTTTAGACAAAGTCAACGAAATCGTCGACGATCGCTTGGAAGATATGGAAAAGAAAAAATAATTCACGCAAATCTTTCCGCTCTGGCGAAAATATTTGCGTGAACACGGTTGACAAACCAGCCATTTGGTGATAAACTAAAGGAGCAACAGAGGGATACCGTTCAGCGGTTAGCCTCGGCCGTTATTTAAAATAACCGTCACCTCGAGCTACCAACTAAAGGGCGGTTATTTTTTTATGCGAATGATGATCATTGTCTTAGTGACTGTGACCGAAGAGAGAAGGCCTTTCTTCTTCAAAATGCGAAGAAGAAGGATCAGCTCCTTTTTCATTAGCATCACCTCCTTGTCGGGAAATTTTCATTCCCCCCTTATCAAGGAGGCGAACCGCCTACGGCACCTCTGATGATTTCTTTCGCGAAAATCTTTTACTTCGTAAAATCTTTCCGCGAGGGGTGAACCATCAACAGCTCTTTACCCCGTCGCCCGCGCACCCTATTGTTCTCAAAGACAATAAGCCCGAAGTGTCGGGCAAATTGGGTCCTGCTGCGCAAAAGCGTGGTTTTGCTTGCAGAATTATTTCAGGGAACGCCCGTTCGGGAGCGCGCCAAAGCGCGGTTTTTCAGGCTTTCAAAAAAGGCTTGCGTTTGCGGGAAAAATATGCTACAATCAAGGCATGACCCAAAGGATCGTCGCATTGGATATCGGGGATAAGCGCATCGGCGTTGCGTACAGCGACCCGTTCGGCGAATACGCCGTGCCCGGGGATACCTACTTCCGCACGGGCGACTTTGCCCGCGATATTCAGGCCATCAAGGAGCTAATTGAGCGCGAGTTCGCCTCCGAAGTCGTCTGCGGGCTGCCTCTCAACGCCGACGGCACCGAGAGCGTCCAGACGAGAAAGACGCAGAGGTTTATCGCCGCCCTCCGCGAGGCGCTTACTATCCCCGTTTTCGAGGAAGACGAGCGCTATACGACGCGGGAAGCGCGGCGCGACCTTGTTGCAACGGGCGTCAGTACCAAAAAGGACAAGGGCAAGAAGCACATCGATTCGCTCGCGGCGGCGTACATCCTCGAAGGGTACCTTGCAAAACGCAAAAAGGAGAAAAAAAGCATGAGTCTCAAGGAAGAGAACAACGAGTACGAGGACGGCGAGAACATCGTCGAGCTCATCGACGAGGACGGCAACACGCTGCGCTATGAGCACGTCGGCACCATCGAATACAAGGGCGAGTGGTACTGCTTCTTCACGCCCATTCTCAACGTCGAAGAGGCCGATGAGGCCGACGAGGACGAGGGCGAGGAAGTCGCCGTGTTCCGTCTCGTGGGCGATGAGGACGACGAGCACCTCGAGATCGTCGAAGACGACGCGCTCCTCGACGAAGTGTTCGCCGAATTCTGCAACCAGTACGAGGACAGCGAGGACGCCGACGAAGCGGCGATGCTCGAGCCGGACGAGGAATAACATGGTCGCACGCCGCCGCGAGGGGAGCATGCCGCAGGAGCGCCGCACCGCGCAGAAGGAGGCCGTCTTTTCGGCCGTCCATGCGCTCGACCACCCTTCGGCAGCCGAGGTCTACGAATATCTCAAGGGCAGAGGATCCGCGGTCAGCCGCGGGACGGTCTTCCGCGTCCTCTCGTCCTTTTCCGAGAACGGCAAACTCAAAAAGCTCCACCTTTTGGGCGACGAGGCGCACTACGACTTCAACACTTCCCCGCATGCGCACGCGCACTGCCGCGTCTGCGGAAGGGTGTGGGATATCTCCGCCGCCCTCTCTCCCGCCCTCCCCGAGGGCTTCTCTCCCGAAGAGAGCGAGCTGGAAATTTCCGGCGTCTGCGCCGCCTGCCGCAAGGGGTAACGCGAGAAAATCAAGCAATTTTACAAAATCTTCCGAAAAATGCTTGCCATTTTCCTCTCTTTCTGTTATGATAGGACTTAGATAACGCGAAGAAGCGGAGCAGTAACCTCTTTTTCTTTCTTTCAGAGAGCCGCCGTTGGGTGCGAGGCGGCAGAAGGGGAGGGGCGAACTCACCGCCGAGCGGTCCGCCCGAACAGGCAGTAAGGCGGAACGGCTTCCCCCGTTATAGGGAGAGGATATGGTTGTATCCCGTAAGCGGCGGGTATTTTCCCGCAATAAGAGTGGTACCGCGCGAATTCCGCGTCTCTTGCACAAGAGGCGCGGCTTATTTTTTATGTAGAGGAGGGACTCATGCAAAACAGCAAATATCAGAAGCAGTTTATTTTGCCGCCCGAGCGCTGCATGGACTGGGCGGAGAAGGACATGGTAAAACGCGCACCCGTCTGGTGCAGCGTCGATCTTCGCGACGGCAACCAGGCACTCATCGAACCGATGAGCCTCGAGACCAAGCTCGAGTTCTTCAAATTGCTCCTTCGCGTCGGCTTCAAGGAGATCGAGGTGGGCTTCCCCGCGGCGAGCGAGACGGAGTACGCCTTCCTGCGCGCCCTCATCGAGCAAAACCTCATCCCCGACGACGTCACCATCCAGGTTTTAACGCAGGCGCGCGAGCACATCATCCGCCGCACCTTCGAGGCCGTCAAGGGCGCCAAAAACGTCATCGTCCACGTCTACAATTCGACCTCCGTCGCCCAGCGCGAACAGGTCTTCAAGAAGTCCAAGGAAGAAGTCAAACAAATCGCCGTCGATGGCGCAAAACTACTGAAGGAGCTCACCGAGCAGGCGGGGGAGCAGTACCGCTTCGAATATTCCCCCGAGAGCTTCACGGGCACCGAGCCCGACTATGCGCTCGAAGTCGTCAACGCCGTTTTGGACGTCTGGCAGCCCACGGCAGACAGGAAGGCGATCATCAACCTTCCCTCCACGGTGGAGAACGCCATGCCGCACGTGTATGCACAGCAGATCGAATACATGCACAAGCACATGAAGTACCGCGAGAACGTCGTCCTCTCGCTCCACCCCCACAACGACCGCGGCACGGGCGTTGCCACGGCGGAGTTCGGCCTTCTCGCCGGTGCCGACCGCGTCGAGGGCACCTTATTTGGCAACGGGGAGCGCACGGGCAATTGCGACGTCGTCACCCTCGCCATGAACATGTACTCGCAGGGCGTCGACCCCGGGCTCAACTTTTCCGACATGCCCGACATCGCCGATGCCTACGAGCAGTTCACCCGCCTCAAAGTCTCTCCCCGTCAGCCGTATGCGGGCGAGCTCGTCTTTGCTGCCTTCTCGGGCTCCCATCAGGACGCCATCGCCAAGGGCATGCACTGGCGCGCCGAGCACGGCGGCGGCGTTTGGAATGTTCCCTACCTTCCCATCGACCCGCAGGACGTCGGCCGCATCTACGATTCCGACGTCATCCGCATCAATTCCCAGTCGGGCAAGGGGGGCGTGGGGTACGTCCTCGAGCAGTGCTACGACATCAAGCTCCCCTCCAAGATGCGCGAATCGATGAGCGCCCTTGCAAAGCACGTCTCGGATACGCAGCACAAGGAGCTCAAGCCGCAGGAACTCTTCAAGCTCTTCTGCGATAAGTTCTTGAGCGCCCGCTCCCGCTTCGACCTCGGCGAGGTGCACTACAAGCAGGAGCACGGCATCACCGCCTTCGTGGAAATTAAAGACGGCAACGACTCCGTCACCGTCACCGCAACGGGCAACGGCCGCCTCGACGCCGTCTCCAACGCTCTCAAGCAGTACTTCGGCGTTGACTATAACCTCACGGGCTACGAACAGCACGCGCTCGCCTCGGGCTCGTTTGCGCAGGCCATTTCCTATATCGCCGTCGAAAAGGACGGCAAGCTCTATTGGGGCGCAGGGGAGAACAGCGACATCATCCGCTCCTCCGTCTATGCCCTCATCTCCGCCCTCAACAACTATTTCGAGAGCCGCGGCAACTGACCTTTCAAGCAACGGCGCCGCTTTCCCCCGCGGCGCCGCAAATTTTATCAAAAAACTTTTCCTCAACCCCTTGACAAGGTACCATCTGTATGATACAATACAGACAAAGGTACAGATAAAACAGAGAATGTGCACATGGAAATTATTCTGACCGGAAGAAAAAGCATCTACGAAGAGATCAAAGAGACCGTCGAGCGCTACATCGCCCTCGGGGTCATCAAGGAGGGAGACCGCCTTCCCAGCGTCCGCACGCTGGCGCTAAAACTCGGCATCAACCCCAACACCGTCGCACGGGCGTACTATGCCCTCGAGGACGAGGGAATTTTGCGCTCCATTCCCAAAAAGGGCGTGTTCGCCTGCGGGGCGAAAAAGCACGACCCTGCGCGGGAGGAGCTCAAGGCCAAGCTCGTTCTCTGCCGCGACGCGGGGCTCACAAAAGAGGATGCCCTCGCCCTCGTCGAGGAAGTCTTTCAAGAAAACTAATTCGGAGTCATTATGATCGAGATCAAGGGGATCAGTAAAAGTTACGGGGAAAAGAGCGTCTTAAACAACATTTCCTTCACCGTGGGCGATGGGGCGGTATTCGGCCTCGTCGGCATCAACGGTGCGGGCAAAACCACCCTCCTTCGCCTGATGGCGGACGTCCTCCGCCCCGACGCGGGGGAAATTTTATACGACGGCGAGAACATCTTGGGCAACGCCCAAAAGCGCAAGGAGCTCTTCTTTCTGCCCGACGAGCCCTACTACACGGCGGGCACCACGGTGGAGGGCCTCAAGGAGCTCTACAAGAGCTTCTACGCCTTCGACGAAAAGCTCTTCGAAAACTTCCGCGAAGTGTTCTCCCTCGCGCTGAAAACGCCCCTTCGCAACTTCTCCAAGGGCATGAAGCGGCAGGCCTTCGCGGCGCTCGCGCTCGCAACGCGCCCGAAGTACCTACTTTTAGACGAAGCCTTCGACGGGCTGGACCCGCTCGCCCGCCTCGAACTCAAGCGCGGCATCATCGCCCTCGAGGAAACTTCCGTGCTCATCTCCAGCCACTCTTTGCGGGAGCTTGAAGACATCTGCTCGGGCTTTGCGCTTTTAGACAGCGGCACCGTCGCCGACGCGGGCGACATTTCGGAGACGCTCGGCAAGGTCCACAAATTTCAGGCGGCGTTCGAGTTCCCGCTCGCGCGCGAGGCGTTCCCCTTCGAGTGCCTCACCTTCGAGCAGGAGGGCCGCGTCGTGCGCTTTGTCACACGGGGAGACAGAGACAGGATCATCGCCGCGCTCTCGGCATTAAAGCCGCTCTTTGTCGAGGAGATCAAGGTGGACTTTGAAGAACTCTTCTTATGCGAAGTCAAGAGCAGGGGGTATCTCAAATGAAAAGTGCCATCCGTTACGAACTCAAGCGCATTTTGCTGCCCCTCGTCGTCTTTTTGGCGTGCGCCGCCGTCATCGCGGTCGCCTACTGCGCCATCGCCATGCTCGAGCAAAGGTCCGGAGCGCCCTCCAATTCCACGCTGGGCGTTCACTGCGCCATTCTGTGCATTTTGGCGACGGTCGCGCCCGTCCTGCAATTTTCCTACCGCATGAAGCAGCGCACCGTCGATCTTTGGTACTCGCTCCCCATCACGCGGAAGCAGCTCACCCTCGTGCGCATTTTGGGCGGCCTCGTTTTAACGCTCGCGCCCTTCGCACTCGGCTATTGGCTGGGCGTCGCCGTCGTCGCCATCCGCGGCGCACACTTCGATCACTTTTGGTATCTCCCCGCCTTCTTTGCCCTGCTCCTTGCGGGCACGGCGCTCTTCCTCGTCAACGCCTTCTTCTTCACGCGCGGCAATTCTGTGTTCGACGGCATCTTCTTCATGCTCTTATGGTGCTGCATTTTGCCCGTCGTGTTCACGAGCCTCAACCTCAACCTCGCCTATGATAATTACTATCTCTACAACTTCGGCGACAACCGCATCAATTTCGATACCATCGGAACCTTCCTCTTCAGCTACAGCCCCGCCGTTCTGCTCACCAACGTCTTTTCCGACTTCGTCTTAAAGGAGTCCTTCGACAGCCTCCCCTTCTACTTCCTCACCTCGGGCGGCGAGCTGGAAGGGGAGATCATCCTCATCGCCGCGCTCATCCTTCCCGTCATCGAGGGCGTGCTCGCCTACTTCGGCCTCACGCGCTTTGCGGAGAGAGATAAGGCGGAGAACGCCTCGCAGGTCTCCTCCTCGTGGTGGGGGTATAAAACGCTCATCCCCGCCTATGCGCTGCTCGTCACGGGGATCGTGACCACCACTACCGTGATCAACGCCTTCGAGTTCGACTTCATCTTCTTCTTTTACCTCGCGCTCATCGCGGTGGGGGCGTTCGTCCTTTACTTCGTCTACCGCCATTCCTTCCGTCTCAAGAAGTCAGATATCCTCTCCGTCGTCATCTCCATGCTCGGCGGCATCGCGTATGCCTATATGCTCTACGGCATCTATCGGCTGATTTGGTAAATTGCGAATAGTTTGGTGCGCCGCCGCGGCAAGTTTGCCGCGGCGGCGCTCTATTTTTACAACATCTTGTACTATGAACGGGGCAATTTTCACCCGTTTTCCATGTTCATGACTTGACGCGCCTGCAAAAAATGTGCTATCATGGGAAAAAATACCCTGTTCGGCGGCGGCGTTTTGCCGCCTCGTGCGAACAAAAAAGGAGGCTTCTATGGCTTTGAACGCAGAATACATCCAAAAGAAGGTGGAAGAACTCACCGAAAAGTGCGCTACCTCTTCCCGCATCGACCCCGAACTCTACACCAAATACGACGTCAAGAAGGGCCTTCGCGACCTCAACGGCAGGGGCGTTCTGGCGGGCCTCACCGAAATTTCCGAAGTCAACTCGACGAAGGAAGTGGACGGCAAGACGGTCCCCGCCGACGGCGAGCTCTACTACCGCGGCTACAATGTGAAGGACCTCGTGCGCGGCTCCTTCCGCGAGGGGCGCTTCGGCTTCGAGGAAGCGGCGTACCTCCTCATCATGGGCGAACTTCCCACCGAGCAGGAGTTCAACGACTTTTGCGACCTTTTAGCCGAATTCCACACGCTCCCCAAGAACTTCGTCCGCGACGTCATCATGAAGACCCCTTCGGAGGACATGATGAACACCCTCATGCGGTGCGTTCTCTCCCTCTTCCCGTACGACCCCAACCCCAACGACACGTCGCTTCCCAACGTCATGCGCCAGTGCCTGCAGCTTTTGGCGGAATTCCCCATCTTCTCCGTCTACAGCTACGCGGCGTCCAGCTTCTATAACAACAACGATTCCCTCGTCATCCACCGCCCCCGCGCCGACTACTCCACGGCGGAGAATATTCTCCACATGCTCCGTCAGGACATGAACTTTAGCCGCCTCGAGGCAAAGGTCCTCGATATGGCGCTCGTCCTTCACGCCGAGCACGGCGGCGGCAACAACTCGTCGTTCACGATGCACGTCGTCACGTCCTCGGGCACGGACACCTACTCCGCCATGGCGGCGGCGCTCGCATCCCTCAAGGGCCCCCGTCACGGCGGCGCGAACATCCGCGTCGACCAGATGTTCGACGACATGAAGAAGAACATCGACACTTCGAGCGACGCGGCCGTCGCGCAGTATCTTGAAGACCTTCTCGACGGCAAGGCATTCGACGGCGCAGGGCTCATCTACGGCATGGGGCACGCCGTCTACAGCATCTCCGACCCCCGCGCCCGTATCTTCAAGGGCTTTGTCGAGCAGCTCGCAAGCGAGAAGGGGCTGGAAAAAGAGTACGCCCTCTACGCAAAGGTGGAGGAACTCGCCCCCGAGATCATCGCAAAGCGCCGCAGAATTTACAAGGGCGTCTCGGCGAACGTCGACTTCTACAGCGGCTTTGCCTATCGGATGCTCGGGCTTCCCACCGAACTCTTCACGCCCATCTTCGCGATCGCGCGCGTCGCAGGCTGGAGCGCCCACCGCATGGAAGAGCTCGTCAGCGCGGGCAAGATCATCCGCCCCGCCTACAAGTCCGTCGCGCCCCGCAGGGAGTACGTTCCCATGAAGGACAGAAAATAAGGAGAGGCGGCGGCCCAAAGGCCGCCGCCCCCAATTGCAAGCGCCCCGCTTAAGGCATAGCCTTAAGCGGGGCGCTTGCAATTACAATAAAACCTTCTCAAAGGCAATGCGCTCGGTGCCGTCGTCCACAACAACGGTGCCGCACGCCGCAAACCCCAATTTTTCCAAGGCTCCCCGCATGGGCGCATTGTCCTCATGCGTATCGATGCGGAGATCGCCCGCCCTTGCAAAGCAATAGTCCATCACCTTTCGCAAAAAGCCGCGCCCGCCGTTCGATGCCACGCGGTGCACGACGCCGTACTCTCGGTTCTCCGTCAGCCATCTGCCGTCGATGTGCCGATACGCCGGCTCTTCGCCCACAAAAAAGACAAACGCGCCCAAAAGCTCGCCCGCATCCCACATCAGGTACATCCGCTCTTTTCGGATATCTTCTAAAAGCAGTTCCCGCGGGGGATAGCTATCCTTCCACTGCGTCGGGTTGCCGCTCTCCTTCATCTTTTCGCGCGCCCGCGCATACAAATTTTCAAGGAGACTTAAATCGCGCTCCTTCGCCAACACAACTTGCATACGCCCATTGTATAAAACCAAAGCGCAAAAGTCAAGCTCACGGCCGCACCGAGCGCGGCTCAAACCCCAAACTGATCAAAATCGCCCTGTCGACTCTGCTCATTGTTGCGGGCGGCAGCTCCCCGATGCGCGACATCAGCCGCTTTTTATCGATCGTCCTGATCTGTTCAAGCAAAATGACGGAGTCCTTCTGCAGGCCGAACGCATGCGGGAGCTCAATGTGCGTGGGGAGCTTTGCCTTGTGGATGCGGCTCGTCACGGCGGCGGCGATGATGGTGGGGGAGTACTTGTTGCCCGTATCGTTCTGCACCACGAGCACCGGCCGCACGCCCCCCTGTTCGCTCCCCACCACGGGCGAGAGGTCGGCATAGTAAAGTTCACCGCGTTTCACGTTCATAATATCCCTCTTTTGCGTCGGATCTCCGTTACTTCATAGTATGTACGAGGAAGCACTTTCTGTCCGCCGCTTACCTCATGGTTGACACACCGCGCCCCGTTTATACCCGCCTTTCGCAAATTTCCCCCGTCCGAGGCGTGACAGAACGCGCTCCCCATGCTATAATAATGGCATGGACCTCTCAGAAAAAACCGCCGCCCGCGCCAAAAAGGGCACGTTTGCCTCCATTGTCGGCATGGCACTCAACCTTCTTCTTGCAGCCGCCAAGATCGCCGTGGGGCTCATCTTCTCGCTCGTCTCCGTACTTGCAGACGGCATCAACAACTTGAGCGACTGCGGCTCGAGCGCCGTCTCGCTCGTCTCCTTCCGCATCGCCGCCAAGCCGGCAGATAAGGAGCACCCCTTCGGCCACCAGCGCGCGGAGTACGTCGCCTCCATGATCATCGGCTGCATCATCTTGGCGCTCGCCGTCGAGCTTCTCCGCGAGTCTATCGACACCGTCCTTTCGGGCGTTCCCGCCGAGGCCTCCCCCGTCGTCTTTGCGGTCCTGGGTGCCGCCGTTGCCGTCAAGGCGGGCATGTACTTCTTCTACCGCGCCGCTTCCCGCGCGATGGGGGGCAGCGACCCGCTTTTAAGCGCCGCCAAGGACAGCGCGTGCGACTGCTTTGCAACGCTCGCCGCCATTTTGGGCACCCTCATCTCGATGTACGGCGATATCCCCTCTGCCGACGGCTGGGCGGGCATCCTCGTCGCCCTCTTCATCATGTGGCAGGGCGTCGGCGTCCTCAAAGAGGCGGGCTCCAAACTTCTCGGTCAAGCCCCCGACCGCACGCAAATCGACGACCTCCGCGCCTGCATCTTAAAGGGCGAAGGCGTCTTGGGCGTCCATGACGTGCGCCTCTTCAGCTATGGGCCCCAACACCTCTTTGCGACCGCCCACGTCGAACGCGACGCAAGCGAACCCGCCCTGCTCTCCCACGCCGCGCTCGACCATCTGGAGCGGGAAGTGCGCGAAGAGCTCGGCATCGATCTCACAAGCCACCTCGACCCTGTCGATCTCAACGACGAGGAAGCCCAGGCACTCGAGCACGAAGTGCGCGAAAAGGCGCAGGGCCTCTACGAGGGGCTCGATCTCCACGACTTTCGCCTCGTCCGCGGGGCGAAGAAGACGCTCGTCTTCGAGGCGGCCGTTCCCTTCGACTGCAAGGCAAAGGAGAAGGACATTTCCGCCCGCCTCACCAAACTTGTCAAGGGCTTGGGCGACTTCGAGTGCTCCGTCTGGGTGGAGCGCGAATGAGCGCCCCCGATGCGCCCTTATCGATGTAAAATGCGCGCCCTCTCTCTTTTGCGGCGCGTTTTGTTTGTCTTTTTGAAAAATAAATGGTATAATAACGATAATAATCTGGAAGTATTTTCCCTGCAGCAGGGAATGGGAGAACAATATGGTAAAAGTCATCGTAGACGCGATGGGCGGCGACAACGCCCCCGCGGAGATCGTAAAAGGCGCACTTCTCGCCCTTCAGGAACGCAGCAACTTCTCTATCCTCTTCACGGGCGACGAGGCAAAGATCAAACAAGAACTTGCTAAAACCCCGCACGACGGCTCCCGCGTGGCGATCCGCCATTGCTCGGAGGAGATCACCAATGACGACGTGCCCACGCACGCGATAAGAGCAAAGCGCGACTCCTCGCTCGTCGTCGGCATGAACATCTTAAAGGAGGACCCCGAGGCGGCGGCGTTCGTCTCGGCGGGCTCCACGGGCGCGGTCCTAACGGGCGGCATCATGCTCATCGGGCGCATCAAGGGGGTACTCCGCCCCGCGCTCTGCCCGGGCATCCCCAATGTGAGAGGGGGAAGGACGCTCCTCTGCGACTGCGGCGCCAATGCCGAGTGCAAGCCGCAGTATTTGGAGCAGTTCGCCATCATGGCGTCCGCCTACGGCAAGGCCGCCTTCCATATGGAGGACCCCCGCGTCGGGCTGCTTACCAACGGCACCGAGGAACACAAGGGCGACCCCCTCCATCAGCAGGCGCATGAGCTCTTGAAGAACAACCCCAACATCAACTTTGCGGGCAACATCGAGGGGCGCGACATCATGTTCGGCGATGTGGACGTCGCCGTTGCCGACGGCTTCTCTGGCAACATCGCCCTAAAATCGATGGAGGGCTGCGGCAAAACGGTCTCGTATATCTTAAAGAAGGAATTTAAGAAAAATCTCGGCTCCAAGCTTGCCTACCTCTGTGCAAGAAAGCAGATCTCGGGCCTTGCCAACATGCTCGACTACGCAAAGCTGGGCGGCTCCGTCTTCTTGGGGCTCAAAAAGGTCGTCGTCAAGAGCCACGGCTCGTCGAAAGCCAACAGCATCTGCCCGTCCGTCATTCAGGCGCTGGATGCCTACAACAACCACCTCGTCGAGACCATCGAGGGCATGCTCAAACTCTCCCCCGAGGAACCCAATGCGTAACGGCGAGGACTTTCAAGAGGGCGATCTCGAAGAAATCGGCCGCATCCTCGGCTACACCTTCCAAAATCAGGAGCTCTTAAAGGCGTGCTTCACGCATCGCTCCTATTCCAACATCTTCCCGTGTAAGGACAACGAGCGCCTCGAATTTTTGGGCGACGCCGTTATAGAGCTCGCCGTCACCGAGCACCTCTTCCGCTCGTCCGAAGCGCGCGAGGGCACGCTCACCGTCCTCCGCCAGCGCCTCGTCTCACAGTCCGCGTTGGAGGCAGCCAGCGAGCGCCTCTCTCTCATGCGCTATCTTCGCCATTCGGGCGGGGAGAGCAACCTTCGCGGCAAAACGAGCTCCAACCTCTTCGAAGCGGTCGTCGGCGGCATCTATCTCGACGGCGGCATGGAAGAGGTGTGCGCCTTCCTTCGCCGCAATCTCTCCTTCGCCGTTCAGCCAAACTACAAGACGCTCCTGCAGGAATATGTGCAGGAGCGCACCAAGTCCCGCCCCGACTATCAAACGAAGGAAGAGGGGGAGGGGTATGTAAGCACCGTCTCCGCCCTCGGGCAAAGCGCCACGGGCCGCGGCGAGAGCAAGAAGGCGGCAGAAACTTCGGCAGCCGAGCGGCTCTATCAAATTCTCATTGCGAGGAACAGCCCTTGAACTTTAAGGAAATACAGCTCGTCGGCTTCAAGTCGTTTGCCGACAGAACTTCCATCAAATTCGACGACGGCGTCACCTGCATCGTCGGGCCCAACGGCTGCGGCAAGAGCAACGTCGCAGACGCCGTCCGCTGGGTGCTGGGCGAGCAGTCGGCAAAGTCCCTGCGCGGCTCCAGCATGCAGGACGTCATCTTCAACGGCACCGAAACGCGCCGCGCCCTCTCCTATTGCGAAGTCACGCTCGTATTCGACAACGCGTCAAGAATGTTCGATATCGACTACGAGGAAGTCGCCATGACGCGCCGACTGTACCGCTCGGGCGAGAGCGAGTACCTTCTCAACAAACAGCCCTGCCGCCTCAAAGACATCGTCGCCCTTCTGCACGGCGTCGGCATCGGCAAGGAGGGCTATTCCATCATCGGGCAGGGCAAAGTGGAGCAGATCATGAACGCCAAGCCCGAGGATCGCCGCGCCATCTTCGAAGAGGCGACGGGCGTCATGAAATTCAAATCGCAGAAGGGGGAGATCGAGCGCAAGCTCGAAAACGCCAAGGACAACCTCACCGTGTTCGTTCAGCGCATGGACGAGGCGGAAAAGCAGCTCCGCCCCCTCGAAAAGCAGGCGGAAACGGCCAAGAAGTACCGCGCCTATTCCGAACAGCTCAAGTACGAGGAAGTCAACACCTACCTTCTCCGCTGCGACAACTTCGCCTACGAGACGGGCAAGCACCGCGACCGCATCAAAAAGGCGGAAAAGCGCCTTCAAGAAATTCGCACCGAAACGGACGCGCTCGATGAAGCGGAGGCCCGCGCCCGCGAGGAGATCGCCCGCGCCGACGAAGAAATAAGGAGCCTCAACGAGCGCCTCCGCGCCTTCGAAGTCAGCCTCGAGCACAAGAGCGGAGAAGCCAAGCTCATCGGCGAGCGCATCGCCTCCGTCCGCCGCCGCCGCGAGCAGGCGCGGATAGACGAAGAGGCGTCCCAAGGCCGCATCTTAGAGATCGCCCGCCTTCTCGACGCAGGCAAAAAGAAGACGAAGGAGGGCACGCAGCGCGCCAAGCAGCTCGAGGGCGAAGTCAACGCCCTCTTCAAGCAGGTGCAGGAGGCGGAGGCACGCCTCACCGCATACGAAAGAATTTCCGACGAAAAGCGCGCCAGCGAGCTCTCGTCCGTCGAGGGCCTTGCCGACGTGCGTGCAAGCGCGGGCAGCCTCTCCGCCCAAAAGACGGCGGCAAGCGAACGCATCGAGGAAGTCCGCCTCGCCCTCGAGCGCGCCGAAGCACGAAAGCGGGAGTTTTCCGACCAGCTCGCCGCCTGCCAAAGGGAGCGGGCACAGGTCGAACAATTCTTTGCAGAGCAGGAAGCGCGCGAGGAAGAGCTCACCGAGAATTTGCACGAACTCGCCCGCTCGGGGCAGAAGCTCTCGCAGGAGTACATCGACTGCAACACGTCGATTGCAAACTACACCAACAACCTCGAATTTTACCGCAACCTCAAGAACCGGTTCGACGGCTACCGCGATTCCGTCCGCAATCTCCAATTAAAGGCACAGAAGGATGAAGAACTCGGCAAGCGTATCAAGGGCGCCATTGCCGACATCGTCTCTACCGAGCAGAAGTACGAAGTCGCCATCGAGACGGCATTCGGCGGGGCGATGCAGAACCTCGTCACCGCCACCGCGGACGACGCGCGCTACCTCATCGAATACTTAAAACGCACGGGCGGGGGCGTCGTCACCTTCCTGCCCGTCGCCGCCATCCGTCCTCGCCCCAACAGCGGCGACATCCGCCGTGCCCTCCGCGAAGAGGGAGCCTTGGGCCTTGCCGACGAGCTCGTCAAGTACAACCCCTACTACGGCAACGTCATCGGGAATCTTCTCGGCAACACCCTCGTGTGCGACACCATCGCAAGCGCCACCGCGATCGCCAAGCGCTACCCCCGCGCCTTCCGCATCGTCACCTTGGACGGCGACATCATTGCAACCAGCGGCGCCATGACGGGCGGCTCCAAGCGCAAGGAGAGCGGCAACCTTCTCGCGGGCGAACGCCGCATCAAGGAGTGTGAGGACGCCATCGCCCGCAAGCGCTTAACGGCCGAAAAGCTCAAAGCGGCGGCCGATGCCTGCGAACAGGAACGCGCGAAGGCCGAGGCCGAGATGGCAGCCTTCCGCAACGAAGTACAGAAGGAGACGGCAAACCGCGCCGCCCTCACGCAGAAGGAGCTCGCCCTTTCCGACCTCCTTTCGGATGCCGACCGCGACATCAAGGAATACACCGTTCTTCTTACACAGCTCGAACAGAAGGTGCAGGGGCTCGAGAGCGAAGCGCTTTCCGCCGCCGAGAGCGAGGACGTCTTAAACCGCATCCGCTCGGAGGCCGCCGCCGAAGCCGCTGCCCGCCAGCAGGAAGCGAGCAAACTTCGGGAAGAGCGCGACCGCCTCAACGAGAAGATCGCCGCCCTCCGCGTGGAGAGCGCCGCCATCGTCTCCGCCCGCGCCGCCGAGGAAGAGAACGCAAAGCGCCTCGAAGAGGAAAAGGAGACGCTTCTCTCTCGCATCACCGTCGACCGCGAAGAGGCCGCCCGCACGCAGGAGGAGCTCGCCGCCTTAAAGGAGCAGGCCGAGAAAGTCGCCCTCTCCGACGAGGACCGCGCCGCCGTCAGCGCCGTCAGAAGCGACATCGACCGCGCCGAAGCGCAAAAGCGAAAGACCGCCCAGGAGCAGGAGGCCCGCTCTTCCCGCAAGCGCGCCCTTCTCGAAGAGCAGCAGCAGGAGGACGACAAGCGGCATAGAAGCGAACTTGAGATCGGCAAGGCAGAGGCCGCGCTCGAGAACATGAAACAGCGCATCGACGAGGCTTACGGCCTCTCCTACGAGAGCGCGCAGGACCTCCGCGACGAAAAGTACGACGTCTCGCAGTCCTACAACAATATCAATTCGCTAAAGCGCAAAATTTCCGCGCTCGGCCCCGTCAACATGAACGCCGAGGAAGACTACGAACTGCTCTTCGGCCGCTATTCCGAGATGCAGACGCAGAAAGAGGACCTCGAAAAGGGCATCTTTGACCTCACCACCGTCCTGAATGACCTTCGCGACGCCATGCAGAAGCAGTTCGACGACGGCTTCAACGAAATAAACGCCAACTTCACCGTCATCTTCAAGGAGCTGTTCGGCGGCGGCAAGGCGGAGATGCAGCTCGACTATACCGACTGCGACGACCCCTTAAACGCCGGCATCGAGATCGTCGCCTGCCCCCCGGGCAAAAAGCTCACAAAAATTTCCCTTCTTTCGGGCGGCGAGCGCGCCTTCACCGCCATCGCCATCCTCTTCGCCATCTTAAAATCCCGCCCCATGCCCTTCTGCATTTTGGACGAGATCGAGGCGGCGCTCGACGAAGCCAACGTCGACCGCTTTGCAAAGTACCTGCAGAAGTTCTCCAAGGAGACGCAGTTCATCGTCATCACCCACCGTAAGCCCACCATGAACAGGGCAGATACCCTCTTCGGCGTCACGATGGAGGAAAAGGGCGTCAGCAAGATCGTCTCCGTCAAGCTCTCCGAAGTGGAAGAGCGTTTGGGCGGCGACACCGTCATCGCATAAAAAGGAGCCAAAATGAGTCTATTCGGAAAAATCAAGGACGCACTCAAAAAGACCAAGGAGAGCGTCTCGCACAAGATGCGCCTTCTCTTTGCCAAGAACAAGCTGGGCGACGAATTTTACGACGAGCTCGAGGAGATCCTCATCTCCGCCGACGTCTCCGTCCGCACCGCCGAAGAGATCATCGACGAAGTCAAGGAAGAGGCCATCGGCAATAAGCTCAAGGACGAGCAGTTCGTCACCGACCTTTTAAAGGACATCCTCGAGGAAAAGTTAGAGGAAGCCCCCGTGCCCGAACTCAAGTACCCCGTCGTCATCATGTTCGTCGGCGTCAACGGCGTCGGCAAGACGACGACGATCGGCAAAGTCGCCAATTACTTCGTCAAAGAGAAGAAGTCCGTCACCGTCGCGGCGGCGGATACCTTCCGCGCGGCGGCGGGCGAGCAGCTCTCCGTCTGGGCGGAGCGCGCAAACGTTCGCATCGTCAAGCACGAAGAGGGGAGCGACCCCTCGGCGGTCATCTTCGATGCCGTCTCATCGGCAAAGGCGCGCAAGACGGACGTCGTCCTCGTCGACACCGCAGGCCGCCTCCACGTCAAGGAGAACCTCATGAAGGAGCTGCAGAAGATGGATAGAGTCGTCTCCCGCGAGTGGCCCGAAGCGCAGTTTTTAAAGTTTTTGGTGCTGGACGCGACGACGGGGCAGAACGCCGTCTCCCAGGCGCGCGTCTTCGACGAGGCGGTGGAGCTCGACGGCATCGTCCTCACCAAGTTAGACGGCACCGCCAAGGGCGGCTTCGTGTTCTCTCTTTGCAGCGAGCTCCAGATCCCCGTCGTCTTCACGGGCGTCGGCGAAAAGCTCGACGACCTCGTCCCCTTCGACGCGGAGCAGTTTGTGGAGGGATTTGTGTAATAGTTCACGAATTTCTTTTGCTGCGCAAAATAAGTTCCGTGAGGGGTGAGCTTTATGCATCCAAATAACAATTCGCCCGCGAACTTTTCTGTCATTCTAAGAACAATAAGCCCGAAGTATCGGGCAAATTGGGGCGCGCAGCGCAGGGCAACCCTGCTCGCGCAATTAAAGTTAAAACGTCCGTTTGATAGACGGACGTTCTTGTTTTAATTTTTCAGCTCGTCAACCGAGTGGCGCTTCCTGAAATAATGCCGCGAGCAAAACCACGCTTTTGCGGAGCGGCACCCAATTTGCCTTATGCTTAAGGCTTCTGCAGAAAGGTAAGATGGCGCGCATTCTAATTGTTGCTATCCGCGCGCCATCAGGTCGAGCAAGGGCGTTCTTAAAACAGCACGGTGTGCTGTTTTCCCCTTGCGAGATGAGCGAGCGCATTTTCCCGCGCGAGCGGTGCCCGAAAACGGCGTTTCCCTTGCGCCGTTTGAGACGAGCAACGGCCAAGCGCAGCGCGCCCGTGGGTTTTCCTCCAATCACGACTTTTTTCCGCGTCAGTTCGCGGAAAAAAGTGTGAACATGGTTGACAAATCAAGCATTTGGTGATAAACTAAAAGGGCAACAGAGGGATACCGCAAAGCGGTCAGCCTTAGTTTAAGTTAAAAAATAACCGCCACGTCAAGCTACCAACTTTAGGGCGGTTATTTTTTTATGCGAATGATGATCATTGTCTTGGTGACTGTGACCGAAGAGAGAAGGCCTTTCTTCTTCAAAATGCGAAGAAGAAGGATCAGCTCCTTTTTCATTAGCATCACCTCCTTGTCGGGAAATTTTCATTCCCCCCTTATCAAGGAGGCTAACCGCCTGCGACACCTCTGTTGCTTGATACGCATTATATCATGATTTGAGCAATGCGTCAAATCATTTCGCAAAAAAATGTGTAAACTTTGTCGCGGAAAGATTTGGTCTCAAACGGCGTAAGGAGAACGCCGTTTTCGGTCACCGCTCGCGCTTTGCGAATGCGCTCGCTCATCTCGCAAGGGGAAAACAGCACACCGTGCTGTTTTAAGAACACCCTTGCTCGTCCTTTGCAAAAAGATTTTCGCGAATTTCTTTCCGCGTCAGTTCGCGGAAAAAAGAGTGCACTCTTTTTTGGGGTGGGCGGGCGGGAATTATAAATTATGCTTCGAGGAGGGTTCCCCTCCGCTGAAGGACCCAATTTGCCCGATATTTCGGGCTTAGTGTTTTTGAGAACAAAAACGTGCGTGGGCGATAAGGCTGTGATATGAATTGACCCCACCCCTCGCGGAAAGATTTTTTCGGAACGAAAAAAGATTTTCGCGAAACCCTTCTGTCAAGTAAAAACACTTGACAGCTGCATTTCCATCTGCTATAATTGCAAAGTCAGGAGGGGCGCAATATGGATCTCACCATTTCCCGTCTCATCGACGTCTACGGCTCCCTTCTCACCGAACACAAGCGGGAAGTCGCCAAACTTTACTACCACTTCGACCTCTCCCTCCAAGAGATCGCCGAGGAGAAGGGCTGTTCGCGTCAGAGCATCTCCGATACGCTCTCTTCGGTGCGCGAAAAGCTTCTTTACTTCGAATCGTCGCTGCATCTTCTCGAACTTCTCAACGAGCGCGCAAGGGAGCGCGAGGCGCTTCTGGAATTCTCCAAGGCACTCCCCGGGGAGCAGCGCGCCGCTCTTCTACACATCCTCGGCGAGCCGTCCGAGGCTCAAGCCGGACAATAAGGAGGCAAAGATGGCACTCTTCGGCACGCTCTCCGAGCGGCTCAATCACATCTTTTCCAAACTCACCAAGCGCGGGAAGCTCACCGAGCTCGAGATCCGCTCCGCGATGCGCGAAGTGCGCGTCGCCCTCTTAGAGGCAGACGTCAACCTCTCGGTCGCCAAGCAGTTCATTGCAAGCGTCTCGGAAAAAGCGGTGGGGCAGGAGGTCCTTTCCTCCCTCAACCCCGCCCAGCAGGTCATCAAGATCGTCAACGAGGAGCTCATCGCCCTGATGGGCCCCGCCAACGCAAAGCTCGAAGTCGCCCCCAAGCCCCCGACCGTCATCATGATGTGCGGACTTCAGGGCGCGGGCAAGACGACGCTGTGCGGCAAACTCGCCCTTCAGCTCAAAAAACAGGGCAAGCGCCCCCTTCTCGTCGCGTGCGACATCTACCGCCCCGCCGCCATCAAACAGCTGCAGGTAGTGGGGGAGAAGGCAGACACCGAAGTCTTCGAAAAGGGCACGCAGGCGCCCCCCAAGACCGCAAAACAGGCCGTCGAATACGCCCTCAAGATGGGGTACGACACCGTCGTTTTGGACACGGCGGGCCGATTGCACCTCGACGACGCCCTCATGAAGGAGCTCGAGGAGATCGAGCGTACCGTCACCGTCACCGAAGTTCTTCTCACCGTCGACGCCATGACGGGTCAGGACGCCGTCAACGTCGCAAAGACCTTCAACGAGCGCGTCGGCATCACGGGCGTCATCTTGACGAAGCTGGACGGCGACACCCGCGGCGGCGCGTGCCTCTCCATCAAGGCGGTCACGGGCAAGCCCATCAAGTTCATCGGCGTGGGCGAAAAGCTCACCGACCTCGAACCCTTCTATCCCGACCGCATGGCGTCCCGCATCCTCGGCATGGGCGACGTTCTCTCGCTCATCGAGAAGGCGCAGGAGGCCGTCACCGAACAGCAGATGAAGGACATGGAGCGCAAGATGCGCGAAAGTTCCTTCACCCTCACCGACTATTTGGCGCAGTTCGAGACGCTCAAGAAGATGGGCGGCGCGGGCGCGCTCATGAACATGCTCCCGGGCGCGGGCAAGCTCAAGCTCAGCGAAGCGGACGTCGACGAGAAGCGCCTCGAGCGCACCAAGGCCATCATCCTTTCCATGACGCCCAAGGAGCGCGACAACCCGCAGATCATCAACTCGCCGAGAAAGCGTAGGATCGCCCTCGGCTCGGGCACGAGCGTGCAGGAAGTCAACCAGCTTCTCAAGCAGTTCGACCAGGCAAAACAGCTCATGAAGCAGCTAAAGGGCGGCAAAGGCAAACTTCGCTTTCCCTTTTAAACTGTTAAAATCACGAAAAATTTCGGAGGTCAAATACCATGGTCAAAATGAGATTGGTCAGAATGGGCGACAAGAAGTCTCCCGTCTACCGTATCGTCGTCGTGGACGCGCGCAAGGCTGCCACGGGTGAGTATCTGGATAAGGTCGGCTTCTACGATCCCAGATCCAACCCCGTCACGCTCACCGTCGATGTCGAGAAGGCGAAGGATTGGCTCTCGAAGGGCGTTCAGCCCACCGAGACGGTCAAGTCCCTGCTCGTCGCATCGGGCGCAATGGAAAAGAGCACCAAGCTCTCCCCGTCCAAGACTAAGACGAAGAAAAAGAAGTAATCGGCTAAAAGAAGCGGCCTCACGGCCAAAGGAGGCACTATGCTGGAACTTATCAAGTATATCGTCGAACAGTTTGCAGAGGACAAAGAGGCCATCTCCTACGACGTCGAAGAGACGGACGACGCCATCACCGTCACCGTGCTCCTTGCCGAGTCGGACATGGGCAAGGTCATCGGCAAACAGGGCAAGATCGCCAAGGCGCTGCGCACGCTCGTCCGCGCGGCGACGCCCAAGGGCAGCAAGAAGTACAATGTAGAGATCAAGGAGCGCGCATAACACCCCGCTCCGGACGCCCCGCGGCCAACTCGCCGCGGGGTCTTCTCTTGCCCTCATTGTGGAATTCTCGCGGGCGAAAATTTTCAAAATATCTCAATCTGATTTCAAAACGCGCCGCTTTTGTGCAGAATGATGAGTTTATCGCAATAAAACGTTCGCAAAATATACAAAAAAATGACGGGCGGTGTGGAATTTTTTTCGGGTAAGTAGTTGCAAATGCCGCCTTTGTGTGGTATAATTTTAACCAAATAAGAGTCGGCAGGCACCTGCCTGTCTGCTCCGTTTCTTGATTCGTGCGGACGATCGGGCGGCTGCCCAGGGGAGGCGGACGGCCGTCCGAGAGCATCCTCGCAAAACGAACAAAGGAGGGACTATGTCAGAAGAAGAAAGAAAACCCGGGGAGATCCCCCAACCGGTTCCCGAAGAAGAACACATCGATGACCCCGCTTCCGTGACCGAAGTGCCCGAAGAAGCAGCGGAAGTGCCCGCAGAGGCACCCGTAGAAGAACCTGCAGAAGAACCTGCAGAAGAACCTGCAGAAGAACCTGCAGAAGAACCTGCAGAAGAACTTGCAGAAGAGCCTGCAGAAGAGCCCGCAGTGCAGCAAGAGGCGCCCAAGCCGGCACCCGCACCCGCGGCAGAGGCAGACATCGAAGAGGACCCGCCCGAAGAGGACGACAAAAAGAGAAAGATGGTCATCGGCGTCAGCATCGTCGCTGCCATCGTCGCCATCTTCATCATCGTGCTGCTCTGCGTCATCGGCTCCTGCTCGCACCGCCATACGATGAGCTACGTCGATGAAGTCGCCTCCACCTGCGAAACGGCAGGCGTCGCCGCGCACTGGAACTGCTCCGAGTGCGGCAAAAACTATGCCGACGAAGCGGGCGCCGAAGAGCTCACCGACCTTGCCCTTCCCCTCGCCGCGCACACGCTCACGCATACCGATGAGGTCGCGTCCACCTGCGAAACGGCGGGCACCGACGAGTATTGGCACTGCACCGTCTGCGGGAAGAACTTCGCCGACGAGGCTTGCACCGAGGAAGTCATGAGCCTTTCCGATCTCACCCTTCCCCTCGCCGCGCACACGCTCACGCACACCAACGAGGTCGCCTCCACCTGCGAAACGGCAGGCACCGCCGAATATTGGCACTGCACCGTCTGCGAGAAGGACTTCGCCGACGAGGCATGCACCGAAGAACTCCACGACCTCTCCCTTCCCCTCGCCGCGCACACCTTTGCCGAGGACGAATACGTCGCTCCCACCTGCGAAGCGACCGGTCTCTCCGCAGGCACGCACTGCTCCGTCTGCAACGAAGTCTTTGCCGCGCAGGAGACCATCCCCGCGCTCGGCCATGCCCTTCCCGAAGAGGGCTTTACGATCACGGAGGTGCCCACCTGCACCGTGGGCGGCAGCGGAACGTATGAGTGCGCGCGCTGTCACGAGGTCATTCCAACGCCCGTCGAGCCGCTCGGCCATGCCGAAACGCAGCTTCAGGGGAAGGAACCCACCTGTGAGGATGAGGGCTACTACGGCGAGGTCATCTGCACCCGCTGCGGCGAGACGGTGAGGGACCGCATCGTGCGCCCCGCGCTCAACCACGACTATGTCCTTTCGGAGAACAACTGCGATCCCACCTGCATCCAGGCAGGTCTTGAGGGGCAGATGATCTGCACGCGCTGCAATAAGATCGACCCCGACCATCCCGGCACCGTCATCCCCGCACTCGGCCACGAAAAGCCCGCGGACGACAGCCTGATCGAACGGGTAGAGCCCACCTGCACGACGGACGGCTCCGAGACCTACGTCTGCACCCGCTGCGACGTTACCCACACGGATATCCTTACGCTGCTCGGCCACGACCCCGTCCCGGAGGGCAACGACGAGGCGACCTGCACCGCCGCCGGGCTCGAGGGCAGAACGGTCTGCACCCGCTGCCAGGAAGTGCAGAACGAGGGCACCGTCATCGCGCCCCTCGGCCACACCGTCTCCAACAACGTATGCGCCGTCTGCAATACGCCTGCAAGCACGGGCTTTACCTTCGCGCTCAACAGCGATCGTCAGAGCTACATGCTCGTCAATATCGGCACCTGCACGGACACCGATATCATCATCCCCGATACCTACACCGATGAATTGAACGGCCTCGGCGCCCTGCCCGTCACGAGCATCGCCAACATGGCGTTCTTCGGCGCAAGCAGCGTCGTCTCCATCAGCATCCCTTATTCCGTCACGAGTGTCGGCACCATGGCATTCATGAACTGCACGAGCCTTGCAAACGTCAAGTTCGGCGCAGCCGTCACCTCCATCGGTTCGGGAGCATTCATGGGCTGTGAAAACCTCACGTCCGTCCGCTTTGCAGGCGACGCGGAGGGCTGGAGCGTCTCCAACGTCGTCGGTGCGGCAGGCACCCCCGTCGACAGCGCACAGCTTTCCGACCCCGCACAGGCAGCCGTCCTCTTCAAGGAGACCTACCTGCAGTACGACTGGACGAAGAGCCCCGCCACCGTCGGCTGAGCGTCTTCCCAAAACCCACAAAAGGGCGGAGTTGTCTCCGTCCTTTTTTCGTGCAGGAAAGCGCCCGCGGGGCGGCAAACTGCCGCCCCGCGGGCGCAAAATAGAAGGTGCGCGGCCGAATGGCCGCGCGCCTTCCGCAATTCTAACTGAAATCAGACGATATATGCGGGATCGCTCGCCGCATTGTCGAGCTCCTTCTTCTGCTCTGCATAGCCGGGCTTGCCAAGGAGCGCAAACGTCGCCTTCTTGCCCGCCTCCACGCCGGGCTGGTTGAAGGTGTTGATGTTGAACATCGCGCCCGCATAGGCGGTCTGCAGCTCGAAGAGGAACAAAAGCTGTCCGAGCGTAAACTCATTGACTTCGGGCAGGGTGATGGTGTAGTTGAGCCTTCCCGACTTGGTCAGGGCATACGCCGTCGCCTTGTTCTCCGCCTGAATGAGCTCTTCCATCGTGTGCCCGCCGAGGAAGCCCACGTCGGGGATATCCTCACAGCCGTGGGGGATGGGGTACTTCTCCTTGTAGCTCCCTACGGAGAGGAAGGTCACCACCTTGTCATACGGCCCTTCGGTGTAGAGCTGTACCTGCGAGTGCTGGTCGGTAACGCCGAGTGCCTTCACGGGCGTCTGGCCGACGTTGCAGGGGGTGCCGTCCAAAGTCACGTTCTTGCCGAGCGACTCCGCCCACAGCTGCGCATACCAGTCGGAAACGGTGCGCAGGTTGTCGGAATAGGGCATGAGCACGCCGATGTTCTTGCCGTCGTTCATCGCAATGTACTGCAGCGTCGCGCACAGGAGCGCGGGATTCTTCTTGAGGTCAGCGCTCTTGCACAGCTTGTCCATATATGCCGCGCCCTTCAAGAGCAGCTTGATGTCGATGCCTAAGACCGCCGCAGGCAAGAGGCCCACGGGGGAGAGTTCGGAAAATCTCCCGCCCACGCCGTCGGGCAGCACATAGCTCTTCACGCCGCCGAGCTTATTCGAGATCTTCACAAGATTGCCCTTCGCGGCGTCCGTCGTAAAGACGACGTGGTCCTTCACATTCTCGCCCGCCTTTTCCAAAAGGTCTGCAATGATGAGGTACTGCGTCATCGTCTCGCTCGTCGCGCCCGACTTGGAGATGACGTTGAAGCACGTCTTTTTGATGTCGATAACATCGAGAAGCTCCTTCATGCGGACGGGGTCCACGTTGTCCTCCACAAAGAACTTGGGCCCCTTGCGCCTGGACTTGGGCAAATCGTTGTAGTGCAGGTGGCAGAGCGCGTTGAACGCCATAATGGGCCCGAGCGCCGAACCGCCGATGCCGAGCACCACGAAGTTGTCAAAATTGCGCCGTATCTTCTTGGCCTCTTCCAAAATATCGGCAACGATCTCATCCTGGTTATAGGGGAGCTCCGTCCAGCCCATAAACAGCTCATCCTTGCCCCTGTTCTCTGCAACATAGGCGTGTGCCGCCTTGGCGAGCTTCTTCGTCGCATCCAGCGTCTTCTGCGAGATGCCCTTGTCGCCGAGGTACTTGTCCGTCATGTTGGTGTAGTCCACGCGCACGCGGAGCGCCTTGCGCAGTTCGTCCGTCAATCTCATATAATTTCCTCCGTTTTCGGCATATCAGCCAACACTCATATTGTAGAACATTCTCGCCGCAATGTCAATAGCCAGCCCCAAAAAAGAGGCGCGAAAAGCAAACTTTTTTAAAAATTCCCCCCTTCAGGCGGCAGTTTGATGCCTCTTCCGCCGAGCGGGCAGCACGCGCCCCAAGAGCGCCTTGAAGTCACAGAGCTTCAAGAGCGAAAAGAGCCCCGCCTCGATGCCCGCCGCAAACAGCAAGGTCACGATGAGCGCGGGCACAAAGCTCAAGTGCAAAAAGGCAAGCCTTCGTACAAAATAGCCCGCCCCCGCCGCCATGCCCGCCGCAAGCAGCACCTTCATGGCATACCGTTTGGAGCGCAGCCGCCCTGTCTTTTTGCGCAGCACAAACAGCGAGAGGGCGGCAGAGAGCGCATACTCCGCGCCCATGCCTATAAGCAGCGCCCCGCCCGAGAGCGTTCCCGTAAGAAAGATCACCGAAAGCAGCATCGCCCCCGCCCCCGCCGCAAAGATCAAGAGCGTCGCCCGCTCGCAGTGCAGCGAATTGAGTAAGCTTCCCGAAATGAGGGTGAGGCTCATCGGAAGGAGAAGGAGGGATCCGAAGGCGATCATCTCCCCGCTCTTGGGGCTGTCAAAGAGCAAAATGCCGATATCCCGCCCGCACACGGCATAGAGGGGCAAGAGCGCCCCCGAAACGAGCAGCGCGGCATTTAAGGCCTTCTCCGTGAGGGCGGCAAGCTTTTCCTTCTCCCCCCGCGCGGCGGCCTCCGAAAAGGCGGGAACGAGTACGAGCGCCAGCGAACTCAAAAAGGCAGAGGGGATGTGCATCACGGGCATCACCATGCCCGTCACGATGCCGTACTCCGCCATCGCCTCCGAGGAAGTCGCCCCCGCCGCCGTCAGGGCAAGCGGAAAGAGGAAGGAGACGGCCGTTCCCGCCAGCGTGGAGAGCGCCCGCACGAGGGTCACGGGCAGCGCCGCCCGCACGAGGGGTCGTATTTCCCCCTTGGGCGAGCCGAGCCTTCCCCCGCGCGCAAGAAAGCACCCCAGCGCCGCCCCGAAGGAGACGAGGTGCGAGAGCATCGCCGCCCCCGCCGCCAAATTTTCTTTGGGGAGCGATAGGGGAAAGAGCACGAGCATGAGAACGCCAAAGGAGATCATCGCGATCTCTTCCGCAAGCTCCAAAAAGGAGTAGGCAAAAAAGCGCTTCTCCCCCCAGAATCCGCCCCGTAAGACGGCGTAGAGGGCGGTAAAGGGCAGGCACAGAAGAAGGATATAAAAGAGCCCCTCTGCGCCGCCGTCCGAAAACAGCGGCCCCACAAGCGGCCGCAGGGCAAACAGGGCGAGCGTAAAAAAGAGGGATACGCCCAGCGAGAGCAGCATGGCAGCCGACTGCGCCCTGCGGGCGGCGCGCATATTCCCCCGCGCGCGGTGAGAGGCGAGCGTCCGCGAGAGCGTCACGGGCAGCCCGCTTAAAGAGAGCGTCGCAAACACAGAAAAGACGGCAAGCGCCATCTGATACCGCCCGAGCCCCGCAGAGCCCAGCACGCGCGAGAGAAGGATGCGGTATAAAAAACCGAGGCAGTGCTCGGCGGCGGAGAGGGCGGTCATCAGCGAGGCGGTGCGCAGCGTTTCCATACCCTCTATTGTATTCGGCATGTCCTTTTTGTTATGTGTGCGCTTTTGCGCCCGCAGCGCATAAAATAGGGGTATGGAATATGTGCTCACCCTTCACCGCCCCCGTCTCTACCGCGTCAAGCGGCACGATACCCTCGAGGGCATCGCCCGCACCTTCTCGCTCCCGCCCCGCGTCCTCGCCGCCAAAAACCATTTAACGCACGAGCCCGAAGAGGGGCGCGTCCTCGTTCTTCCCGATGGGGGCGATCTCTACTTCGTCCGCGGCGGCGAAACAAAGACGCTGCTTTCGGGCAGCGAGCAAAATTTCGAAGAGAAAAACTGCACAAAACTTCTGTACCCGACGCAGCAAGTCCTGCTCTGAACGCGCCAAAAATCCCCCAAAAACGGGCAAAATGTGCCCTTTTCCGCCGTCATACCGCCCTCCCAAAGGGCTCCCGCTCGCTTTTTTGGGCAATCTATACACTCTCATAGGCAAACTTTGTTATGATTGCCTATTGCAAAATCGGGCATTTTCGTGTAAAATATCCTCAAAACATGATTTGGAGGAAACTATGTCCGGTCTTTTACTCAAAGGCATCAACAAAGTCTATCCCGGCGGCAACCAGGCGGTGTTCAACTTCTGCCTCGACATTCGGGACAAGGAGTTCGTCGTCTTCGTCGGTCCCTCGGGCTGCGGCAAGTCCACGACCCTTCGTATGATCGCAGGTCTCGAGGAAATTTCTTCCGGCGAGCTCTACATCGACGGCAAGCTCGTCAACGACGTCGTCCCCAAGGACAGAGATATCGCGATGGTCTTCCAGAACTACGCACTCTATCCCCACATGTCCGTGTACGACAACATGGCATTCGGCCTCAAGCTCCGCAAGGTGCCCAAGGAAGTCATCGACGAGAAGGTCAAGGCAGCAGCCGAGATCCTCGGCATCACCGATTACCTTTCGCGTAAGCCCAAGGCTCTTTCGGGCGGTCAGCGCCAGCGTGTCGCCCTCGGCCGTACCATCGTCCGCGAGCCCAAGGTCTTCCTTCTCGACGAGCCTCTTTCCAACCTCGATGCAAAGCTCCGCGCGCAGATGAGAACGGAAATTTCCAAGCTCCACGCCCGTCTTGCCACCACCTTCATCTACGTCACGCACGACCAGATCGAGGCTATGACGATGGGTACCCGTATCGTCGTCATGAAGGACGGCTTCATGCAGCAGGTCGATACCCCTCAGAACCTCTACGACTATCCCATCAACCTCTTCGTCGCAGGCTTCATCGGCACCCCTCAGATGAACTTCTTCAAGAAGTCCACGCTCACGCAGGAGGGCGGCAAGGTCTACGTCAACTTCATCGGCGGCAACAAGATCGTGCTTCCTAAGTCCGTCGTCTCCAAGATCAAGAACGTCGACGAGTACATCAACACCGGCAAGGAAGTCACCCTCGGCGTCCGTCCCGAAGACATCCACGAGGACGATCTCTTCATCTCCAACTCTCCCGAGACCATCGTCAAGGCCCGCATCGACGTCATCGAAAAGCTGGGTGCCGAGACGCAGATCTACTGCGACCTTGAGTACGAGAACGACAAGAACACGATCGTCGACAACGCCGCACAGATGATCGCAAGGATCAGCTCGCGTGCCGTCGTCAACCTCGGCGAGATCGTCGAGCTCGCCTTCGACGCAAAGCACATCCACCTCTTCGACGGCTACACCGAAGCCACCATGCTCGAGCGCGATGAGCACTACGACGTCATCCCTGAAAACGCAGAGGGCGCAGCATTCGTGCCTCCTACACCGCAGGAGATGCAGGCTCAGATCGAGGCGGCAAGAGTCGTCACCAAGGAAATGAAGAAGCTCGAAAAGCAGAACGCCAAGATGGAAAAGAAGAAGGCGGCTGCTGCAGAGAAGAACGACGAAAAATAAGTCTTCATTGCTTTTACCAAAGAAACGCTCGCACGTTCGGGCGTTTCTTTTTGCCCTTTTTCGGGGGAGCGCGCCCGCCCCGCCGCCGCATTTTCGCCTTCTCGCGCAAACAATTTGACAAACCGCGCAAAAACCGCTATACTTTTCCCCGTTACGGGCGAACTTTTCGCCCTTTCAAGGAGGCCGCATGGCAGACGTCATTTTAGACGCGCTTTTCGATACCTTAAAGCTCTTTCCCTTCCTGTTCGTCCTATATGTGCTCATCGAACTTTTGGAGCACCGCACGCGGGTGGGGTCGCCCTCGCGCGCCCTTTCGGGGAAGACCGCGCCCCTCATCGGCGCTGCAACGGGCCTTGTGCCCCTGTGCGGCTTTTCGGTCATGGCCGCAAAGCTCTTCGAGCGCGGCATCGTCACCCTCGGCACGCTGCTCTCGGTCTTTATTGCCACCAACGACGAGGCACTCCTCGTCCTCGCTCTCTCTTCTCTTCCCTGGCAGCCAAAGCTCCTCTCCATCGCCCTTCTCTGCGCCTTCAAACTCGTCTTGGCCGTCGGAGCGGGGTATCTCACCGATTTTTTCCTCCGCAAGAGAGCGCAGCCCCTCGCCCCTCTCCCCGAGGCGCACGAGCACGAACACGAGCATCACCACGAACACCACGACCACGATCACGAACACGACCATGAAGAGGGGGAATTTCACGTCTGCGAGCACAAGCACAAGGGCGCACTCACGCTCTATCTCTTCTCGCCCCTGCTGCACGCGCTTGAGGTCGCGGCGGCGGTGCTCCTTGTCAACTTTATCTTCGGCGCCCTCTTTCATCTCATCGGGGAAGAGAAGGTCGTCGGCTTTTTAACGGGCGCGGGCTATTGGTTCCAGCCCCTCGTCTCCGTCCTCATCGGCGTCGTGCCCAACTGCGCGTCGAGCGTCGTCCTCGCGGAGACGTTCGCAATGGGCGGGCTCACCTTCTCCGCCTGCCTTGCGGGGCTTGTCGTAAACACTGGCCTCGGCGTCCTCGTCCTCTTCAAACGCGCCAATATGCGAAAGTGCGCCCTCGCGATTCTCGGCGTCCTCGCCCTTCTGGGGCTCGTCGTCGGATACGCAGGCAACGCCATCGAGCTCTTACTCTAAGGAGAAACCCATGCAATATCTCAGCCGCCGCTCTTTAAACATCGCCCCCTACACGGCGGGCGAACAGCCCAAGGAAAGAACGTACATCAAGCTCAACACCAACGAGAACCCATACCCGCCCTCGCCGCGCGTTCAGGAAGTTCTGCGCGCCTTTGATGCGGGCACTCTCCGCCTCTATCCCCGCCCCGATGCGGACGGCCTTCGTGAGGCAATCGCCCGTGCAGAGGGCGTAAAGCCTCAAAACGTCTTTTGCGGCAACGGCTCGGACGAAGTCCTCGCCCTCTCCTTCCCCGCCTTCTTCGACGAAGGGGGTCTCCCCGCATGCTTTGCAAACCTCACCTACAGCTTCTACGAGGTCTTCGCGTCCTTCTTCGGCGTCAACACGCACATCGTGCCCCTTTTAGAGGACTTCTCCTTCGATCTCTCGGCCATGCTCGCCGCCGACTGCAAGGGGTACTATCTCTGCAACCCCAACGCCCCCACGGGCATCGCCCTGCCGAGGGAGACGGTGGAAGCCTTCGTCTCCAAGGCAAGGGAAAAGGGTCGCATCGTCATTGCGGACGAGGCGTACATGGACTTCTTCGGCGAATCTGCCGTGCCCCTCACAAAAAGTTACGATAACCTTCTCGTCGTCAAAACGTTCTCCAAGAGCTATTCGCTCGCGGGCATCCGCTGCGGCTATGCGGTGGGGGATACGGGCCTCATCTCCGCCCTCTTCCGCATGAAGGACTGTTTCAATTCCTACCCCGTCGACGCCGTCTGCCAAGCCGTCTGCGCCGCCGCCGTAGAGGATAAAGACTACCGCGAGAAGACGTGCACCCTCGTCAAAACAGAGCGCGAACGGGTGAGAAGCGAACTTCTCTCCCTCGGCTTCACGGTGCCGAAAAGCGGCGCCAACTTCCTCTTCGCGGGAAGGGTAATTTTAAGCGGCGAAGAACTCTATTCTGCCCTAAAGCGGGAGGGCGTCCTCGTCCGCTTCTGGAACAAACCCATTCTCAAAGATTTTCTCCGCATCACCGTCGGCACGCCCTCGGAAAACGATGCGCTCCTTGAAAAATTAAAAGAAATTCTCCGTTAAACGTCGGAATACTCTCGAACGTCGGTCGGAAAAAAGGAAACGCCCATGCAGCAAGTACTTTCGTCCGTACCAAAGAGAACCCCGCCCCTCGGCGCGGCACAAGTCACCTTTCAAAGTGCAAAACAGCACATTGCGGCGCATTTTCACCTGTATGCGAGCAAACTTGCACTCGTGAGCGACAAAACGCACTTCTCCCTCTTTGCGGGCTTTGCCCTTTCCCCGCGGGCCATCTCCCTCGTCCTGGAGGGAGACGCACTCCCGCTCTTCTCCCTGCCCGAGGGGGTATGCTGCATCCTCGCCGCAGGGGGCAGGGAGACGCTGCTCGCCGCCCGCTGCTTTGCCGAACTTCGCCGCATCCCCTGCGCGGTCTATCCTACGGACGCGCTCCTTTCAGGAGCTGCGGAACAAACGGCATTTGTTCCCTTCGGGGAAGAACTCGCCGCCCGTCCTCTCGCCCCCGCCGACATCTGTCTGGACGAATCTCTTCTCTCCCTCGGGGAAGGCTGGGCGGCATTGCAGCTTGCCCGCCTCTCACATTTCGAGAGCCGCGCCCTCTCTGCGTTCGGCATGGGGGAGGTGCGCCCCGAGACGGAACTTCCCGAGCGCACTTTTCGCCCCGTCTTTTCCGCGCTCTGTGCACTTCCCGAGGAAGTCAAAGCGGGCGAAGGCTTTGTCCTTGCCTCGCTCCTGCAAAAGGACGGCGTCCCTTCCCCCAACGCGCTCGCATACTTTCAGCTCCTTTCGCTGTATGCGGCATTCTTTCTCAAGGGCAAGCCGAGAAAGGCGTACATCCCCGACTACGCCTTAAGGCTGCAGCGGGCAGGAAGTCCGCTCACGTCTTACGTTCCCACGCCCGAGGAATACGCCGCCCGCGCCCTCACGCTCGAACGCATCCGCGGCCCCTTCGCCTCGGAGGCACAGCGCCTTTTGGGTGAACTTCAACCCCGCCCCGCGCCCGCAAGCGGGGGCACTTCCCGCTTAAAATACCTGCCCGAATACGCCCCCTGCGGCCTTTCCGCCGTCCTTCGCGACTTCGGGCTCATGGAATGGTGAACTATGACCAAAGAGCAGCTCTTAACTCAAACGGACGCCTTCTTGTTCGACCTCGACGGCACGGTATATCTCGACGAAACGCCCATCGGGAACGTCAAAAAGACGCTCTCCCGCCTTCGCCAAATGGGGAAACGCATCGTCTTTCTCACCAACAATTCTTCAAAGACGCAGGAAGAGTACATAGAAAAGCTCACCCGCATCGGCATCTTGGGGGAGAACGATCTCATCTACACCTCTTCGATGGCGGCGGCGGAGTACGTCCGCGCCCATTATGCGGGCAAGCGCGTCTATCTTCTCGCAACGGACGCGGTCAAAGCGGAATTTGCCCGCACCACACCCCTCGTCGAAGAGACCCCCGACCTCGTCATCCTCGCCTACGATACATCGCTCGACTTTGCAAAGATGAAGAAGTTCAACGAATTTTTGGCAGGGGGAGCCGAGTACATCGCCACCCACCCCGACGCCGTCTGCCCCACAAAGACCGTGCCCATGCCCGACGTCGGCTCCTTCATCGAACTGTTTGCAATGAGTTCTGGCCGCCGCCCGAGCCTCATCATCGGAAAACCCGAAAAAACGATGGGGGAGAGCCTTGCAAAGCGCCTCAATATCCCCTGTTCCCGCATGACGATGGCGGGCGACCGCCTCCACACGGATATCCGCTTCGGCAACAACTGCGGCATGCACACCGTGCTCGTCTTAAGCGGCGAGACGACGAGAGAGACCATGCAAAACTACCCCGATCTCCCCACCCTCGTCCTTGACGACGTCAACGCCCTTCTTTAAGCGTTTCATGCCCCCGTCCGCGGGGTATAAAATAAGAAACCCTAAAAGGGCAGCCCTTCTTTTCAACGGAGGAACTTATGAAAGAAGTCAACGTTATATCGCTCACGCCCGATACAGAGATCGAACTTTCGGGCACCATCGACGCGGGCAATGCCGAAGAATTCGGCGCCGAAGTGCTCGCCGCCTACGACAAGAGCAAATCCGATCTCGTCTTTTTGTGCGGCAAGCTCGAATTTATCGACTCCACCACCCTCGGCACCTTTGTCAAGATTTTGAAGCACGTCAAAACGGACGGCCGCAAGATGATACTCAAGGGCCTCAACGCCCACATCAAAAAGCTCTTTGTTATCTGCGCGCTCGATACCATCATGGAGATACAGTGATGAACGCCCTCATCGACTTAAAAATTCCCCTCGAAAGCGGCCTTTTAACGACGGTGCGTTTACTCACCGGCGGCGTCTGTTCCCTCGTCGGCCTCGGGCTTGAAGAGAGCGAGGACTGCAAAGTCTGCGTCACCGAAAGCCTTCTCCTTCTCAAGCACGGCGGCTATACCTCGGCGCGCCTTCTCTTCACGCGCGAAGGGGGCATCCGCGTCAGCATTTCGGGCGAGGAAGGCGGCGGCGAACCCGTCTCTTCCATGGAAGAAGAAATTTCCGTCGCCCTTTTAGAGGCCCTCGTCGAGGACCTCACGATGGACAAAACCGCCTCGGGCGCCTCCCGCATTTGCTTCGGGTTTATGATCGACTGATGGACGAGAAGGAACTCTTTGAACAATATCATAAGACGCACGACGTCGCCCTCCGCAACCAAATTGCCGAGAAGTACCTCTTCATCGCCTCAATGATCGCCAAAAAGTTTGTCGGCCGCGGCGTGGAGTACGACGACCTATTCCAAGTCGCCTCGCTTGCCCTTCTAAAGGGCATCGACCGCTTCGACGAGACCAAGGGCCTCAAATTCTCCACCTTCATCACCCCCACCATCACGGGGGAGATCAAGAACTACTTCCGCGACCGCTCCCGCCTCATCCACCTGCCCCGCCGCATCGCGGAGCTTCGCGTCAGCGTCAAAAAGGCCGAGGAAGAGCTCTCCCTTGCAACCGGCAAGCACCCCACCGCCAAGGAGATCGCTCAAAAGCTCGGCGTTCCCGAAGAGGACGTCCTAAGCTGCATGGAAGCTGGCAGCGTCGTCTCTTTGGATAAGCCCGTCGACGACGAGGACGGCGCAAGCTTTTACGACGTTTTGCCTTCGGACGAGGACGACTTCGAGCGCATCATGGAAAACGACGCCGTCCGCCGCGCCCTCTCCCAGCTCAACGACACGGAAAAGAAGCTCATAAGCTGTCGCTTCGGGCAGGAGCTTTCCCAGGCAGAGACGGCGCGCAGGATGAACGTCTCGCAGATGTACGTCTCGCGCATGGAGCGCAAAATTTTGCAGAAACTCAAAGAGGACTTAAAGCAGGGTCTTTTGGAATGATGTACTTCGAGATCGGCGACCATGCACAGCTCACGCACGCCCTAAAGCTGCTTTGCATGCGCCTCACAGCGGAAAACGTGCCCGAGGGCACCGTGTTCGACAGCAAGCTCGTCGTCAACGAGCTCGTCGTCAACGTGCTGCGCCACGGCGGCGGCAGGGCGTTTTTGCGCGTGCGCCTTTCGGAGGGCGAGCTGCTCGTCTCCGTGCGCGGCGAAAACGACTTTCGCCCTCCCGAAAACAGCCGCTGTTCCCCCGTGTGCGAGGAATGCGGCCGCGGGCTCTTCCTCGTCGACGCCATCTCTTCCCGCCGCGAGTATTCCAAGGAGGACGGCATCACCGTCACCCTCAAAGTGCAAAAATAACCCCCCGAGCCTACGCCCGAGGGGAATTTTTTATTGCTTGGGATTTTTCTTTATGGCCCGCACCGCAATGAGCCCCGCCGAGAGCACCAGCCCCGTCATCGCCGCCCCGCCAAGGAGCATGGGGGAGAGGGGAGCTGCCGTCAAAAGACCCAAATTCCCCTCCGCGGCATACACCGCCGCCGCAGCCCCCGCCGCCGAGAGCAGGAGAAGAAACCTTACAAGCTCCCACGCAAAGCCTTTCCCCGCGCCCAGCCGCAGTACGGCAAACATCATGTTGAGGGCGGAAACTCCGAGCAGCACAACAAGCACCATGTCCGTCGCCTCCCACCCGCGCGCGGGCAGGGAGAGCGCACCTGTAAGCTCTGCCTTCAAAGGGGAGCCCGGCAGGCACACCGCCGCAAACGCCGCAAGCGCAAGGAGCAAAAACGCACTCCCCCAAAGCCCCTTAAAGCCCTTCTTCGCCGCAATGCCAACGGTCCGCAGCACGGCAGCCGCCGCAAAGGGGAAAAGGGCGTCGGGGGCAATCGCCCGCTCAAAGCTCTCTCCCCCCAAAAAGACGAGCCCCGCAAATGCGCCGAAGCTGAGCATTTCAAACGTCAAAGTAAACGCCGAGAGCGCCCTTGCCGTCCGCCCCGCCGCAAAGGCGACCACCGACGAGGCGAGCCCAAGCGCCGCCGTTCCGACCATCAGCAGCAATAATATCTGCAGCGCCCCCGCATACAGACTGTTCGCGGCGGGCAGGCTGCCGCGCAGTACCTCCACCGCCATGCCGAAGAGGGAATTTCCCATCATGGTATCCCTTCCCGCCACGGCGAGCGAGGCGGCGGAAGAGGGGAGCAGCATCCCCGCAAACAGCCCGAACACCGAAGAGAGCGCCCCCGCGCCCGTCAGAGCGGCAAATAAGAGCGGCCTCGTCCTTGATTTTTCCCGCGCCCTGCGCTCGATCAAGACCTCCGTCTCCCGTCTCCCGTTAACGGGCATCACCGCCCCTTGCACGATGGCTGTCTGCATAAAATTCCCCTCCTGAAAAAGTTTTTCCCCATCATAGCACGGGGAAGGGGGAAGGGCGCAGGGAGAGTGCGTCGCTTTTTGGCGGCATTTGGCGGGAAGCAAAGCGGGGGCGGCAGAGCCCTGCATGGTATTTTGGTGCCGTTCTCGTGAAAAGCCTTGAAATTTTCCGCGCGATTTGCTATACTTGTCCTACATGATAAAAAGGCGGGTACATGCCCGCCCATAAGGGGAGAATATATGACACATCAGACGAGGGCGGAACTTTCCCGCCTTTTAAAGGACGTTTTGGAAAAGACGGGCACCGAAGTGCGCCTCACCCCGCGCGGGGGCGAGGAGACGAAGTTCACGCTCACCTATTGCGGCGAGGGCGTGGAGGCATATATCGGCGGCACGGGCGCGGAGGCAGAGCAGACGGCAAAGCTTGTAAACTACCTCGTGCAGAATGCGGACGCGCACGAAGTGCTGCCCGACAAGGCGGAGTACCTCAAAAATATTCTTCTCGGCGAGGGCTCGGGCTGGTACATCTACCGCTTTCTCACCAAGTTCAACCTCTCGGACGGCGCGTGCTTTGCCGTCGAGCTGCTCATTCCCAAGCGCATCGGCGAGGCGCTTTCCCACATCGAGAGCTGCCTTTCCGCGCCTTCGGACATGGCAGTCCAAATGGACGATACCCACCTCGTCGTCGTCAAGTTCATGGAGGCGGAGGAGACCCCGCTCGAATTCGGGCACTTCTTGAGCCAGTCCCTCTACGAGGAGCTCGGCATCAAGGCGAGCATCGGCATCGGCTGCGAGATGAAGAGCTTTTTAGAGATCGCCTCTTCCTACCGTCAGGCATCCACGGCAGTCAGGGTCAGCACCCTCTTCCGCTCCGACTTCAAAGTGCACACCTACCGGGAGTACCTTCTCGTCAAGATGCTCGAGGACTTGCCCAAGGACAGGCTCAAGGAATACATGGAGCAGTTCTATGTGGAGAGCGCCGAGGAAGTCTTTGAAGATGCCGACATGATGGAGACCGCCGAGCGTTTCCTTGAAAACAGCCTCAACATCTCCGAGACCTCGCGAGACCTCTTCATGCACCGCAACACGCTCATGTACCGCCTCGATAAGATCGAGCGCATCACCGGGCTCAACATCCGCAAGTTCTCCGACGCGGTCACCTTCCGCGTCATCACCATTCTCTATAAATTGCTCAATCCCTAAACTTTCAGGAGGCAATATGGACCCCGAATTCAACAACAGACCCGATCCCGAAGAAAAGGACGAATTTTTCGACCCCGTTCCCGAGGAACGCCCCGAGGAAAAGGAGAGCCTTCCCTCTCCCCGCCCCACCAAACAGCAGAAGCTCACGCGCAGCGTCCTCTCCGTCTTTTTGGCGCTCCTTTTGCTCGCCGCGGGCTTTCTCATCGGCTGGTATGTCCGCTACTATTCGATCGACGAGGACTTACGCTCCTTCTTGTGGGCGCTCGACATCACCGAACGCTACTACTATCCCGAGGGCTTCTCGCGCGAACAGGTTTTGCAGGACGCGGGCGAGGGGGCAACGGGCGCAGCGCTTTTGGAGGCGCTCAACAACAATCTCGACCCCTATTCGACGTACTATTCCCCCTCGGAATACGAGGCGTACGTCAGCGCGGGCGCGGGGCAGAACTACGACTTCGGCATCTCCTTCCTCGTCGGCGACACCTCGGGCACCATCGCGCTCGTCTCCTACAATTCCCCCGCCTTTTTGGCGGGCATCAAAAAGGGGATGCGCATCTTTGCCTACGGTCCCAACGATGCCGACCTCACGCCCTTTACGACGTACGAAAAATTCTCTCAGGATATCTCTTCCTACGGCCTCACCGTCTATTTGCAGGCGGGGTACGATGAGGAAGAGTGCGAGGGCCAAATGCCCTACGAGGTGACGGCGGGCGTCTATCAGCGCACCTACTGCGTGTATGCCGACAGCGAGACCGCCTACTACTTCCTGGGCGACGACGGCCTTACCATGAGCGAGTGTGCGGACGAGGCCATTGCTTCGCTCGACAGCGATACCTGCTACATCCGCATCGACGAGTTCGGCGGGAACTGCGCAAACGAATTTGAAGCCTGCCTCGAAGTCATGAAAGAGCGGGGGCGCGAGGACGTCATCCTCGATCTCCGCACCAACGGCGGCGGGTATTTAGACGACTTGCAGCAAATTTCCTCCCACCTCATGCGGGATGCTTCGGGCTCCCGCCCCGTCGTGCAGATCGCCCGCTACAAGGGCGGCAGAGAGGAATATTACTACGCCTACGGGAATGACTTTTCCGAGTACTTCACTTCGGAGAGCGACTTCTACGTCCTCGCCGACGAAAACACGGCGTCCGCGTCCGAGTGCCTCATCGGCGTACTCATCGACTACGGCACTCTCCCCTACGACCACATCTATTTAAGAGAAGCCGAGGACGGTTCTTGCTCCACCTACGGCAAGGGCATCATGCAGACGAGCTTTGTCGCGGCAAACGGCGCAGCGATGAAGCTCACCGTCGCGGGCATCTTTTGGCCGGTGAGCGATACGACCATCCACGGCGTGGGCGTCACGCCCGAGGACGGCGCCGTTGCCGTCTCCGCGCCCCTCATCTGGGGGGAACAGGACGTCATGCTCGAGGCGTTGATCGAGGATATCGCGGGCGACTCTATCCCCTCTGCTGCAGTTTAAGGAACGCGGAGAGCACCTTCGGGTCGATGGTGAGCGCCTCGGCGTATTCTGACACACTGTCAGCACTTTTTTGGGGGCTTTCTCCCTCATTTCGGGTAAAAATCTCTTGGGGCGGCGCATCTGCGCCGTCCTTTTTGCCGTCCGAAAACAGCAGGGCGAGCATATCCTTGTTCTCGCGGAAGAAGGCGAGCGCCGAGGAAAGCGTATGTCTTATCCCCTCATCCTCGGCAGCTGCAAATAGTAAAATGAGCAAAAATGCGTCCTTTTGGTCCATATTGCAGTCTATGCGGGCAATTTTGTGCGGGTGACGCCGGCAGAACCCCCTGCATACAATGTCGTATGAACGACTTTCAAAGCTTCTTAAAGGGCAAAAATAAGCAAGATACTGAAAATTTTGCCCAAAAACCGTCCGAAAACGTCAATTTCACTACAAAATTACCCCCCGAATTGGAAAAAGAGGTCAAAGATGCCGCCTCCGCCCTCGAAAACAAGGGCGAAGACGCCATCTTACGCGAAATTTACGCCCGCGCCGAAAAATCAAAGAGGGCGGGCACACTCAAAAATTCTGAAATCGATGCAGTCGTCGCGCAAATTTCGCCCATGCTCGACGAAAAACAGAGGAAGAAACTTGCAAGAGTCGCCGCCCGCCTAAAGCGCATATAAGGGCGGCTTTCAACCAAAAAACCGCCGTATTTTGCCCAAATTCAGGCAAAAACACATGCTTTAAGCGTATTTCGCGATCTCCGAAAGGGCATTCAGCAGCGCCTTTGCCTCCTTTTTTCCCTGCTCGGGCGAAAAGGACGCGCGTACCAACCCGTCGGGAAAACTCCCCAAAGCCTTGTGCGCAAGCGGCGCACAGTGCAGCCCGCCCCGCACGCAGATGCGGAATTTCTCCGAAAGTTCGCCCGCAAGCTCTTCGGAAGCGATATTTTCGTGCGAAAACGCGCAAATTCCCACCGGATTCGGCTCAAAATACGCCTTATAGCCCTTGAGCCCCGCAATGCCCTTCAACACGCAGGAAGTGGTCTTTACAAGCTTTTTCGCCCATTCTTCGCGCTTATTCTGCACGATGAGCGCCCCCTCGAGGAGCGAACAGATGGCAGGGTAGGCGAGCGTGCCGCTCTCGAGCCGGTCGGGATAGAAGCTCGGCATTTGGAGCGAGCGGCTCTCGCTGCCCGTCCCGCCGTAAAGGAGCGGGGAAAGCTGCATGCGCTCGGAAAATAGCAGCGCGCCCGACCCTTGGATGCTGCCCATCCCCTTATGCCCCGCGATGGCGAGCGCATCCAGCCCCAGTTCCTTCATGGAAAGGGGGATGTGCCCCGCGCCCTGCGCCCCGTCGGCAACAAAAAGGACGTTTCCGGGCAGAAGCGCGCGAATTTTTTTCAGGTCGGGCACCTCGCCCGTCACATTGGAGGCGGACGTCACCACCGCCATGCGCGTATTTTGCTTCACGAGCGATAAGACGCTCTCGGGCAGCAGTTTACCCTCGGTGAGCGGTGCGACGTCGTAGGAGATGACGCCGCTTTCCCTTAAAAATTCGAGCGGGCGCAGCACGGAGTTGTGCTCGAGGCAGGTGGTGACGACGTGGTCTCCCCGCTTTAAGCCGCCCAAAATCGCCAAATTGAGGGCCTCCGTGCAGTTTTTGGTAAAGATGACGCGCTCGTACCCGAAGCCGTCGAAGAGGGCATTTAACAGCCTTCTCGCCGCAAAGACGCGTTCGGCGGCGGCGAGCGAGAGGGTATGCCCGCTCCGCCCGGGGTTGGCACAGCAGCGCAGCGCGGCGAGCACGGCGCTCATCACGGCAGGGGCCTTGCTCCCGCCCGTGGCGGCATGGTCTAAATAGATCAAGTTTCACCTCCTGTTGTCGCCCGAAAGGGGCGTAAGACTATTTTACGAACGCAAGGGGACAGTATATGACAATTCTGGCAGTTTTTCGCTCCCGTTCGGAGACGCTCGCCTTCGTTTCCGCGCTCCGCGGTTTGGGCGCCGTTGTGCAGGCGGTGAATACCCCCAAGGAGGCGGGCGTGGGGTGCGGCATCTCCGCACGCTTCGAGGATGCGTTTTTCCCGCGCGCGCAAAGGGCTCTGAAGGCGGGGCGGTATGCCTCGTTTGCGGGCTTTCTGCGCCGCAGCGGGCGGAATTTCGAGTATCTTTAAGCGCTTGCCTTTTTCGGGCTTGCTTGCTATAATGGGGGCATGGACACGAAAGAGGAAATTTTAAGCGAGCTTGCCCGCCTCTACCCGAACGCCAAGCCCGCATTGCACTTTAACAGCCCGTATGAGCTGCTCGTTGCCGTCGTGCTCTCGGCGCAGTGCACGGACGAGCGCGTGAACAAAGTGACGGAAGTGCTGTTTAAAGAGCACAATACGCCCGAGAAGATGCTCGCGCTCTCGCAGGAAGCGCTGGAAAAGTACATCTTCTCCTGCGGGTTCTATCACAACAAGGCAAAGCACATTTTAACGGCTTCCAAAGATATTTTGGAGCGCTTCGGGGGCGAAGTGCCGAAAACGCGCGAAGAGCTCGAGACGCTCGCGGGCGTGGGCAGAAAGACCGCCAATGTGGTGTATGCCGTCGCGTTCGGCGGCAATGCCATCGCCGTGGATACGCACGTCTTTCGCGTTGCCAACCGGCTGGGGCTTGCCATCGGCAAGACGCCCTTCGAAGTCGAAAAGGGCCTCATGGCCGCCATTCCCGAGGAACAGTGGGGCACGGCGCATCACTGGCTGATTTGGCACGGGCGAAGGGTGTGCCACTCGCAGCGGCCCGACTGCCCCGCGTGCACGCTCCAAACGGTTTGCCCGCACTATCAGAGGACAAAGGGCGAACATTCGCCCGAACGCAGTCAAGACGCATAAAATTCGCCCTCCCGCACAAGCTCTCTGCGGGAGGGTTTTGATGTTGTTGGAGGGAGAGGAACGCTCGGCGCTCCTGAAGGCAGCGGCGTGTGAGGCGGCGGCAGCGCGGCGGGCGGCATATTTTGAGGGAACGCTCACGGACGGCGCGCTCGCGGAGAGCATGGCGCAGCTTGCAAAGGAGCATACGGAGCGGCATGCGGCGCTGGTTGCCATGTTGGAGGGGAAGGCATGAAAATTTCCGAGCAGGATGCCGTTTTTGATGTGCTCTTGGCGGAGAGAGCGGTGCTCTTCGGCTATTTATATGCCCTGACGGCGGCAGGGAGCCGTGCCCTTCGCGGGGAGCTTTTAAGGCTCTTTCAAGGGGCGCTCGAAGGGTATGCCCGCCTTCGGGAGCGGAGAGAGGACGACGGTCTTGCCGAGGCAAAGAAGGCGAAAAAGGCGCTTGAAAAATTGCTTGAAGGGTAACATTCTTTGTCTGTTCGAGGGCTCTTTTTGTAAAAAATTGAGGTCTTGACAAACGCCGCTGCGTGCGCTATAATGAGAAAAAGGGCGAAATTTGCCCGAAAGGGGGCGGCTTTATGTGCGAGAAAGAACAGGAAGGCCGCGTCGATGTGGACGCGGAGGAGCGCCGCGAGGCGTTCAAACGGCGGGAGCGGGAGGCCATCGCCGAGATGGCGGGGGAGACTTCTCCCGAACCCGAAGAAAACAAAAAGGCGGAGGAATAAACCCTCCGCTTTTTGCACACAATGGGGGCATGGAAGAGAAATCGAGAGAGACAAAGTACGCCCATAACCCCAACTTCTGCATGATCCGCCCCGAAGAGGAAGACGAAAGCGTCGTTTCGACGGGGAGCTCGTAAATCGCAAGAAAAAAGCAAAAAACGCCGCTCCAAACGGAGCGGCGAAATTTTTATACCTTACACGTTGAAGCGGAAGAGGACGACGTCGCCGTCCTTCATCACATAGTCCTTGCCCTCCGAGCGCACTTTGCCCTTCTCGCGCGCGCCCGCGAGCCCGCCGCACTCTAAAAGCGTCTCCCATTCGACGACCTCGGCGCGGATGAAGCCCTTCTCGAAGTCGGAGTGAATTTTGCCCGCAGCCTGGGGCGCTTTCGTGCCCTTTACGATCGTCCAGGCGCGCGTCTCCTTCTCGCCCGCGGTGAGGTAGGAGATGAGTCCGAGAAGGGAATAGGAGGCTTTAATGAGCTTGTCGAGTCCGCTCTCTGTAAGGCCGAAATCTGCAAGGAACATCTCCCTGTCCGCCTCGTCCATTTCGGAGAGCTCTTCCTCCGTCTTGGCGCAGACGACGATGGTCTCCGCATGGTGCTTTGCGGCGTACTCCTTGACTTTTGCGACGTAGGGGTTGCTTTCCTCCTGCCCCATGCTGCTCTCGGCGATGTTCGCGCAGTAGATGACGGGCTTACTTGAAAGAAGGAATAAATTCGCCATCATGGGCTCTTCGTCCTCGGTGAGGGGGTAGGACGAGGCGGGGTTTTCCTCTTCGAGGTGCTTTTGTAATTTTTCAAGGAAGGCAAATTCGGCGGCAGCGCCCTTGTCCGAGCCGCCTCGGGCGGCGTTGCGGATGCGGTCCATGCGCTTCTGCACGGCCTCGATGTCGGCTAAAATGAGCTCTAAGTTGATGGTCTCGATGTCGCGGACGGGGTCGACGGTGCTCTCGACGTGGGTGATGTTCTCGTCCTCGAAGCATCTCACGACGTGCACGATGGCGTCCACCTCGCGGATGTGGGAGAGGAACTTGTTGCCGAGACCCTCGCCGCGGCTGGCGCCCTTCACAAGGCCCGCGATGTCGACAAATTCGATGACGGCGGGCGTGACTTTCTTGCTCGAATAGAGGGCGGCTAACTTGTCGAGCCGCTCATCGGGCACGGCGACGACGCCCACGTTGGGTTCAATGGTGCAGAACGGGTAGTTGGCCATCTCGGCGCCCGCGTGCGTAATGGCGTTGAAGAGGGTAGATTTCCCCACGTTGGGGAGCCCCACGACACCTAATTTCATAGCGTATCTCCTGAAAAAACAGCCTTTAAAAGCCTGAATGTATTCTCAAGTATTATACTTGAATGCGCCCGAAATGGCAAGTCTTTTCGCTTGCCGAATGCGCCGAAATGTGCTAAAATAACGGCGAAACCCATTGACATAACATGTGAGGACAGTATGGACTACAAGCGCTATATCGCACAGCATATCAAGGCGGAAGGGGTAAGTGAGGACGAGCTTTGCGGGCTCGTCACCGTTCCCCCCGATGCGTCGATGGGGGACTATGCGCTCCCCTGCTTCAAACTTGCCAAGGTTTTAAGAAAGAGCCCCGCGCTGATTGCCGAGGCCATTGCAAAGGACTATCCTTTGGACGGCGTCGTCTCGGAGGCGAAGGCGCTCAATGGCTACGTCAACTTCCGCATTGCGCGCGGCGGGCTTGCAAAAGACGTTCTCACCCGCATTTTAAGCGAGGGCGAACGTTACGGCGCTTCCACGATGGGCGAGGGCAAGACCATTTGCATCGACTATTCCTCCGTCAATATCGCCAAGCCCTTCCACATCGGGCACCTCTCGACGACGGTCATCGGCGGGGCGCTCTACCGCATCTTCAAGTTCCTCGGATACAACACCGTGGGCATCAACCACCTCGGCGACTACGGCACGCAGTTCGGCAAGCTGATTGCCGCCTACAAGCGCTGGGGCAATAAGGAGGAGGCGGAGAAGGGCGGTATTCACGCCATCAATGACTTATATGTGCGCTTCAACGAGGAGGCGGACGAGGGGATGGAGGCCGAGGCGCGGGAGTACTTCCGCCTCATCGAGAGCGGCGACAGGGAGGCCAACGAGCTGTTTGACTGGTTCAAATCGCTGACGCTCTCCTATGTGAAGGGCATCTACGAAAAGCTGCACATCACCTTTGATTCGTATGCGGGCGAGCGGTTTTATACCGACAAGATGGCGCCCGTCGTCGAAGAGCTCAAAGAGAAGGGGCTCTTGAAGGAGAGCAACGGGGCTCAGATCGTCGACCTGGAGCCCTATGGCATGCCGCCCTGCCTCATTCTCCGCTCGGACGGCGCTTCCCTCTATGCGACGAGAGACCTCGCTGCCGCCATCTACCGCAAGAAGACGTATGACTTTGACAAGTGCCTCTATGTCGTCGCCTATCAGCAGAATTTGCACTTCAAGCAGGTGTTCAAAGTGCTGGAGCTCATGGGAAAAGACTGGGCGAAGGATCTCGTGCACGTTGCCTACGGCATGGTCTCCCTCGAAGACGGCGCGATGTCCACCCGCAAGGGCAAGGTGGTGTGGCTCGAGGACGTTATAAACCGCTGTGTGGAGAAGGCGTATTCCGTCATCGACGAGAAGAACCCGACGCTTGAAAATAAGAAAGAGATCGCCGAGAAGGTGGGCGTCGGCGCCGTCATCTTCTCCGCGCTTTACAATAACAAAATTAAGGATATCGTCTTTTCCTACGACAAGGCGCTCAACTTCGACGGCGAGACGAGCGTCTATGTGCAGTACACCTGCGCGCGGGCTTCCTCCGTGCTTGCAAAGGCGGCGGAGGGGGGGTATGAAGCGGCCATTCCCGAAACGTACACCCCCTGCGACCAGGAGTTTGAGCTTGTGAAGGCGCTTGCCGACTTCCCCGAGACGGTGAAGGCGGCGGCAGAGCGCTATGAGCCCAGCTTTGTCGCCCGCTGGTGTGTGGACACGGCGCAGAAGTTCAACAAGTTCTACTTCGACTGCAAAATTTTGCAGGACGAGGAGACGCGCGCCTTCCGCCTCGCGCTCACCAAGGCGACGCTTTCGGCGCTTTCCAACGGGCTTGCCCTGCTCGGCATCGGCGTGCCCGAAAAGATGTAAAGGAGACCTATGATCAAGGCAGTTTTACTCGATTTGGACGGCACCCTTTTGGATACCCTCGGGGATATTCAATACTATACAAACGAGGCGCTTGCGGCCTTCTCCTATCCGCCCATCACCTTGGAAGAGACCGCCCGCTATGTGGGCGACGGGGCGTGGGACCTCATCGAGCGCGCCTGCCCCAAGGGGGCGAAGGACTTGGAGGCGTGCTTCGAGTACTTCCGTGAGCACTTTGCGCACAGCACGCAGGAGCGCACCAAACTTTACGACGGGGAGCTGGAATGTTTGCAGGCATTGAAGGAAAGGGGAGTGAAGCTCGGCGTTGTCACCAACAAGCCGCAGGATGCGACGGAGGGGTGTATCCGAAAGTTCTTCCCCGAAGGGCTCTTCGACTTTGTGGGGGGCGACAGCGGCAACTTCCCCAAGAAGCCCGACCCGACGCTTGCGCGGTATGCGGCGCTTTCCCTTCGCGTTGCGCCCGAGGAATGTGCCTTTGTGGGCGACGGCGAAACGGATGCGCATGTGGCGCTGAATGCGGGCATGTTCGGCATCTCCGTTTTATGGGGTTACCGCACGCGGGAGCAGCTCGAAGGGGCGGGGGCGACGCGGTTCGTGTCCTCTTACCCTGAACTTTTGCGCTTGCTCACGAATGAGGCTACAAGATAGTGAAATCTTATTGATATTTAGTCTCATTTATGCTATAATACAGGAAATCTATATAAGGAGATATTTGATCTATGAAGAGATGTGCAGTGTGCGGCGAGATCGTCGCGGATGATGTGGAAGTCTGCCCCGTCTGTAAGGCAACCAAGTTTGTTCCCATTGAGGAGAACGCGGGCTTTGCGTGCGAGCATCACGTCGGCGACGGTGTGGTTGAGGACAAGGAAGTGATGGACGGGCTGCGCGCCAACTTCGAGGGCGAGTGCACCGAGGTCGGCATGTACCTTGCAATGGCGCGCGTCGCAGAGCGCGAGGGCTATCCCGAGATCGCAGAGGCGTACAAGCGCTATGCCTATGAGGAAGCAGAGCACGCAAGCAAGTTTGCAGAGCTTTTGGGCGAGGTCGTCACCGACTCCACCGAGAAGAATTTGGAGCTCCGCGTTGCCGCCGAGACGGGCGCGTGCGCGGGCAAGCTCGCCATTGCAAAGCGCGCGAAGGAGCTTGGCTACGACGCCATCCACGATACCGTGCACGAGATGGCAAAGGACGAGGCGCGCCACGGTGCGGGCTTCAAGGGGCTTCTGAAGAGATACTTCGGCAAGTAACTTTATCGCGGGAATGCTCCCGCCGCATGTGCCAAGGAGGCCGGGCGTTTGCCCGGTCTCTTTTTATAAAGCAAGCGCCGCCGCGGCTCAAAGCCGCGGCGGCGCCCTTACAAAGAATGGAGAAGGAGGAAGAGCGGGAGTTGACGCTCTCCCCTTGGATGGGGGTTTCCCCGAGACGGCGCCGCGCGGGGGTGGGAAGTCCCCGCAGAGCAGTTCCCCCGAAAAGGCGGGCATACGCCCCTTCAGACGTCTTTCGGAAACCGAAAGGGGCTGTCATATGCCTGCGGCAAAGGGGAGCGGCGTTCCGTCTGCCTTCATCTTACAAAAAACGGGGGAAGATGGCAACCTACTCGTTGAAATGTTTTCTCTATTGTCCGCTCCCGCGCGAGTAGAGTGCAGTTTTCACGCTCTACTCACGGTAGAGAGTTGACTTTTGCACATTTTTTTGCTAAAATCAAGGCATGCAGGAAGATCAGGACCGCCTTGCCGAGGTCATCGGCAAAAATATCATGCGCTTAAGAAAGCTCGCGGGGCTCACGCAGTCCGAACTTGCCCAAAAGCTCAACTATTCGGATAAGTCCGTCTCCAAGTGGGAGCAGGGCAACGGCATCCCCGATGTGCGCATCCTCATGCAGCTTGCGGAGCTGTTCGGCGTGACGCTCGACGAGCTCGTGCACGAGCCGCAGGGCACCGTCATCATGCCCAAGCGTTACCGTCTGAAGCAGCGCATCATCACCCTTCTGTGCGCCGTCGGGCTGTGCTGGCTGACGGCCGTCGTCCTCTATGTGTTTATGGGCATCTTCGGCAAGGGGGAGCTTTCTCACACCTGGCTCGTCTTTATCTACGCCGTCGCGGCGAGTGCCATCGTCGTCCTGGTCTTTGCCTGCGTGTGGAAGTGGAAGGTGGTGCGCATCGTCTCGCTCTCCGTCCTCATCTGGACGGTGCTCGGCACCATCTTTTTGACGGCGTATGTGTTCGGGCAGAACATCTGGCTCATCTTCCTCATCGGGATACCCCTGCAAATTCTCGCGCTCTTCTTCTTTGTCTGGCGCAAGGGCGCGCGCTTTAAGGAATAAACTATGCACGATCTGTTAAAGGAAGCCGAACGCTTGCAAAAAAAGCGCAAGGCGCTGAATATTTGCGCATGGACGGCGGCGACGCTCGCCCTTCTTTTGGTGGTGGGCGCCATCGTCTGCCTCGTCATGCTCGGCCTCGGCAACGAGAACACCTATCTTTTGGGCTTTCTCGCCCTCGGCTGCATGCTGGGCGGGGCCGCGCTCGGCGGCGTGGGGTTTGCGCTCTTCCGCGCTGCCGTGAAGGCGGAGGGCGCGGCGCGCGACTTTTCGGAGCGTGCAGACGGCGAGGAGAGCTTCACCGTGGGTGAGGGCACGCTCGCAAGCTTTACGGAGGACGCCCTTTTGATCAAGGGAAAGGACCGCGAAAAGCGGGAAAAGCGCATCCGCGTGCCGTATAAGGACATGCGGTTTTTCTCCGTCGTCGTGCGGCACTCCCCGAAGGATAAGGGCGAGTGGCGGGTGCTGTTTGAGATCCCCGCGCATTATCTCAGCCGAAAGCCGCAAAAGGGGGAGCCGCCCGCGCTCATCGAGACGGAGGGAAAGGAGCGCCTCGCTGCTGCCATCAAGGCGCACGGGCTGGAACTTCTGGGCGAGACGCCCTCGGGCAAAATGCCGCATACCCCTAAGCGGGTGCAGAAATATGTGATGCCCGATGCGGAGAAGCGGAAAAAGGCGATGCCGCTCATCATCTTGGGCGTGGTCATGCTCGTGGCGGGCATTCCCGTCGCCATTCTTTGGGAGCGCACCATCGGCATCGTGCTGAGCTGTTTCGGGCTGTATCTTGTTGTCCACGGGTGCATCAACTTCTTTCGGGCACATACCGACCTCATCCTCTTCGAAGAGGGCATCTGGGACAAGAAGGCGACGGCGCCCGAGAGCAGCTATTTAAAGTGGGAGGAAATTTCGGCGGTGTCCTTCTTCGAGGGGCGGGCGGCGACGGACAAGACGCCCGAGGAAAAGCCTGCGCTCATCCTCTCCTGCGCCTACGGCGACCACGGCTTTACGCCCGTGAAGGAGGCGTATGACTATCTGGCGGCGCATCGCCCCGAACTTTGTAAAAAATGAGACGGTATCTGTGATGGGCGGGCATGCGGCCCGCCCTTTTGCGTGCACTTTTGCAGATTTTGCGGTTGACAAGCATAAAAAACATGGTATAATGATAACAATAGGGCGAGTTTGCGCCCGATGAGGCTGACGATGCAATGTTCAAAGTGCGGCAGGCCCGCATTCAAATATAAGATAAGGACAGGGGGAGAGGAGCGCGAAGTGGTGCTCTGCCCCGACTGTTACCGTGCGCTCTATGCCCGTGCGGGGGGAAGGCGGTGCCCCGCGTGCGGCATGACGTTCGAGGACTACAAGCGGACGGGGCTCTTGGGGTGCGCCAAGTGCTACCGCTATTTCCGCCGCGAGCTGGTGCCTGCCCTCAAGGAGCTGCAGGGCGGCACGCAGCATACGGGCAAGACCCCGGGGAAGGACGCGGGGGAAAACTATGAACTTTTATTGGAGCGGGCAAGGCTTCGCAGCCGCCTCGAAGAGGCGGTGCGGCGGGGCGACGACGTGGAAGTCGAGCGCCTCGGCGGTCAGATCCGCGAACTCAGTGCCGCCATACGGGGGGTGCGCGCATGACGCCCTTACAGGAGCGCGCCGCGCGGGCGCAGAAGGACATCTCTTACGGCAGGGCGGCGGGGGGCGACGTTGCAGTCTCCACGAGGATACGGCTTGCGCGAAACTTCGAGGACTATCCCTTCCCCAACCGCCTTTCGGACATTTCGCTGGCGCAGGAGATCGTGCAGCTCGTCACCGATGAGCTGTGCGGGGTGGAGGACTTCACGCTCCGCCGCATGAATAACCTCTCCAAGGAGGAGGCGGCGTCTCTTCGCGACAGCAACCTCATCAGCCAGGACCTCATCAAGAACCGCGCCATCTCGGCGGTGCTCATCTCGAGCGACGAGAGCATCTCCGTGATGATCAACGAAGAGGATCACATCCGCGAGCAGTACTTTTTGAAGGGGTTCGATCTCGAGGCCGCCTATGAGCGCCTTGCGGGCATCGACGATATCATCGCCTCCGCCATTCCCTTCGCCTACGATCAGCAGTTCGGCTATCTCACGGCGTGCCCCACCAACCTCGGCACGGGCTTAAGGGCGTCCGTGATGCTCTTTCTTCCCGCCATGGCGCGAAGCGGGCTCATGCGGGCGTGCGCGGACGAGCTTGCGCGCGAGGGGCTCACGGTGCGCGGGGCGTACGGCGAGGGCAGCGGGGCGGAGGGGGCGCTCTATCAAATCAGCAACGAGCGGACGCTGGGGCGCTCCGAGGAAGAGATCTTAAATGCCGTGGACAGCGCCGTGTGCCGCGTCATCGAGCGGGAACACCGCGAGCGGCGGCGCATCTTAAGGGAGGACCGCATCGGCATTGCCGACGTCGTCCTGCGCTCCTTCGGCATCCTCACCAACTGCGTGCGGCTTCCCATGCGGGAGTTCATGCGCTGCATGCAGAACGTCAAGTTCGGCGTCGTGTTGGGGCTCTTGGAGGGGAACATCGAGGAGCTCGACGGGCTCATCGTTGATATGCGCCCCTCCAACATCGACCAGATCAACGGGAGCCCGCTCGATGAGGACGGGTACGATACCTTCCGCGCCGCCTATGTGGGCGACGTGCTCAGGCGCATGGGGCTCGTGACCGAAGAGGCGCGCGCCCGTCTCTGGAACGAGGAATAACGCCCGCCGTGCGGGCAAAGAGAACTTTTCAACGGGGGACTCTATGGAAAAGCGCTATACCGAACATCTCGAACATGCCATCGAGTATGCGAACGACATCGCGAATGCCTACGATACGGGCTACATCGGCACAGAGCACATCCTCTTCGGGCTCATCTGCGAGGAGGGGAGCGCCGCGGGCAGGCTCTTGAAGGAGATGGGCGTCGACCGCAACAAATATAAGGAAGAGTTCCGCAAGAGCATCGACCGCAGCTCTTCGGCGCGCGGCTATACGCCCCGCACCAAGAAGCTGTTTGAGACGGCTGCCGAGGTCGCCCTGCACGGGCCCGTCAAGACCATTCCGGGCACAGAGCATATGCTCTATGCCGTGCTCTCTCTGAACAACTGCCTTGCCGTGCTCATTCTGAAGCGGCTGCACATCGACCTTTATAACCTTGCCCTGTGCACCGAGCGGCTCGTCTTTGCGCCGGGCGGAGAGGAACAGGAGAAGGCGCAGGAGCAGGCGGAGAACTTCCGCCGCATGTTAAGGAGCGAGGAAAAGTTCCCCGAACCCCATATCGGCGAGGAGAAGGAGGAGGGGGAGCCGCGCAAGATCTCCCTTGCGCCCATTCTGGCTTCCTACGGCGAGGACCTCACCGAAAAGGCACGTCTCGGCAAGCTCGACCCCGTCATCGGAAGGAGGGAGGAGATCGAGAAGGTCATCCAGATCCTCTCCCGCCGTACGAAGAACAACCCCGTGCTCATCGGCGAGCCGGGCGTGGGGAAGAGCGCCGTCGTCGAAGGGCTCGCGCAGGCCATCGTGCAGGGCGAAGTGCCCGAAATTCTGCGCGGGAAGATGGTGTATTCCCTCAACGTCACCTCGCTCGTCGCGGGGGCGAAATACAGGGGCGACTTTGAAGAGCGCTTAAAGAAGGTCATCGACCTCGTCATGCGGGACAGGAACATCATCCTCTTCATCGACGAGATACACATGATCGTGGGGGCGGGGTCGTCTATGGAAAACAATATGGACGCCTCCAACATCTTAAAGCCCAAGCTCGCGCGCGGGGAGCTGCAGACCGTGGGCGCGACGACGTTTGAAGAGTACCGGAAATTCATCGAAAAGGACCCCGCCTTGGAGCGGCGGTTTACGCCCGTCATCGTCGACCAGCCCTCGGTGGAGGACGCCATTACCATTTTGAACGGCCTGCGCGACAGGTATGAGGCGCACCACGACGTCGTCATCACCGACGAGGCAATCGAGGCGGCGGTCAAACTTTCCGACCGCTACATCACCGACCGCTGCCTGCCCGACAAGGCCATCGACCTCATCGATGAGGCTGCCTCGCGCGAGCGGCTGCGCTCCTACAACGGGCCCAAGGAGCTGCACGAGCTCGAGGAAGAGCTCGAGCGCACCCGCATGGAGGGGGAGAAGGCGGTCAAGTGGAAGAACTATGCCCGTGCCGCCGAGCTCACTGACAAGGCGGAAAAACTCACGCGGGAGCTGGGCGAAAAGAAGCAGGCGTGGCTGGAACGGCGCAATGCGACGCATCTCTCCATCGGCAGGGACGAAGTTGCGGAGATCGTGAGCAGCTGGACGGGCGTGCCCCTCGTGCGGCTGACCGAGGAGGAGAGCGAGCGGCTCATGCACCTTGAAGACGACCTGCATAAGCGCATCGTGGGGCAGGACGAGGCGGTGAGTGCCGTCGCGCGCGCCATCCGCCGTGCCCGCGCGGGGCTCAATTCCCCCGACAAGCCCATCGGCTCCTTCATCTTCGTCGGCCCGACGGGCGTGGGCAAGACCGACCTTACGAAGGCGCTCGCGGAGAGCCTCTTCGGCGACGAGCGGCTGATGGTGCGCCTGGATATGTCGGAATTTATGGATAAGACGTCCGTCACCAAGCTCATCGGCGCGCCGCCCGGGTATGTGGGCTATGAGGACGGCGAGGGAGCGCTCACCGAGCGCATCCGCCGCAAGCCGTATTCCGTCGTGCTCTTCGATGAGATCGAGAAGGCGCACCCCGATATCTTTAATATCCTTCTGCAAATTCTCGACGACGGCCGCCTGACCGACAACAAGGGACGCGTCGTGTCCTTCAAGAATACCGTCATCATTTTGACGTCCAACGTGGGCGCGCACGAGGTGAAGGAGGTGCCTTCGCTCGGCTTCGGCACGGACGAGGCGGGGCAGAATGAGTACGAGCGTATGAAGGACAACATCGACGCGGCGCTCAAGAAGCAGTTCCGCCCCGAGTTCTTGAACCGCCTCGACGACATCATCATCTTCCACAAGCTCTCCAAGGAGGACGCCTCCCGCATCTGCGAGAAAATTCTTTCCTCCGTGCAGGCGCGGCTCAAGGAGAAGGGCATCATCGTCAAGGTGAGCTCGCGGGCAAGGAGCCGCCTCGTCGAGGAGGGCTACAGCGAGGAATTCGGCGCGCGGCCCTTAAAGCGGGTGGTGCGCAAGCTCGTCGAGGACCGCCTCTCCGAAGAAATTTTGGCGGGCACCGTGAAGGCGGGGGGCACCGTCATCGTCGACGAGGAGGACGGCAAACTCACCTTTGAATTGGAATAAATGATAAAAGAGATACAAAGAGAACGATATGGAACAGACATTGAAATGCATCCCCTATCACGGCGCACCCCGCAAGGGTGCGCTGAAAGCACTTTACCGCACCGCCTTCCCGAGGGCGGAGCGCGCGCCCCTTCTTCACCTCATCCGCCTTGCAAAGAAGGGGGAGTGCGCCTTTTCGGGCTGGTACGAGGGGGAGACGTTTGTGGGGCTCACCGTCGCCATCCAAAGAGCGGACTTTACCTATCTGTTCTTTCTCGCCGTCTCGGGAGAAGTGCGCTCGAAAGGCTACGGCGGGCGCATTCTGGAAGAAGTGAAGGAGCAGTATAAGGCAAAGCCCGTCGTCCTCGACATGGAGGAGAGGAGCGCGCAGGCTTCTAACGCCGAGCAGCGGGAGAGACGGTATCGCTTTTATGAAAAGCACGGCTTTGTGCCCGCGGGCTATACCTATACTTATAACGGCGTGACGTATGAGGTGCTCGTGTGGGGCGGGGAAGTGACGAAGGAGCGCTACTATGCCTTCTTAAAGGAGCGCATCCCGCGGTTTTATAACTGAGCGCAAAAAAGAAGGTATTTTTTTGCGAAAAGCGGCAAAAATCATAAAAAACATGCGTTAAAACCGTTGACAGAAGCTTGACATTATGGTAGAATGTTCAAGCTGTGTCATTGCGGCGTATAGGGTTGAGACGGGAAGTTACTGAAAAAGCGAGGTTGAAAGCCCCTCGGCAGATAATTTCCGTTGACAAATGTAGGGGCTCGACTCCTGCGACTAACCGAGGCTTTTTTCTCAAAGCACTCCAAAAAAGTGTTTTTTTGATGGAAAGACCTCGATACGCACGGATACGTTGACACAAAAATCCATAGTTAGTATAAAAAGGAGTTAGAAAATGGCAAGTCAGAAGATCAGGATCAAGCTGTCGGCATACGACCACGAACTCGTCGATCAGGCGGCGCAGCGCATCGTAGAGACGATGCAGAAGGGCGGAGCAAAGATCTCCGGTCCCAT
>CALWCH010000010.1 GCA_944376335.1 uncultured Clostridia bacterium
CTCGTCAAGGTCGTCTCCTGGTACGACAACGAGAACTCCTACACCAGCCAGATGGTGCGCACGATCAAGTACTTCGCCGAGCTTTGATCTGAAACTTCAAACAAAAGCGCTCTCCCGCAGGAGGGCGCTTTTTGCATGCCTTCCGTCGGGCTCAAACGGGGAATTTTCGCATATAATAGGGCGATATGAGATTTCAAGAACTTTGGCAGGGCTTTCTCGGCGCTGCGGGCGGCAGCATCCGCTATACCGTCTCGGAGGGCGAGGCGCTCTTCGAAAACGTCAAGCGCATCGTCACGCTCTCCGAGGACCGCATCGTGCTGATGGGAAAGCGCGGCGGCGTAGAGGTGGAGGGGAGCATGCTCTCCCTCGGCCGCTCGGAAGGGGGCGATGCCGTCGTCGTCGGAAAGATCGCGCGCGTCACGCGCCTTTGAGATGAAAGAGGCGTTCTTGATCGAGGGCATCGGCGTTGAACAGGCGCTCGAAAAGCTCAGGCGGGGGCGCGTCGGCGTCCTCGCGGCGCGCCGCACGCAAAAAAATGCGCTCGTTATCACCGTCTTAAAAAAAGACAGCAAAAAAGTTTTTGCAATTTTGCGGGGTTCGTGTTATAATGTAAAAAAAGTGTGCCCTCTTGGCCTTTGGCGATGTTTCAAAGCCTGCCGAAGGCGCTCGGGGCTCATTCTCGGCGCGGTGCTCTTCTTTGCTCTCGTCCTCTTCTTCGAGGGCCGCATCCTTCGCATCGAAGTCGTCGGCAGCGGGGCATACAGCAAAAGCGAAGTGCTCGCCATTTTGCAAGAGGGCGGCGTCACGCCTCTCTCGCCCGCGCCCGGCAAGACCGCACTTCTCACTTCCCGCATCCTCTCCCTTCCCCGCGTGAGCTTCGCCTCTCTCACCTTCGAGGGCGGCACCCTCACCGTGCAGGTGGAAGTCAGCGACGAGGAAGCCGTTTTCACCCCAACCCCTCTCAGGGCGGAGCGGGCGGGCACGCTCTTGGAGCTCGTCGTCCTCCGCGGCACCCCCGCGGCGGAAGTGGGGCAAGAGGTCAAGGCGGGCGATGTGCTCATCTCCGAGCGCGTTTTTTACGGCGAATGGGAGGAGAAGGTGCTCGTCGTGGGCTATGCGGTGCTTCTCTGCCCCGTCGAGGCATTCTTTGCGGGCACAAGAGAGGGCGCGCTCGAAGCTGCCCATCTTACATTCGGGGCAGATGCCGACCTTTCCGCCGAACCCGTGGAAGGGGGCTGGCGCATCTTCGGGCAGGCGCGCTTTACTTTTTCAAGTCATATGCAATAGCCGAGGGCGTCTCGGCAGGAGGATACAACTACGGCGACAAGATATACCATCGAAACGGGCGGGCTGGACAGGCTGCAGAAGGTACTCGGCATCTTCGACGAAAACCTCGTCACCATCGCGCGGGAGCTCGAACTCTTCACGAGAGTGGAGGGCACCAACATCGTCCTCGAGGGCGAAGCGGAGAACGCGGCTTTGGGGCGCGACGTTGTCGAGAGCCTGCTCTCCATCGTCGAGGCGGGCGACAACATCGATAAGAGCAACCTTCTCTACTGCATCGAACTTGCGCGGGAGGGGCACGCGTCGGACATCGGCTCGCTCATGCACGGCGTCGTCGCGGTCTCCGCGCGCGGCAAGCCCGTCAAATGCAAGACGGTGGGGCAGAAGGACTACGTCTCCGCCATCAAACAAAACACCATCACCTTCGGCGTGGGGCCTGCGGGCACGGGAAAGACGTACCTCGCCGTCTGCCTCGCGGTGGCGGCGTACAAGGGCAAGCAGGTGGAAAAGATCATCCTCACCCGTCCCGCCGTCGAGGCGGGCGAAAAGCTCGGCTTTCTCCCCGGCGACCTGCAGACGAAAGTTGACCCGTACCTCCGCCCCCTCTACGACGCACTTCAGGAGATGTTCGGGCTCGAGACGTACGCAAAACTCATGGAAAAGGGCGTCATCGAAGTCGCGCCCCTTGCCTATATGCGCGGGAGAACGCTTTCAAACGCCTTCGTCATTCTCGATGAAGCGCAGAACGCCACCCGCGAACAGATGAAAATGTTTTTGACCCGCCTCGGCGACGGCAGCAAGATGGTCGTCACGGGAGACCTCACGCAGACCGACCTTCCCGAGGGCAAGATGAGCGGCCTCAAACAGGCCGTCACCATCCTTCGCGGCGTGGAGGACATCGCCGTCATCACGCTCACGGAGAAGGACGTCGTGCGCCATCCCCTCGTCATGCGCATCGTGCGCGCCTACGAGAAGGCGGACATGCTCAAGAGCAAAGGAGACAAACGATGAACAAGACCAACAAGGGCATCGGAAGAGTCAATCTCGCCGTCAGCGTGCTCATGGCGGGCATCAGCTATCTGCTTCTCGTCGGCTGCATGGTGATGATGATCGTCATCAACGCGCCTCAGACGTGGCAGGACTATTTCCGGGAGAACGCTTTCCGCTTTCTTTCGGCATGTATCTGCGTGCTGCTTCTCTGCGCCATCCTCTTTTACTATTACTACTTCGAGGACAAGGAATTTCTCGCCAAGGCGAAAAACGTCTTTCTCATCTACCTGCTTCTCATCATCGCGGTGCTCGTATGCTATTTCTTCGGGCGGTTCGTCTCCATCTACTTCCGTCCCGTGGCGATGCTCGCGCTTTTAGCCCTCTTCCTCTTCGGCAGGCGTCAGGCGATCATCTTAAACTTCGTCTTTTCGCTCCTGATGTTCGTCATCGACACCTTCACGAACAACTTCGACTCCTCGCCCAACTCCGTCTACATCTCGCTCATGCTCACCTTTGCATGCGGCACGTTCGCGGTGTTCGTTGCGGCAAATGTCAAAACGCGCTGGGAGCTCATGCTCACGGGCATCTTTTTGGGCTTCCCGGGGCTCGCCATCGTGCTCCTTCTCGAGCTTTCCGAGCTCGACTTCACGGGCTTCGACTGGATCCCCTACGTCGCCTCGGCGGGGTATGGCATCCTGGGGTGCATCCTCTCGGCGATGCTCGCCCTCTGCATCCTTCCCTTCTTTGAGATGGCGTTCAACCGCCTCACCGTGTTCCGGCTGAGGGAACTCACGAGCGCCAACGCGCCCCTTCTGCAGCGCCTGCGCACCGAGGCGCCCGGCACCTTCAACCATTCGCTCATCGTCGCGCAGCTTGCGGAAACTTGCGCCATCGCCATCTCGGAGAACGCCGAGCTCGCCCGTGCGGCGGCGTACTATCACGACGTGGGCAAGCTCAAACAGCCCGAGTGCTTCACCGAAAACCAGACGGGCTACAACGTGCACGACGAGCTCACCCCCGAGCTCTCCGCCGACATCATCCGCTCCCACGCGCAGGACGGCTACGACCTTCTCATCGCCAACCGCCTGCCCAAGGAGATCGCCGACGTCGCGCGCGAACACCACGGCACCCTTCCCATCAAGTACTTCTACGACAAGGCAAACCGCCTCACGGGGGGAGACGCCAACATCCGCAACTTCTCCTATCTCGGTCCCAAGCCCACGACCAAGGTCGCCTGCATCATCATGATCGCCGACGCCTCCGAGGCAGCGACGCGCGCCATCAAGGACCGCTCGCCCGAGACGGTGGAGCGCATCGTCCGCTCCGTCATCGAGGAACGCATGGACCTCGACCAATTTTCCGACTGCAATATCACCATGCGGGAGCTGACCATCATCAAACAGACGCTCGTCGAATCGCTCACGGGCGTGCATCACCACCGCGTCAAGTATCCCGCCATCCGCTTCAACCGCGCCCATCAGGCCGTCAAAGAGGAAACCAAGGGAGATGAATAAGTTTTTCTTAGATACCGACGCCCTCGAAGAGGGCGAAAGAGAGCGCCTTGAGCGCGCCCTCGAAGGGGCTGCCGATGGCGACTGCGATTTTGTATTCGAGCTCGTCCTCGTCGACGAGAATGAAATTCAGCGCTTAAACCGCGAGGTGCGCGGCGTCGACCGCGTGACGGACGTTTTGAGCTTTCCCTCGCTCGAGGGCATCAAGGGCGAGAAGCTCATTGCCGATGAATACGCCGACGAGCTCGACGAAGAGGACAGGCTGTTTTTGGGCAGCATCGCCATCTGCGAAAAGCGCGCCCGCGAGCAGGCGGAAGAGTACGGACATTCGTACGCAAGGGAGCTCAACTATCTCACCGTGCACGGGGTGCTGCACTGCCTCGGGTACGACCACGAGACGGAGGAAGAAAAGCGCGAGATGCGCGAAAGAGAGGAAGCAATTATCGCAAGGATGGGACTTACAAGATGAAAAGCGGAACGGTAGCCGTCATCGGCAAGGCAAATGCAGGCAAGAGCACGCTTGTAAACGTGCTCGTCGGCGAAAAGGTCGCCATCGTCTCCCCCAAGCCGCAAACGACGAGAGACCGCATTTTGGGCATCCTCAATCGGGAGAACAGCCAGATCGTCTTTGTGGACACCCCGGGCATCTACCGCCAGAGGAACGCCCTCACGGGGCTCATGATGCGCACCACGGAGAATACCTCGAAGGACGTCGACGTCATTCTGTATGTGCACGACGGGCACGCGGGCGTCGAAGAGAGCGACATCGAGCTCATGAAAAAGTACGCGGCTCTCAACATCCCCATGCTCATCGCCTATACCAAGACGGACATCATGCCCAAGGAGCGCATCCCCGAGGATGTCAAGAAAATTGTCGGGGGCGGCGTTGAAAAGGACATCTGCCCCGTCTCGGCGCGCAAGGGGAGCAATCTGAAGAAGCTGGAGGAAGCCATCGTCTCCCTCCTTCCCGAGGGCGAGCCGCTCTTCCCCGACGATATCGTCTCGGACAAGAGCGCCAAGTTCATGGTCGCCGAGATCATGCGTGAGAAAATTCTTCTCAAGTTCGACGAGGAGATCCCGCACGGCGTCGCCATCGTGCTCAACACCTTTCAAAAGCAAGAGAACGGGGTATATGACATCAACCTCGACATCGTCTGCGAGAAGCAAAACCACAAGGCCATTCTCATCGGCAAGGGGGGAAGGGCGCTCAAAGAGGTCGCCTCGTTCGCCCGTCAGGACATGGAAAAGTTTTTGGACGCCAAGGTGTTCCTCACGACCTATGTGAAGGTGCGCGAAAATTGGCGGGACAGAGAGGGCATGCTCCGCGAGCTCGGCTACGAAAAGGAGCGCGGCGAGGACTGATGCCCGCATAAAGGGCGCGCTCCCTTCCGATACTGAAAGGGGAGGGGGAAATGCGGAAAGAAAATGCGGGGGAGCTTGCCTGGCAGCTCTTTCAAAGGACGGGAAACGTCACCTATTATATGCTGTATAAGCAGCTAAACGGCAAAAAATGAGGCAAATTGATGGATTTTAAGGCGGATGCGCTCGTATTGCGCGCTTCAGATTGGGGAGAATACGACAAGATCGTCACCCTCTTTACGGCGGAGCGGGGCAAGCTGAGCGCGGCGCTCAAGGGCGTCAAGAGGGCGGGGGCAAAGCTGAAATTTGCTGCCCAGCCCTTTTGTTTTGGGGAGTTTGTGCTCGTGGAGAAGGCGGGGCGGCGCACCGTCATCTCGGCGTCCATGCACGACGGGTTTTACGCTTTGCGCGAGGACATCTGCTGCTTTTATGCGGCGGCGGTCGTTGCGGAGGCGTGCGACAAGCTTTTATACGAGGGCATGGTGAGCCCCGAGCTCTTTCTTGCCGCCGTCAGGAGCCTTGAGGAACTTTCGGCGCTTGCAGAGCGTGCAAACCCCCTTCAAACGGCAAAAAATGCCCCAAATTCGCCCCAAAACGCCCAAAATGCGCCCTTTGAGGACGGCAAGAGCGGGAGCTCGTTTGTGCTTTTGAAGTTCCTTTTAAGCGCCTTAAAGGAGGCGGGATATCCCGTTACGGCGCAAAATTGCCCGCACTGCGGCGAAGAACTTTTCGGCCGCATGCGCTTTGATATGGCAAGCGGTGCGTTCGGCTGCGAGGCGTGCGGGGGCGGCGTGCCCGCGAGCGAGAGCACCTATCTTGCCATTCGGGCGGCGTACGGCGAGCCCGGAGGGGAGGCGACGGCGGACGGCGTCAAGCGGGCTTTAAGGCTGCTTTCGGCGTATTTTTCCTTCCAAGCCTCCGAGCTGCCCGCCCTGAATGAGTACCTCCGCACCTGAAAACTGCACGGTTTTGCCCCGAAATCTGCCGATTTTTGGTTGACAGTGTGTCAGAATGGTTATATAATAAGCGCCATGAACACGAGACCAAATTTTAAGCGCTATGAAAATATGACCTTCCCTTCGGAGCGCGCCCTCTACATGACGCGCGGCGCGCAGCTTGTCAACTGCCGCTTCGAGGGAGAAGAGGACGGCGAGTCCGCCCTCAAGGAGAGCTCTTGTCTTCAGGTCGAACGCTGCTATTTCGACCTCCGCTATCCCCTCTGGCATGTGAAGGAGCTCGAACTTAAAGATAGTGAAATGACAAAGAACTGCCGCGCGGCGCTGTGGTACGACGAGGACATCAAAATCGAGAGGAGCAAACTGCACGGCATCAAGGCGGTGCGCGAGTGCAAAAACGTGACGCTTTCGGGGTGCGACATCGACTCCCCCGAGTTCGGCTGGCACAGCAGGAACGTGCAGGTGACGGGCGGCAAACTCAATTCCGAGTACGCCTTTTTGGGAAGCGACGGCGTGCATCTTGACAACGTGGAGTTTTCGGGCAAGTATTCCTTCCAATATGCGGAGGGCGTGCGCCTTAAAAACTGCGTCCTCAATACGAAGGACGCCTTCTGGCACACGAAGGGGGCGGTCGCGGAGGACTGCATCATCAACGGGGAGTACCTCGGTTGGTATTCGGAGGGGCTCACGCTCGTTCGCTGCCATATCAAGGGCACACAGCCGCTTTGCTACTGCAAAGGCCTTACCCTTGTCGACTGCACGATGGAGAACTGCGACCTTGCCTTTGAGTACAGCGATGTGCAGGCGACGGTTTTGAGCGTTATCGACTCCGTGAAGAATCCCAGAAGCGGGCGCATCACGGCGAAGGGGTTCGGGGAGATCATTAAGGGAAACAGCGTGTACCCCGTCGCGTGCGAACTTGTGACGAAAGAGTGATTTTATTTAGAGCAACAAAAACCTCGCTCGGTAAGCGAGGTTTTTTCGTATAGAGAACGTTTTGCGGCGGCAGGGGATGAGGGGCGCTTACTTGGGATCGTCGCCCTTATGCCGCTTTTTGACGCACTCGGTGAGCAGGTACTCGATCTGGCCGTTGACGGAGCGAAATTCATCCTCCGCCCACGCGGCAAGTTCCCTGTAGAGCTTTGCCGAAAGCCTGAGCGGTATCTGTTTTTTGCCTTCCTTTTGTTCTTCCATATCTTCTCCGTCACTTCCCTTATTTTATAAATGATGTTTGCGCCGACCGCAGATTCAATACAGAGAGCCCGAATTGACGACGGGCTGGGCGTCTTTATTGCCGCACAGCACGACCAAAAGGTTGGAGACCATTGCGGCCTTGCGTTCCTCATCGAGCTCCACGGTATTGTTTTGGGCGAGCCTTTCGAGCGCCATCTCCACCATCCCCACGGCGCCGTCAACGATCATTTTGCGCGCGTCGATGATCGCGGAGGCCTGCTGACGCTGCAGCATCGCGGCGGCGATCTCGGGGGCATATGCAAGGTAGGTGATGCGGGCGTCGATGATCTCAAGCCCGGCGGCTTTGACGTTTTCCTGTATCTTATCGCGGATACGCTGCGTGACGACTTCGCTGGAACCGCGCAGACTGCCGTCGTCGGACTGTCCGTCGCCCGTCGTGTCCACATTGGGGGCGACGTCATAGGGATAGATGCGCACCACGTCGCGCAGGGCAGCGTCGCACTGAAGGGAGAGGAACTCCTTATAGTTATCGACGTTGAATACCGCCTTGGCCGTGTCGACCACCCTCCAGGTGACGGCAATGCCGATCTCAACGGGGTTGCCCAGGCAATCGTTGATCTTCTGCTTGGCGTTGGAGAGCGTCATCACCTTGAGCGAGATCTTCATGCCGTTCATCGGCTGATTGGCGCTGCTCTTTTCGTTGGCAACGTCGCTGCTTTGACCCAGCACGGTCTTGGCGGCGGGGTTGAAGGACTGGCAGAAGGGGTTTACCCAATAGAACCCTTCGCGGCGAAGCGTGCCGTAGTACTTGCCGAACAGGGTGAGCACGACTGCCTCCTGCGGCTTGAGGACCTTCAGGCCGCCCAAGAGCACAAAGCCGACCACCAGATACACGATGCCTGCCACGATGCCCACGGCGTACCATTTGCTGCCTCCGTTTTCCAATGCCAGCCCGCAGAAGATCGCGAGTGCCGCCGCCGCAATAAAGGCGGCGACAAGCACGATGAGTGCGAGCATGCCGCGGGGCTTTTTGTCAATGAGCTTTTCCTGCATATTCTTCTCCTTAAAGATATATTGATGATATCAATATGATATCACAGAAAGACGCGTCTGTCAAGGGAAATATGCGGGGTTCGCCCAAATATTTGATCTCTTCTTAAAAGAGAAGGGAGACGCCGTTTTGGCGTCTCCCTTTGGAAGATTTTGTGGTTTTTACGCCTTGTTTGCGGAGCCGAGCACGTCGGTGATCTTGTGCTTGACGAGCTCCTTCATGTTGGCGCGGGCGTCGCCGAGGTACTGGCGGGGGTCGAAGTGCGAAGGGTTCTCCGCAAGGTGCTTTCTCACGGCTGCCGTGAAGGCGACGCGGAGGTCGGAGTCGATGTTGATCTTGCAGACGGCAAGCTTTGCTGCCTTTCTCAGCTCGGACTCGGGAATGCCGATGGCGTTGGGCATGGAGCCGCCGTATTGATTGACGATGGCGACCTGGTCCTGCGGGACGGAGGAAGCGCCGTGCAGCACGATGGGGAAGCCGGGAAGGCGGCGGCCGACCTCTTCCAAAATATCGATGCGGAGTTTCGGGTCCTGACCGGGCTTGAACTTGTAGGCGCCGTGCGAGGTGCCGATGGCGATGGCGAGCGAGTCGATGCCCGTGCGCGCGGTGAATTCCTCGACTTCATCGGGCGAGGTGAACATCGCGTCATGTGCGGCGACGTTGACGTCGTCCTCGATGCCTGCAAGCTTGCCGAGCTCTGCCTCGACGACCACGCCGTGGTCATGTGCGTATTCGACCACCTGTTTGGTGATGGCGATGTTCTCCTCCCAAGGCTTGGAGGAAGCGTCGATCATGACGGAGGTGAAGCCGCCGTCGATGGACGCCTTGCAGATCTCGAAGTCTGCGCCGTGGTCGAGGTGCATGGCGATGGGGATGTTGGTCGTCTCCACGGCCGCCTCGACGAGGTGACGGAGGTACACGGGGTTGGCGTACTTTCTGGCGCCTGCCGAGACCTGCAGGATGACGGGCGAGTTGAGCTCGTTCGCGGCCTCGACGATGGCCTGGATCATCTCCATATCGTTCACGTTGAACGCGCCGACGGCATAACCGCCCGCATACGCCTTCTTGAACATCTCCGTGGTAGTTACTAAGGGCATAAAAATTCCTCCCATACGGTTTTTTCCTATTATAGTCCATTTTGAAGCAATTTGCAAGAGGTTTGAGAAAATCGGCGGGAAAAAATTGCGCTTTCGATCTGTATGCCCAGCACTCTGAGAAAATAAGGGGGGATTTTGCGGAAAAGGCTGCAAGTTTAGCCGCCCGCCGCGCAAAAATTGCGCGGCGGGCGGCGTTTCAAGAACAGCGATATTTCGGCACTTCTTGCCTTTAACCGCAAATTGTGCGTGGTAGAATACAGGCTATCTCACGTTTCAGGAGGTATAGTATGCGAATATTCAAAAAGATGCTGGAGGCGGTCTCTGCCTCCCTGTTCGCGGCGGCGCTCGTGCTCTTTGGCACGCTGTTCTTTACCGCCGCCTGCACGGACAAGGTGACCGTCCGCTTCGAGGCCTTCGGGGGCGGCGCCATCGGCGAAGTCTCGGCAGAGGCGGGGGAGGCGCTCATCCCGCCCGAACTGCCCCAAACGGAGGGCCGGGTGTTTGTCGGGTGGTACTTGAACAGCGCCTGCGAGGGGGAGGCGGTGGTGCTTCCCGAGGTCGTTCCCGCCTCGAACATCACCTACTATGCGAAGTTCGAGGAATACCCCATGATCGCGCTGGACGCGGGCGGCGGCACGAGCGTCGGCAAGGTGTATGCTCCCGCGGGAACGCCGCTTATAGAGGCGCTCGAGGGGGTGACGTCGGAGAAGGAGGGGCTCTTATTCGGCGCGTGGACGCTCGCAGGCAGGGAGCTGACGGAGAGCGATCTCGTTCCCGAGGACGGCATCACGGTGACGGCGAAGTATAAGGCCGAGTACACGGTGGAGCTGCGGAAGGAGAATGCGCGCGGCGACGGGTATGATTCGGAGAGGACGGTCTACACCGATTGGGAGGGGGCAGTGGTGACGCCCGAGGCGCCCAACTTGGAGCACTTTGCGCTTTTGGAGGAGCTCTCCACGCTTGCGCCCTTCACATTGAAGGCGGGGGAGAACGCCGTTATCTTTACCTATGCGCGGGAGAAGCTCTCGCTCTCGTTTGAGGGGAATGTGCCCGCGGGGAGTACGTTCGGCGGGGCGATGGCGGCCGTATCTTCGCGCTATGAGGGCATCGAGACGCTCCCCGAATGCCGCTTCACGGCCGAGGGGTACGCCTTCTTGGGTTGGGCGGAGCAGCCTGCCTCTCCCGATTTTTATGAGGCGGGCGAGGAATATACGCTCGGCGGGGAGAATGCGACGCTCTATGCCGTGTGGGCGGAACCCTTCGAGGATGCGCACGGCGAGGGCGGCACGCTGTATGTCGCCGTGAACGGCTATGAGGACGGGAGCCGCTTGGCGCTTTTAAAAGAGCCCGAACGCGTGGAGGGGAAGTACTTTGCCTCGGGCAATGCGCTTTCGCTCGGGGGCGAGCGGGGCAGGCTCGAGCACGGGCACTATCTTTTGGATGATTCGGGCTCGTATGCGGGCTATGACCTTGCGGCAAATTCCGTGAATACCGCCCTCGGCGTGCTGACGCTCGACTTTTCTGCGGGCAGGGCAAGCTACAGCAAGGGCGGGGGCGAACAGGCGGGCAGCTATGCCTTCGTCTTTGACGAGGGAGCGGGGGAGTACCTCGGCTATTATGAATTTTATGCGGGGGAGACGCGGTTCTCCTTCGGATTGGATAAAGAGAAGGGCGTGTTTGTGCTCGAGGGCGAAGAGCGGGGCGAGTATCCCCTCTATGACGGCGGCGAGGCGACGGGCGAGGTGCTCGTTTTGGACGGCTTCGGGAAGGCTGATTTCTCGGGCGAGAGGGGCCGCTATGCGGGCGGCGGCGGGGAGAACGAATGGCTCGTCACCCTCGGCGGGGAAAAAATCAAGGTGCTGCTTGCCCTGCGCGAGGTGAGCGTGGGCGGCATCGTGTTTGAGAGTGAGAAGGTCGCCCTTCTCTACCGCGAGGAATATGCGGGCACGTTTACCTCGGCGGCGGGAACGCTTACCCTCGACGGCTGCGGCGCGGCTGCGTCCTATTCGGCGGGCGGCAGTGTGCTGGAGGGGAGCTATTGCGCAGAGGGTGCGCTCGTGACGCTCACGTCGGACGGCGAGACGCTGCGGTTTTTGCTCGAGGGGGAGACCTTCTCCGAGGCGGGCGAGGGCGCGGGGTATTTTGCGGGCGAGCGGGGCACGCTCTTTTTAGACGGCATGGGAAGAGCGGTGCTGTTTGGCGGAGAGACGCAGACGGAGGGCAGTTATACCGCGCTCCCTACGGGTGACTATGCGTTCGGGGAGATGCGCTTTCTGCTTGAAGGGGATACATATCTCGTCTTTGACGAGAAGCTTTACGGTGTTTATGAGACGCTGGGCGGCGGGCTGACGCTCGACGGCTACGGCGGGGGCAGTTATCTTTCGCTCATCGAGGGGAGCTTTGCGGTGGAAGTTTCCCGCTTCGGGAATACCTTTGAGGTGTATTCGGAGGGGTTTGAGACGCTGTCGCATATGCGGCTGTTTACGCTCGACGCGCTTGGCACCGTGTTTGAAGTCAGAACGGAGGAGGCGGGGCGGTATGCCCTTGCCGGCACGGATGAGGCAGCAGGACTGCGGCTGGACGGCAGCGGGGGAGCGGAACTTTTGGACGGGGCGGGCGAGGTGCTTGCCTCGGGCAGCTATACCTATGATGCCCTCACGCGGCGGGGCACGTTCGCCTTGGGGCTGGAGGAAGACTTTCCGCTCGATTACTTCCGCTTCCGTCTGAGAGAGGGGGAGTGCGTCCTCTTCTCCGCCGAGGGGCAAAGAAGTTATTACGGCGAGGGCATGTCGCTCGTGCTCGACGGCTACGGCGGGGGCACGCTCACCTTCGGCGGTACGAGCTTTTACGGCGATGCGGAGTACTTGGACGGGGGCATTCTGCTTGCTTCGGGCGAGCGGGCGTACTTTGTGACGATTGCGGGAACGGGTATCGGTGCGGCGCAGGCGTTCACGCGGTATTCGGGTGCGGAGGGCGTGCTCTATGCGGGCGAAGGCGGGGCGCTTCTCAATGGCGCGATCCTTCCCCTTGCGGCGGCGGGCGGCGGGGAGTATGTCCTCGGCGCGGGCGCGGACGCGAGAAGGGTACTGCTCGAGGGCGGCAGATGGTATGTGCGTCGGGATGCGCTTGCAAACAGTTGGAGCACGGCGGCGGGCACGCTCATCCTCGATGCCTACGGCAGGGGGAGCCTGCTTACGGCGGCGGGCGCGGTCTCCTGCGAGGTCGTCTTTGCCGAGGGGAACTATCTTGCGATCGCGGCGGGGGAGGAAGTGCTCTCTGCGGCGCTCGGCGAGGCGGGCTTTGCGGTCGGGAGCATGGAAACAAGCTTCTGTGCCCTGAACTGAAGGAGGAAAAAAAGGAGGCGTTCTCCGCGCGAGGCGCCTCTTTTGCCGCCTTTTTACGAATAATGGTCATTATGTGAATAAAAACAAGGGAATTTTTATCAAAGCATGACATTACCCCATTGATTTTTTGGCGTAAACGTGGTATAATCGTATGGAAAACATCATTCGAACGCAAAGACCGGAGAGAATATGCAAACTTCCCAAGAGAATACCAAGGTCGTCTATTCCGCCGTACAGCCGAGCGGGAATTTGACCATCGGCAACTATGTGGGTTCCATCCGCAACTGGATCGACCTGCAGAACGACTACACCTGCTATTTTGCCATCGCCAACATGCACGCCATCACGGTGAAACAGGACCCGACGCTTTTGCGCCGCCACACGCTGGAGCTTGCGGCGCTCTACATCGCCTGCGGGCTGGATCCCGAAAAGTGCGCGCTCTATGTGCAGTCGTGGGTGCCGCAGCATGCGGAGCTGTGCTGGGTGCTCAATACCGTCACCTATGTGGGCGAGATGCAGCGCATGACGCAGTTCAAAGATAAGAGCCAAAAGCACGCCGACAACATCAACATGGGCCTCATGGACTATCCCGTGCTGATGGCGGCGGATATCCTTTTATACCTTGCCGACTATGTGCCCGTGGGGGCAGACCAGACGCAGCATGTGGAGATCGCGCGGGATATTTCCATCCGCTTCAACAACCGCTTCGGCGAGACCTTCCGCGTGCCCTCTGCCCTCATTCAAAAGCAGGGCGCGAAAATTATGTCCCTTCAGGAGCCTTCGAAGAAGATGAGCAAGTCGGACGAGAACGTGAATGCGAGCGTGTACCTCTCCGACGATAAGGATACCGTCATCAGAAAGTTCAAGCGCGCCGTGACCGACAGCGACGACCGCATCATCGCTTCCGAGGAAAAGCCCGGCATTTCCAACCTTCTCTCTATCTATTGCGCCTTTAAGGGGTGTACCCTTGGGGAGGCCGAAAGGGAGTTTGAGGGGAAAGGGTACGGCGATTTCAAGCTCGCGGTGGGGGAGACGGTGGCGGACGCCATCGCGCCCGTGCAGGCAGAGCAGAAGCGGCTGCTTGCCGACAAGGCGTATTTGAACGGCGTATTAAAGGAGGGTGCAGACCGCGCCTATAAGACGGCGAGGAAGACGCTTTCCAAAGTTTACAGAAAAGTCGGGTTCTATCAGGGAGAATGAGATGTTCGGATACGTCCGCTACGACCTGCCCAACCTGTATATCAAGGACTTTGAACTCTACAAGGCGATGTACTGCGGGCTGTGCAAGGGCATTGCCAATTCCTGCGGGCACATGGCGCGCATCGGGCTCACCTATGATACGACCTTCTTCTCGGTGCTGCTCCACAACATCGCGGGGGTAGACGTGAGAATCGAAAAGCAGAACTGCTTTGAGCATACCATCAAGAAGCGGCCCATCGCCGTGCCTGATGAGATGACGGACGAGCTGGGGGCGCTGAATACCGTGCTTCTCTATTATAAGCTCACCGACGATATCGAGGACGGAGACAGGGGCAGGGGCAAGCGCATGTGGTTCAAGCGCGGCTTTTTGAAGGCGAAGAGGCGCTATCCCGAGATGTGCGCCCTCGTGAAGGACTACATGAAGGCGCAGGAGCGCGAGGAAAAGGGGAAGTGCGACTCTTTGGACCGTGCCGCCGACCCGACCGCTGCGCTCATGCAGCAGCTCTCCCGTCACTTTTTAAAGGACAAGGCGACCGAGCACACCGACGGGCTCTTCTATGCCCTCGGCAAGTGGGTGCATCTCATCGACGCGCTCGACGACTACGACAAGGACAAGAAGAAAGGGCGCTATAACCCCTTTGTGCTTGCGTTCGGCTCGGAGACAAAGGAGATGCTCGTAAAGGAGCACGGCGAGGAGCTTTCGTTTCTCTTCGATACGCTCTTCTTCGGGCTGAGAGAGGACCTTGCTCACATCCGTTTTTATTTTAACCGCGACCTTACCGACAACGTGCTGCTTCGCGGCATTCCCCTCGAGACGGGGCGGGTGCTGCGCGGCGACAAGCCCGTCAAGATGCAGGTCGATTTAAAATAGATGATATCACTTTAAGGAATTTGTATGGATCACGAATACTATCAATTATTGCAGGTGAGCGAGGACGCCACCGACGAAGAGATCAAGGAAAGCTATCGCAATCTCAAGAAGAAGTATAACGAGGAGCGCTGGCTGGACGGCGAGGCGGGCAACAACGCCGCGCGCATGCTGCAGAAGCTGGACGTCGCGTATGAGGAGATCATGCGCGAACGCCGCGAGCGCGCCCGCAATACGGACGGCAAGAGCGGCTATGAGGAGGTCTCCGAGCTCATCAAGAAGGGGGATATCTCCGGCGCGCAGGCTGCGCTCGACAACTTCAACGAGCGCGGCGCGGAATGGCATTACCTTCAGTCCGTTGTCTTCTATAAGAAGAACTGGATGAACGAGAGCAAGAAGCAGCTCGAGATCGCCATTCAGATGGACGGCACCAATTCGAAGTACCGCGACGCTTATGAAAAATTGAAGGCGCGCACCGAATACAAACAGCAGACGGGGGGAGCCACGCATACCGACCCCGATCCCGCCCCGCAGGAGGACCAGATGGGCGGGAACTGGTGCGCAAACTGCGCGAGCTGCTGCTATACCTATCTCTGCGTAAACTGCCTGTTCAACCTCTGCTGCGGCTGCCGTTGAGGTGAGAAGTTGAAGAAGCCGCATAAAGCGTTTGAGATCGCCCTCTCCGCTATTGCGTGCGCGGCGGCGGCAGGGTTTCTGATGCTCGGCTCGGTGAGCCCCTTCCTGCTCGTCACGGGGTATCTCGTGGCGACGTTCGCCGTGATGGTGCCCCTCTCCAAGGACTTTTGGTGGGGGAGCGCCCTATGCTATCTTGCGGCGGGGCTCATTGCCCTTCCCGTGAGTTTATGGACGGTGGTGCCCTACTTTGTCTTCTTCGGGCTGCATCCCATTATCAACCGCATCCAGGCGCATTTTGTAAAGAAGAAGCCGCTCATCGCGCTATGCGAGGTAATAAAAGCGGTGTGGTTCGACCTTGCGATGTGGCTCTCGTGGATCGTCTTAACGCGCATGGCGGGCATGCCCTTCCCCGAATACATCGAGACGTACTTTTACTATATCCTCTTCATCGGGGGGACGATCTTCTTTGTCATCTATGACGTGCTCATCTTTGCCTGCCAGAAGTCGGTGGACGTCATCATCCGCCGCATCCGCAAATAATTGTTACAAGGGGGAAAGCGTATGCTTGAAAAAAACGACGTTGTGACCGTTGCTTGTGAGTCCATCGGGACGAACGGGGAGGGCATTGCACGTCTTGACGGCGTCACGTTCTTTATCCCCTATCTTTTGACGGGGGAGCGGGCGCGCGTCAAGGTGTTAAAGGTCAAGGGCAATTTAGCGTATGCCAAGGTGGAGGAACTTTTGACCCCCGCCGAGGACAGGGTGCGCCCTGCCTGCCCGGTGTTTGCGCGCTGCGGCGGGTGCCAGCTCCAGCACATGGCATACAGGCTGCAGCTCAAGTACAAGGCTGCCCTCGTGCGCGATACTCTGAAAAAGATCGGCGGCATCACGGCGGACGTCGCCGCGTGTGAGCGAAGCGAGGCGGAATACGGCTACAGAAACAAACTGCAGCTGCCCATCGGCACGGTGAACGGGAAGAATGTCGTCGGGTTCTATGCCGAGCGCTCCCACCGCATCGTGGATACCGACGTCTGCCCCATCCACCCCGACTGGGCGGCGCCGCTCATTGCCGCCTTAAAGAAGTTTATGGAAAAGTGCGGGCTGGACGGCTATGACGAGGTGACAAAGGAAGGGCAGCTCCGCCATATCGTCGTAAGGCAGCTGGGCAAGAAGTTTTTGATCACGCTCGTTACGTCCGTGCGGGAAATCAAGGGCATCGACTACTTCTTGTTTTTGCTCGATGAGATCTTCCCCGCGTACAGCTTCTTTTTGAACTTCAATGAGAAGGATACCAACGTCGTCTTCGGCGAGGAATTCAAGCTTCTGAAGGGCTCCGGTACCTATGAGCGCACCGAGGGCGGCATCACCTATGAGGCGGGCGCCAATACCTTTTTGCAGGTCAACGAGGGCGTTCGCGGGAAACTTTATTCGCGCGCCGTCTCCTTTGCGGGGCCGAATGAGACGGTCGTCGACTGCTATGCGGGCGGCGGGCTCATGACGGCGATGTTTGCAAAGAAGGCGAAGAAGGTCTATGGCATCGAGGTCGTGCCCGAGGCGCACGAGATGGCGGAACGGCTCAAGGAGCGCAATTCGCTCCCCAATATGGTGAATGTTTTAGGGAAGGTGGAGGACGTGCTGCCCGACCTTCTCGAACGGGAGAAGGATGCGACGGTGGTGCTCGACCCGCCGCGCGCGGGCGTGGAGCGCAGCGTTTTGAAGGCGATCGTAAAGAGCGATGTCAAAAAGCTTGTGATGATCTCCTGCAATCCCGCCACGCTGGCAAGAGATTTGGGGCTTTTGACGGGCACGCTCGTCGAGTCGGAAAACGGGGAGCTGCTCCGCGCCAAGGAGCCTTCGGGGGCGTATGAGATCGTCTCCGTGCAGCCCTTCGACATGTTTCCTCAGACGAAATGGACAGAGACCTTGGTGTTTTTATCGCGCAGGGCCGCGAGGGAAGCATAGGGCGGACAAGCAAAGTATTCAACGTGAAATAAGCAGGGGCTGCGGCCTCTGCTTTTTTGCATGAAAAGGGGCTTGCCGTTTGGCCGATGGGTTGAAAATCTCTTCAAGAGATGGTATAATACGGGTACGAAGCCGTCGGGCAGTTGATTGGGCGGCGGGGCAATTCGGAAGGGGGCGAACGGGCAACATGTTTGAGGGCATCAGGTTCAAGGGAACATTCCGTTCCTATCAGCAGCACATTCTCGACAGGGCGGATGCGTACTTAAAGGACGGGCACATCCACATCGTCGCCGCGCCCGGGAGCGGCAAGACCATTCTCGGGCTGGAACTTGTCTGCCGACTGAATGAACGCGCGCTCATCCTATCCCCGACCACCACCATCCGCGACCAATGGGGCAGCCGCTTCCTGGAAGATTTTACGGGCGGGGAGAGGAATATATCGTATGACCTCAAAGCCCCGTCCGACATCACGTCGGTCACCTATCAGGCGCTTTGGTCGGCGATGCGCCGCAAGGCCGAGGATGAGGACGATGCGCAATTCGACCTCTTGGAAACCGTGCGGCAACACAATATCCGTGTGGTTTGCCTCGACGAAGCCCATCACCTTCAGAGTGAATGGCAGAGGGCGCTGGAAACGTTCGTTGCCTCGCTCAAGGATATAAAAGTGATCGCGCTCACCGCCACGCCGCCCTATGACGCCTCTCCCGCCGAATGGGAGCGGTACATCGCGCTCTGCGGGGAGATCGACGAGGAGATCTTTGTTCCCGAGCTCGTAAAACAGGGAACGCTGTGCCCCCATCAGGACTACATCTACTTCAATTTCCCTACCCGCAGGGAGACCGAGCAGTTCGATGATTATCGGAAGAGGGCGGCGGAGGCGCTTGCCGCGCTCTATCAGAGCGGCTATGTCGCGGACGGGTACGCCCGCCTCTTGGCGCGGAGAGAGGACTACGACTACCTCTATTCCCATGCGGAGGGGTGCATTGCCTTTCTCATGCTCTCGGAGGACAGCGGCATCAAAGTCGATCGGCGGCTGAAGCGCAGCCTTGCGCTGAAAAAGCCCTATCGTATCACCGCGGAACGCCTGGAGATCGGCGTCAACTTTTTGATAGGGGAGCTTTTGGGCGAGGCGGAGGGGAAAGCCTGCCTGAAATTATTTAAGGAGAGAGACCTCTTGGAGCGGGGGAGCGTGGCGCTCGACTTAAACGAGCGGCTCAGGCGCAAGCTGCTCTCCTCCGTGGGGAAGCTCAACAGCATCGGGGAGATCGTGCGGTGCGAGAGCACTCATATGGGCGATAAGCTGCGCCTCTTGGTCCTCACCGACTACATCAAAAAGGACAGTTTGAAGCTCATCGGCACGCAGAAGCGCTTTGATTCGGTCAGCGTCGTGAGCGTCTACGAGACCGTGCGGCGCTTGGGGGTGCCCGTCGGCGCGCTGTCGGGCAGCCTCGTCATTCTCCCCCGCAGCTGTGAGGGGCTGCTCAAGGGGTACGGCGCGCATTTCTCGATGCAAGATACCGCCGATGAAAACGTGTGTATCTTTACCTTTGACGGCGATAACCGTGAGAAGGTCGCCTTTGTCAGCCGCCTCTTCGAGGAGGGGCATATCCGCGTGCTCGTCGGCACCAAATCGCTCCTCGGCGAGGGGTGGGATGCTCCTTACGTCAACGCACTCATCCTCGCAAGCTTTGTGGGCAGCTTTGTGCTCTCCAATCAGATGCGCGGGCGTGCCATCCGCACCTATGCGGGCGACAGCCGGAAGACGGCGAATATCTGGCATCTCGTGACGGTGGAGCGCCCCTCTCTCGCGGCGGGCACGCTCGCCGAACGGCTGTGCGCGGCGGGCGACGAAGTCTACCATTCCTATGACTATGAGATGCTCTCCCGCCGCTTTGAATGTTTTGACGCGCCCGACTATGAGACGGGCGTCATTCGGAACGGCATCGGCGGGCTCGGGATCGGGCCGCCCTTTGACGAGGAAGGGGTGGCGCGCATCGACCGCGACATGGCGGAGCGTTCCTCCCGCCGCAAGGAGCTTTTTAAGGTGTGGCAGGACGGGCTTCAAGACAATGCGGGGCAGCTCGATCGGGTGAGTGAGCTCCCCAAGCGCGACGCCGCCGTGCGGCCGTTCATCTTTGTCAACATACTCACGGCCGTCCTCCTCCTCGGCGTCATGCAGACGTCGCTCGCAGCGGCGGCAAGCAGCGTGAACAGGATCATCGCCGCCCAAAGGGGAGCCGAGTTTGGGGAAATCGTGCTGATCGCCGCACTCTCCCTGCTGGCGCTGGTTTGCTTCGGCGGCCTTATAAACGTGATCTTTGCCAAGCTTCTCATTTGGCTGAGCCCCAAGCGTGCCATCGAAAAATTGAGCGGCTGCGTCCTCAAGACGATGCAGGAATTGTCGCTCATTGCAGTCGACGCCAAACTGTTTGTTGCGATGAAGGACGGCATATTCGTCACCGTGGAGCTCATCAACGCCTCCCTGCACGATCAGGACGTCTTTCATCATGCCATCTCCGACCTGTTTTCGCCCATCCGCAGCCCGCGGTATGTGTGCATGCCCGTGTTTATGGGAATCAAGTCCTGTTGGCGCGCCTTGGCTTGCCCCGAAGTGCTCGGCGCAAAGAAGGAATATGCCGAAGCGCTCGCCCGAAATCTCAGGAAGGTGACGGGCAGGATGTGCGTCATCTATACGCGCACAAAGGAAGGGAGGCGGCTCATCTTAAACTGCCGCAGAAAGTCGTACATCTCCAAGAATTACGCCATGATCTCTTCCTCTCGGCAGATTTCCCGATTTGAATGACGGTGCAGTTTCGCCCCGCAGAGAGCGCACGGACAAAGGCGTGCGCGCATGTGGAAAGCGCGGAATCGGGAGGCATTTGACGTCCTTGGCGTGTATCCGAAGAGCCGAACGTCCGTCGAGGGGGCTGAGGCGTGCAGGGGCGCTTCTTTCATTGCAAATTTCTAAAAAAGGATGGTAAGAAAAGTTTTCCAACCCCCCTTGACGAAGGGTGGGGGTGGCGGTATAATAGTGATAGATTATTTTATATAGGGGGAAATCATGAAGAAACGCAGTGTTCGCGTACTTTTCGCGTGCGCTCTTGCGCTTGCCGTCGGCTGTTTTACGGCGGCGTGCAAGGAGCACGAGCACGAGTACACCCAAGTCGTCACGCCTCCCACCTGTACCGAGCGGGGGTACACCACCTATTCCTGCGCGTGCGGGGAGAGCTACGATGACAACTATGTTGAAGCGCTCGACCACGATTGGGGCGAGGGCGAAGTCACGGAGGAGCCCACCTGCACCGAGGCGGGCGAAGAGACGTTTACCTGCTCCCGCTGCGGCGAGAGCAAGACGGAGGCGGCCGAAGCGCTCGGGCATACGCCTGCGGCTGCCGTCCGCGAAAATGAGAAGGCTGCAACTTGCGAAGAGGCGGGCTCGTATGACGAGGTCGTCTATTGTTCTGTCTGCGAAGATGAGATCAGCCGCGAGACGAAGGTGATCGCGGAGACGGGGCATAGCTTCACGAACTATGTTTCGGACGGCAATGCGACCTGCACCGAGAACGGCACGGAGACGGCGAAGTGCGATCATTGCGGCGAGACGGATACGAGAGAGGAAGAAGATTCCGCGAAGGGGCATACGCCCGGCGAGGTTGTCTGCGACGAGGCGCAGACCTGCACGGTGTGCGGGGAAGAGCTTGCTACCGCCCCCGGGCACGATTGGGATGACGGCGAGGTGATCATAGAGCCGGGGTGCATCTTCGACGGCACGATGCTCTATACCTGCAGCCGCTGCGAAGAGACCTACAGGGATCGTATCCCCGCCGAGGGGCATACCCCCGGGGCTGCCGCCACCTGCACGAGTGCGCAGAAGTGCGTCGAATGCGGCATGACGCTTGCGGAGGCGCTCGGGCATAGCTGGAACGCAGGCACGGTGACGAAGGAGCCCACTTGCACCGAAACGGGCGTCATGACGTATACCTGTTCGCACTGCAGCGAGACCAAGACGGAAACCATCACGGCAAAGGGGCACACCGAAGTTGTGGATCCTGCCGTTGCGCCGACTTGCACGACAGCGGGCAAGACGCAGGGTTCGCATTGCTCCGTCTGTGATGCGGTACTGGTGGAACAGGAAGTCGTTCCTATGCTGGAGCACGATTGGGGCGAGGGAAAGGTCACGAAGGAGCCCACTTGCACCGAAACGGGCGTCATGACGTATACCTGTTCGCACTGCAGCGAGACCAAGACGGAAACCATCACGGCAAAGGGGCACACCGAAGTTGTGGATCCTGCCGTTGCGCCGACTTGCACGACAGCGGGCAAGACGCAGGGTTCGCATTGCTCCGTCTGTGATGCGGTACTGGTGGAACAGGAAGTCGTTCCTATGCTGGAGCACGATTGGGGCGAGGGAAAGGTCACGAAGGAGCCCACTTGCACCGAGGCGGGCGTCAGGACGTATACCTGTTCGCGCTGCGGCACGACCAAGACGGAGACCGTCGCGGCAAAGGGGCACACCGAAGTCACTGATCCTGCCGTTGCGCCGACTTGCACGACAGCGGGTAAGACGCAGGGTTCGCATTGCTCCGTCTGCGGATATGTCCTCGTCGAGCAGCAAGAAATTGCGAAACTCGCGCATACCTATGTCGGCCATGTCTGCTCGAGGTGTTATGCCATCGAGATGGTCGGTGTGGACGGCATCCCCGTCGGTAATACCGTTGCCGTGCACGATCCCTCCATCATCGTCGCCTATGCCGATGCGGACGGCGCACTCTATCCCGACGCGGGCGAGAATAGGCAGAAGATGTACTTCATCTTCGGTACGCAGCTCGCCGCCGCCTATTCCTACGACATGGAGAGCTGGCTCATGTTCACGCCCACCTTCTATGCGGAGGGCACCGAGACCGTCTCCGACGACTACACCAAGATCTTTGCAAGTGCGGCTGCATGGCCGGACTATAAGGACAGCGCCACCATCAAGGGCAACCTCTGGGCGCCCGACATCATCTATAACAAGAAGATGGGCAAGTGGTGCCTCTACTACTCCATGAGCGGAGACAGCAGCAATTTCCGTTCCTCCATCTTCATGATGACGTCGGATAACCTCACGGGGCCCTACGAATTTGTCGATTTCGTCGTGTTCTCGGGCTTCAACAAGGGCACGGGTGCGGGCGTTGACGACTATAAGAACGTGACGGGGGATCAAAGCGTTCCCTCGCGCTATTCCAACAACAAGAACGCATGGAACAACGACTACGGCGTGAGCTGCATCGACCCCTCCGTGCTGTATGATAAAGAGGGCGGGCTTTGGCTCAACTACGGCTCGTGGTCGGGCGGCATCTTCCTTATCAAGCTCGACAATGCGACGGGTTTGCGCGATAAGACATATAAATATGGTGCGGAGCCTGTCTATGAAGGCAATTCGCTGGTATCTGATCCCTATCTGGGCGTCCACATTGCGGGCGGCTGGTATGTGAGCGGCGAAGGGCCGTACATCGCCTATATGAACGGCTACTACTATCTGTTCCTCTCCTACGGCTTCTACTCGCCCGAGGGCGGCTACAATATGCGCGTGTTCCGCTCCGAGACCATCGACGGAAAGTATGTCGACATGAACGGAAATTGGGCGGTGTACAACAAGTATACGTTCAACTACGGCGACAACGTTTCGAGCGGCGAAGTGCTCATGCAGAACTACAAGTGGAGCTGGTGGACGGGCCCTGCCTCGCTCGCACAGGGGCACAACTCCGTACTCGTGGACGGCGGCAAGGTCTACCTCATCTATCACATCAAGTACGACGACGGCACCGCGCACCACAATGTGGAAGTGCACGAGCTTGTGTTTAATGCGGACGGCTGGCCGCTCGCCGCGCCCTTCCAGAAGAGCGAGACAGACAAGGTCATCACCGACGCGACAACGGAACAGCTCGCGGGCAGCTGGTCGGTCATCCTTCATACGCCCGTCGACTATAAGAACCTTCAGGTGAATACCGACAAGGTCATCACGCTGACTTCGGACGGCAAGGTCACGGGCGCATACACGGGCACCTGGAGCCTCAACGGGCAGTATATCACCATTACGATCGGCAATACGACCTATATGGGCGTTGTGATGGAGCAGCAGATCGAGGGGCTGGCGGGCGAGAACGTCGCCTACACCTTCACCGCGACGAATGCCTCGACGAACACCCCGCTCTGGGGCGTGAAGAACCCCGAAGGCATGGGTGCGGCAGAATCTGTGCTTGAGAGTATTGTGCTCCCGGGCGAGATCCTCGCCTCCATCAACCTGCCAACGACGGGCGACTTCGGCACGACGATCACCTATTCGTCGGATAATGCGGCCGTGCTTTCGGATACGGGCGTCTATACGGCACCCGCGGAGGACACCGAAGTGACCCTCAAGGTGACGGTGACGAGCGGCGATTATTCCGTCAAGAAGGCGTTCACCGTCAAGGTACTCTCCGAGGCGAGTGCGAATGCGCTTGTTGAGGATATCGTTCCCGAAGAATTGACGCTCGACGAATTTGTCGTCGCCAAGGCGGCGCCGCTTGCGGGCGAGACGGTCAAAGCCGTTCCTCAGATCAATGCAAGCACGGGCGTTTCGCTCACCTTCCGCGTGGAGAATATCTCGACTGACTGGGATGTCATCTTCCGCGCGCCCGGGAAGGATGCGATCGTCTATCTCTCCGTGCTCAACTATCTGGGCGTGGATATCCTTGAGACCGCGGCGACGCTCTCTCCCGAGGGTGCGGCGATCCTTGAAGGGTATGGCCTCGCAACGGACGGTTCGGCGAACTGGCAGCTGTTCTTAGGTTCCCTGTGCGACAATGCGGATAAGCCCTGCATTGCGACCGTTTCCTATAACGTGAACGGCTCCATCACCTTCTATCGCAATGGTGAGCTCGTGCTGACGTATGCGGCGACGACGGAGATCGGCGAATCGACGGTGGGCGCGCTTTCCAAGTACATGGCGGAGCAGGTGGGAAGTGTCGGGCTGGAAGTTATTTTGCCCGTGGAGGACCTCATCATCGGCTATGCGGTCGATTACAAGCCGTGCGAGCACATCTACGGCGCGTACGACGGCGACACCGCGACCTGCACCCTCTGCGGCGCCACGAAGGTGCGCGTGGAAGTCGGCGAAAAGATGTATGAGGCGGAACTTCCCGTTGAGCAAGCATTGACAAGCCCCGATCCCAGTACCGGTTGGAATGACAACATCGGATTCGGTCAGGTAGCGTTGAGCGGTGACTTCCTTATTCGCTATGAATGGGATAACTCCAGAGATCCAAATTATTGGGATGCTTGGTTTGAGCTGTTCGATGCAAATAACAATTGGTACACGGCGCCTGTTATGGAGCCCAGCACAACGCAGACTGTGCATGGTTGGGGTAATCTCTACACGAATGTGGTAGTTGAGGTGACTTGCAACGGAGAGCCTTACACGTTGCCTGTGGGTGGTACTGCAAATGCGTATGCGGGGCACTATATTGCAACGGCTTACAGAGTCGGCTCGACTTTTACGCTGAAAGTCGTGCTCGAAAGGACGGACGGAGATGTGGTCGTTGTAACGAGAACGTCGGATAACTTTACAACGGACGCTTTAACGGCGCAGCTTAACGGAAACACGAATTTGCTTGACAACTTCACCGTAACGTATGGTACGCTGACGGAAGTACAGGATGAAGTGCTTGCGACAGATCGAACGCTCGGCAATGAGAATAATACAACGCCTTATACGGGCACGGCGCCGCTTTGGACGGGGAGCATTTCTCAGGGGCAGATCGTCACCGCAACGGGTACGGCGACTTGTAACCCAAACCCTACAGAGGGTTCTAACCCGCCTGACAGAGGCGTTTGGAATGCTCCGCTTCCCTATCTTTGGACGGGTGATACCGCAAGTCTCAACTTCCGCCCCGATAACTGGGTCAACGGCGATGGAAGTCAGGAGACGTATGGGGCGTTCAACTTCGCCATTACCAAGACTTTCCAAGGGTTTACAGACACGAGTTTGAACGGAACCGATTGGACGACCACCCTCGTTAACTATTATAATGGGGGCGAGTATGGCTGTACGATCGTCTGGGATTATACAGCTTCCGATGTCATCGTCATCACGTTTGCTTTTGACTTTGACGATGTGACTTACAATCAGCGGTATGAGATCAGGGCGACGGCGGGCAAGACGCTTCTCGATACCTATTCCATCGGCCTCGGTGTTGATTATGCCTGCTTTAAGGTAGACAGCATCACGCGGCAGTAACTTCAAAACACACAAGAGGGGCTCCGAAAGGGGCCTCTCTTTTTGCGTGCTTTAAAGGGGTTGGGGCGCGGGGCGTCCGCACGCGGACGCCCCGCGCCCCCCGTAAAGGAGAAGGAGAGGGTCGGGAGAAGGAGAGGGTCGGGAGAAGGAGTGGGAGTCGGGAGAAGGAGAGGGGGTCGGGAGAAGGAGAGGGGGTCGGGAGGAGAAGAGGGAGTCGGGAGGAGAAGAGGGGGTCGGGAGGAGAAGAGGGGGGCGGGAGGAGAAGAGGGAGACGGGAGAAGAAGAGAGGGTCGGGAGAAGCGGGAGTCGGGAGAAGGAGAGGGGGTCGGGGGCGATGGGGAGTCAAGAACAAGAGTGTTGTATCGGACAGGGGCGTCCGAGGGGAGCGGGGGAGAAAAATGCAAAAATATTCAAACGCTTGACGCGGGCATACATTTATGCTATACTTGTAAAAATAGTATTACAAGCTCTTTTGGTTAAAAAAGCAAATTTTCAAAAACAGACGCCTTTTATGGCGCGGCGGAGAACATCATGGACGACATCATCAAGGACATCGCGGCGGCGGAGGAAGAGGCGGCGCGCATCAAGGCGGAGGCGCAGGAGAGGGCGCGTGCCCTTTTGGCAAGTGCCGAGAGCGAGGCGCGGGAGAAGGCCGAGAAGCTCGAGGAAGAGCTGAAAACTGCCCGTGAACTGGCGCTCAAGCGCGCCCGTGCGGACGCCGAGGCGGAGTATCAGGCCGCCGTTATGGCCGCCGAGAAGGCTGCCGAGGCGGAGACTTCCCGTCTGCTGGAAAATACCGATGCTGCCGTGGGCAGGATCGCGGGGAGGATCTTGCGTGATCGTTAAGATGAAAAAACTCAACCTCGTCGGGATGGCGTATGAAAAGGACGCCGTCTTGAACGCCCTGCAAAGGACGGGCGCCGTCGAGGTCAAACTGCACCGCGAAGAGGAACATTCGCTCCCCCTGCCCCCTACGGACGGGGAAATTGCCGCGTACCATGCCTCGCTCGAGGACGCTTTGGAGCGCCTTTCGCAGGCGGCGGAGAGCTACGCCAAGGAGCACAAGGGCGCGGAGCGGCCGCAGAAGGACGGCTTTGAGGTGAGCTATGAAAGCTTTATGGCAGCCGCCAACGACCGTGCGGAGATGGACGCGCTCGTAGAGAAGGTCAACGCCCTCACCGATGAGAAGGCTGAAAAACGCGCCGCGCTTGCAAAGTGTGAGCGCACGTTAAAGACGGTCTCCGTCTATCGGAGCATCGAAGAGCCCTTAAACGGCTTTGCGGGCACACTGCATACGAATGTGAAATTGGGAACGCTGCCTGCGAATGCGTGGGAGAGTGTTTCCGCCGCCCTGCCCGCGCTGGCGGAGGGGAAACTGCTTGCAAGGGAAGAGGACGAGTGCCTTGTGCTTCTCGTCTTTCATAAGGCGTGCGGCGAGGAAGCGGAGACGCTGCTCTCGGGCACCGGCTTTGCCCCCTGCCCCTTTGCGGGCGAAGAGACGGGCAAGGAAGTGTATTCCCGTCTGAAAGGCGAAAAGAAGGCGCTGAAGGAAAGGCTCGACGCGCTCGACAAAGAGATGGCGGAGCTTGGCGGCAAGGTGCGTGCGCTCAAAATTTACTGCGATTTCGTCGGCTATGAGGCGGAGAAGGCTGCCCTCAACGAAAAACTGCGCGGCACCGAGCGCACCTTCCTCTTGGAAGCCTTCGTGCCCGCGGATGCGGAAGAGTTAGTCCGACGCGAACTTTCCTCGGCGGGGGCGGTGTATCTCGAATTTTCCGAGCCCGCGGAGGACGAGGAACTGCCCACGCTTTGCAGAAATAACGCGGTGGTTGCAGACTTTGAGTCGCTCACCAACACTTATTCCGCGCCCAATGCCCGCGAGATGGACCCCAATACCATCATGGCCGTCTTTTACAGCGTGTTTATGGGCTTCATCATGGCGGATATCGGCTATGGGCTCTTGATGATGCTGGGCGGCGGGTATCTGAAGTATAAAAACAGAAGCAGAAAGGGGGGCATCGGCGCGCTTGCGGGCGTGTTCGCGGTCGGCGGCATCTTTGCCGTCATCTGGGGGTTTTTATTCAATTCGCTGTTCGGCATCGCGCTGCCGTATGCCCCTGTGATGCCCAGCGCGGAGAAGGAGATGTGTTCGTTCGCGGGCATTCAGATCCCCGAGGTGCTCGTCATTGCGATGCTTTTAGGCATCGTGCAGCTGATGGCGGGCTACATCTGCAAGGCGGTGCAGTGCTGGAGAAGGGGAGAGGTGTTGGACGGCATCTTGGACGGCGTCGTCTGGGCGCTCTTCTCGCTCGGCGCGGGTCTTGCCATCGCGGGGCTCGTGAGCAATTGGGAAATTTCCTTCCTTGCTCCCATCGGCGGCATTACGGCGGGCGTGACGCTCGTTGTCGCCATGATCGCGGCAGGGAGAAGAGAGAAGTTTTTGGGCAAGCTTTCCAAGGGCTTCGGCACGCTGTACGGCATCATCAACTACATGTCGGACGTCTTGAGCTATGCGCGCCTCTACGGGCTCATGCTCTCGGGCGCGGTGATTGCGCGCATCGTCTCGGAGTACGCGGTCGGGTTTATCAATGACGGCGGCGTGCTCATCGTGATGGGCGTGCTGCTGATGGTCGTCGGGCATGTGTTCAACCTTGCGATCGGCCTTCTCGGCGCGTATATCCACGATGCAAGGCTGCAGTATGTGGAGTTCTACGGCCGCTTTTATGAGGGCGAGGGGGAGCTCTTTAAGCCCCTCGGCAGCAAGCACGAGCACATCTTCTTAAAGCCCCTCGCGGCAGAGAAGCGGGAGAAGGCGGGCGTGCCCGTGCTTTCTGAGGCTTAGATCAAGGAAAGAAGGCGATTTTCGCCTGAAATACAATTTCGGAAATGTTTTGGAGGTCTTTTTTATGCCTGGTACTGAAGTAGTACAAGAAGTGGTAGAGTATGGCTACGCGATCGCGATGATCGGCGTTGCATTGTGTGTCTTTTTGTGCGGCATCGGCTCGTGCATCGGCCTTTTTAAGTCGAGTGCGGCGGCTGCCGGCGTGCTGAGCGAGAACCCCAAGCTTTTCGGCAAGGTGCTCGTCCTCGTGCTCCTTCCCGCAACGCAGGGTATTTACGGCTTCATCATCGGCATCATCGCCTCGAACTCGCTCACGACCGCGAGCGGGGACCCGTACCTCACGATGGCGACCATCGAAGGCTGGGGTATTTTGGGCGCGGTGCTGCCCATGGCGATCGCGGGCCTCGTTTCGGGCATCTATCAGGGCAAGGCGTCCGCCAACTGTATCTACGCGGTCGGCAAGCAGGAGCCCCTTTCGGGCAAGCTCATCATCTATCCCGCGATGATCGAGTTCTACGCCATCCTCGGCCTTATCATCTCCATCATCCTCGTCGCTCCCTTCATTGCGTAAGTCGTTCGGGGGTTCGGTATGGGGAAACAGGACATCATCGGCCGCATTCTGAGCGACGCCGAAGCGGAAGCTTCTGCAATGCTCGAAGAGGCGGCATCCCGCGCGGAGAGCATCCGCAAGAACGCGGAGGACGCCGCGGCAAGAGAGCGGGAAAAGGCGCAGAAAGAGTGCGAGAAAAAGCGGCTCGCCCTGCTCGAAGGCAGGCGCGCGGCGGCGCGGCTGGACGCGCAGAAGATCGCCCTCTCCGGAAAGCGCCGCGTCATCGACGTCGTGTACGGCCGCGCGGAGGACAGGCTCTCCAAGCTCGAAGAGGGCGCCTCGCTCGCGCTCGTTTCCTCCCTTCTCGAACGCTATGCGGAGAAGGGGGATGAAGTCGTGCTTGCGGAGGGCTATCCCTTCCTTGCGGGCGTCAAAAAGCTCCCCGTCGTGCGCGAAAAGGCGCTGACCGTTTCGGAAGAGGGCGCCAAAATTTCGGGCGGGGTCATCCTGCGCAATCAGTCGTGCGACCGCGACCTCTCCCTTTCCTCGCTTTTGGCGGCGGACAAAGAGGCGCACCAGGCAGAGCTTGCGGGGATGCTCTTCCCCGGCAAAAAGTGATATGATGGACAGCGGTTTCACAAACGGCGTCATCGCCGTCAAAGAGAAGCGCCTCTTCGGGGAGCGCCTCACCCGCTTCGCGGAAATGAGCGCGGAGGACGTCTTCCGCGCCCTCACGGAGGCGGGTTACGGCTTCAACGCCGCCTCTTCGGTGTACGAGTTCGAGGCGATGATCTCGGCGGAAGAGCGCGATCTCGACGAATTCATCCGCACTTACGCGCCCTCTGAGGCAGAGCTCGAATATTTCCTCGCTCCGCGCGATTTCCACAACGGCAAGGCGCTTCTGAAGGCGCACGCGTTGGGGAAGGACGCAACGGGGCTGCTCGCGCCCGACGGGCTCGTGCCTGCGGAGCGCATCGCTTCCTGCATCGAGGCGGGCGACTTTTCGCCCCTTTCCGGGGAGCTCAAAAAGGCGCTCGAAGAGGGCAAAGCGCTCCTCGACGAGAACAAGGAGGGGGCGGGCGTTCAGCTCGGCGTCCTCTTCGAACGCGCGCTCTTTGCGCATCTTGCAGCTTCCTGCACGAAAAACCGCTCCTTGAAGAAGCTCATCGCCCTCAAAGCGGATACGGAGAACATTCTATCCTATCTCCGCGCCGCGGACAGAGAGGGGGCGGAGGCGGTGTTCGTGACGGGCGGCACGCTCAGAAAGGAAAAGCTTGCGGGCCTGTTCTCTTCCGACCCCGAAAAGGGGGAGCGCACGCTGAACGGCACGCCGTACGAAGCGCTCGCAAAGCTGTGCTTTGCCGCAAAACGGGCAAAAAAGCCCTTCTCGGAGGCAGAAAAAGCGGCGGACGATCTCGAAACGGACTTCTACCGCCATGCGCGTTACAGCAAAGAGGGGCGCGATCCCTTCCTGCTCTACGTCATCCGCCGCCGTGCGGAAAACGCCGACGTGCGCATCCTTCTTGTGTGCCTTCTGGCGGGGATGCCTGCGGCAGACATCAAAGCACGCCTCAGAGGTATTTTATAACGCTGACACAAGTGCGAAAAGCATATACGTCGCAATACTTTGTCGGACCGCGGCATCGTTCGGCTGCGGACGCGTCTTGCTCGTATCTGCTTTCCGTACGGTAAACGCGGGCGGCTTATAACAGATAGAGACGGCTGAACAAGGCGGCGGAAAGCCGCATTCGATCGGGAGGTCATATGACCGGTAAAATGGCGATCGTCGGCGACGGCGACAGCATCATGGTATTCCAGGCGGCAGGCGTTTCGGCGTTCGCTGCCGAAAACGAGAAGAAGGCGCGCGATATCCTCCGCAAGATCGCGAAGGACTACGAGGTGATCTTTCTCACCGAGGAGCTGGCGCGCCCGCTCGCTGATTTTTTGAAGCGGTTCGACGAGACGCCCTATCCCGTCGTGCTCCCCATCCCTTCGGGGAAGGGCGGCGCGGGCTTGGGCGAAGAGCTCGTAAGGGGCGCAGCGGAGCGCGCGCTCGGCATCGACATCTTTTTGGGCGTCGCGCCGCGGGGATCATCTGAGGAGACTCATCAATGAGCAGTATAGGTAAAACGGTAAAGGTTTCGGGCCCCCTCATCATCGCAGAGGGCATGGCGGACGCCAAGATGTACGACGTCGTCCGCGTTTCCAAACTCGGCCTCATCGGCGAGATCATCGAAATGCGCGGCGACAGGGCGTCCGTGCAGGTCTATGAGGAGACGAGCGGTTTAGGCCCCGGGGAGGAAGTCGTCTCGACGGGTGAGCCGCTCTCCGCAGAGCTCGGCCCCGGGCTTTTGACGGGCATCTTCGACGGCATCCAGCGCCCTTTGACGACGCTCTTCTTTAAGAGCGGCAACCGCATTTCGCGCGGGGTGTCCGTCAACAGCCTCGACAGAGAGCGGAAGTGGCACTTTGTGCCCTCCGTCAAGACGGGCGACGTTGTGGAAGAGGGGGACGTCCTCGGCACTGTGCAGGAGACGGAGATCGTTTCTCACCGCATTTTGGTGCCCAACGGCATGCACGGCAGGGTGACGGCGATCACAGAAGGGGAGTTTACCATTACGGAGACGGTCGCTGTCCTCAGAAACGAGGGGGGCGAAGAGAAAGTTTCGATGCTCCGCAAGTGGCCTGTGAGAAAGGGAAGGCCGTACCGCGAGAAGCTCTCGCCCACGCAGCCCATGATCACGGGGCAGCGCGTCATCGATACGCTCTTTCCCATTGCGCGCGGCGGCGTGGCGGCCGTTCCCGGGCCCTTCGGCAGCGGCAAGACGGTCGTGCAGCATCAGCTTGCCAAGTGGGCGGATGCCGATATCATCGTCTATGTGGGCTGCGGCGAGCGCGGCAACGAGATGACGGACGTTCTCAACGAATTCCCCGAACTCAAGGACCCCAAGACGGGCGAACCCCTCATGAAGCGCACCGTGCTCATTGCCAATACCTCGGATATGCCCGTGGCGGCGCGCGAGGCGTCCATCTATACGGGCATCACGATTGCAGAATACTTCCGCGACATGGGCTATCATGTCGCCATCATGGCGGACTCGACTTCCCGTTGGGCAGAGGCGCTGCGTGAGATGAGCGGGCGCCTCGAAGAGATGCCGGGCGACGAGGGCTATCCCGCCTACCTTGCGAGCCGCCTTGCGGAGTTCTATGAGCGCGCGGGCATCGTAAAGACGCTGGGAAGGGATGAGCGGATGGGTTCGGTCAGTGCCATCGGCGCGGTCTCGCCCCCGGGCGGCGATTTGAGTGAGCCCGTCTCGCAGGCGACGCTGCGCATTGTCAAGGTGTTCTGGGGGCTCTCCGCGTCCCTCGCCTATAAGCGGCACTTCCCCGCCATCGATTGGCTCGTCAGCTACTCGCTGTATGCCGACAAGATGAAGGACTGGTACGACGAGGAAGTGGGGCGTGACTTTGTGAAGTATCGCCAATTCGTGATGACGACGCTGCAGGAAGAGGCCGCGCTCGACGAAATCGTGCGCCTCGTGGGTATGGATGCGCTTTCCTCGCGCGACCGCCTCACGATGGAGACCGCCAAGATGATCCGAGAGGACTATCTGCATCAGAATGCCTTCCATGAAGTGGATACCTTCACTTCGATGAAGAAGCAGCTTCTGATGCTTCGGCTTATCTTTGAATACAACCGCCTGGCGGGCGAGGCCATTGAGGCGTATGCAGACTTTGCAGACGTGCTTGCCTGCCCCTGCCGCGAGAAGATAGGCCGTGCAAAGTATATCCCCGAGGAGGAGCTTGCCTCCTTTGAGGAAATTTTTACAGAGATGAATACGGAGCTCAAGGCCGTTGCCGAGGGAGGGGAAGCCGATGTTTAAGGAATATAAGACCATTCGCGAAGTCGTCGGGCCCCTGATGGTCGTGGACGGCGTGGAGGGCGTCACCTATAACGAACTCGTGGAGATCGTGGGCAAAGACGGTTCCCTTCGGCGCGGCAAGGTGCTGGAAATTGATAAGTCGAAGGCCGTCGTGCAGCTCTTTGAAAATTCGCAGGGGCTGCAGATGTCCGAGAGCCGCGCGCGCTTTTTGGGGCATGCGCAGGAGCTGGCGGTTTCGCGCGATATGCTCGGGCGCGTCTTTGACGGCATGGGGAATCCTCGTGACGGCGGCGAGCCCGTGCTCCCCGAGAAGCTCATGGATATCAACGGCGAGCCCATCAACCCCGCCGCGAGAGACTACCCCAACGAATTCATTCAGACGGGCATCTCCGCCATCGACGGGCTGAATACGCTCGTGCGCGGCCAGAAGCTGCCCGTGTTCAGCATGAGCGGTCTGCCCCACGCGGAGCTCGCCGCACAGATCGCGCGGCAAGCCAAGGTGCGCTCGGGTGAGAGCGAATTCGCCGTCGTGTTCGCCGCCATCGGCATCACCTTCGAGGAATCGCAGTACTTTGCCGAGGAATTCCGCCGCACGGGCGCCATTGAGCGCACGGTGCTCTTTACCAACCTTGCGAACGACCCCGCGGTCGAGCGTATCGCAACGCCCCGCCTTGCCCTCACCTGCGCGGAGTATCTTGCCTTTGACTGCGGCATGCACGTCCTCGTCATCATGACGGATATGACCAACTACGCGGAGGCGCTCCGCGAAGTGTCGGCAGCGCGCCGCGAGGTGCCCGGCCGCCGCGGGTACCCCGGGTATCTCTATACCGACCTTGCGACGCTGTATGAGCGCGCGGGGCGCATCAGGGGCTGCAAGGGCTCCATTACGCAGATCCCCATCCTCACGATGCCCGAGGACGACAAGACGCACCCCATTCCCGACCTCACGGGGTATATCACCGAGGGGCAGATCATCCTCTCGCGCGATCTCTACAAGAAGGGCATCAACCCGCCCATCGACGTACTGCCGTCGCTCTCCCGCCTCAAGGACAAGGGCATCGGCGCGGGCAAGACGCGAGAGGACCATGCGGATACCTTAAATCAGCTGTTTGCGGCGTATGCGCGCGGCAAGGAGAGCAAGGAGCTCTCGGCGATCTTGGGCGAGGCTGCGCTCACCGAGACGGATAAGCTGTATGCAAAGTTTGCCGAGGCGTTCGAGAAGGAGTACTTGGGCCAAGGGTTTGAGACCGACCGCTCCATTGAAGAGACGCTCGATTTGGGGTGGAAGCTCCTGCGCATTTTGCCCGAGGGCGAACTCAAGCGCATCCGCACGGCGTATATCCAAAAGTACCTGCACGGCGCGGAGGCGTGAGATGGCAAGGCTCAACGTCAACCCCACGCGCATGGAGCTCAAGAAGCTCAAGGCGCGCTTAAATACCGCCGTGCGCGGGCATAAACTTTTAAAGGACAAGTCGGACGAGATGATCCGCCGCTTTACCGTGATGGCGCGCGAGAATCTTGCCCTCCGCCGCGAGGTGGAAGGGGAGCTTTCCCGCATCATGCGGGAGTTTCAGGTGGCGCGCTCGGTGACGCCCGCCTATCGCGCCGAGGCCGCCTTTGCGCTGCCCTCCGTTGCCGTGCAGGCGGAGTGCGAAACGGCGAGCGTGATGGGCCTCGACGTGCCCAAAATTGCACTCTCTGCAAGCGGCAAGGGCGGGCTCCCTTACGCCTACTTTGAAATTACCAGCGAGGCGGACTACTCCGTGGAAAAGGTCTCCGAGCTGCTTCCCAAGCTTGTGCGGCTTGCCGAGGTGGAGAAGTCGGTGCGCATGCTCGCCGATGAGATAGAGCGCAACAAGCGCCGTGTCAACGCGCTTGAGTATGTGATGATCCCCCAGCTTGAAGAGACCATTGCCTATATCCGCGAGAAGCTGAGCGAGAACGAACGCGCCGCGCTCGTCCGCATCATGAAGGTGAAAGGCAAGAGCGCCACTTGAAAACTAACGAAAATTTCCGTCCGCCGAGGCAAGCGGGCGGGATTTTTTATCTTTCTTGAGCGCCGCGCTTGATTTTTCGCGCGATTTGGTGTATAATAAGAGAGTAAAAATAGTATGAGCGCGCTTTCTAAGCGGCGCGGAGGTTTTATGTATAATACCGCGGCAGTTGCCGATGACCTTATCTACGTCGGTGCGAGCGACAGGCGGCTCTCCCTGTTTGAGAACGTCTATCCCGTCCCGCGCGGCGTCTCCTACAATTCCTATGTGCTTCTCGATGAAAAGACGGTGCTCTTTGATACCGTCGACCATGCCGTCTCCGAGCAGTTCCTCGAGAACGTGGAACACGCGCTTGCGGGGAGGGGGCTCGACTATATCGTCGTCCACCACATGGAGCCCGACCACTCGTCGACGCTCTCGGAAGTGCTCTTGCGCTATCCCGAGGCGAAGGTCGTCTGCAATCAGAAGATTTCGCAGATGCTCGTAAACTACGGCTGTGCCGTAAAGGAGCCGCTGCTTGTGAAGGAGGGGGATACCCTCGAGACGGGCAAACACACGTTGAAGTTTGTGTTTGCGCCCATGGTGCATTGGCCCGAGGTGATGATGAGCTTTGACCTTTCGACGGGCGCGCTCTTCTCGGCGGATGCCTTCGGCACGTTCGGGGCGCTCGGCGGCAGCATCTGGGCAGACGAGGTCGACTTCTTCCATGATTTTATCGACGAAGCGAGACGGTACTACATCAACATCGTCGGCAAGTACGGCGTACAGGTGCAGGCGGTTTTAAAGAAGGCGGCGGGGCTCAACATCAAGTATATTCTGCCGCTGCACGGACCGCTGTGGAGAAAGGACATTTCGCGCTTTGTGGAGAAGTACCTCATTTGGAGCAGCTACACGCCCGAAGAGAAGGGCGTCGCGGTGTTTTACGGCAGCATCTACGGGCATACGGGGAACGCTGCCGAGATCGTCGCCTCCCGCCTTGCGGAACAGGGCGTGAAGGTGAAAGTTTACGACGTTTCCATGACGGATACGTCCGTGCTCGTTTCGGAGGTCTTCCGCTTCTCACACGCGGTGTTTGCCTCGGCGACGTATAACAACGGCATCTTCGTCAAGATGGAGGAATTTCTTTCAGATCTCAAGGCGCACGCCTTCCAGAACCGCGGGTATGCCCTCATCGAGAACGGCTCGTGGGCGCCGCAGGCGGGCGCTCTCATGGAAGGGGAGCTGAGCGCTCTCAAGAACATGAGAAAGCTCTTTGAAAAGGTGACCGTTCTCTCCGCCGTCAAGGAAGAGACGAGGGAGAAGCTTGCGGCGCTTGCCGATGCGGTTGCGGAGGATGTGAAGGCGCTTTAAGAAAGGACCCCGCCAAGGCGGGAGAAAATAAAAAAGGAGAAAATGTTATGAAGTATGTTTGCACGGTCTGCGGCTATGTCTATGACGAGGAAGCGGGCGATCCCGACAACGGCATCGCTCCCGGCACCCTGTGGGAGGATGTTCCCGACGATTTCGTCTGCCCGCTCTGCGGCGTAGGCAAGGAAGATTTTTCTGCCGAATAAGGCGAAAAAACGCGTCGGGCGGGCTCTCCACAAGGGGGGCTCGCCCATTTTTTTTGAAAGATGGGTGATAGAGAGGAAAAGCTTTCCTTCCCTTCCGTGAAAACACCTGTGCCGTCCGTTTGAAAAAGCCGAAAGGGTGTGATATATTGATAGGGTCGTGTGTTTATATGCGGCAGGGGGCGCAAAAAAAGCGCCCGCAAAAGACAAACAGGAGGAAACTATGGCAGAAAGTAAATTAAGAACGCTCATTCTCTCCGTCGTTCCCATGCGCACGCAGGTCGTCTTTCCCGATCTCTCCGTCGCATTCGACGCAGGGCGCGGCATCTCGCTTGCCGCCGTCGAGCGTGCCAACCTCAACGATAAACTCATCTTTTTGACCAAGCAGAAGGACGCACAGCTGGAGACGCCCTCGGAGGGCGACCTCTATGAAGTGGGCACCGTCGCCCGCATCCGTCAGGTGACGCGGCTGCCCGGCGACCGCATCCGCGTGTTTGCCAACACCCTCTACAGGGCGCGCGCCCGCGATTTCCGCATCGAGGGCGGGTATATCTATGCCGTGACGGACGAGCTTGCGACTTCTCACGGCGATGCGACGCTCGAAGAGGCGTACTTCCGCACGGCGAAGGAGCTCGTAAAGGACGTCGTTGCGGCGGACGGGAAAATTTCCCAGGAAGTGGACGGGCGGCTTGCGACCATCGGCGATATCGACGAATATATCAACGTCTGCGCCTACAACATGCGCATAAGAGAGGAAGTCAAGCAGCAGCTCTTGGAAGAGACCCGCCTTGTGGAGAGGCTCAAGCTCTTTGAACGGTGCCTCAACGACGAGCTGGAGATTTCCCGCCTCGAAAAGAAGATCGCCCAGAACGTGAGGAAGAACATCGACCAGTCGCAGAAGGAGTATTTTCTTCGCGAACAGCTCAAGACCATTCATAAGGAGTTGGGCGACGATGTGGAGGAAAACGCCAAACTTCGGGAGAAGCTGCTTCAAAAGCACCTTCCGAAGGAAGTGGAGGACAAGGCGATGGCCGAGCTTGCCCGCATGGACAAGATGCCCGCCTCTTCGCCCGAATATACCGTTTTGAGAAATTACGCGGACTGGCTCATCGACCTGCCGTGGACGGAAGAGACGAAGGACACCGAGTCGCTTGCGGACGTGGAGAAGGTGCTCGACGAGGACCACTACGGGCTGGAGAAAATCAAGGAGCGCGTTGTCGAATATCTCGCCGTTTTAAAGCTGACGGGGGAGTTGAAGGCGCCCATTTTGTGCCTTGTCGGGCCGCCCGGCGTCGGTAAGACGAGCATTGCAAAGTCGGTCGCAAGGGCTTTAGGGCGCAAGTTCGTGCGCATGAGCCTGGGCGGGCTCAAGGACGAGGCGGAGATCAGGGGGCACAGACGCACCTACATCGGCGCGATGCCCGGGCGCATCCTCTATGAGATGAAGAATGCGGGCTCCGTCAACCCCGTGTTCCTTTTGGATGAGGTGGATAAAATTTCCATGGACCTCCGCGGCGACCCCGCGAGCGCGCTTTTGGAAGTTCTCGACCCCGAGCAGAATTATACTTTCCGCGACAGGTATTTGGAAGTTCCCTATGACCTTAGTAAGGTGATGTTCATTGCGACGGCGAACACCCTCGACACCATCCCGGGGCCGCTGCGCGACAGGATGGAGATCATCGAGCTCTCGGGCTATACCCCGCAGGAGAAGGAGGAGATCGCAAAGCGGTACCTCGTGCCCAAAAAGCGCAAGGAGAACGGCCTCACCGAGGAAAACTTGCGCATCACCGAGGGGGCGATCGGCGCGATGATCGACGGCTATACGATGGAGGCGGGCGTGCGTTCTCTGGAGCGCACCATCGGCACCGTCTGCCGCAAGGCTGCCGTGCGCATCGCAAAGGATCTCGACAGGAAGGGCATTACCGTCACACGGCAGAACTTAGAGAAGTTCTTGGGTGCAAAGCGCTTTATCCGTGACGAAGAGATGCGCGAAGAGGACGAAGTGGGCGCAGCCACCGGCCTTGCCTGGACGGCGGTGGGGGGCGCGACGCTCACCATCGAAGTTTCGGCGATGCAGGGCAAGGGGGATATTCTTCTCACCGGCAAGCTCGGCGATGTGATGAAGGAGTCCGCCCGCGCCGCCATCAGCTATATCCGCGCGCATGCCGAGAAGTACGGCATCGACGAGGAAGAGTTCGAGAGGAAGGATATCCACATCCACATCCCCGAGGGCGCGACGCCCAAGGACGGCCCGAGCGCTGGCATCACGATGGCGACCGCCATCCTTTCCGCGTTCACCAATCACCCCGTGCGCCGAGACGTCGCGATGACGGGCGAAATTACCCTGCGCGGCAAGGTGCTGCCCATCGGCGGGCTCAAGGAGAAGGCGCTTGCCGCAAATCGTATCGGCATCAAGAACGTCATCATCCCCGAGGAGAACAGGAAGGACGTTGAGGAGATCCCCGAGACCGTGCGCAAGAGCCTCAACTTCATCTGCGTACAGAATGTAGACGAGGTGTTCCATAACGCCGTAGAGGGGCTGTGATCGCCCCTGAGAGGCATACGAAAGGAGAAGGAGATGGAGATCAAGGAGACGAGATTTTTGAAGTCTGCAGCGGAGGCGGGCGGCTTTCTGAAGCCCGAGCGGCCCATGATCGCCGTGTGCGGCAGGAGCAATGCGGGCAAGAGCTCGCTCATCAATATGCTGGCAAACCGAAAGAACCTTGCAAAGACGAGCGCCGCCCCGGGCAGGACGCGGCTTGTCAACTACTTCGACTTCGGGCAGTTTTGGCTTGCCGATCTGCCCGGCTACGGCTATGCCGCCGTCTCGCACGACGAGAAGGCGCGCTGGGGCAGGACGCTGGACGCCTTCTTTGCGAAGAAGGAGGACATCCGCCATGTGTTCTTGCTCATCGACATCCGAAGGGACCCGTCGGGGGACGACTTGCAGCTCGTGGACTTTTTCAACTATCACATCATTCCCTTCTCCGTCATTGCCACGAAGAGCGACAAGCTCTCCCGCATGAGGACGAAGGAGCGGAGAAGAGCCATTGCGCAGCAGTTCGGCCTCGGCGAGGACAATGTGACGATCGTCTCCTCCCTGACGGGGGAGGGGAAGGAAGAGGTGCTCTCCCGCATCGCCGCGCTGTTGTAAAGAGAGCGAACAACAATAACAAACAGAGCAGTTTTTGCCAAGATTTGAAGTTTTGTGAAAAACCTGACAAAAAAGTGACAGGAATACGACATAAACCTGACATTTTTCCGCTCGACAGGCGGCAGAAAATGTGATACCATGGTTTCAGCCGAAGCGAGGTGCACCAAGCAAAGGTGACTCCGAGCGATATCCGGAGAGCTTTCGGGAAAATCATGCGAGAGGCCCGCAGCGTGCACGCTGCGGGCCTCAACCTTGCCCGAGGGCCTCGGCGGGCATAAGCAATGTGCAAAGAATTGCAAACCGTAGCGTAAATTTACTTGACATTTTTTGGCAAATGTGATACGATGGACACATGGATACATCGGAAAAGATCGCAAGCTTGCGTTCGGCGTTCGGGCTGTCGCAGGAGGAGCTTGCTGCCCGCGTCGGCGTCGCCCGTCAGACGGTCGTCAGCTGGGAGCAGGGCGCCCGTCCCTCCGCGTTCAACCGCCGCCGCATCATAGAAGAATTTGCGCTGCCAAGCAATTATTTCGATGCGGACGTCTCCGTCGAGCTCGTGCCCGCCGATAAGCCGCCCATGGCGCCTGCCGAAGAGGGCGCGCTGCAGCTTTCGGTACCCGTGAATATGACGGAAGAGGAGCTGCCGCTCTCCAAACACGCACAGCGGGCGTCGGATGCGCTGCGCTCGCTCGGCACCGTCATGCGGTGGGGGAATGTGTTCTTTGCGGGCATCATCGCCCTGGGGGCGCTCTTTTCCATCGTCAACGTGCTCATCCTCGTCATTCTGAAGGCACAGGCAGAGGCGGCGGGTGCTGTCTCCGTCGTTGCCGTCAACTGGGATGCGGTGCTCTGCATCAACCTCGTCTTCTGGGGTATTGCCGCCGCATTTTACGGAATGTGTTTCTTTCTGCGGCTGCTCCTTCGGGAGATCTTGCGGACGCGCGTCCGCCGCAAGGGAGGAGCAATACAACAAAATAAAAAATCAAGCGGAGAATGAGCAAAAATTCTCCGTTTTTGCATATAAAACGGTTGCCGCATCGGCAAAAATATGGTAGAATACCATGGTTAGAAATCCACACCCCGAAGGGATGCCGCGCTCCGTGCCCGCAAATCTATCATTTAAGCGGCGGGCAGCAGGCGGAAATACGTCCGCGGGGGAGGTTCAACGGAGGAATTTATGGCAGTTATCACCATGAAGCAGCTGCTCGAGGCGGGCGTCCACTTCGGGCACCAGACGAGAAAGTGGAACCCCAAGATGAAGAAGTACATCTTTGCGGCGCGCCACGACATCCACATCATCGACCTTGAAAAGACCGCGAAGCTCATCGAGGAGGCCTATACCTTCGTCGTCGAGTCCGTCAAGGCAGGAAAGAGCGTGCTCTTCGTCGGCACCAAGAAGCAGGCGCAGGACGCCATCAAGGAAGAGGCGGAGCGCTGCGGCCAGTACTACGTCAACTCTCGTTGGCTGGGCGGCTGCCTGACCAACTTCAAGACCATCCGCGCGCGCATCGACTACCTTGAGAAGCTCGAGAAGATGGAAGAGAGCGGCGAGTTCGACCTTCTCCCCAAGAAGGAAGTGCTCGGCCTCAAGAAGGAGATGGCAAAGCTGCAGGAGAACCTCGGCGGCATCAAGAACATGAGAACGCTTCCCGGCATCATGTTCATCGTCGACCCGCACAACGAGGACATCGCCGTTGCCGAGGCACGCAAGCTCCACATTCCCATCGTCGCCATCACGGATACCAACTGCGACCCCGATCTCATCGACCACGTCATCCCCGGCAATGACGACGCGATCCGCGCAATCAAGCTCATCTCGTCCGTCATCGCAAACGCCGTCATCGAGGCAAACCAGGGCGAGACGTTTGACGCAGTACCCGCAGAAGCAGAGGCTCCCGCGGAAGAGGCAGAGCACGCAGAAGAGGCTCCCGTTCAGGAATAATTTTTCAGGAGGACAACTACAATGGCAGGATTTACGGCAAAGGACGTTATGACGCTCCGTGAACAGACGGGCGCGGGCATGATGGACTGCAAGCGTGCCCTCACCGATGCTGAGGGCGATATGAGCAAGGCGGCAGACCTTCTCCGCGAGCGCGGCATTGCAAAGGCTGCAAAGCGCGCTTCCAAGATCGCCGCAGAGGGCGTCGTGTACTCTTACGTTGAGGGCAATACGGGCGTGCTCGTCGAAGTCAACTGCGAGAGTGACTTCGTCGCAAAGGGCGAAAGGTTCATGAACCTTGTGGAGACGGTTGCAAAGCAGATCGTTGCGACCAAGGCAGCAGACGTTGAGACGCTGCTTGCCTCCACCCTTCCTTCGGGCGAGACCGTCGAGGCGTTCGTCACCGACCAGACCGCCGTCATCGGCGAGAAGCTCTCCGTCCGCCGCTTCACCGTGTATGAGAGCGCCGGCCACATCGAGACGTATATCCACATGGGCGGCACGATGGGCGTTATGCTCAACTTCGCCTGCGAGGAGAACGACGTCACGAAGGAGCTTGCGCACAATATCGCGCTCCACGTTGCCTTCTCCAAGCCCCAGTATATGAAGAAGGACGAGGTCTCCGAAGAGACGCTTGCAAAGGAGAAGGAGATCCTTTTGAAGGAAGTCATGAACGAGGGCAAGCCCGAAAACATTGCGGAGAAGATCGTCATGGGCAAGATCAAGAAGTTCTATGAGGAGAACTGCCTGCTCGAGCAGAAGTTCATCAAGGACGACAAGGTGACCATTTCCCAGCTCATCGCAGAGGAGGCAAAGAAGGCGGGCTGCCCCGTGGAGCTCAAGCAGTACTGCTTCTATGTGATGGGCCAGGGCCTCGAGAAGAAGAGCGAGGACCTGCAGGAGGAAGTCGCTAAGCAGGTTGAGGCGATGAAGAAGTAAAGAGGTTCACGCGAATCTTTTTGCAAAGGCAAAAATCTTCGCCGTGATTTGAAAGAAAACACCGCCGTCTTGCGCAATGCGCTTGGCGGCTCGTTTTCTCTCTGCGGGCGCACTTTAGGGGCTTTCGAATCTATTGCGCCCGCATTCACTCTTTCTCCCGTAAGCACAGGTATGTGCAAATTGGGTCCTGCTGCGCAAAAGCGTGGTTTTGCTTGCAGAATTATTTGGAATTCCCGCCCGCCCACCCCAGAAAGGGGGTTCACGAACTTCTTTTGCTGCGCAAAATAAGTTCCGTGAGGACGAGCAAGGGCGTTCTTAAAACAGCACGGTGTGCTGTTTTCCCCTTGGGACATGTTCAAGCGAATCTTTTTGCAAAGGCAAAAATCTTCGCCGTGATTTGAAAGAAAACACCGCCGCCTTGCGCAATGCGCTTGGCGGCTCGTTTTCTCTCTGCGGGCGCACTTTAGGGGCTTTCGAATCTATTGCGCCCGCATTCACTCTTTCCCCCATAAGCACAGGTATGTGCAAATTGGGTGCGCAGCGGAGGGAAACCCTCCTCGCGCCATCATTGCGAGATGAGCGAGCGCATTCTTCCCCGCGCGAGCGGTGACCGAAAACGGCGTTCTCCTTGCGCCGTTTGAGACCCAAACGAGCCGCCGACATCTCCGAACCCCGTCGGCCGCCCACTTTTTTGTCATTCTAAGTACAATAAGTGCGAAGTATCGCACAAATTGGGTCCTGCTGCGCAAAAGCGTGGTTTTGCTTGCAGAATTATTTGAAATTCCTGCCCGCCCACCCCAAATGGGGAGTTCATACATCTGTCTTGTTTTGAAAAAGTGTGGGTTAGGGCGCAGAAGGTATTTTTGGAATGAGCGTTCGCAGAAGCGGGCGCTTCATTTTTACGGATATGGCGGGCAGCGGAAAAGGGAGAGCTCAGAACGCAGAGGGGAAGGGGTAAACGCGAAGGGGGAAAAGGGGCATAAAGGCGAGTGCGTTTCAGCAGAGCATTATTTTTATAGGGGGTATTGATTTTTGCGGCGGGGCGTGGTATAATGGGGGCACAAGGGGCGGAAGGGCTCCTTTCGGGCAGGAACGAACGCGAAGGGCGGTCGGCGAAAAGGACGAGCGCGAAGGGCGGCGTATCTCGCTTGAAAGGGACATCAAACCGTGAAAATAAGGCGCGGGAGCGCAGAATAAGGAGGGAAAGACCATGAAGCACAGGATCATCACCGTCAGCCGTGAATTCGGCAGCGGCGGCCGCACCATCGCCAAGGAAGTGGCGGAGAAGCTCCACATCCCCTGTTACGATCAGGAGCTCATCGAAAAAGTGGCGGAAGAGAGCGGCTTTGCCAAGGAATACATCGCCGAGCACGGCGAGCACACGGGCAACTGGCTCACCAACGCCTTCGCCGCGGCGGCCTCGTATTACGGGCCCATCGGCAGAGACTTTGTCTGGATGGCGCAGAGGAAGGTCATTTTAGAGCTCGCCGAAAAGCAGCCGTGCGTCATCGTGGGGCGCTGTGCGGACTTCATCCTCCGCGACAGGGCAGACCTTCTGAAGGTCTTTATCCACGCCGACCCCGCCTTCCGTGCCGACCGCATCGTGCGCGTATACGGCGAGCGGGAGGATGCCCCCGAGAAACGCATCCGCGACAAGGACAAGCGCCGCATGGCCTATTACCGCTACTATACGGACATCGACTGGGGCGTTGCCAAGAACTACGATATCTGCCTAAATAGCGGCACCATCGGCATCGACCGCTGCGCCGACATCATCTTCTCGCTCTATTAAGCTATGCCCCGCAAGGGGCGAAATAACGCAATACCGCGGCGGGAGCGCTTAAAGAAAGGCGCTTCCCGTCCTTTGCGGCGTTTTTCGCCGTACTTTCATGAAAAATCCGCGCAATTTGCGTGCTTTTTCAGCGCGGGTATGATATACTGTAAAAGATAATCACCGCAGTATGCGGAAAGGGGATATTATGCAGCCGAAATACAAGCGCGTGTTACTCAAACTCTCGGGCGAAGCCCTTGCGGGGGACCAGAAGTTCGGCCTCAACGAGAAGGTCATCTCTATGGTCGTCGATCAGCTCGTCAAGGTGCACGAGATGGGCGTGGAGATCGCGCTCGTCATCGGCGGGGGCAACTTCTGGCGGGGGAGGCAGGGCACGAATATGGACCGCGCCACCGCCGACCAGATGGGTATGCTCGCCACCGTCATCAACTCGCTCGCGATGATGGATGCCATTGAGCAGAGAGGCGTTCCCACGCGCGTGCAGACCGCCCTCAATATGATCTCCGTCGCAGAGCCCTACGTCCTCAGAAAGGCCCTTCACCACTTTGAGAAGGGGCGCATCGTCATCATGGCGTGCGGCACGGGCAACCCGTATTGCTCGACGGACACCGCCGCCGCGCAGCGTGCCTGTGAAATTCGGGCGGACGTGCTGCTCATGGCGAAGAATGTGGACGGCATCTACGACAGCGACCCCGCCTTAAACCCCGACGCGAAGAAGTATGAAAAGCTGACTTTTTCCGACGTCGTCAACAAGGGGCTCAAGGCGATGGACGCGACTGCCGCCACGATGTGCATGGAGAACGATATCCCCGTGCTCGCGTTCGCCCTCGGCGAGAAGGACTCCATCCTCCGCGCCGTCTGCGGCGAGAAGCTGGGCACCCTCATCAGCAACGAATAAAATAAGGAGACGAACATGGAAAACGAAAAATTGGAAGAGATCTTTTTGGTGCTCGAGGATAAGCTCGACAAAGTCGTCGGCGTCCTCAAGGATGAGTATCAGACCATCCGCGCAGGCCGCGCCAACCCGCACATTCTGGACAGGCTCCAGGTGGAGGCATACGGCGGCATGAGCCCCTTAAATCAGCTGGGCAACGTTGCCGTGAGCGATGCGCGGTGCCTTGTCATCAGCCCTTGGGATAAGTCGCTCTTAAAGGCCATCGAGAAGGCCATCCTCGCCTCCAACATCGGGCTCAACCCCACCAACGACGGCAACGTCATCCGCCTTGTCTTCCCCGAACTCACCGAGGAGAGAAGAAAGGAGCTCGTAAAGCAGGTGCGCCGCATGGGCGAGGACGCGAAGGTCGCTGCCCGCAACGTCCGCCGCGAGGCGATGGACGGCATCAAGAAGATGAAGAACGGCAAGGAGATCTCCGAGGACGAGGCGTCCAACTCCGAACAGGACGTCGAGAAGGCGATCTCCAAGACGATGGAAGAGCTCGATAAGGCAGTTGCTGCCAAGGAAAAAGAGCTCATGACCATCTGATGAGGCTTCCCCGTCACGTCGCCGTCATCATGGACGGCAACGGGCGCTGGGCGCAAAAACGCCTGCTTCCCCGAAGCGCCGGTCACAGCGCGGGCATGAAGCGCATGATCGCCCTCAGTGAATATCTCTTCCGCCGCGGGGTGGAAGTGGTGACGCTGTATGCGCTCTCCAAGGAGAACTTATCGCGCTCCGAGGAGGAGCTTTCCGCGCTCTTCACGCTCTTTCGCACCTACTTTTCGGGCAGCGTTGTCCGCCTTATAGAGGGGGGCGTGCGGCTCGACGTTGTGGGCGAGACCGAGCTTCTCCCCGAGGACATTCAGGCCCTCATTCAAGAGGGGAAGGAAAAGACGAAGGGGGGAGAAAGGGGCACGCTGGTGCTTGCCATCTGCTACGGCGGCAGGCAGGACATCGTGCGCGCCGCGAATGCGGCAGTCCGCATGGGCAAAGAGGTAGGGGAGGAGGAATTTTCCGCACTCCTTTCGACGGGGGCGTACCCGCCGCCCGACCTTCTCATCCGCACGGGAGGGGAGAAGCGCCTCTCCAACTTTTTATTGTTTGAATCGGCGTATGCCGAACTGTATTTTTCCGATAAGATGTTCCCCGCCTTCACCGATGAGGACATGGCGCGCGCTTTGGAGGACTTTGCCTCGCGCGACCGCCGCTTCGGGAAGGTGAAGGGGGAATAAGTCCTGGTTTGCCATGAAGAGACTCTTAACGGGTGCCGTCTATATCCTCATTCTCCTGGGCGCGTTTCTGCTCAGGAGGTATGTGCATCTGCTCTTTTTTGATGCGCTCCTTCTCGTGTTCTCCGTCATCGGGACGTTCGAGATGCTGCGCGCCTTCGGGGAGCGCGTTGACAGGGTGCAGAAGGCGATCGTGCTCGTCGTCTCGTCGGGGCTCATCATCTGCTATGCGGTGACGGACACCCTCTACCGTATGGTGCAGGAGACGCGCCCCGAGGTCGTCAACTATTCCCCGCTCATCACCTTTGTCGTGCTGATGGCGGGCCTTGCGGTTTTGTTCGGTTTGCTTGTCTTCCGGCACGAAAAGACCTCGCTCGACTCCTTGGGCTGTTCGCTCATCTGCCTTTTTTATCCCGCCGTCTTTTTGCTCGTCCTTGTCGGGTGCAACCATATGCCCGAATACTCCGAGATCGGCATCCTCTTCGTGTTCGTCATCTGCCCGTTTGCGGACAGCTTTGCCTATGTGTTCGGGCGGCTGTTCGGGCGGTGGGTACCCAAGAAGCTCTCTCCCACGGTGAGCCCCAACAAGACGCTCATCGGCGGGCTGGGCGGCCTCATCGGCGGGGCGCTTGGGGCTGTGTGCATCTTCTTTGTCTATTACGGGCTGTTGGAGCCCTGCGACTTAAATACCGAGTGGCTGAATTTGGTGTTTTTCATCGGGCTCGGCGTGCTGACGGCGGCGTTTACGGAATTCGGCGATTTGGTGGAGAGCGCCGTCAAGCGCAAACTCGAAATTAAAGATATGGGCAAACTTCTGCCCGGGCACGGCGGCATACTCGACCGCATCGATTCTTCCCTCTATGCGGGGCTCATCGTGTGCTTTGTGCTGACGATGCGCATCCTCATCGTGGGCTGAGCGCATATTTTACCGTTTTCACGGATACAATAGTGGGGGCATGCCCCCGCTCTTTGCTATAAAATGCTTTTTTGGAGGCGGTCATGAAGATCGCATTGATCGGCTGCAGCGGCAGCATCGGCAGACAGGCCGCGGAGGTCGTGCGGGAGCACCCCGCACACTTTTGTTTTTCCGCACTCATCGGGGGGAGCGACGCGGCTTCGCTCGAAGCTCTCTCGGCGGAATTTCACCCCGACTTTGCGGGGCTGGCGTCGGGCGGGGAGGTGCGCCTTCCCGAGGGCACCCGCCTTTTGAAGGGCGAGGACATTCTCCTGCACGCCTTCGACGGGGCGGACGTCGCCCTCATTGCGGCGAGCGGGTTTGCGGGGCTTCAATACACGCTGCGGGCAGCGGAGCACGGCATAAAAATTGCGCTTGCCAACAAGGAGTCGCTCGTCTGCGGCGGGGAACTCGTGACTTCTGCCGTGAAGAAGAGCGGGAGCGCGCTGGTGCCCGTGGACAGCGAACACTCCGCCCTCTTTCAGGCGCTCAACTTTCGGCGGGATACCCCCTTTGAAAAGCTCATCTTAACGGCGAGCGGCGGGCCCTTCTTCAAGCTCTCCGAAGGGGAGTTGAGAGCTGTGACGGCGGCGGATGCGCTCTGCCACCCGACGTGGAAGATGGGGCCCAAGATCACCATCGACAGCGCGACGCTTTTAAACAAGGGGTATGAGGTCATCGAGGCGCGGTGGCTTTACGATGCGCCCTTTGAAAGCATTGAAGCCGTCGTCCACCCCGAGAGCATCGTGCACTCGCTCGTCTCGTTTCAAGACGGCGCGATGATGGCGCAGCTCGGCTATCCCGATATGAAGCTGCCCATCCAGCTTGCGCTCACCTATCCCCAAAGACTGCCCTGCGTGAAGCAGCTCGATCTTGTCTCCTTGGGTGCGCTGCACTTCTATCCGCTGCCCAAGGAGAAGTTCCCTTGCTATTCGCTCGCGCTTGCGGCGGGGAAGGCGGGGGGAACGGCACCTGCCGTGCTCAACGGGGCGGCGGAGATCGCCGTTTCGGCATTTCTGAAGGGGGAGATCTCTTTCCCGCGCATTGCGGAGGTCATCGACAGCGCCCTGCAAAAGCTGCCGCGGGAGAAGGTGTGCTCCTTTGAACAGCTTGCGGAAGTTGACGCCCGCGCCCGCCGCATTGCTTTAAGCCTTCTATGACTCAACTTTTAGCCTTTTCGTGGAGCACCGTGGGTTCCGTGCTTCTCTCCATTTTAATTCTCCTTCTCATGATCACCGTGCATGAGTTCGGGCACTACCTCGTGGGGAAGCTCTTGAAGTTCCGCATCAACGAGTTCTCTATCGGGTTTGGGCCCGCGCTCTTCAAGCGGCGCAGCAAGAAGACGGGGGAGCTGTTTTCCGTGCGGCTCATTCCGCTCGGGGGATACTGCGCGTTCGACGGCGAGGACGGCCTCGACGAAGAGCAGGAGCAAGCTGCGCCCCCGCCCGAGGCGTTTACGGAGTTTGAAGCGCCTGCATCCCCCGAAAATGAGCAGGAGAAGCTCATCAAGGAGGCGGGCACGCAGTTTGTGCCGAAGGGGGAGCCCTTCACCAAGCGGCCGCCGTGGGCGCGCATCTGCGTACTCGTCGCGGGTGCGCTGATGAACTACCTCTTTGCGGTGCTTCTCATCATCATCGAGTTCTTTGCGTGCGGGCAGACGCTCATCGCCGTTTATGAAGCCGCACCCGCCGAGGGGGAGTACGCCGCCTATTCGCTCGCCGACGGGGATATCCTCCTGGAGGCGGACGGCAGGGGAGTGTACCTCACGACCGACCTTTTAGCCGCCCTCCACGGCAAGAATAAGGGGGATCTGGTGGAGTTCACCGTCTCCCGCGTTACGGAGCGCACGGAGGACGGAAGGGCCGCAAGGCGCGAGGAGATGATCGTCACCGTCATGCTGCGGGAGGACGTGGGGGACGCCTCGAGTGCGGACAGCGCGCTCTTGTGGCGCGCCATCGGGGCGGCGCAGGACGAGGACGGCAATTACATGATGGCGAATGCCGTCGTAAAGTTCGGGTTTTTTGAGACGCTCGGCCGCGCGTTTACCTATTCGTTTAAGATCGCGGGGTCGATTTTCCGTGTTTTAGGAGAGCTTTTGACGGGGAGGCTGGGGCTCGATGCGTTCGGGGGGCCCATTACGACCATTTCCATGACCGCGCAGGTCGCCTCTCAGGGGCTTAGATACTTTTTGGAAATTGCGGGGTATATCGGCGTCAATTTGGCCGTATTCAACCTCTTGCCCATTCCCGCGCTGGACGGCAGCAAGGTGGTGTTCACCGCCATCGAGTGGGTGCGCGGCAAGCCCATCCCCCGCCGCATTGAGGCAGTTATACACGCCGTCGGCTTTGTGCTCATTTTGGGATTTGCGGTTTTGGTTGATGTTTTGCAGTTTTTGTAAGCGGAGCTTTGCATAAAAAAACGCTTGTCGGGAGACGAGCGTTTCGCATAGATATATAAGATTTTTTTCGGGAATGGTTGACAAATCGAAAAAAAGGTGATAAACTAAAGGAGCAACAGAGGGATACCGCAAAGCGGTTAGCCTCAGATGTCAGTTAAAATAACCGGCCCCGAAGTAACGGCTCGCAGGGCGGTTATTTTTTTATGCGAATGATGATCATTGTCTTGGTGACTGTGACCGAAGAGAGAAGGCCTTTCTTCTTCAAAATGCGAAGAAGAAGGATCAGCTCTTTTTTCATTAGCACCACCCCCTTATAAGGAAATATCTCATAATTTCCCCCAAGGAGGCTAACCGCCTACGGTATCCGTGTTGCTTGATTTGTATTGTAACATAATTTAAGAAATTCGTCAATAAGTTCATGCGGATCTTTTTTGTGGTACAAGCAGAAATAAAATAAGGCGCGCCTGCGTTTTCACGCGGGCGCGCCGTTTGCTGTGAAGCGATGTGTTATGCTTCAGATTGAGCCGCTGTAGGGGTATTCTGTGAGGGCTTGACGGTGTTGAAGCGTCTCACCTGCTTGACGAACGCCTTGGAGCTGAACAGGATGACAGCCGCCACGATGGCAATGGCGATGTCGGGCAGCACATAGCCCGCCTGATAGGAAAGGCTGTACAGCCACACGGGCTGGCCCTCGGGCGCCCACATGCCGAAGGCGAACATGCCCGAAAGGAAGTGCATCACGAAGCGCGAGAGACCCGCAACGACGCCGCCGAGGGCGATCTGCACCTGCGGGAGCTTATCGAGCGCCTTCACCTTTGCAAAGCAGCCCGCAAGGCCGATGCACATGAAGGCGAGGGGATAATCGAGAAGGAACTGCGCGGGGTGCAGGATGTAGGGGTCCTGGAACGCCTGCAAAATGCCGTAGATGAAGCCCGCGAACACGCCCTTCTTGGTGCCGAACATGTAGGAGTAGATCATGAGGGGCACGAGGGAGGCGATGGTGATGGAACCGCCCTGGGGCATCTTGACGATGCGCAGATAGGAGAGCGCAAAGCTCATTGCGATGCAGACTGCCGCATAGGAGATGGCCTTCGTGTCGAAGCCCTTCTTGTCGCCTCTCCCCGTGAGGAAGGTGACGACGAGGACGGCGATGACGGCGATGGCGGCGGAGACGTAGAGTGCGACGGAGTTGACGGCGTCATTGGTGGTGCCGTTCATCTCGGCGGCGTCGCCCGACTCATAGTAGACGCCCATGCACACGAGCGTTGCGATGAGGGCGGCAGCGATGAGCACACCTGCGATGATGTAGGTCACTTTATTGCGCTTGAGAGCGAGCATGACGGCGCTCACGCCGACGGCTGCGATGAGGGCGACGAGGGGCGCAAAGAGCGTGAGGGTGATGCCGTCTTCGAGGAAGGTGAAGACGAGGAGCGTGATGCCGACCGCGCACGCATACACGACGAAGAAGATGAGGCAGCCCTTTAAATAAGCGCCGCGCTTTTCACCGCGCACCAAAAGCAGCGAGATGAGGAAGCCGAGCGCGAGGGCGATCGTCAGCCAGAAACAGATGCCGCGCGCGATGTTCATGGGCGAATCGAAGAGAATGGGGTACCATTCTGCGGGATCCGCCAAGAGGGAAGTGAGTAACATAAAAACCTCCATAATTTTTTTGAGTTATCCGTCAAAGCGACGCTTTGCGATAAAAAAACGCCCGCAGGTGACGCGGGCGAAGTCTATCATAACATAAGAAATCTCGTCTTTCGTCCAAGCATTACCTTGCCCGATTCAAGTGGTATGATCTCAGCTTATTACAGCACCCACGACGGATAATTCGGTTGTGAGAAAATTATATTGCATTTTCCCTCATCTGTCAACAAATTTTCGCCGTTTTTCTCCCGCTTCGATTGTTTTTTGCCCCTCTTTATGCTATAATGCGGGTTGCAGCGCAAAATTTTGCGCGCAGGAGAACAGTATGGAACAATTTTACGCCTATCTCGACCGCATGAAGTTCATCAAGCGCTGGCAGCTCATGCGCTCCGTGCGGGAAGAGAACATCATGGAGCACTCGCACTCCGTTGCCGTGTTGACGCACGCGCTCGTCAGTATCGAAAATGCCGTCTACGGGGGGCACATCGACGCGGAAAAGGCGGTCTTTTACGCGCTCTACCATGAAGTCAGCGAGGTGATGACGGGGGATATGCCCACGCCCGTGAAGTACTTCAACAACAGCATTCACGGCGAATATGAAAAGCTTGAAAAGCTCGCCGTCGATAAGATCGCAGATACGCTCCCCGCGGAGCTGCGGGATGCCCTGTACCCTTACCTGCAGGCGGACAAGCATACCGATGAGTACCGCTTTGTCAAGGCCGCCGATAAGCTCTCGGCGTACATCAAGTGCCTCGAGGAGCTGCGCTCGGGCAACCGCGAATTTGCGCAGGCGGAGCGCACCATCCGCGAATCGCTCGAACATATGGAGCTGAGAGCCGTTGCGTACTTTTTCGAGCACTTTATTCCCGCCTTTTCGCTCTCTCTGGATGAGCTGGAGGGGCTTTGAGCGGTTTTTATGGCGACATACTCCGACATCTTCCGCTTTACGCGGCTCGCCTGCTATGCGGGGTACATCACGCAGGCGATCGTCAACAACCTCTCGCCTCTGCTCTTTCTCATCTATCAAAGCTCCTTGGGCATCACGATGGAGCAGGTGACGCTTCTCATCACCGTCAACTTCGGCGTACAGCTCTTTGTAGACCTTGTGTTTGCAAAGCTTGCCGATAAGATCGGCTACCGGGTGTGCCTCATCGGGGCGCACGTCTTTGCCGCTTTGGGGCTTGCGGGGCTGATGTTCTTCCCGCGCATCCTGCCGCCCTTTGCGGGGCTCATTACGGCGACCGTGCTGATGGCCGTGGGCGGCGGGCTCATTGAAGTGCTGGTGAGCCCCACGATAGAGGCGTGCCCCTCGCCCAATAAAGAGAAGCAGATGAGCCTTCTCCACTCCTTCTACTGCTGGGGGTCGGCGGCGGTCGTCGCCTTCTCGACGGCGTTTTTGGCGGCGTTCGGCTCGCTGCATTGGAGTATACTGTGCCTCATCTGGGCGTGCCTGCCCCTCTTGAATGCCATTTTATTTGCGTTCGTGCCCGTGCCCTCGCCCGCAGCGGAGGGGGAGAGCATGCCCGTAAAAAAGCTCGTTCTTTCGCCCACGTTCTGGCTGTTTGTGGCGCTGATGGCGCTCTCGGGGGCGGCGGAGCAGTCCATGAGCCAGTGGGCGTCCACCTTTGCGGAGAGCGGGCTCGGCGTCAATAAGACGCTCGGAGACCTGCTCGGACCCTGCCTCTTTGCCATTCTGATGGGAACGGCGCGGCTTTTATATGCGAAGTTCGGGAAGAGATTGCGGCTTTGCCTCATTTTATCGGCGTCGCTCGCCGTTTTATGCTATCTTTTGGCATGGCTTGCGCCCGTGCCCGCGCTCTCGCTTGCGGGATGCGCCGTCTGCGGCTTTGCGGTGGGCATTCTGTGGCCGGGGACGTTCAGCAATGCCTCGCGCGCGCTTCCGAAAGGGGGTACGGCAATGTTCGCCCTTTTAGCGCTTGCGGGAGACCTCGGCTGCACGCTCGGGCCGTCGCTCGTGGGGGCGTGCGCCTCGGCGCTCGGGGAGCTCAAACTCGGGCTTGCGTTCGGCATTGCCTTCCCCGCGCTGTTCGTCATATTGATGCTGCTCTTTACGAAAAAGCAGCCAAAAACGGGCAGGCAGCTCGAAAACCTCAAACCATAAGATAAGACTCCCTCAGCGGGGAGTCTTTTGCATGACAAAGTTTGTAAGGAGCACGCCGCGGCGCTCCACTTGCTGCTCTTTGATAATGACGTAGCCCATCCTCTCAAAGAAGGGGCGGGCGGTGAAGGAGACATGCGCCGTGTATTCTCTGGCGGGAATGGCTTCTTCCAAGGCGGTGAGAAGCGCCGTCGCAACACCCTGCCGCCGGTGCGCGCGGCTGACATAGAGGCGGTCTAAATAGCCCTCTGCAGTCATGTCTGCAAAGCCGAGAAGTTCGCCGTTTTCCCATGCCAAGAGCGTCGTATGGGCGAGAAAGCTCTCGTTCCACGCATTTTCGTCGATCTCGCCCGTCGCCCAAGCGTCGAGCTGCTGTTTCGTATAGTCCTTCGCGCAGACCATATGTACCGTCTCATAAAAGAGGACGGCGATCCGGGGGAGATCTTCGGGGCGGTAGGGGAGCAGGGTCATTTTCTTTCCCTTAACGAGAGATACACCATGAGCACGGCGATGTCGGCGGGGTTGACGCCCGAAATGCGCTCTGCCTGCCCCAAATTGAGCGGGCGGATGCGGGAAAGCTTCTCCCTTGCCTCCAAGCGGAGCCCTTCGATGCGGGTATAGTCGATGTCTTGGGGCAGCGGCTTTTCCTCGAGCTTTTTCGCCTTCTCGCGCTCGCGCTCGCTCGTCTTTAAGTATCCCTCGTAGCGCACTTCCGTCTCGGCGGAAAGGAGAATATCCTGCGGAACATTTTCAAAGAGGCCGAATGCCGCTTTCAGCTCGGAAATGGGGATGCCGCGGCGGAGAAGGTCGGCGTAGGTGACGCCGCGGGTGAGCGTCTCCCCGCGCGCTTTTAAAAGGGCGGCGGAAATGCTGCTGTCCGCCCGCCCGTTGAGGGAAGAGAGGACCTCTTCGCGCAGCTGTTTGCGCGCTAAATATCGCTCCCAGCGGTCGTCTTTTACAAGCCCGCACCTTCTGCCGATCTCGGTGAGGCGCACGTCGGCGTTGTCTTGGCGCAGCAAAAGGCGAAATTCCGCGCGGGAGGTCATCATGCGGTAGGGCTCGTCCGTGCCCTTGGTCACAAGGTCGTCGATGAGTACGCCGATGTAGGCCTGGTCGCGCCGAAGGATGAGGGGAGGCTCGCCTCTGAGCTTTAAAGAGGCATTCAGCCCCGCGATAAGCCCCTGCGCCGCAGCCTCTTCATAGCCGCTCGTGCCGTTGATCTGCCCCGCCGTGTAGAGGCCCTCC
>CALWCH010000011.1 GCA_944376335.1 uncultured Clostridia bacterium
GTATCGCGGATGGAGCGCGAGACGCGCAGCGAATTGCCGTCCCGCAAATACCGCTTGATCTCCCCCAGGATCATCGGCACGGCATAGGTGGAAAAGCGGACGTTGAACTTCAGATCGAAGTGGTCGATGGCCTTGATGAGCCCCACGCAGCCCGCCTGAAAGACGTCGTCAGCATTGGCGTTCTTCGCCCAGAACCTTTTTACGAGCGAGAGAACGAGCCGCATATTGCCGACAATGAATTGTTCCCGCGCTGCCATATCCCCCGCCTTCAGCGCCTTCATGAGGCGGTCGTTTTCCTCCGCCGAAAGCTTTGGCAGCCCCGCCGTATCCACCCCGCAGATGACCACTTTTTGCAGCATGCACACCTCCTATGTAAGGCACAGGGAGTATGTGCTATCGTTCGCCTTTCTATACGGCTTATCCAGAACCATGAGCGCAGCATTCAGCCCTGCCATCATAAAGCCGCTGAAAAATATCATGCGGGAAACCTGCCGCGGGAGGACAAAAAATGTGCGGCTGCCGAAGTTTGACAGCCGCGGGTGCTTAATGATGGTGCTTTATGAGCCCGAATGCCTTGGAGAGCTCGAGCGCGAGAATGGGCACGAGCGAGAACCCGACGCCAATGAGATAGCCGTACCAAGGAAGATACATCATGCCGAATGCCGTCACCGCGCCGGGCGTGAACAGCACGAAGGTGGCAAACCCGAGCGCCAATGCGGGGAATAATATCTTCGCTTTGATGGCGAAGTATTTGGGGCGGAGCTTTAAGAAGGTCCGCTTGCCGAGCAGGAATGCGAGCACCCACGCGCAGGAGAGCGCCTGCGAGATGACGGTGGCGAGCGCCGCGCCCTTGACGCCCATATCGAAGGCGTAGATGAAGAGCGGGTCGAGCCCGATGTTGGCGACCGCACCGATGAGCACGGAGAGCATGCCCGTCTTGGCAAACCCCTGCGCGGTGATAAAGGCGTTCATGCCCAGCGTGAGCTGCACGAAGAGCGTGCCGATCGCATAGATGTTCATGTAGTCGACGGCATAGCCGATCGTGTTCTCGCTCGCGCCAAACCACCACAAGAATTGCTCGTTCCAGATGAGCAGCACGGCGGTCAGCACGGCGGAGATGACGATCTGCGCCACAAAGCTGTTGCCGAGCGTCCGCTCCGCCGACTGGGTATCCCCCTTGCCCATATAGATGGAAGCGCGCGGCGCGCCGCCGTTGGAGATGAGCGCGGCAAACGCCGAGACAAGCAAAATGAGCGGCATACACACGCCGAGGCCTGTGAGCGCCAACTCCCCGTCAACGGGGATATGCCCGATGTAGATCCTGTCCACGATGTTGTACAGCATGTTGATGAGCTGTGCCGCCACCGTGGGCAGGGCGAGTTTTAACAGCAGCTTTCCGATGGGCTCTCTGCCCAAAAATTGCTTATCGTCTCTGTTGAGCGCGCCCTCGTCCTCGAGCGCCTCTTCTCTTCTCTCTGCCATGGTGCCGCCTCGTCAAGCCTTGTCATTCATTGCTTCGAGAAGCTGCTTTGCCCGCTCCGTGAGGGCGGTCTTCATGCGCTTGTAGCTCTCGATCTCGGCTTTGTCGAACCCCTCGACGAGCGACTCCTCCAGCTGTGCCAAGATGGCGCCCGTCAGCTCCGTCACGGGGCGCGACTTCTCTAAGAGAAAGAGATACACCCTGCGCCTGTCGATGGTATCAGGCTTTCGCTCCATAGTATAACCTTTCCCTCATGCAATATCCTTGTAAACAAACCCGCTTACTTTTTAGATTGAAGGAGTTCTTTCTTCTCGTAAATGATTTCGCCGCTTTCAGAAATGCCCGTCTCAACGTTGCGGAAGTATTTATATCTTCCGTCCTCTTGCTTCTCGCGCCAATCGCCAATGCAAATTGCGCCTCCTTCTTCAAGCCCGTAAAGGCTTGCCAAAATGTAAAACCTATCGGGATATTTCTGCGAAAAGTCCTCGATAACCGAGGGCGTAGCCACGATTACATTTACACATTTTCCGCTCTCGAATTGCGCATAGTTTCCGATTTCATTACTCATTTTAGTTGCTCCTTATTTCAAAATCCGAATGAAAATGGCACCTGGCATACCTTTTCCATATGACTGTCCTCCATCTTCAATGGCATACCCCCGCCAAGTATTCTCTTGACTATCAAATCTCCATAGCGCACCCCCTCCGCCGCCGCTACCATACGTCGTTGCGTCCGTTGCAGGCTTCGCTGGTATTCCGTCAGAGGTGTTGTTCATATCCATAGGTCTTACGGCGCGTCCGCCTCCATTGTAGCCCCCATCTACAATGGGCGCGGAATAATCTGTGAGATTTTCTATCTCCTCATCGGTGTAGGTTTTATACCGCTCTCCGTCCCCGCCGTTTGTTCTGCCTTCTCCCCCTAAATAGCACCCCATTAAGTGAGCGTCTTGGCCACTGTTTATTGTAACAGTGCCACCCCCACCACCAGCGCAAATCGGATAATCATATACAGACGTGTCGCCAAACACATATTTGGGCTTGCCGTCTCCATATTGAGCATAACCGGAGTTCTGATACGAGCGACCTGCACCTGTTCCGTTTTTGCCCGTGCCTAACGAGCCAACATGCCGCATTGATTGGAATAAGCGTGCCGACTTTTACGGAATGACGGCTCGTTCGCGTCGTCGTGCGCTGTATTTCGGCGTTCCACGATGAGAAAGACTGCCCCTTAAAGGTATGCTCGCCTTCCATAATGCGGGCGTCGTACCTGCTTAAAGAGTCCTCAGTAAAGCGGATCGCGACCGCCACGCGCTTTACTCCCGCCTTCGCAAGAGCAGCCATGCGGTGCCTTCCTTCGTGCCCCACAATGCGCATGGTCTCGTAGTCCACGCTTAAAAATGGAGTCTGACTCTCCCGGGCGAGCGCGTCTATGTCGAGGTTCCCCGCCTCGTCAAAAATCTGATTTCTCCTCGCTTGACTTGTAGTCGTCGCATTGACGAAGTCCTCGGGGTTGACCCACACGGCGTAAGCCTGCGCATAGCGCGGGTTTCGTGCCCCATAACGCTCGATGAGGTCAGTCATGCGCTCCGTCGTCCATGCCGCCGTCTCGGCCTCCGTATCGACGTTCAAAGCGCTGTCAGAGAGGGCATATCTCTTTCCTTTTTTCTCCGAGGAGTTGACATTTTCGGCGTTTTGCGATATACTATCAGTAGTGGAGCTTCTGCCGTTCGTTTCGGACGTTCCTGCAAGGGTATTTGCACTTGCTGACGGTGTACGACCTCCACTTTTTTGATTTATGATCCAAGCACTCTTTAACGTTAGAGTGCTTTTTTTCGTGGAGGTTATCGTGATAGCAACATTTCTCCCGTCGAGCATTTTTTCAAATCGCAGCGCTGTCCCCGTATTATCGCTTACGAGAGCAACGTCGTCGGGAGCAATTACGGTTTCAAGAATATTCTCTATATTGCTGTAATTGACGGCAGTCTGCCCTCTCGCGGCTTCCATAGCAGTTCTGCCATGCGAATCGAAAATATGAGCGACAAAATTGCTCGCCAAAACAAAGTCGTAATCCTTGATATTGACACCAGTCTTTCTCTGCACTAAAGCAGTCGTGCTGTCACTTATCGTCCCAATATGTAGGCGGCGGATAGGCGTTTCTTTCGTCGCAGATTTAATGAAGTCCACGATTTCATTGTAGTCACGCGATACTCTGTCATTTTCATTGCTCTCAATATGTCTGCGCCGTGTAGCGTCATAATCGCCAAGCGTCTGCAAGGCATCCGACAGAGCAAAACGGGTTTGAGACTCCCTCTGCGTTCTCTGATATACTTTAGCGTATTGCCCCTCATCGCCGTTTATCCATGCCACGCTATCAAGCGCTACCACGCGGGAATGAACGCCCGAAGGCTCCCCGCCCGCATAATCGAGGGCTTGTTGATAGGACGTAGATACAAAAACACCGTTCTTTATCGGGTAGGAGCTGTAAACTCTTACCGTACCGCGCTTTAAGGCTTTACGCGCGTCCTCTCTTGAAAAATCTCCCCAAACAAAGCTTTCCGGGTCGTCCACCACTTCCGCAAACGTCTTTATGTCTTTGGGCGATCTGATACCAACGCTTGTATCATTAAACATCGGGTTGGTATCTTGTATAATTTGAAATTGAGCGTTCTTATGCGGCGTAGACTCGGCAATATCGGCTTTCAGACGTTCCGACTTTTGACGAGCAGCTCGCTTCTCATTGAGAAGCTGCATCGCCCGGGAATAGTTCCCCGTTCTTGCCGAATACTCATAGTCCTTTATGAGACGAGCTTTTTCTTCCCCGACGAAATAGTCGTATAGACTATCGTAGCCTGCCCTTAATGCACGAAGTTTTGTGTTGATGACGTATGCGTCCTCAAAGGACATGGCGTCAAACTCATCACTCTTCTTGATTTTTTCAAGCTCCTCGATCGTTTCTTTGATAGGGCTTCTGTCCTCGTTGGCAAACTGCTCGTAGAATTGCTCGTCAAACAAGAGCTGCTCGTCGGCCTCGGAAAGTGCATAGCGCTTTTTTGCATCGGATTTTGAACTTTTTTCCTGAGAACGGTTGACAGATTCCTCTTTTTGGTGTATATTGTTAGTGGTAGCAGATACATCCCCCCTACGGTCATGTGCCGTATTGGATGTATCGGCTACTATTTTTTTGCGCCTAATATTTACGACATCGTAAAGAACGGCTGCATTCGCCTTTGTTGTTCCGACTATAATATCCGCTTGGTAACCGTTTTCTCCGACTTTAAAAGAAACGACCCCTCTCGCAAATTCGATAAAATTGTCTTTCCTTGCGTGTTTCGCTGCCTCCCCAACATAATCTTTGGAAGCCTTGAGAAGCTCATCGGCGTTTTCGAATGCATTTATTTTATCCAAAAAGGCTTGATTATCTGAAAGCAAAAGTTTTTCCGCGCTCTTAGATCTAACCCACTCTTTTGCCGTGCGTTTATTTATGCCTATATTTTGCCCATTGACATCAATAAGGCTCGCAAACTTCGTGCGAACAATTTGAGACAAAGTTTCGATTACCTGCTTGGGCTGTTCAGCGCTCTCTACAATTCGAGAATCTACCTCAACAAACGCATTGCCATCGACGTCTCGCCTAATAGCAAACCTTGATTCGTCATGTTCTGCAACAGCGTCCTCCTGTGCCCGGGCGGCGGTTGAAGCGTCCTCCAAGCCTAAATACCGCTGATTACGCGCGGAAAACTCATCGAACAGCTTTTTATACTGCCGATAGAGGCGATTTGCCGCCCCCGTGAGCTTGCTGTCCGACTTATACCCCGTCCTCGCTTCCGTGAAGAAGCCGAGGATTTTTTCTTTGAGCGTGGGCTTTTTCTGCGCGAGCCGTTCGAGGATGTTCTTGTTTGAGAGCGTCTGCTCGGCGAAATGAGCGTTCAGCTCGTCTTTCAGCACCGTTTCGTTCGTGAACCCGATTCTCTTATACGGCTCGGTGATAGCGTTCCGCTCTTCGTCCGTAAGCGTGCGAACGCCCTCGGCTTCGGTCAGAACGCCGTTGCTTCTGTTATAGACGGCGTGCGTGAGCTCGTGAAGCAGCAGCTTTTCGGCGCTTCTGTTGCCCTCGGGATTGATGACAATGCGATTATTCCGCAAGTCAATCGAACCATCTGCATGCACCCCCACCGACGCCGCCATGCCCGCAAAGTAGAGAAGACAGCGAAGGACGCTTATCGTGCCCTCATAAAATTCATTGAAGAGCAGAAAGCCGAGGAACATGGGCATCATGATGCAGATGCCCTTGATGAAGGCGAAGAATGCCGCCGAGAGTACTCTCCCCCTGTACTTGCCCGAAAATCGTAAGATGCGCACAAAAAACTTGATCATGCCTCCCCTCCTTTCGTGCCGACGACGTTCCACGCCGCGCTGTCCTCGGAAATTCGCCACAGCCGTTTGTAAATTTCGTTGCTCTCCAAAAGCTCCTTATGCGTGCCGCTGCCCGCCACCTTCCCGCCGTCCAGCACATATATTTTATCGGCGTTCTGAATGGACGCGAGGCGGTGCGCAATGACGATGAGTGTCTTATCCTTTACGACTTCGGAGATGGCGCGCTCCATCTTCTCTTCGTTTTCGGGGTCGGCAAACGCCGTTGCTTCGTCCAAGATGACGACGGGCGCATCCTTTAAGATTGCCCTTGCGAGCGAAACCCTTTGCCGCTCCCCGCCCGAGAGCGCATTGCCGCAGTCCCCCGCAAGCGTATCGATGCCGTTCGGAAGCCTCTCAATAAACTCCATGCACTGCGCCTTTTCGGCAGCGGAAAGCACTTCTTCCCGCGTTGCGGAGGGCTTGCCCGCCCGGATATTTTCGTAAATGCTCGTATTGAAGAGGAAATTATCCTGCGAGACAAAGGAAATGCGCGCATTGAGCGCCTCGAGGCTCAGCTCTGCAATGTCCTGCCCGCCGAGCGTGATCTTCCCGCCGCCCACGTCGTAGTAATGCACGAGCAGCTTCGCAAGCGTACTCTTGCCCGAGCCCGACTCCCCCACGAGCGCCGTCTTCTTGCCCTCTTTCGCGACGAGGCTGACGTCTTTGATGACGTCCTTTTCCGCATAGGCAAAGGTGACGTTCTCAAACGCCGCCGCATTGCCCTTGCCCGTAAACGCTTTGCCGCCGCTCTTGAGGGGCTCCGCATCCAACGTTTTTTCAAGCTCCTTGACCTTCCTGTCCACCTGTGCGAGCGAGGGCACGAAGCGCATTGCCTTTAAGAGCGGCCCGCCGAGGCCGAAGGAGAGGCATAAGACGAGGATCAGGTCTGCAAGGCTCGACCAACCGTTGATGACGAGCATTCCCCCGAACGGCAGCGTGAACAGCGCGCAGCAGGCGAACACGCCCGCATACACCGCCATCCATGGCCAGCACACGCGGTACCACTCGAGCGTGAAGTCGCGGTAAGCGGTCACGTCGCGTTGATAGCGCTTATAGGAGTCGCCGTCGCGCCCGAACACCTTGACGACTTCCATGCCGTTGACGTACTCGATGATGGTGTTGTTCATCACCTGCGCCGAGCGGTAGTAGCTGTCCATCTTTTGAAAGCCCGCGCGCGTCATCATCATGACCGCCCACACGCCGACGGGCACCATGACGAGCGTCAATAGCGCCAATTTCCAATCGACCGCGAACATCGCGATCAACACGCCGACGGGAATGAGCAGATTGCCCACTCCCTCGGGAATGGCGTGCGCCAAGAGAAGTTCCATGCTCTCCACGTCGTCGACGAACAGCTTTTTCAAATTTCCCGTGCCCTTCTCCTGCACAACGCCGAGGGGAAGTTTTTCAAGCTTGCCCTGCAAACTCACGCGCAAGTTAAAGAGCGTGTTATAGGCCGCGACGTGTGAGAGCGCCAGCCCGCCGAGATAGAGTACGAAATTTAAGACGAGGCAGACGGCAACGCCTATGACCCTTACCACGGCAAACTGCCATGCGATCCCCTCCCCCGCGATGAGCAGCGAAATGACCTGATAGGCGAAGAAGTAGGGCAAAATTTGCGCCACGACGGCAAAAGCGACGAGCACCGTCGCCAACACCGTCAAAATTTTATACTTCCCCGCGTATTTCAAAATACTTCTCAACATAAACCCTCCGATAAGTTCGCATAGGCGAACCAAATACCAAACTGTTTGCCGCCCGCAGGCGGCATTTTTACCGCTCGAAGCCGAGCATCTTGTACCAATCAAACAGCCCGCACATGAGGTCGGAGACGCGGCACGCCTCCTCAAAGGTAAACCCGTGCACGATGGGCTCGCAGATGGCAGTCCAGAACGAGGTCAGCATGACGTGCAGCTCCTTCTCGGAGATGTCCGTCTCGGTCAGCCCCCGCCGCTGTGCCTCTTTATAATGGGTATAGGTGATGGCGCACATGCTCTCCACCCAGTCGTGCTCAAAGGTCGAATACTTCGTTCCCTCCGCGCACACGAGCAGCAGCCGCACACCGTCGTACCGCTCATAGAGAAAGCGGAACCACCAGAGCATATATTCCCGCTCCATATCCCATGCCTTCTTGAGCGCCTCATCCGAGAGCGTCTCGGGCGGGATGGAGCGGCTTTTCATCGCGCCGACGAGCTCATCCGCCGCCCCTTGCACCACGGCAGAGAACAGCTCCTCTTTGCCCTTGAAGCGCTTATAAAGCGCCCCCGTCGTCACGCCCGCATCCCTGCAGATGTCCTTCAACGAGGCATTTAAAAACCCCTTCTGCAAAAATTCCCGCTTCGCGCTCTCCAAGATGCGCGGGTCGATGCTCTTATCCGCCGTCGCCATGTGCCCTCCTTGATTGGTAATTAAATTATCGATAATCTGATTATCGTTATAGCGGCACTTCGCCCTTCTGTCAAGCAAATCGCAGCAATTTCCCAAAAAAAAGCGGCAGAAGATCTGCCGCAATTTTTCAGAGCGTCCAGCTGTCCCGCCAGACAAGTTTTACGGTGTCGCCCTCGAAGGTGATGGGAAGCCACACATAGTCGGCAAGCGAGGTATTGCACGCCTCGGACAGGTGGACTGCCACCTTCATCGCCTCCTCGCGGTCCTTGACGGGGTCGAGGCCGAGCTCCCTGAGCTTTGCCATGATCTTCGCCTGCGTCGCGGGGTCGGGGCGCACGTCGCCCGTGTACGTCCAATCGTTCAATGCAGGCATCCAGCGGTCGGCAACGGCAATGTAGAAGTCGCGCCCGGGCACTTGAAAGACAGAGCTGATTTGTGAATGGAAGGTCGTGTTGCTCTTATCATTCACGCACGGGTCGCCCTGCACGGTGTAGCCCATGAGGGGGTCGTCGGAAATAGCCACTTCCGAGGGGTTGGGCCGATAGCCCGTCATGCCGCTCGTGACAAGATAGTGCTTGCCGCCCCGCTTGAAGTGCGTCACCGCCTCGCGTGTCAACGGCGGCTTCATATCGGAATAGATGACGGAGGGCTCCCCCTCCACCGCCGTGTACTCTTGATTGAGCTTTGCGCCCCACACGTCGGTGTGGTTGACTTCAAAGTAGATGTACCCCTGCCCGTCTTCGTCGGCGTACAAATCGTAATCGCCGCACTTCGCGCCGTACGGGAAGTACCGCTCATTGATGATGGTATAGGGGCCCTTCAGACTGTCCGAAGTCAAAACTGCGTAGTGCGAATCGTCGCAGTACTTGAGCCAGAGGACGTACTTCTTCGTCTCCTTGTTATATAAGAGATGCGGGCGGTCGAGATGGCGCGCGGGGTGGAAGATACTCTCCTTTTTGTCGGGCTCGGCGGGCACGATGAGGCCCTCGTCCGTCCAGTTATACAAATCTTTCGAGGAATAGAGGCGCACGCCCCACGTCCAGACCTCGTCCTCGCCTGTCGTGAATTCCTTATTTTCGCCGATCCAATAGTAGGTACCGTTCTCGTACCAGAGCTGCGCGCCGTGCGCCTGGATGCGCTTGCCGTTCGTGTCCAGCCACGGGCGGCCGGGATAGATGCAGTCGTTCATGATTTGCTCTCCTGTAGTGTCACTTGCGCGCTCTCCTGCGATGCATCGTCATTGATGCAGACGGTGAGCTCGGGAGCGGTCGCCCGCACGACGAGAAGCGCTCTGCCGTAATAGGTCATCGTCTTAGAAGTATAGTAGGGTTCGGTGGGCTTTTGCTCCGCCGAGCCGAAGGCGAGCAGCTCGCCGCCCTTGATGTCAGCCGTGAGCATGCGGTCCGCATTGCTCTCGACGGTCCCCTTTTCGTCTGCAAGCGTCACGTCGAAGAACAGCACTTCGCCCGTGCGATAAGTATTCTTTTCCGGGGTGATGCGTACCCTGCTCTCCCCTGCCGAGGAAAGCTGCGTCTCGCCGACGAGTTTTCCTGCCCTGTCGTAGGCGACGGCTTTGAGCGTGCCTGCGCGGTATTTTGCCCCAAAGAGCGCCTTGCCCTCTGCAAGCTCCTTCTCGCCCAGAAGTTCGCCGTTGAGAAGAAGCGCGATATGATGCGCGGAGGAATACACCTCTACGTCTGCGCGGTTTCCCTCGCAGCCCTGCCATGCCCAGCTTGCAATGGCGTTCGTTCCCCGCCAGACAGACTTGACGAGCTTTGTTTGGTCCTTGTTGACGGGCCGTACGCCCAAATAGGGCTTGGTCTTCAGCTCCCAGACGGCTGCGGCGTACTCTGCCTCCGCGCCGACGGTGCCGATGAGGTCGATGGCACCCGTATCGCCGATGATCCACGGATACGGCTTTTCAAAGGTGATGCCCAGCTGCGGATCGTAGCTCCAGCCGCCGATGCCCACCTCGCCGAGGTAGTCAACGGCCGTCCACATGAAGTCTCCGATGAGATAGGGATATTTCTTGACCGCCTGCCAGTTCCGATAGATGTCCTGCGGGAAGGTCTCGCTTCCCACGACGATGCGATCGGGGTGCTTCTCCCCTTCGATCGGGTATCTGCCCGAGGCGTAGTTGTAGCCTGCGATATCGAGCGCCGCAAAGGCGGGGGAAGTGAACTCGTCCACCATGTCGGAATTGGCCTGTTGGTTCATGGTGGTACCGACTTGCGCGGCGATCATGTTGAACTGCTCGCTGGAAACGGATTCCTGCTCCTGCTGCTTGGGCGATGCCTCCGCCTCGAGCTTTTCCTCGCTGTACGTTAAATGGCCATTGGCAGCGCCCGCAATGATAATGAGGTTGATGCCCGCCGTCACGGGGCGCGTCTTGTCGAGCGAACGAACGAGATCTGCCAATTTGTGCGCCGTTTGAATGCCCCTCTCTTCGAAAGGTTCGCTCACCTCGTTGCCGATGGAATACATGACGACGGACGGGTGGTTATAGTCGCGCCGCACGAAGGACGTGATGTCTCTCTCGTGCCATTCCTCAAAGTCGAGCGCGTAGTCGTACTTCTTCTTGCGCATGTACCACATGTCGGAAAACTCGTCCATGACATACAGCCCGATTTTGTCGCACGCCTCCAAAAAGGCGTCCGAACAGGGGTTGTGCGAGGAGCGAACCGCGTTGAAGCCCGCCTCCTTTAAAAGCCTTGCCTTTCTCTCCTCGGCCTCTTGATAGGCGCACGCACCTAAAATGCCGTTGTCGTGATGCACGCACCCGCCGCGAAGCAGCACATTTTCGCCGTTGACGAAGAACCCCTCCGTCGACCACGCAAGCGTGCGCACGCCAAACTTCACTTCCTCTTCGTCGCACACTTCGCCGTCCTGTAAGAGCGTCGCTTTCAGGCGGTAGAGGTTGGGGTGCTCGGCGCTCCAAAGTTTGGCATTTGGAAGGGTAAGCTCGCCCTCTCCTTTGCGGGAGGCGACAAGTTTTTCGCCGTCGTAAACGGCAAACTCCACGTCGCCGCCCGTGCGCTCCGCCGAAAGCGTGATAACGGCGGGCGAGAGCGATTTGGTGGAAACGCGCACGCCGTGCGTCTTAATGTGCGTCTTGTTCTTGACGACGAGCGTAACGGGGCGGTAGATGCCGCCGCCCGTGTACCAACGGCTGTTGGGGAGCTTGGAATTATCCGCCGCGACGCGGATGGCGTTCTCCTCTCCGTATTTGAGATAAGGCGTAAGCGGCACCTCGAAGGGCGTATAGCCGTTCGCCCAGTAGAAGGCGAGCTCGCCGTTCACATAGACGCTCGTATGGCGGTACACGCCGCCGAAATAGAGCGACACCTCTTTCCCCTTCCACTCGTCGGGAGCGAAGAGAGTGCGCTCGTATTCATAGATGCCGCCGTCGAAGTAGGCACACGCGCCGCCGCCCGCAGCCAGGGCACTGCGCGGGCTTTTGAGCATCGCGTCGTGCGGAAGGGTGACTTGCGTCCAACCGCTCTCCGCCTTAAACTTCCATTGATCGTTGAAAAATACTTTCATGGTATATCCTTCTTAATTCGCTCATATTATACACCCCGCGAAAGGGAAATGTCTTGCATAAATGTTTTGTTAAAGCTCACTTATGTTCAAAGTTAGTACCCGTCTTGGAAGGACATAAAGGGATAGCCCTTCCTGCCGTCCTCGCGCGCCATGCCCTCCACTTGGGCGCCAGATGTTGCGGCGCCCCGTAAAAAGTCCTTAAAGAAGCTTATGATTGCTCCCCGGCGGTGCTGTCTTTTTGGGGAAGAAAGGAAAGGTTAAGCAGTTCGCCCGTTCCTTCGCCCGAATAGGTCAAATAGAGCGGCTTGACGCCCTGCGCCGCCAACTTGCAGGAAAACTGCGTCCACTCCTTTGCGGGCATTAAGGCGATCTTGCCGAGCGCATTCTCCCCGTCGGAAACGGTCAGAACGCCGCCCTCCCCGCGCCACGAAAGGGAGAACTCGTATGTTCCCGCGAACGCGAAGTACTTATAGCCGATCATCGTGCCCTGCTTGATATTAGTGATATACCGTTCGCCATTGCCGTCCGTGATGTAGGGAATGTCCTCATCCGTCGTCCTTCGGATGATCTGCGGCATATGGCCGTTGGTCAAATTGCAGCACATCGCGGCGGGATACTCCCCCTCCGCCTCGAGCGGCCCGTCGTTGAGGCCCATGCTCGTCACTTCCACTTGGGGGATGCTGCCGTCAGGGAGAATTTCGATGTGCTCGGCGCACGCCTGACGGCTGAACGAAGAGCGGTGCGTATGCCTGTGGTAGAAGATATACCACTTGCCGCCGATGTTTTCAATGCTCCCGTGGTTGTTGTCGGTCATGTTCAGCCTGTCCTCCGGCTTTCTGCCATGATAGCCCACGTCGCAGTTGGAGATGATCGTGCCGCCGTAGACGAAGTCTCTGTCGGGATACTTGCTCGTCGCATAGCATAACTCGTGGCAGTTTTCCGAGGAATAGATGAAGTAATAGGTATCGCCGATCTTGCGGATGGAGCTTGCCTCGAAGAAGGCGTGCCCCTCGAAGGACGTTCCCGCCGCCATGAACTGCCCGGGAGCAATGCGCTTGGGCTCGGAAGTGACGGTGAGCATGTCGTCAGCGAGCGTACAGGTGACGGCGCCCATCACACTGCCGCCCTCGCTTGCAAGGACGTCCTCTCTGGTACGCTTGAAGAGCCTGATTTCGGACTCTAAGATCATCTCTTTGGTGATGTTCTTGACGACGCGCCCCGTATGCGCGAGAGATGCGACCATCGAGAGCGCCCAGCCGTAGTAGAGGCGGATCGTGCCGTTGTCGTTGATGACGGCAGGGTCGCCCGGAATGAACTTCATCATCTTTGTGCCGTCGGAATTGCGGACAAAGCCGAGATACTTGTACTTGCCCGCGGGCGTATCGCAGACGGCGACGTGCGTGCCGCTGTCAAATTCATCGGTCGCGTAGTAGAGATAGAATTCCCCGTCGTTCCCGCGCACGACATCGGGCGCAAGCGGGCCATTGTCGTTCCAGATGCAGCTTGTCTCGCGCTGGTTGGAGATGCCGATGGCGGCAACTTCGCCCTCTCTCCCCTCAACGCATTCCCTTGCAGCGGAGAGCAGGTTCTCCCAGATCTCATTTAAGTCATGGGAGATATATCCCCGCTCATCGATGATCTGTCTGTGGGCGCGGTACGCCTTCTGCACGATGCCGCCCGCCTCGTCAAAGAGAATGGCCTTGGTGCCCTGCGTGCTCTGGTCGATGGAGAGGACGTACTTCATAGAAGTGCCCTCTTGGCGCTCTCCGCAATGCCCTCTGCGGTGAGCCCGTAGTAGGCGAATGCTTCCTCCTGCGTGCCCGTTATGATGTGCCCGTCGGGAAGGGAGAGCTCCAAAACTTTCTTCGGGTCATTCGCCGAGAAGAGCTGCGCGACCATGCTGCCGAGGCCGCCGTAGGGAGAGTGTTCCTCCGCCGTGACGACGAGCTTTGCGCCCTTCGCAGCTTTCAGAATGAGTTCCCCGTTGAGGGGCTTTACGCGGTAAGCGTCTATAACGCCCGCCGAAATGCCCTCTTGCTCGAGAAGCTCCGCAGCGTGCAGACAGCGGGAGACGAGCTCCCCGCAGGCGACGAACACAACGTCCTTGCCCTCTTTTACGAGCACGGCGCCGCCCGAAAAGTCGGTATTCTCGTCATAGATTTCCTCGCTCGCCCCGCGGGAGACGCGAAGGTAGGCGGGCTGTTCGTCTTGAAGAAGTTCCCTGACAATGGCGGCCGTCTCATAGCGGTCGGAGGGAATATACACGCGCATGCCGGGGAGCGCGGAGAATGCCGCGATGTCCTGCAGGGAGTGGTGCGTCATGCCGAGCGCGCCGTAAGAAATGCCGCCCGAAATGCCCACGAGGGTGACGTTGGTCTCCGCGTAAGCTACATCCACCTTGGCCTGCTCATAGGAGCGCGTCGAGAGGAAGCAGGCGGGCGAGACGGCAAACACCTTCTTCCCGCAGGCAGCGAGCCCCGCCGAGACGGACACAAGGTCCTGCTCCGCGATGCCAAGCTCCACCGACTGCTTTGGATACGTCTCGAAAAATTGCGTCATCGAGCCCGAACCGCGGGAGTCCGAGCAGGCAACAAGAATGTTCTTATCCGTCTTGGCCGCCTCTAAAAGGGTATCGCAGATGGCTTGACGGTTGGTCGTTTTACTCATAGCGCGCCTCCAATTCTTTGACTGCAGTCTCGTACTGTTCCTTGGTCATCACGCCGTGATGCCACTTTGCGTTGTTCTCCATAAAGGAGACCCCCTTGCCCTTCACCGTATGCGCAATGACGGCGGTGGGCTTGCCCTTGACGGTCTTTGCCTGTTCGTAGGCGGCGAGAAGCTGATTGCAGTCGTTGCCGTCTGCCACTTCGATGACGTTCCAGCCGAACGCCTTGAATTTTTCGCCGAGCGGCGCGGAGTTCATCACGTCCTTCGTGGGTCCCGAGATCTGCAGGCCATTGAGATCGACGGTCGCGCACAGATTGTCGAGCTCGTAATGCGCCGCCGCCATCATCGCCTCGTAATTGCTGCCCTCCGCCATCTCGCCGTCGCCGAGGACGACATAGGTGCGGTAACTTTTCCCGTCCATCTTGGCGGCAAGCGCCATGCCGACGCCGACAGCAAGGCCGTGGCCCAACGAGCCGCCGTTCATCTCCACGCCCTCGATGGCGGTATTCGTGTGGCCGATGAAGCGACTCCCGAACTTTTCAAAGGTGTTGAGGTATTCGTTTAAATCGAAGTACCCCTTCTCGCCGAGGACGGCGTAGAGGCAGTCCGCGCAGTGCGCCTTGCTCAAAATGAAGCGGTCCCTATTTGGGTCCTTTGCCTTTTCGGGCGAGACGTTCATCACGCGGTTATAGAGGACATTCAAGATGTCCACGACGGAGAGATCGCCGCCGATGTGCCCCGAAGAGGCGCGGTACACCGCCTCGATGACGATGCGCCTGAGCCGATACGATTTTTTAGTGAGTTCGTCCATGTTATTCCCCTCTGATATACGCTTTGACCTCTTCCTCGACGGGATCGTAGAGATCGGGCGTGATGCCGAGGTACTTGCATGCCTCGTAGAGCACGGGCACGACGTCCTCATGGATGCCCACGCAGTGGTGGATGTACGGGCCCTCGACGATCTTCGCCTCCAGCCGCTTCCAATTCTTGACCTCCACCCACACATAGGTGCCCTTGGTGTAGGGGCCGTCGATGCCCTTCGCGTTGCCGAGAAGGAGAGAATACTTGCCGTTGTCGCCGTCAAAGCGGCAGAGCGTCATCCCGCCGTGCTTGGCCTCGCCCGCGACCGCGCCCGGATAGTCAAACGCAAGCGGATAGCAGATCTCGGGCTTGCAATTCAGGCAGCTCTTGGGCCAGGGCCCGCAGTGCTGCAGAAGTTCGCCGTTCTCGTTGTCGGGATGGCGCACCGTCCAGTCGGCAAAGAAGGAGCGCCTTGCATTCATCGCCGCCGCCTCGACGAGCACCGACGTGATCGCACCGTGAATATCCGTCTCGCACGCGACGGGGAAGCCCTCCTCGTTGAGAATGCTGTTCGCGGCGCAGGGCATGATGCCGATCTCGTCCTGCAGGGCATTCCAGCACTGGATACACCCCGCGTTGCAGCCGTACTTCTTGGCGAGCGCGGAGATGGCGCCCTTGAGCGCGGCGACGTTCTCAAGCTCCGTGTCGGAGACGGAAATTTTGAAGTTCTCGCGGCAGTATGCAACGATGGAAGCAAGCTGCTCCCTATCTGCCTTGACCTTCTTCATCTCTTGGGTGAGCTCGGCGATGGGCACGGGCGCAAGCTGAATGTTGAATTTCTCCAAAAGTTCGCCCTCGTTGCACATCGTCGACCAGAAGTCGAACGGGCGAGGGCCGATCTGCAGGATACGCGTCCTTCTGAATGCCTTCACCGTGTTGCAGACGGCAAGGAAGAGACGGATGCCGCGCTCGAATGCCTCGTCGGAGAGGTTGCAGTTGCAAAGATAGGTAAACGGCACCTGAAAGCGGCGCAGTACTTTGCCCGTTGCAAAGAGACCGCACTGGCTGTCGCGCAGACGCACGCCGTTCTTGTCGGGGCGCTCGTCGCGCGGGCCCCAAAGAAGGACGGGAACATTCAATTCCTTTGCAAGGCGGGCGACCTCGTACTCCGTACCGAAGTTGGTGTGCGGCACAAACAGGCCGTCCACCCCCGCCGCCTTGAACTTCTGGGCGATCTTTTCCCTGTCGCCGTCGTCATGGAGCAGGCCGTCCTCCGAAATGTCCGTGATGTCAACGTAGTCGACGCCCATCTCGTTGAGCTTCTCCCGCGTGTAGCCTGCGTACTCCACCGCCGCGGGCGCGGAGAAGATGCTGCGCCGCGTGGGCGCGAAACCGATCTTAACACTCATATCTGTTACCTCCGAGCAAGATTATAAAGCAACCGAACTGAATTTTGAAGAAAAATTAAGTTTGCTATTGACTTAATTTGCTTAATTTGCTAAAATAAAGCCGGAGGCAGATATGATCACGGCAAAGGAACTTGCAAAAATTTTAGGACTCTCCGAGGCAGCCGTCTCGATGGCGCTCAACGGCAAGGCGGGCGTCAGCGAAAAGACGAGAGAGCGCGTCGTAAGCGAGGCGCGGCGGCAGGGCTATGACTTCTCACGGATACGAGAAAAGTCGTACGATATGAAGCACTTAAACGGCACGGTGTGCTTTGTGCTCTTTCAAAAGCACGGGGCGGTCGTCGCCGACACCCCCTTCTTTTCGCAGCTGACGCAGGGCATCGAGAACGCCTGCCGCGGGTACGGCTACAACCTTGCCGTGCGCTACGTCGACGGCGAGCGTGCAGACGAGGACTTTCGTGAGATCGCGCGGGCGGGCTACGGCGGGGCGGTCGTCCTCGGCACCGAGATGGACGGGCATGACTTTACCTTTCTTGAGACGCTCTCCCTCCCCCTCGTGCTTCTCGACAGCTACTCCGAGCGCGCGGCATGCGACTGCGTCCTCATCAACAACCGCCAGGGGGCGTTCAACGCGGCGAGCTACCTCATCTCGAAATATAAGTCGCAGGCGGGATATCTGCACTCCGGCTACCCCATTCACAACTTTTCGGAGCGCGCCGACGGCTTCTATAAGGCCATCCGCGAGCACGGCATGTCTCCCTCGCGGTGTGTGCGGCATGAGCTGACGCCCTCTTTAGAGGGCGCATATGCCGATATGAAGAACATTCTCTCAAGCGGGGAAAAGCTCGCTCGGTGCTACTTTGCCGACAACGACCTCATCGCGGCGGGGGCGATGCGCGCGCTCACGGAGGCGGGGTATAAGATCCCGCAGGACGTTGCCGTGTTCGGCTTTGATGACATGCCCCTCTGCACCTACACAACGCCCTCGCTCTCGACGGTCGGCGTGCCCAAACAGTTTATGGGAAAAATTGCGGCGGAGCGCATCCTCGCCCGCATGAACGCCCCCGAGGCGGACACCACCACGACGGATGTAAATACCAAGCTCATTCGCCGCGGCTCGGCGTAAAGCCCCATTTTTTGCACGAAAAAAGCGCCCCGCAGGGCGCTTATTTTCGTTATTTGAGGAGATCGGTATAACCGTATTGTTCAATGAGTTCCTGAAGTTTCGGGCGGATATAGCCCTCGCACCACAGCTTCTGGCCCTCGGAGTTAAAGTGGAACTGATCTTCGACAAACAGTTCGGTGCGGTATTTGCCGTTCTCGTAGGTGAGCGAGGAGCTGTCAACGAAGTACATATCTTTGTGCGCCTCGCAATAGTCCTTCAAGAAGGCGTTGATCTTTTGGCTGAGGGAAGTGAACTGCGCGCGCCCGGGGAGCAGCAGGCCGCTCATCACGACGAACACCGCGGCGGGAAGGTGCTCCCTCAGCTCCTGATAGAACGCATCCTTCTGCGCAATGACTCTCTTTACGATCTCCTCTTCGGAGCCCTGAAGGTCGACGTAGTCATTGGAGCCCGTCTGGAAGAACACCATTTTTGGCGCATACGGGTAGAGGAGACGCGGGGCATAGTAGAGAAGGGCCTCATCCGTAGCGCCGCCGAAGCCGTGGTTGAGCACCTTATACTTTGAAAGATCGCTTTCCATCGAGTACCAAAGGCGGAAGTTGGAAGCACCGTAAAAGACGATGCCCCTCTGGTGTTCGGAAGCAGGATGAATTTTCTCAAATCGCTCCGCTTCCTCTGAAAATTGGGGAAATTTGTTCTCGGTATTCATAAAATGACCTCCTTTGCAAGGCACACGCGCTCTTTTGGCGCGCCGTCCTCCGTTATAAACACGCTTGCCGTTAAGGGCAGATCCTCAGAGGACGTGCCGCACATCAGTACGATCTCGCCCTTTTCCACCTTCTTCTGCATGGTAACATCGGTGAACGCAAACACATCGGTACTGAGTTCAAACGCAACGCGCCGCTTCTCTCCCGCTTTGAGGGGCACGCGCGCAAATGCCATAAGCTGTTTGTTGGGCTGCGCGATGCTCGCGACAGGGTCACAGAAATACAGCTGCACGACTTCCGTGCCCTCGCGCGTTCCCGTGTTCTCCACCGTGACGGAGACGGTGAAGTTGTCGCCCGCTTTGAGCTCCTCTTTCGAAACCGCAAAGTCGGAGAGTGCGAACGTGGTATAGCTCAGGCCATACCCGAAGGGATAGCGGGGGGTGCGGGGGCTGTCGATATAGGCGAAGTCGCCGAAGTAGTCGTTCGAATGCCAAGCGGAGCCGAAGAAGTGCGAATAGTACATCGGAAGCTGCGCGGCGCAGCGGGCAACCGTGACGGGCAGCTTGCCGCTCGGGGAAATTTCGCCCTTTAACACGCTGACAATGGCGCGCGTGCCGCCCTCGGAGGGCAGCCAGCACTCTAAGATCGCGTCGAGGCACTCGTCCGCCGCATCCGAAGAGATGGGTCTGCCGTCGAAGTGCACGCCCACCATGGGCTTTTTGAGCTGTGCTGCAAGGCGGATGAACTTCTCCTGCGCGGGGGGAAGACCGATGTTGATGCCGTTGACGTTCTCCCCCATCGTGTTCATGGAGCCCGTGCCGTTCTTGCCGCCGAGGGCGAGGATGACTAAATCTGCATCCTTACAAATTTCAAGCGCCTCTTCAAACCCGCTCTCGCCGTCGCCCGCGTAATCGAACCCGCGCGCATACACGACTTCGCTCTCGGGGAATGCCGCTTTGAGGCCCTTGTAAAGGGGCTCGCAGTCGGGGTGGATATGGCGGGCAAGCGATTCGAACTCGTCGAACATCGCGTCCTCGCGCAGCACCTTGCAGCCGGGGTAGCAGTCCTCCTGCCTGACGCCGCTGCCGCCGTCCACGCCCGCCATCGTGCCCGTCATGGCGATGAGCCCCTCGGTCATGCTCAAATGCGTGTAGCCGCCGAACATGCCGCGCACCGTGCCCGCGTGATAGCCTATAACGGCGATCTTGTTGTACTTCTTCGCAAGCGGCAGAATGCCGTTGTTCTTAAGAAGGACGAGCGATTCCTCGGCACAGCGCAAGGTGAGCGCCTTGGCGTTTTCGTCCTTAAAGGCTTCGCTGTAATTTTCCGAAGCAAAGGGATGCTCGAAGAGCCCCATTCTGAACTTGGCTTCGAGCACGCGCAGAACGGCCTCGTCCAAGAGGGCGATGTCGAGCTCGCCCGAGGCGAACATCTGCTTCAATTCGTCGTTATAGCCGTACGGGAACTGCTGTTCGACGTCCATGCCCCCCTAGATGGCGCGAAGGCCCGCCTCGACGGGCGTCGCCGCGACGTGGTTGGTCACAACGCCGTTCTGCACGGCGCAGTAGTCGGAGACGGTCACACCCTCAAATCCGAGCTCTCCGCGAAGAAGATCGCGCAGGTAGTGGGAAGAGTAGGACACGAACTCTCCGTTGACGGTATTGTAGCAGGGCATGATGCCCTTGAGCTCGGCGAGGCGGATGGCGGCTTCAAACGGCTTTGCATAGACGTCGCGAAGTTCCCGCTCGGAGATACTGACCTCCGCCCCGTGCAGGCCGCCCGCCCCCTTGTGGAAGGCGAGGAAGTGCTTTGCAACGCCCTCGATCTGCACCTTTTTGCCCTCATTGTCCTGCAGGCCGCGCGTATAGGCGGTACCGAGGGAGGATACGAGCGTCTCATCCTCGCCGTAGCTCTCATTCATGCGGCCGAAGCGGGCGTCGCGCGTCACGTCGAGAACGGGCGCAAAGATGTGCGAAATACAGAGTGCCGACGCCTCCTTCCCCACCACGCGGCCGAGCTCTTCCTCGAGCGCAGGGTCGAAGGCGGCACCCCTGCCGATGGGCCCCGGCAGGCTGACGGCGTCCTGCACGAGAAGGCCGCACACGCCCTCCATATGGAAGATGGCGGGGATATGATGGGGCGAAAGCGCCATCACGCGCTTTTGAAGGTCGCGCTGCAGCGCTGCGCACTCTTCAAGCGTTTTGAAGGGGCGCATTTCGAGCGCGCTCACCACGCCGATGCCATAGGGGCAGCGCTCCTCCACGCTCTTTGCCGTGGGCTGATAGAAATAGCAGTTTACCTGCGCCATCTTCTCGTCGAGCGAGAGTTCTTTTAAGAGCGCTTCGGCGCGCTCGGTTGCAGAAAGGTTGGTGTTTTCGTATGCTTTCATAAATTACTCCTTAATAAAGTCTTCGATTTTCCAGCTGTCGTACCATTTGATGACGGGCTTTTCCCCTTCAAACACAATGGGCAGCCAGACATACTCTGAAATCGACGTATTCGCCGCCGTGTCGGCAAAGTATTTCTCTTCCCCTTGGAGGGGGCCCTTGCCCTCGATGAACCGCCGCGCGAATGCCCTTTCGTAGTCCTCGTAACGGTAAGTGCAGTCGGGCAGCCACCTGTCCGCAAGCGCAATATACAAATCGCTGTTCGGCACATGAAAGACGGAGCTTATTTGCGAATGGAAGGAAGTGCGGCTCTCATCGCCGATGTGCGGGTCGCCGAGGACGCGGTACGGCCCGTGCCAGGTGTCGGCAACGGCGGCTTCCGAGGGGTTGGGGAAGTACCCCGTCGTGCCCGACGTGATGAGGTAGTGCCTGCCCTTCCGCGTAAAGTGCGCCGTCGCCTCGCGCACATAGGGCGGGCCCGCATGCGGGAAGTGCGTCGAGTAGTACCCCGTCACATCGGTGTAATCGTCCGTCAGATCGGCGATGATGGTCTCAGAGTGCACGCGCTCAAAGAAGTAATACCCCTTCCCGTCGGGCGCCTTTGCAAGGTCGAAGTCTCCCGCGCTCATGCCGAGGGGCTTGAGCCCCGTCCGCACGATGGTATAGGGCCCCAAGAGGTTATCGGCCGAGAGTACCGTCTCCGTCTGCGAACCGTCCCGCCCCATGATCTTGAGCCAGCACACATACTTTTTCGTGCTCTCGTTATAGAGGATATGCGGGCGATCCATCATGGCAGAAGGGTGCAGCGGCGACGTCTCGTCATCTAACACGGGCGGAATGATGAGCCCCTCGTCCTGCCAATTATAGAGGTCCTTCGAGGAATAGCACCGAACGCCCCAGTGCCACACGCCGTTTTTCCCGTCGGTATGCTCCTTGTTTTCCCCGTACCAGTAGTACGTCTCGTTCTCATAAAAAATCGAGCCGCCGTGCGCCTGAATGCGCCTGCCGCTCGTATCCAACCAAATTTTCCCTGGTTCAAAGCAGTTCCGCATAGCTTCCCCCATACTTTTTGAGGCATTATAGCAGAAATGTAAGAACACCTCTATCAAAAAATTCTTCCCCATTGCATGATATTTTCTTTTTTTGCGAAAGGACAACAAAAAAGGCCCGAGCCTTCGCCCGAGCCATACAACTTATTTTACTTAGAGAAGAACGCAACGGCGATCGCTCCCGGCCCGACGTGCGTACCGATGGCGCTGCCGATGAGGTAATAGGGCACATGGTCGGTGTGCTCCTTATAGAGGTGCTCGCTGTCGCGCATGTACTTTAAGAGGAACTCGTCGGAAAGCCCCGAATACCCCAGCGTATAGGGCATACTGAAGTCAATGCCCCCGCACTCATCCACAAGGCGGTTCAAGAGGTTATTGCCCTTCTTGGAGCCGAGCGCCTTGCCGACGAGCTTCACCTCCCCCTTGACAACGGAGATGACGGGCTTGATGGAGAGCATCTCGCCCGCGAGCGCCGTCACGGAAGAAATTCTGCCGCCCTTTCTCAGATATTGCAGCGTATCCAAAACGGCGAGAAGGTGAATTTTCCCCTTGCTCTCTTCAAGCTTTTTTACGATCTCTTTTGCGCTCTCCCCCGCCTTTACGAGGCGGTCGGCATAGTCCACGAGGATGCGCTCGCCGATGCAGGCATTCAGGCTGTCGACAACGTAAACCCTGCCCCCGAACTTCTTGGCAGCCTTGACGGCGCTCGAGTATGTGCCCGAGAGCTTGGACGAGATCGTGATGCACACGACTTCGCTCCCGTCAGCCGTCAGGTATTCAAACGCCTCTTCAAAGCGGTACTCGTTGATCTGGCTGGTCTTGGGAAGCTCGCTTGTCTCGATCAGCTTTTCAAAGAATTCTCGGTGCGAGAGCGTCACGCCGTCCTCGTACTCGTCCTCGCCGAAGCGAATGAGAAGGGGCATGAGCGTAATGCCCCGCGCGTCTGCCTCCGCCTTCTCGAGGTCGCAGGCACTGTCTACCACTAATTTTACCATATTTTCTCCTTATTTTGAGCCCGCCGCGCGAATACGGCGAAATAGTTTATCCAAAAGCTGTTTGATCGCCCGAAAGTTGAAGATGCAGTAGAGGACGAACACGCCGAAGTAGGCGAGCATCCCCCACCACAGGGGCAGCAGCACGGCGATCGCAATGAACGCTGCCGCCATCAAAATCTCCACAACCATGGAGAGGACAAAGCGCTTTTTGATGAGCCGCATAACGACTGCCTCGGAGAGCACCGAGTTGAACATGATGGTGAACACGACGCAGTATAGAAGCAGCTTTAAATCGTCAAAGACGTACGCGGAGAGCGCAAACAGCCCCGCCCCCACCACCACCGAAATGACGTTGACGAGCAGCATCGCCTTCTCCTTCCTGTAAACTTTGAGATAGTTATTCGTGAGAAGATTCACCTTCGACGAGAACACCACAAAGGGCACCAGGATCGCAAGGTATTCTAAACTCACCGCATACTTCTCGATCCAATTTTCGACGATCCACCGCCCCGGGAAGAAGAATAGAAGCACGAAGAACATCAAAAGCGAAATTGCCCTTCGGATGTTCCCGTAAAGTTCGGGGAGCTTTTGTTCCTCGAGCCGCTTTAACGAGGGGAACAGAACGACGCTCACCGCCGTCACAAACGTCAAAAAGACGTTGGCGAGCGAGAACGCGAAGGAAACTTTTCCGAAGGTGAGCTCCCCCCACCGCCATTCGGTGATCATGCGCGCGCTGCCAATGAGAAGCACAGACGACCAGTTGGCAAGCAGCAAAATGATGCCCGCAGAGAGGTTGCCCTTGGTCTCTTCCAAGAAGTCCTTCCGCTTTAGAAGCCGCCCGAAATACACCTGCCCGCGATTGAAAATGACCCCGAGGAAAAACCCGAACACATCGCCCGCGATGTCCGCAAGACAGTAATAGATAAAGTTATCCACCCCGAGCACGAGCAGAAGGACGGACAAAAGCCCGAAAAAGCCCCTCTGCGCGATGGTGACGGCGGCGTACCGCTCGATGCGGTTGGTGATCTGGAAGATATACGAGTTGTACGTCGCCAAATTTTTGGTGACGATGGCGACGGCAACGAACAAAAAGACGAAGCGGCGCTCGCCCTCAAACGCAAAGAGCGACGTCACCCCCAAAAGCACGGCAAAGCAAGAGAGCATCGAAAGCAGCAGGGTAAACTGCGAGCGGATGCGCGCCTTGTCGAGCTCCCCGTAGTCATACGCGCCGTAGCGCAGAACGAGCCCGTCCAAGAGCCCGAAATGCAGTACCCCCACATAGCCCACATAGAGCATATACATCTGCCAATAGGCGTAGGTGTACTCGCTGACGAGGGAGGGAACGACGAGCGACATGACGAAGGACACGAGCACAGACACCGCCTGCGCCGCAATGGAGACCGCCATGTTCTTCGCCAGTTTTTTAGCTGTGATCCGTTGCGCCATTTAAATTTACTTATAAATCAATATCGTGAGAGAGCCCTTACAGACTCCCCCACTTCTCGTCCTTGAAAGAAAGTTTTAAAGGCGTGCCATCGGGAAGCGTATATCCCTCCCCCGAAGCCGTGCCCGTGTATTCGCCCGAAACGCCCCAATCGACGCCGATGCCCGGGTCGTTCCACGCGATGCCGCCCTCGTCGTCGGGGTGATAGAAGTCGTCGCACTTATAGCAGAACTCTGCCTCTTCGGAGCGCACCAAAAACCCGTGCGCAAAGCCCTTCGGGATCAAGAACTGCTTCTTATTCTCTTCGGAGAGCTCCACGCCGAACCACCTGCCGAAGGTCTTGCTCCCCTTCCGAAGGTCGACGGCGACGTCGAACACGGCGCCCCTGATGACGCGCACGAGCTTGGTCTGCGGGAAATGCTTCTGAAAGTGCAGCCCGCGTAAGACGCCCTTCGAACTCTTCGATTGATTGTCTTGAACAAATTGAATCTCCAACCCCGCTTCCTTCATATCGCGGGCGGAATACGTCTCCATAAAGTAGCCGCGGGCATCGCCGTGAACAGCGGGCGTGATGATGCAGAGGCCCTCGATGCCGCCAACATTTTTCTCAACTGTGATCTGCAAGGGAAAGCTCCTTTATATAGCGTCTGAGTGCGTCCCGCCAATCGGGCAGCGGCGTAAAGCCGTTCTCTAAAAGTTTGCTCTTATCGAGGCGGGAATTGAAAGGGCGCGCCGCCTTGGAAAGGCCATACTCCGCGGTCGAAACGGGGATGACGTTGACGGGAAGCCCCGCCTCTTGGAAGATGGCGCAGGCGAAGTCGTACCAACTCAAAAAGCCGCCCTCGTTGGTCGCGTGATAGGTGCCGTATTTTTCCGTCTCGATCATGTCGACTAAAAGGCGCGCAAGGTCGGGCGTATAGGTGGGCGTGCCCACTTGATCGTTGACGACGCGGAGAGAAGAATGAGACTTTGCAAGGCGCAGCATGGTCTTTACAAAATTATTGCCGTTGAGGCCGAACACCCACGCGATGCGCACGATGAAGTGACACGGTGTCAGCTCAAAAACGGCATTTTCGCCCGCCAATTTCGACATTCCGTACACGTTCTGCGGCGCAAAATGCGTCTCATCGGCGCGCCACGGGGCGGTGCCTGTGCCGTCAAAGACGTAGTCGGTGGAAAGGTACAAGAGCTTCGCGCCCACGGCCGCCGCCGCTTTTGCAACGTGTTTTGTGCCCTCGGCGTTGACTGCAAACACCTTCTCTCTGTTGTCCTCGGCGGCGTCAACTTGCGTCCAGGCGGCGCAATGAATGACGGCATCGGGATGAATGTTCTCAATATATTTTAATACAGAATATTCATCTGTGATATCGAGTTCGGGAAGATCGCACCCGAACGCCTCATGCCCGCGGCTGAGAAGCTCCGTTACAACGTCCGTGCCCAGCTGCCCGCGCGCGCCAGTCACTACCACTTTCATTTGCGGTCTCCGTACATCTTTTGGTAATAATTTTGATACTCGCCCGAGACGATCTCTTCCCACCAATCGCGGTTTGTAAGATACCACTCAATTGTCTTTTTGAGACCATCTTGAAATTTCGTTTCGGGCAGCCAACCGAGTTCGGTATGGATCTTCGTCGGGTCGATGGCGTAGCGCATATCGTGCCCCTTACGGTCGGCCACAAAGGTGATGAGGCTCTCGCTCTTTCCGAGCTCCTTTAAGATGAGTTTTACGATATCGATATTTCTCATCTCATTGTGACCGCCTACATTATAAATTTCCCCAATTCTTCCATTGTGCAGAATGAGGTCGATCGCCCTGCAATGGTCCTCCACATACAGCCAATCGCGCACATTTTCCCCCGTTCCGTACACGGGAAGCGGCTTATTTGCCAAGGTGTTTATGATCATGAGCGGAATGAGCTTCTCGGGAAAATGATAGGGCCCGTAGTTGTTGGAGCAGCGCGAAATGGTCACGGGCAGCCCGTAGGTGCGGTGGTAGGCGAGGACCAAGAGATCGGCGCTCGCCTTGGACGCAGAATACGGGCTCGAGGTATGCAGCGGCGTCTCTTCCGTGAAGAATAAATCGGGCCTATTGAGCGGCAGATCGCCGTACACTTCGTCCGTCGAGACCTGATGATAGCGCGAAATTCCGTACGTTCTGCACGCATCCAAAAGCACGGACGTGCCCAAAATGTTGGTCTCCAAAAAGACGGACGGGTTCTCGATGGAGCGGTCGACATGGCTCTCCGCCGCAAAATTGACGACGACATCGGGTTTTTCTTCCTCAAAGAGGGCGAAAATGCCCGCTCTGTCGCAGATATCCAGCTTTACAAAGCGGAAATTGGGCGCGTCCATCACGCTTGAAAGCGTCGAAAGATTGCCCGCATAGGTGAGCTTATCAATGCAGACGATGCGGTAATCGGGGTGGGTTTTCAGCATATGGAAGATGAAGTTACTGCCGATAAACCCCGCCCCGCCTGTGACGAATATGGTCATACTGTTTCTCCTTGTTGAGCGCCCTCCCCTTTGAGCTTAGAAAGATAGGGCGCGAAATCGTTGAGCGTCTCCTGATAGAGTTTGATCATTTTCCCGTGGCGCTCCGCTTCCCCTTTTCGACCGATAAGCAGCTCCAAAAAGCGCAGTTTCTTGAGTCCGCGGATGCGGACCTTCAAATAGTCTCTGACCCCCTTCTCGCCGTAGCGAAGGTAGAAAAAGCGAGGAAGACCGAGCAGCATGAGCTTTTCCCAATGCTCGTTGAAAGTCGTCTTGCGCTTTTTGACGCTGCCGCCCTCGAGGTGGTACATCTGCGCCCACGGCACCGACATGACCGTATAATCAGTTTGTTTCGTCATGCGATACTGAAATTCCTCTTCCTCGGCGTACATGAAGATGACCTCGTCGAAGGGGTCGATCTCGTCGAACACCTTGCGGCGCACCATCATGTCTGCCCCGCACACCCAAGCGACGCGCTGAGCCTTGCCCGTATAGTTGTAGTCGTTCCTGCGCGGCGCAAGCTTCTTTAAGATGTTGCAGAGAATACTATTATCGCGCTTAAGCGAGCGAATGCTCTCAAACTGCTTGCGGCAGGAGTTCATGGGCTTGCCATTTATATCGAGCAAATTCCCCCCACATACACCGCATTTGGGGTCGCTCTCCATATAGTCATAAAGTATCTTGATAAAATTATTCTGAAAGAGAATATCTGTGTTCAGCCAGAGGATATACTTTCCCGAAGCACGCTTGAGCCCCAGATTGAACGCTTTCGAGGTTCCCAAATTTCCGCCCGATTGCAGATAGACGATTTTGTCGCCATACAGATCGCGGAGCTTTTCGCCCGAGCCGTCGGGAGAGGCGTTGTCGATGAGGATAATTTCATACGTTAAATCTTTTGTGTTTTTAAAGATACTGTTTAGAGCATCTTTCGTAAGATCAAACGTATTGTAGTTGATCATGATCACGGATACGTCCATGCTTTTCTCCCGTCAGTAAAGGATCTTCCCCTCGGCGACCTGCTTTAAATGCTTCCCGTAGCCATTGTTCTTCATGAGTTCCGCCTGAGAGAGCAGCTGCTCCCTCGTGATCCACTCATTTTTATATGCAATTTCCTCAATGCAGCTGATTTTTAAGCCCTGATGCTGCTCGATCATGCGCACAAAGGCGGTCGCATCGGCGAGGGACTCGTGCGTGCCCGTATCCAGCCAGGTGAACCCGCGGCCGAAAGTGATGACGTCGAGCTCTCCCGTTCTCAAATACTCCTGATTGACGGAGGTGATCTCCAGCTCCCCTCTTTGAGAGGGGCGGATGTGCTTTGCCGTCTCCACCACGCTGTTCGGGTAAAAATAGAGCCCCACGACGGCGTAGTTGCTCTTGGGGGTTTGCGGCTTTTCCTCGATGGAGACCGCTCTCCCCTCGCCGTCGAACTCGACGACGCCGAAGCGCTCGGGGTCGGGCACATAGTAGCCGAACACGGTCGCCTTTTTCTCCTTCAGATTGGAGACGGCGCGGGAAAGCGCCCGCTTCAGGCCGTTGCCGTAGAAGATGTTGTCGCCCAGCACCATGCAGACGTCGTCTTGCCCGATAAAGTCCTCGCCGATGAGGAACGCCTGCGCAAGCCCGCCCGGGGTGGGCTGAACGGCGTAGGAGAGATGAAGCCCCACCTTGCTGCCGTCGCCGAAGAGCGCCTCGAAGCGGGGCGTGTCCTCGGGAGTGGAGATAATCAAAATATCGCGAATGCCCGCCAGCATGAGCGTGGAGAGCGGGTAGTAGATCATGGGTTTATCGTAGACAGGCAGGAGCTGTTTGCTCGTGACCTTGGTGAGCGGATACAGCCTTGTTCCGCTGCCGCCCGCTAAGATGATGCCTTTCATGAAGTTCCTCCTTTCGGATATACCCAAATATTATAGCAAAGCTTTTAAAGAGAGGCAAGCAATTATCGCACGTTCCTATAAAGTACACCCGCCCGTCGCAAGGTTTCAATCTGCGTTCACAATTCGCAAAGGCATTCTCGTTTGTGAAAGTTGTGTGAAAATCCCCCCCCCTCTTGAAAAGTAAGAAAATTATGATATAATGAAGCCATAGAATGATATGAAGTCCTTATTAAAATAAGGCGAGGGGAAACTATGACCTATAATGTCGGTGCAACAGTGTTATGGCTAGTTCTTTTGGGCTTCTTTTTGACGGGGATCGCGGTCGCCATGCCCGTAGTGCAGGCAAAGAAGGGCACGATCAAGCACTTCGGCGTCAAATGCATCCTCATTGCCGTAATTCTTCTCATTGCCTGCTGTTTTGCGGTACTCTATGCGTTCTATGGAGCAGATTCGATGCAGGTCGGCCCATCCGGTGCAGCCGGGAGCGTCGTCAATTTTGTCTCCGTGATCTTGCTCCCCATGTTCCTCATCTTTGCGGGATATTTTATCGTGCTCGGCGTCTTCTTCCCCGAACGCAAGTATGAAAAGAAGCAGGAAGAACGGGAGAAAAAGGCGCGCGAAAAGCACGAGCAGAACAGCGACTGACTTCAAGGAATTAAAAGACGCAGGCCGGGTTGGCCTGCGTCCTCTTTTATGCGATGAAGTTTAACCCTCGCGGAAGAGTTCCAGAAAGGCGCGGAGGGCGTAGGAGATGCTCGTGTTCTTGGGGAGCGCCACCCCCACCGAGCGGGAAGGCATTGCGGGGGTCACTTCGATCTCGAAGATGGAGCCGTCCGCAGCCTCGGGCAGCATGTATTCTCTCGGGATGCAGCCGATGCCCATGCCCTCTTTTACAAGCTTCTTCATAAAGCCCCAGCTGTCGACCTCGATGGTCGGGCGGAAGCGGATGCCGAGACTCGTGCAAAAGTGGTCGACGGCGCTGCGCGCAACGGTGTGCGGCTCCATCAGAAGGAGCGGCTCGTCCGTAAGCTCCCATAAGGGAACGGGGCGGCCGCGGAAGCGCTCGAACCCCTTGCCGGCGATGAACACGTCGTTTAGAAGCATGATGGTCTGCCGAACGACGATGCCGTCGTCCTCGGGAATGGGGAAGTTTAAAAAGCCGACGTCGCAGCGGTCGGTCTTTAACTGCTCGATGGTCTTGGGGGAGACGTCGGAGAGAAGTTCAAATTTGACGTCGGGATAGAGCGCGTGATACTTTACGAGCTTCTCCGCGAGGACGTACTGAAAGATGGTCTCCGAAGCGCCGATGCGCAGCGTGCCCGTGGCGCTCTTTTTGAGCTCGGAGAGCCTGCTCTCCACCCCGTCTAAAAGCTGCAGGGCGCGGGAGACGTCCTCAAAGACGAGATCGCCCCCCTGCTTGGTGAGCTCCATGCCCTTGTGCACGCGGTTGAACAGCGTGGTGCCGAGCTGATTTTCGAGCTGACGGATGGCCTGCGAGACGGCGGGCTGGGAGATATACAGCTCCTGAGCAGCTTTTGTGAGGCTCCCGCATTTTGCGACCGTGTAAAACACGCGGTAGAGTTCTAAATTGACCATACTCTCTCCTTTGCATGGCGATGCCGCCAAACGTTCGCTTATTTTCCGACGCAGAATTTCGAAAAAATTTCGGTGATGATGTCCTCGGTGGCACTCTCGCCGCTGATAAGCCCCAATGCGACATAGGCGCGCTTGATGTCCTCGGCGTAGAGTTCGGAAGGAAGCCCTTCGGAAATGGCGCGGCGGGCGGCACGAACGGCCTCGTTCGCCTCCTTTACTGCGCGAAAGTGGCGCTCTTCCAAAAGATACACGCCGTCGTTCTCCCTGCCGAAGCCTGCTTCATAGATGCGCTCTTTGAGCTCTTCGATGCCCTCGCCCGTCACGGCGGAGACGGAGATGTCGGCATCGCGCTTTTCGCCCAGATCGCTCTTGGAGCCCACGACAATGAGGGCTGCCCCTTCGGGGAGGGCGGGTTTTTCGTCGTCCTCGCGCACCCAGACGACGACGTCGGCACGCTCCAGGGCGGCGCGGGCGCGGCGGATGCCCTCTCTTTCGATTTCCCCCTCCCCCTCACGAAGGCCCGCCGTGTCGGTGAGAAGGAAGAGGACGCCGTTGAGCTCGAGGGAGGCTTCGACGATATCGCGCGTGGTGCCTGCCTCGGAAGAGACGATCGCCCTGTCATAGCCCAGGAGGGCGTTGAGGAGCGAGCTCTTGCCGGCATTCGGCTTGCCGCAGAGGACGACATTGACCCCCTCGCGGATGCGCTTGCCGGCGCGGTACTGCTTTAAGAGGGCGAAAAGGCCGCTCTCGACGACAGAGAGGCGTTGATCGCTCGATTTGCCCGTCTCGATGGAGAGGTCCTCTTCGGGGTAGTCGACGTCGGCATCCACCTCGGCGAGGCACTCCTTTAAGAGCGCCTGCAGGCGTTTGCCCTCTTTGGTGAGCTTTTCGCCATAGAGAAGATAGCCCGCCTTTGCCTGCGCTTCCGAGCGGGCGGAGATCATCTCCCCGAGGCCCTCGGCGGCGGAGAGGGAGAGCTTGCCGTTTAAGAAGGCGCGGCGGGTGAACTCCCCCGCCTCGGCAGGGCGGGCGCCTAAATCAAATGTGCGCTTTAAGACGGCGCGGGCGATCTCCACCCCGCCGTGGCAGTGAAATTCCACTGTGTCCTCACCCGTGAAGGAATGAGGGGCTTTGAAATAGACGCACATGCCGAAGTCGGTGAGCGTGCCGCCGTCGATGGTGCCCGCATACAGGCGGTTGGGCTCGAATTCCCCCTTGCGGGAGAACATCTGCTTTGCGAGCGGGAGCGATTCCTCACCGCTCACACGGATGATGGCAACCCCGCCCGTGCCCTGCGCCGTGGCGATCGCCGAGATGAGTTCCATAAGCGTCTCCTATATCTTCGCCGTGAATATCCCGACGGTGCATAACCTACTATAATCTTTGTTTATAATTATAGCAAACTCGCCGTCGGATGTAAACCGATTTTTGCATTCAAAACGGCTCCCCGCTCGGGGGGAGCCGTAAAAGTTTACTTCTTGTCGTTAAATTCCGAGAAGGGATCGTCGTCCGAACTGTTGGAGCCGCCGGAGCCGCCCGAATTGGTGTTTTCGGGGCCGCCGAAGCCTTCGAAGGGGTCGGGGGCGTTGTTTTGGGTGTTCCCGCCGTAGGGACCGCTCTGAGGGCCATAGGGGCCGTTTCCGCCGTAGGGGCCATTCTGAGGGCCATAGGGGCCGTTGCCGCGCATATACGCCTGCGTGCGGCGGCGGATGTAGTCGTTATAGTCGACGGGGGCGTTGTTCCTCACCGCGAAGATGGTGAACCCTCTGAAGGGCAGAATGGACGAGAGGAAGGCAAGCAAAATGGGCCCGCGGGCGTAGTACTTGCGGAAGAAGGCGATGTAGAGGACGCAGAAGAAGATGAGGACGAAGAACCACACGAGGTAGGCCACGAGCCCGCCGTAGGTGATGGATGGTTCGACCCACGAGGGCAAATCGGCATTGGGCTGGCCGATGAGCACGTTGTCGGTAACTTCAAGCGTGAGGTACTGCGGGAAGTAGGAGATGACCGTTGCGACCAACACGAAGATCTGCAAGGCGACGTAGGCGATCTCCGACAGCATGGCATAAAGCCCCACGCGCTTCATCTTTTGGCCGAAGAACTGCGTCTCGCCCGCAAGTTTGCCCGCATAATAGGTGTTGAAGAAGGGAAGGAATGCCATCCAGCGGTGCTTGAGCCCCTGCTTCTTGGCGAGCTTATTTAGCCCGATGCCGCCGAAGAGCAGCAGGACAAGATAGACGCCCAAAACGCAGAGCGCCGAAATGAAGTAATAGCTCAAGACGATGTTTGAAAAGTCGTAGACGTCGTTGATCTCGGGTTTGATGATGAAGTTGATGATCTCCGACATGAACAACATGGGAATATTGAATAATTCAAAAAATTCCATCATTCCTCCTTACGGGAACAAATCTTTTATGCCGTAGTCGACGCTCTCGAGCACAAGCCCGCGGGCCGGCATCGTTGCAGAGAGAGCGCTCCGCTCCCCCGTCTGAAAGGCGCGCGTGATCCCCTCCGGCTTGCCGCAGCCGACTGCAAACAGTTCGCCCGCGAGGATGCGCACCATGTTGTAGAGAAATCCGTTGCCCGTGACGCGCACCGTGTAGAGCGTGCCGAACGGGATGGACTGCTTTTCGATCTTTACTTTATAGATTTTCCTCTCGCTTGTCTTGGAGGTGTAGCCCGAGGCGCGGAAGGCAGCAAAGTCGTGCGTTCCCTTAAGGAGCTTTGCGGCTTCCTTCATCTTATTTAATTCGGGCTTGAATTTCAGCCGTGCCGCATAGCGGGAAACAAGAGGAAGTTCGCTCTTTGCAAAATACGCCCTGTAGCAATACGTCTTGCGCTTTGCCTGCCGCGTGACGTCGAAGTTTTCGGGTGCGGCGATGCTTCTCAACACTTTTACGTCGGGCGGAAGCTGTGTATTGAGGCACTCCCTGAGCTTTTCTGCGGGCACGTTGTCGGGGAAGTCCCCTTCGACCACTTGGCCGATGGCATGCACGCCCGCGTCCGTCCTGCCGCTCGCGGTGAGCGTGACGGGGATAGAAAACGCCCGCTCCGCCGCCTCTTCCATCACCTGCTGCACGGTGCGCTTTCCCTTCTGACGCTGCCAGCCCGAGAAGTCGGTGCCGTCGTAACTTACTAAAAGGAGCGCCTTCATACCGTTGCCCCCAGGTAAATTTTGAGGAGCACCACGCCCGTGATGAGCGCCGCGATGAGAAGGAAGGCGAGGACATCTCTCCAAGTGAAGCGCAGCTTCTTAAACTTGGTGCGCTTCTTGCCGCCCGTGTAGCAGCGCGCCTCCATCGCGTCGCCGAGCTCCTCTGCCCTTCTAAAGGAGGAGAGAAGCAGCGGGATGAGCACGGGGATGACCGCCTTGACGCGGCTTACAAGCCCGCCCGTCTCAAAATTGGCGCCCCTCGCCTTCTGGGCATTCATGATGCGCTCCGTCTCGTCGATGAGGATGGGAATGTAGCGGAGCGCGATGCTCATGATCTGGGCAAGCTCCCTGACGGGGAATCTGATCCAGGTGAGCGGATAGAGCAAACTCTCGATACCGTCGGTGAGGGCGACAGGGGTCGTCGTATAGGTGAGAAGAGACGAACAGGTGATGAGAAGGACCAGCCTTACGACGAGGAAGGCGCTGAAGATGATGCCCTCTTTCGTGATGGTGAAGATCCACCATTCGGCGTACACCGTCTCTCCGTTGTAGAAGAGAAGGTTCAGGACCGTCGTAAAGATGATGAGAAAGAGGATGCCCTTGATGGCCTTGAATACCCGAAGGACGGGCACACGCGAAAAACCGATGGCAAGGATGAGGACGAAAAGACAGCACGCGAGCCCCGCAAAGTTGTTGGCAAGGAAGATCGCGACGATATAGGCGATGAGGAAGAGTATCTTGAGGCGGGGGTCGAGGTTGTGAACGAAGGACTTTGTCGGGTAGTACTGCCCGAATGCGACATCTTTCACTTTGCCACCCCCTTCCCCGCGAGGGCGAGCGTCTGTTTTAAGAAGTCCTCCGTCGTGAAGTCACACTTTACATCGATGCCCAGCTTTTTGAGCTCCAAACACACCTTGGCGGTGAGCGGCACGTCGAGGCCGAGGGAGAGAAGTTCTTCGGAATGGGTGAAGAGCTCCTTGGGGGGCAAAACATACTTGACTTCCCCCTCCGAAAAGACGGCGACGCGCGTACAGTTTTCGGCGATCTCGTCCATGTCGTGCGAGACGATGAGGATGGACTTGCACCACGAGGCATGCAGGCGGTGGAGAAGTTCCATGATCTCCTGCTTGCCGAGGGGGTCGAGGCCTGCGGCGGGCTCGTCCAGCACCAATATTTCAGGTTTCGTGACGATGACGCCCGCGATGGCGACACGGCGCTTCTGGCCGCCCGAGAGATCGAAGGGAGACATGTCCTTGACTTCGTTATAGTCGAGCCCCACGATGGTGAGCGCGTCTCTGACGGCGTTTTCCACCTGCTCCTTCGTCGGCTTTTGGGGGGCGAAGTTCTTATAGCCGAAGGCGACGTCGTCAAAGACGGTCTCGGCAAAGAGCTGGTACTCGGGGTACTGCATCACCATGCCCACCTTGCTGCGCAGGGCGTTGAAGTCCGTCTTTTTATCGGTGAGGTCGAACTCCCCCACTTTAAGGACGGTGTCGGAGGGCGGCGATTTGCGCTTTTTATGGTACTTCTTAAGCGATGTCGGCACGCGGAGCAGGGCATTGAGGTGCTGGACGAAGGTGCTCTTGCCGCTGCCCGTGTGGCCGATGATGCCGAAGAACTCCCCTTCCTCCACCGTGAGAGAGACGTCCTTTAAGGCGGCCTTTGCAAAGGGGGAACCCTGATTGTAGGTATAGTTTAAGTGCTCTGCTTGGATACGCATTGTGCGATCTCCTTTGCAAGACTTTTGGCGTCCAGCGTGTCGCAAACGGGCAGACCGCCCGCGCGCAGTTCCTTGCAGATGCGCCCGATGAGGGGCAATGTGAGATTGTATGTTAAGAGTTCTTCATGGCGTTCGAAGATATCTTGCGGGGCGCCCTGCATGACGATCTCCCCGCGGTTCATGACGATGGCGCGGGTCGCCCTTAGAGCTTCCTCCATGAAGTGCGTGATGAGGACGACGGTGATGCCCTCTTCCCTGTTGAGGCGGGTGACGCAGTCGATGATCTCCCTGCGGCCGCGCGGGTCGAGCATGGCGGTGGACTCGTCCAAGATGAGCACCTTGGGCATGACGGCGAGCACGCCTGCGATCGCAATGCGCTGCTTCTGCCCGCCCGAGAGACGGGAGACGGTGGCGTGGCGGTATTCCTCCATGCCGACTGCCTTTAAGGCGAAGTCGATGCGCACCCCTATCTCCTCGCGCGGGAGGGCGATGTTCTCCGCGCCGAAGGCGATGTCGTCCTCGACGATGGAGGCGACCGTCTGGTTGTCGGGGTTCTGAAAGACGATGCCCACCTGCTTGCGGATATCGAAGAGGTTTTTTTCGGTGAGTTCTTCCCCAAAGACGCGGATAACGCCGCTGTCGGCTTCGAGGAGCCCGTTGGAAAGGCGGGCGAGCGTCGATTTGCCGCTGCCGTTGTGCCCCAAAATGGCGAGGAACTCCCCTTCCTCTACATGAAAATTTAAATTTTTGATTTGAAACGCCCCGCCTTCCTCATAGGAGAAGCTGACGTTTTCAAATTCGATCGCGTTCATATCCCTCGTATTTCAAAGGCGCGCGGAAAAGCCCTCGCACCTGTTTCCTTTCTATTATAGCAAAAATGCGGCTGAGATACAATGAAAACGCCGTGAAAGATTGCGTTTTACATAAAAACTGCGCGAAAACGCGCAATTTTCTTCTGCCTGTGGGCTTACATATTTTGCATGCCGCGCTTGCCCTTGGAGAGCTTTTTGACGGATGTTCTGTGTTCCTCGCCCTGAAAGAGGCGGATAAGGTTCTTGCGGTGCGCAAACCAGGTGAGGAAGTTGAGAACGAGAAGAAGCATAAAGAGCATGATCACCCAAACGTTGGAAAGCTCGGGTGCGTACTTCAAATAGAAGAGAATGCCCTGCCAGATGGAAAAGCCGGTGACGCCCAAAAGTGAGCCCATGGAGCCGAGCTCGGTAAAGACGATGAATAGGAGCACGCAGATGAGCCAGCCGAGGGCGAGCGCCGAGTACCAGCCCACCTCGCAGCCGAGGGCAAACCAAAAGAGGCCGAGAGTCGATGCAATGCCTTTGCCGCCCTTAAAGCGCATGGTGACGGGCCAGATGTGCCCGATGATGACAAACACGCCGCAGAAGTAGCGGGTGAAATCGGAGACCAAAACGTCCGTTCCCGCAAAGACGTAATTTCTGAAGATAAAATAGCTGATAAGAGCGGGCACGCCCCCCTTGCAGACGTCGAGAAGGAAGTTGATAAGGCCCACTTTAAGGCCGAACTCGCGGCTCATGTTCATGGTGCCGGGGTTGCCGCTGCCGATCTTGTGGGCGTCCTTATGCTTGGTGCGGGCGATGATCATCGCGAAGTTGACGCAGCCCAAAAGGTAGCAGACGACTGCCATCAGCAAAAACCAATACCAGCTCTCGGAAAAGAAAAGTTCTTTCATATGCGCCCCCTCAGTCCTTCTTGTTCCTCACTTGGATGCGGATGGGCGTGCCAGAGAAGTCGTATGCCTGGCGGATGACGTTCTCGAGATAGCGCGCATAGGAGAAGTGCAGGAGATTTTCGTCGTTGACCATGAGCACGAAGTTGGGCGGCGCGACGCTCACCTGCGAGGCGTAGTAGAGCTTGAGCCTGCGGCCGAGGTAGGACGGCGGCTCGGAGATGCGCATCGCGTCCATGAGAAGGTCGTTTAAGGCTCCCGTCGGGATGCGGAAGTGCGCGTGGTCGTACGCCTCGCGGGCGAGCTTTAATACCTTTTCGGCGCGCTGGCCCGTCTTGGCGGAGATATACACGGACTTGAAGTAGTCCATGAACTTCAAGTCCTCTTTGAGCTTGCTCTCGAATGTCTCGATGGTGTGGGTGTCCTTTTCGACGAGGTCCCACTTGTTCATAACGATGACGGAGGGCTTGCCTTCCTCGTGCACCATGCCGATGATGCGCACGTCCTGCTCGGTGAGGCCTTCCGTCGCGTCGACGACGAGCACGGCGACGTCTGCCCTTCTCACCGCGTCGAAGGCGCGGAGGACGGAGTAGTACTCGACGTTGTCCTCGACGGAGCGCTTGCGGCGAATGCCCGCCGTGTCGATGATGACGTACTTTTCGCCGTCGCGCTCGAAGGGGGTGTCGATGGCGTCGCGCGTGGTGCCCGCGATGTCGGTGACGATGGTGCGCTCCTCGCCCAAAATGCGGTTGACGAGCGAGCTCTTGCCCGCATTGGGCTTGCCGACGACGGCGATGCGGAGAGCGTCGGTCTGTTCTTCCTCCCCCTCTTCGAAGGCAGCGACGGCTTCATCCAAGACATCGCCGATGCCGCGGGAGTGCTCTGCAGAGATGCCGAAGGGCTCCCCGAGGCCGAGGGAGTAAAATTCGAAGAGTTTGTCTCCGGAGTATTCGTCTAACTTGTTGACGACGAGCACGACGGGCTTGCGGCTGCGGCGGAGATAGTCGGCAACGTCGTAGTCGGAGCTCGTGAGCCCCTCACGTCCATCGACAAAGAAGAGGATGACGTCGGCGGTCTCGACGGCGAGCTTTGCCTGCGCTGCGATCTGCTTCCACATGACGTCCTCGCTCTTGAGTTCGATGCCGCCCGTATCGACGAGCGTGAAGGGCTTGCCCCGCCACTCTGCGGAGGCGTAGATGCGGTCGCGCGTCACCCCGGGGCGATTCTCCGTGATGGAGAGCTTGCGCCCGATGACTTTATTGAAGAATGTGCTCTTGCCGACGTTGGGCCGCCCAACGATCGCGATGAGATGCTGCATAGAAGTAGCTCCTTGATATTAGATGATGTAGGCGCCGTCCTCGCCGTCCGTCTCCTTAAAGTGAACGACGATGCGCTCCTTTTTGCTCGTGGGAACGTTCTTGCCCACGCCGTCGGCGCGGAAGGGAAGCTCCCTGTGGCCTCTATCCACAAGGCAGAAGAGGCGGATGCTCTCCGCCCTGCCGAGCGCCGAGAGCGCCGAGAGCGCCGCGCGGACGGTGCGCCCCGTGTAGAGGACGTCGTCTAAAAGAATGACCTTCTTGCCCTCGATGTCGAAGTCTATCTCGCTCCCCTTGAAGACGGCGTCGCACCCGCCCGAAAGTAAGTCGTCGCGGTAGAGCGCGATGTCCAAGATGCCGAGGGGCAGCTTGACTCCTTCGAGCTTTTCGATCTCCGCCTGCATACGGCGCGCCAAAATGACGCCGCGCGTGCGGATGCCGATGAGGACGACGTTTTTGGTGCCCTTTTCGAGCTCGACGGCCTCCGCGGATAGGCGGCGGATGGTGCGGGCGAGGGTTTCTGCGTCGATGATGTTCTTCATTTGTCACCTCTCACGATGGTCAGAATGCGTTCAAAATAGTCGGGAAGGGGCGCGGAAAAGGTCATGCGCTCGCCCGTTCGGGGGTGGGTGAGGGTCAGGCGGAAGGCGTGCAGCAGCTGGCCGTTGAGTTCGAACCGCTGCTTTTTATAGCCGTAGACGGGGTCTCCCACGACGGGGTGCCCCAAATACTTGGCGTGTACGCGGATCTGGTGCGTCCTCCCCGTGTGCAGCGTGAATTTTACGAGTGTATTGCGGGCAAAGCGCTCTGCGGCTTCCCAGTCCGTCTCGGCAAGCCGCCCTCTCCCCGCGGGAAGGACGGCCATCTTTAAGCGGTCCTTCGGGTCTCTGCCGATGTCGGTGATAACTTTTCCGCTGTCCTCTTTGAGGACGCCCTCTAAGAGGGCGATGTATTCTCTGTGGCAGGTCTTTTCCTGAATTTGCTTGCTTAAGGAGAGGTGCGCCATGTCGTTCTTGGCGACGACTAAAAGGCCCGAGGTATCTTTATCGATGCGATGGACGATGCCGGGGCGCAGTTCCCCGTTGATGCCGCTCAGCTTATCGAGGCGAAATAAGAGCGCGTTGACGAGCGTGCCCTCGTAGTTGCCGCTGCCCGCGTGCACCGTCATGCCCTGCGGCTTGTTGATGACGGCGATATCCTCGTCCTCGTAGACGATGTCGAGGGGGATGTCCTCGGGCTTTGCCGCAATGGGAACGGGGTCGGGAATTTCGATGGTGACTTCCTCGCCCGCCTTTAGGACATAGCCCGCCTTGACGGGCCTGTTGGAGGCGAAGAGGTGCCCTTCCTCCGCAAGCTTTTTGACGGCGCTGCGCGTAAGGGAAATTTTTTCGCTTACAAACACGTCGACGCGGAGGGGTTCCTCCGCGACAAACTGCTGCCTATTCATCGTGCTTGGGCGCTTCCCCTTCCGTCTCTTCGGGAGAGGGCGCATCGGAAGATGGTTCGCTCCGAACTTCGGGAAGTTCTTCGGGAAGGACTTCGGGAAGTTCACCCTTTTCTGCGGCCTTTAATGCGTTCTTTGCTTCCTCTTCCCGCTTGGCTTCTTCGCGCCACTCCTTCTTTAAGGGGAAGAGCGCGTCCTTGCCGATAAAGACGATGATGAAGAGGAGGATGACGCCGCCGAAGGTGATGAAGAAGTCTGCAAAGTTGCATATGCCGAAGCCGAGCGGGGAGACGTCCACCATGTCGCGGACATAGTCGAGGACAACTCGGTCGATGAGGTTGCCGATGGCGCCCGCCTCGATGACGGCGAGCACGATGCGCGCGGGGGTGTTCTTCTTAAAGAGCGTGAAATAGAGCACGCCGAGCCCGAGGATGAGCACCACCGTGAAGGCGGTGATGAAGTTCATGGCAGTCGGGTTGTCCTTAAACAAACCCCACGCCATCCCTTCATTTTCGGCGTATGTGAATTTGATAAAGCCGAGGAAGTACTCGGGCTGGTTAATACGGGTCTCAGCCGCCCACGCCTTTGTCGTAAGGTCGACGGTGAGAAGCGCCGCGAACACCAAAATCGAGACGATGTATACGATGTTCTGCTTGTTTTTGAAAAATGCGATGAGTTTTTGCTTCATAAATGCGTTTTCGGATTCAGTTTCCGTCGTCCATGAGGCCGAGCTCCTTGCAGAGCTTGGAAAGATCCAAGGGATATTTGGGGTTTAAGACTTCGTCCATGTCGAACACGTCCTCGGGCTCTTCCTCGCCCAAATAGACATAGAGGGTGTGCGTGAAGGCTTGAAAGTCCTTGACGTCCTCTTCGTCGGGATATTTGGCGGAAAGCTTGTCGAGAAAGAGGCGGCACTTGTCGGCAAGAAGCCTGAGTTCCCTTCGGTCGCTCTCGGCCTGCTCCGAGCCCTCCTTCTTGATGCGCTCCCCTTCCTGAACGGCGCGCATGAGCGCTTCGGAGACCTCCCCCTTCTGCCCTTCGAGGACGGAGAGGCGGGCGCGAAGCCTTCTGTTGTCGGCACGGATCTCTTCGGTAACTTCCCTCTGGCGCTTTAGGACGGCGTCGTATTCCTCCTTGAGGCGGGCAACGAGCGCGCGCACTTCCTTTGCGGAATAACGTCTGAGCATGCTATACTCCCTTGCCGTAGCGGTGCATCATGTCCGTCTTGAGGCCGTGCAGCGCGGGCGAAAGATCGACTTTATAGATGTGCGGCATGTCGAGGCGGGTGTATTCCTCCCAGAACCGCGCATATTCCCCGTTGAAATAGGCGTTGAGCTCCTTTAAAGACTTTGTGCCCATGACGCGCTTGCCGCCCACGATCCACGCCGTGCGGATGTTGCGGACGGAGAAGTTCTCAACCGTCATGCGCTTCCACGTCTCGACGGGGTGGAAGAGTTCTAAAGGCTTTGAAGTATCCACTTCCTCCCCCGCGCGGACGATATAGTCGGCGATCGCCTTGCCCGAGGCGTTGTCGTAGAGGCGGAAGACGTCCTTCATCCCCGGATTTGTGACCTTCTCGGTGGTGTCGGAGAGCTTGATTTTTGGAATTTCCTCGCCGTTTTCAAAGACGGCGGCGAGCTTATACACGCCCCCGAGCGCGGGCATATCGGCACTCGTAATCAGCTTGGTGCCCACGCCCCAGGTGTCGATGCGGGCGCCCTGCTCCTTCAAGGAGCGGATGGAATATTCGTCCAAATCGCCCGAGGCGCAGATAATGGCTTTTTCAAAGCCTGCTCTGTCAAGCATCTTCCTCGCTTCCTTGGAAAGATAGGCAAGATCGCCCGAATCGAGGCGGATGCCGACGGGCTCCAGCCCAGAAGCTCTCATCTCCTTAAAGACCTTGATGGCGTTGGGAACGCCGCTCTTTAACGTATCGTAGGTATCGACAAGCAGCAAACAGCCCTTGGGGAAGCTCTTTGCATAGGCGCGGAAGGCCTCTATTTCCGAGGGGAAGTTCATCACCCAGCTGTGCGCCATCGTACCCGAGACGGGCACATCGAAGAGCTTGCCCGCATAGACGTTGGAAGTGCCCACGCAGCCGCCGATCATGGCGGCACGCGCACCGTAGATGCCCGCATCCGCGCCCTGCGCACGGCGGAGGCCGAACTCCATCACGCCGCCGCCCGCCGCCGCGCAAATTTTGGCGGCCTTGCTGGCAATCAGCGTCTGATGGTTGACAAACGTTAAGAGCGCGGTCTCTGCAAGCTGCGCCTGGATCATGGGCGCCTTGATGGTGAGGATGGGCTCGTAGGGGAAGACGATCTCGCCCTCTCTCACTGCGATCATGTCGCCCGTAAAGCGGAGCCCCGCAAGGTAGGAAAGATAGTCCTCCGAGAAGATGTGCAGCGAGCGGAGATATTCGATGTCGTCCTCTTCGAAGCGGAGATTTAAGAGCCACTCTGCGGCCTGCTCCATGCCCGCCGCCACCGAATAGGTGATGAGCTTGTTGGGGCGGAAGAAGATGTCGAATGCCGCCATCTCCTCGTGCCTGCCCTCGTTGAAGTACCCCTGCCCCATCGTGATCTGATAGAGGTCGGTAAGTAGCGTTAAATTTCTCATATCACTGCTCCTCGGGCGGGTGTTGCTCGTCCTGCTCTGTGGGCACGAGCTGCTCGTCCTGCTCTGCGGGCGGTTCGTCCTGTTGTTTTTCGGCGGGTTCTGCCCTCTTGCCCTTCTTTTCCTCGGGCGGGGCGGGCGGATAGTTGGCGCCGAGCAGGTTGATTTTGTCGTAGTAGGGAACGTCGTCCTTATACGCCTTGATGTATTCGGTGATGCCGCAGGGATCGCCCTGTTTGCTGCCGATGAGCGCACCCTCTTTGCAGTAGTTGAGATACAGGAGAACACCCGCGCCGATGAGGCCCAAGACCATCAAAATGATGGACGTGACGAGCGACCACGGCACGCCGCCGCCCGAGAGAATGAAGGAGCTGTCGCGAAGGGGCTCCATGATGGTACGAACGAGGCCGTACCACACGAAGTAGGCGCACACAAACAGGCCGTTGGGCTTTTTATCCCACTTCCACGCGGCCCAGAAGAGGAGCGCCCAGCCGATGAGGTTGATGCAGCTCTCGTAAAAGAAGAACGCGTAGTGCCATTCGGAGCTCGGGTCGGAGAAGGAGCCGATGCCGTAGACGGAGTAACTCGGGCTGACGGGCACCGCGAACGGGAACCAATGGAAGGCGGGGTTGGTGACCTCGGCGCCGTACACTTCCTTGTTGAAGAAGTTGCCCCAGCGCCCCATCGCCTGCGCGACGAGGATATTGAGGACAACGCAGTCTGCAACGCGCAGAAAGTCGATCTTCTTGACGAGGCAGACGACAAGGCCTGCAAGCACGCCGCCAATCACGCCGCCCAAAATGCTCAAGCCGCCGTTTCGGATGGACTCCCACGCGAACCACTGGGCGATGGGCATGCCGTCCGTAATGCAGTAGTAGAGGCGGGCGCAGACGAGCGCCGAAGGGATGCAGACGATGAAGAGCGTTAAGATGAGGTCGTTGTTGATATTCCTCCGCCGCATCAAAAGCGCCGAAAGATAGGCAGCGAGGACCATGCCCGCGACGATGCAGATGGCGTAGAAGTAGATCTCAAACCCGAATATGATGATGCCGCGCTCGTTGATGCCGAAGAGCGGGCCCTCGTTTGCGAGTAAAAGCGTGTGCAAAGGCGCACCTCCCTGAGGTGATATTTGGCCTATTATAGCATTAAACAAGGCGAAAAGTCAACCGCGTTGGTTGACTTTCACACAAATTTCCCCATTAAAGGCCGAGCTTTAGGGGCTTTACCGCGTTGAGAAGCGGGATCGCCAAAAAAGCCAAGAGATAGTTTAAGATGCTGTTGTAGAACTGCCCCAACACAAAGAGGCGGCAGAAGACGTAGTTCCAAAAAGTCCACACGCCTTGAAAACGCGCATTGATGGCGTCGATGAGGTTTTGGGAGACAAACATCGTGTTGCCGATGTAATACATCCCCAAGGAATTGACGAGCACGGTGCAGAGGGTGAAGGTGAGCACGGTGATGAGGGCGAGCTTCAAAAAGAGGCTCCCCTTGAAGCGCAGCGGAAGGCGCATTGTAAGCCCCGCGATGACGGACATGAGCATGAGGGAAAGCGCCACCCACCAATAGTAATAGAGGCCCGCGCTGTTTAAAAGATAGCCGAATAAGTCTCCGATAAAGACGGCGCATGCGCCCGGGAGCGGGCCCAAGACGACGCCTGAAAGGATAGCCGTAAACAGGCTGAAGGAGAACTGCACGTCGGCAAACTTGATTTCAAACGTGTTGACGGCGATGCAGAGGGCCGCCATTACGCCGATGTAAGCAATTCTATGCGCATTCGAGCGAAAGAGGAGCACATCGGAAAAGAGAAGGCGCTTGACAAGAGACGGGTGCTTATGGCTCGGGGCGGGGGCAGGGGCGGGCGCATCGGGCGCCTTTTTGACATGTTTGACAACTTCGGACATAGAAAAAAACCTCCCTTTGAGGAGGTCCGCAAAACGGGCGCCTGCCCTTTTAGGCTTGGGCGCAATCGAGCGGACGCGCCGCGGCACCGCAGGGGAATCCCCTTTCGTCTGCGAACAACGTCCCGTTTCGCAGCACTTGACGCGCCTTGGCTACTCTTCCGCTCTATTATAGCACCACTTTCCCCGTTCGGCAAGCAAATTGGGCATATTTTTTCAAATGAGCGCAAACTAACGGTATGGCACTCATCATGGTACGCACCGCCATCATCTTTTTGGTGCTGCTTGTTATTATGCGGCTGATGGGGAAGCGGCAAATAGGCGAGATGCAGCCCTTTGAGCTCGTGATCACCCTTCTCATTTCCGAGCTCGCCTGCATCCCGATGGCGGACGCCTCCGTGCCCCTTCTATACGGCGTCGTGTCCGTCGTCACGATCTTTGTGCTGCACGAGCTTGTGACGCTCATCGACCTCAAGGGCAAGCCGTTTAAGGCGCTGCTTTCGGGAAAGCCGAGCGTCGTCGTCAACAAGAGCGGCATCGACGCGTATGAATTAAAGCGCAACCGCCTGGATGTGAGCGACCTCATCGAATCGCTCCGCGCGGCGGGGTATTTTTCGCTCGACAGCATCGACTACGCCCTCTACGAGGCGAACGGCACGTTTTCCGCGCTCCCGAAGCAAGGGTATGAGAGCGGGCAGAACTCCCTCCCCCTCGTCATTCTCTCTTCGGGGAAATTTGACGGGAAGAATTTGAAATTTTCGGGGCTGAAGCAGTCGTTTTTTGAGGAATTGCTGCGGCGCGAGGGCGTGAGGCAGAGGGATGTGCTCGTTCTGACGGCGGACGGTGCGGGAAAAATTTACCTGCAGGAGAACGGGAAGAAGTACAGGACGCTGCAGACGGCGTATCCGGGAGGGAGAAGTTGGTAAAATCGCTCTTGAGTATGCTGTTGGCGGGGCTGCTCCTTTTAGGGGCGGCAGTGTTTGAGGGGCTCTTTGTGCGGACGCAGTTTGAAGCGTTCGGGGAAGAAGTGAGCGCCCTCATCCAAAAGGCGGAGGAGGGCACGGCAAATGAAACAGATGCGGAGGCCGTCTTTTCGGCGTGGGAGCAAAGGCGGGACAGGCTGCACATCTGGCTCCCCCATGGCGACATTGCGCGCATCGACGACTACCTTTCCGAGAGCGTGCGCTGCCTCAAAGAGGGGGAAAGGGAACGCGCGCTTGCAAAGCTGGAAATTGTATTGCGGATCTCGAAGACGCTCCCCTCTACCTATCTCGTCTCGCTGCCGAATTTATTTTAGCGGGAGAGGGTAACAGTGACGCTCCCACCCCCCAAAATGCCTTTGAGCTCGGCGGCGGAGAGGTTTTCGATGCGGCCGAGGCGGGTGTAGCTCCAGCTGTTGGAGCCGTAGAAGAGGACGAACTGATTTCCCTGATAGAGCACGAAGTCACAAGGCTCAGCCCTCATCTGCTCGTTGCTCGTCGGCAGCGAAAAGCCGAGCTCCCCCACCTTCTCCCAGCCGCCGTAGTCGCGAAGGTGCAGGGTGAGAGCGCCCTCCCCAAGCAAGTTATAGAGCGTTTGCGCCGCCTCCGTTTCTGCAAGCGCGGCGGTGAGTTCGGTTCCGTTGACAGATAATGTGATTTTCATTTCTTCCTCCTGAGAGGGTTCTTCTGGTGTTTCCCCGGGCAATTCTTCGGGCTGTTCCTGATGCGGCGGGTCCTGCGGCTGTTCCTGCTGCGCCTGCCCGCAGCCCGCAAATGCGAAGATCATACAAACCGCGAGAAGTGCGAGCGCGGCTCTTTGGACGGCACTTTTCATGAGAGAGACTTCCCGAGCGCGTATGCCTCTTCAAAGGCGGGCGTATTCTGCACGGTGCCCTTTGCGTCCGCACCCGTGCCGTAGATGACGCCCGCAAGCCGCACGCCCTCAAAGCACTCGATCCAGCCCTCGACCGCCTTGATGGCGCCGTCCATGGCGGTCTTCTCCTCGTCGGCAGAAGTGAGAAGGAGATAGACTTCCTTTAAGGCGAGCTCCTGCCCGAAGAGGGGGTTGAGACGGTCTAAAAACGTCTTTAACTGCCCTGCAATGCTGTAGTAGTAGACGGGGCTTGCAAGTACGAGGGTATCCGCCCCTTTGACGGCGGGAAGGAGCGCGCTCACGCCGTCGTTGTGCACGCACTTGCCCGTCTTGAGGCAGGAGAGGCAGCCCAAACAAAATTTGAGGTCTAGCTCACGAAGGTTGACCGTCTGCACGGCATTGCCCGCCTCTTTGGCGCCCCTTTCGAACTCAAGCGCGAGCGCTTCGGAGTTGCCGCCCTTGCGGAACGTGGAATTGACGATAAAAATGTTTCTCATAAGGTTCTCCTGTATCTTCCGATCTTATTTTATGCGAGGGTTTTGATGACTTTGGCGGGCACGCCGCCGACGACGGTGCCGGCGGGAACGTCCTTAGCAACGACCGCGCCCGCGGCGATGACGGCGTTGTCCCCCACCGTGACGCCCGCAAGGATGGTCGCATGTGCGCCCACCCAGACGTTTCTGCCGAGCCTGACGGGCTTGGGGAGAAGGTCCTTTCTGTGCGCGGGGTCCAAATCGTGGTTCAACGTTGCGATGACGACCTGCTGCCCGATGAGGCAGTCGTCGCCGATATAAATGCCGCCCTGGTCCTGAAAGCAGCAGCCCGAATTGATGAATACGCGCTTCCCCACCGTGATATTCTTTCCGCAGTCGGTATAAAAGGGCGGGAAGAGCGCGAAGGTCTCGTCGTACGGCTTTCCGATGAGGGAAAAGAAGAGGCGGCGGATCTCTTCATCGGTGTGTGCGCCCGTATTCAACGCTGCCATCGCCCCGCGTACCTCTTCGGAGAGGCGGTGCATGGTGCGGTGAACTTCGCTCCCGCCGACGACGCGCTCTCCGCGCGCCATATGCAAAATAAATTCTTCCGTGGTCATGGTATCTCCTTGCCTCTCTATGATAGCGCATTGCACTTATAATTGCAAATACTTATTTTTTATCATATATGATAGCTTTTGAAAATGAAAAGTGCCGCGCATCTTCCGATGCGCGGCGATCAAAATAGGGGTGTTCCGATAGTTTGGGGAGACGGGCGGAACTTGCGTTGCCTATGAAATTCCCTTTTGAAAAAGGTTTGCCGCGCGGGAAGTCCAACTCTCGGCTGGGGTGTTTTCGGCGGAGACAGGGCAGAATTTTGAAAGAGTTCGGGGGCGCGGGAAGTCCGCGCTTTCGCGGGAGGTGTTTGGGGTGGAACCCCGGCCGTGTTTGGTGCGCCCGGCAGAACAGGGCAGCGTCAGCGCATAAATGCAAATAGGTCGCGCTCCATGCGGGGCGTCCACCAGAGAAGATACCCCGCCCGCGTGGGGTGGATGGCATCTTCCATATAGAGGGCGCGCTGCTCCTTTGAGATGGCGTTGAATTCGCTGTCCGAATAGAGGTCGATGAGAAAGAACTCCCGCTCCCCCTTTAGAGCTCGCAGCGCCTCGACCATGGCGACGTATTCGGCGTTCTCGTAATGGCTGTTCGTATAGAACACGACGGGGCAGCCCCACGGCAAATGCGCTCCCTAAGATGATCCACATACGTCTTTTTCCTGTTTTCATTTCTCTTCAGCTGACGCAATAGCCCCCCTCTTTCCAGCGGAGGACGGGTTTTTCGCCTTCCCACTCAACGGGAAGGATGACGTAGTCGGAGAGAGAGGTATTCACCTTCTTGCAGTCCATGGGGAGCTTGGTGATGCCCATAATGTCCTTCATGGAGGCGTGGTAGTGCTTGGGGTCGCAGCAGGCGGCGATGGCGTTGAGCGTGCGGAGATGCTGCTCGCGTTCAAGCTGCAGATCGGGCACCCAGCGGTCGGCAAGGGCGACGAGCGTGCCCGTCTTGCGGTTTTCGAAAATGCAGGAAATTTGGCTTTGAAAGGAAGCGCCGCTTTTGTCGTCGATGTGCGGGTCGCCGAGCTCTCTGAGTTCTCCAAGCGGGGCTGAGAGCATGGCAACTTCGGAGGGGTTGGGCACATAGCCCGTCATGCCGCTCGTTAAAAGGTAGATGTTCCCCTTCCCCTCGAACACGGTGACGCCCTCACGGCAGTAGGGAACGGTGCGGTTTTTATAGTAGAGGCGGGGCTCTCCCGTAAGCGCGGTGCAGTCGTCCGTAAGACGCGAGGCGATGATGCCCGTTTTGCCGTCTGCAAAGTAGATGTAGGTGCCCTCTTTGCCGAAATCGTGGATGTCGAAGTCCCCCACCTCGGCGTCAAAGGGCTTATAGTACTCTTTGACGAGGGTATAGGGCCCCTTGAAGCTATCCGCGGTGAGCACGGCGAAGCAGAACTCCGACTTATGGCTGAACTTCGCCCACAGGACGTACTTGCCCGTCGTGTACGAGCGGACGATGTGCGGGCGGTCGAGATAGTGATAAGGGTGCAGGAGCGACTTCTTGTTTTCAAGGTCGGGCGGAACGATGAGGCCCTCGTCCTGCCACGAGAGAAGGTCCTTCGAGGAATAGGCGCGGACGCCCCACGTCCAAATTTTGTCCTTCCCCGTCGTCTTTTCCTTGTTTTCGCCGTAGAAGTAGTAGGTGCCGTCCTCATAAAAGACGGAGCCGCCGTGCGCCTGCACGCGGCTGCCGTTTGTATCGAGAAGCGGTTTGACAGGGTAGAGCATAGAACATCTCCTTTTTTTCTTCATTTTAGCACAAATTTCCCGACGGGCCTTGCATTTTTGTTTTATGTGCGTTATAATTGTTTTATCTTTGGGAGGAACGTTATGGAAAATATCGACTATGAATACCTCTGCACCGTCATCGGGAATCTCTCCTGCGTGCCCATCCGCCTCTTTCGGGGGGAAAAACAGGTCTTCTATCACGCCGTCGTCTCCCTTCCCGAGGACCCCATCAAGCCGTATTTGAAGGACATCCTTTCCATCACCTCGCACATCGGGTACTATGTGACGCCCGACTTCTTCTATTACGGCATCGTGCGGAGCGGAGAGAGCACCATCGCCATCGGGCCTTCCATGCAGGTGAAGGCGGACGATCAGACGCTGAAAGAGCTCGCCTTCCGCTGCGACGTGGTGCGGGAGGATATCCAAGACTTTGTTGCGGGGATGAAGGCCATCCTTCCCCTCCCCTTGGACAGCATTCTGCAGATGCTCTGCGCCATGAACTATGTGATGAACGGCGAAAAGCTTGGGCTGGAAGATTTGCGCATCTACGAAAACGAGCAGGAAGCGCTCAAGGTGGAGGCGGAGGAACTCAGAGCCGAACAGCAGTTTGACGAGGAAGAACCATCTCTCCACAACACGCTTGCGACCGAGCAGACCATCCTGAACTTTGTGCGGCGTGGGGATACGGTCGCCTTAAAGGAGTGGATGAAGACGGTGCCCGCCATGCGGGGCGGCACGCTCGCAAGGGATGCCCTCAGGCAGCTCAAAAATACCTTCATCGTCTCGGCGACGCTCGTCTCGCGCTCGGCGATCAGAGGCGGCATGGATGTGGATGAGGCACTCTCCCTCTCGGACGGCTACATTCAGAAGTGTGAACTCTTGACGAGCATGGAGCGCATCACCAACCTGCAGTACAGAATGGTCTTTGACTACGCGGAGCGCGTGGAGCGGCTGAGGATGGGCGGGGCGCCCTCGAAGTTCGTTTTGGACGTTGTCAACTATGTGCGGCGGCATCTCTATGAGAATTTCTCGACGGAAGACCTTGCGAAGGCGCTGTTTTTGAGCCGTTCCCGCCTCTCCGTGAAGTTCCGCGAGGAGACGGGCGAGACGCTCAGCGATTTTATCCTGCGTGAAAAGACGGAGGAGGCCAAGCGCCTCCTGCGCTATACCGACAAACCCGCCGCCGCCATTGCGAGCTTTTTGGGCTTTTCCTCGCAGAGCCACTTCTCGCGCGTGTTCCGAAAGTACGCGGGGTGCCTCCCCCACGACTACCGAAAGCAGTACAGCAGACCGTAAACAGGCGAAAAGAGCGGCTCAACGAGCCGTTCTTTTCAAAATAGGGGGAAATGATGGATAAGCTGATCAAAAGGTATATTCGCCCGAAGAGAGCGTCTCGCGCCTGCCATCGGGAAGAATGAGCTCGGCCGTCGTGTTGGCGGGAATGGTGATGGAATATTTATAGCCGTTCTCCGTCTTCTTCCAGCCCGAGACGACCTTGCCGTAGACGCTCAAGTACTCCGTCTTGGCAAAGGTAAATTTGCCGCCGGGGAGCGGGGCTATTTCGAACTTGTTCTCGCCGACAACTTTGATGCCGCACATCTCGGAGAATACCCACTCGCAGAGCGCGCCCTTCGAATAGTGGTCGCGCGAGTCGAAGCCTTCCCAGCTCTCCCAGATGGTGTTGGCGCCCGCTTTGGGCATATACAGCCAGCCGGGCATCTCCTCGCTCTCGAGAAGGCGGTAGGCGTAGCCGATGTTCATTTCGGCGAGCACATAGAGAATGAAGGGCGTCGAGAGGAACCCCGTTCCCAGCCGCCAGCGGTAGTTTTCGAGCGCCTTTACAAGGCGGCCCTTCGCGTATTCCTCCTGCTCCTTGGTAAGAAGCTTTAGATAGAGCGGGCGCACGAGCTTTGCCTGACGGTCGGTATCGAGCGAGAACTTCTTGCCCGCAACGAGGTGCTGATAGCCGATGCGCGCCTTCTCGGCGTATTCTTGAAAGCGCTTTTCATCCTCCGTCTTATGGAGCGCGGCGGCGATCTCCGCCATCCGCTCGAGCAGCAGGACGATGTAGGCGGTCGTCTCCTCGGGGTGGGGGCTGACGAAGTCGGAGATCCGGAAGCGGTTGACGTCAACGGGCTCCGACCACTCGCCGTAGCTTTGGCCGTAGTTGGAGATGTACTTCTTATACTTGCCCTTGACGCCCGTGGGCTTGGACGTGAGGTAATGCTTGCCGAGCGTTCCAATCTTGAACTCGGCGTACCTTCTCATGCTCTCGTAGTTATCGGAAAGGATGCGCTCGTCGCCGTACATCTTATAGAGGGTGTAGGGAATGAACACGCCTGCATCCGACCAGCCCGCCGAGCCGTCCATCGCGTTCATATAGGAGTCGACGCCGCCCGGAGGCGTGATCTGACGGTAGACGCCGTTTTCCCTCTGGCCGTCCGTCATGTCGCCCATGTACTTGCGCGCCATTGCGTCGTAGTCGAAGAAGTAGCAGGCGGTCTTGACGAAGATCTGCGCGTCCCCCGTCCAGCCGTGGCGCTCGCGCGTCGGGCAGTCGGTGGGAACGTCGGCATGGTTGTTCTTTGCCGACCAGCGGGTGTTCTCGACAAACTTATTTAAAAGGGCGTTGGAGCTCTCGAACGCGACCGTGCTCTCCATCGAGGAATACACGGCGATCGCGGTGAAGTCCTCCTTCTTCCAGTCGATATCGCCCTCGACGAGCACATACTGGAAGCCGAAGATCGCGAACTTCGTCTTATAGGGGTTGAGCCCCTCCTTGGCGGTGTATTCGATTTGTTGAAGAGGACTTACGCGCTCCTTCTTGACGCACTGGAAGTTCTTTTGGGTGAATTCGCCGTTCTCGTCGAACATCTCGCCGAAGCGCAGCTTTAATTTCTGCCCCGCGTGCGCCTTTATGGAAAATTCGATGTATCCTGCGATGTTCTGTCCGAAATCGAGGACCTTCGCGCCCGAGGGGGTGGTGATGACCTACTTGACGGAGAGGCGCTCGTGCTCCTTGAGCGGCACGTTGTTGGCCGCCGTGGGAACGACGGGGCACGAAGTCACCTTCGCCGTGCCCTTGTAGGAGAGCTTTTTGCGGGCGTCGAAAATTTCGCCGTCCTTGTTGTCGGCAAAGGAGAAGGGGCCGTCATTGCTCCACGCCCAAGTGCCGTCCGAAACGACGCGGGAAATGCTGCCGTCCTTTGTATAGAGTTCGAGCTGCAAAAGGAGCTTGGTTTCGGTGCCGTACTGGTTGAGAAGGCCGAACGCGCCGCAGCTGCCGCGGTACCAGCCGTCTGCAAGCTCGCAGGTGAGGACGTTCTCCCCGTTCTTTACAAGGGAAGTGACGTCGGCGGTCTGATATTGGATGCGCTTTGTGTAGTCGGTATGGCCTGGCGCGAGGCAGAACTCCCCCGCCTTGACGCCGTTGAGCTTGACTTCGTAGATGCCGCACGCCGTCATATACAGGCGGGCTTTGACGACGTTCTCCGCCTTAAATTGCTTTTTGAAGCAGTCGACGGGATAGCGGCGCTTTTTGTCCACCTTGTAGTTGCCCGTGATCCACTTGGCGCTCCAATCGGAAGCATTCAGAAGACCCATTTCGAAGGCGCTCTCCGCCCACTCACCCGCGGTATTGGTCTCGTCATAGAGGCGCACCTTCCATGTAACGCGCTGGCGGGAGACGAGCTTTTGAGGGTACTCCGCGCGCATGGAAGAAGAATTGACGACGCCGCTCGTCCACACCTGCTTGCCGTCCGTCTCTGCGACGAGCTCGTAGGCGGTCTGCGTCTTGCCGCCCTCCGCATTCCACGAAAGGAGCGGGCGCTGCAAGTCGATGCCGACGGGCTCGAACATAAATTGCGTCTTGAGTCTTATAGCTTTCATATTGTTCCCCTTTTATGATTTTTTAAGCACGCCCTCATTTTGCAGGAAGGTGCGCATTTTTTTAAGAGCCGATCTTGCCTCCGGGATCTGCGGGATAGAAGCCCATGCGTGCAATTGCCTGTGCCCGATGAGAAAAAAGCACTTCACCCCCGCAGTCCTGGCGGTTTCGAGAAGCAATTTGCTGTCGTCAAAGAGTATTTCGCTGTCGGACGCTGCCAAAAAGAGGGGCGGGAAACCCGCAAAGTCGCCGTAAACGGGCGAAATTTTGGGGTCCTTCAAGAAGTCCTCCCCCGCGCCCTCGGGAATGAGTTTTTGAAGGAGCGCCCCGCCCGAGGGGTCGCGCTTCAACATATAGTCCGTTTTCAGGTTGGTCTTATGGGAAGGCAAGTCCATGCCGATGCCTGCGAGCGGCGAAATGGCGGCAACGGCAGCGGGCAGCGGGAGACCCTCCTCTTTGGCACGGAGCACCGTTGCAAGGGCGAGCGTGCCGCCCGCACTTCCCCCGACGAGAATGAGGCGGGGATAGACTTTGATGGCCCTTTTATAGACCTCAAAGCAGTCGGCAAACGAGGCGGGAAGCTTGTGTTCGGGCGCGAGGCGGTAGTCCGGGGCGAGCACCTTGCATTTGAGCAGCTTGCAGAGGGCAAACGAGAATGCGCGCGTCTGCTCCTTGGAGCCCGTCGTAAACCCGCCGCCGTGGATGTTGAGGATGACGGGCTCGCCGCTCCCATTGCCCGAAATGAGCTCGCAGGGAACGCCGAGGCGGGCGTCCTCCACCGCAATGCCCCTGGGCGGCTTTGCAAGCGGCCGCGCGGCATTTTGACGGCGCTCCAGCTCGGGATCTTCGATGATGGGCATCCTCTTGAACATCCCGTTCAAAAAATGCGTCACAAGACTCGCCATGCTTCCCTCCACTACTGTTTACACCATGATTATAGCGGAGAAATGCCGAAAAGTCTTGCATCGGTGTTTTGTTTTCGTTATTTTTGTTTTATCTTGGGGAACTTTTCTCAAAAGTTGCGCAAAAAAAGAGGGCCGACTGTTCGGTCCTCTTGGCGGTCTGTTTTTTATGAAGGTGTGCTCTATCGCAAAGAAATCGTCCGAAACGATTGACAAGATCGTACATTTCGATTATAATAATAGTACAAAATAGAGGAGGGAACGTCTATGTCGATCACCGCTACCGAATTAAAAGCCAATTTAAGCAAATACTTACAGCTTTCAGCGACGGAAGATGTGTATATCACCCGAAACGGAAAGGTCATCTCCAAACTCACCAATCCCTTCCAAGAGAGGGTCGCCGTCGCGAAGTCGCTGTTCGGCATTTTGCCCGATGGCATCACGGAAGAAGAAGCGCGCGAAGAGAGGCTGAATAAACTATGAGAGTGCTCCTTGACACCTGCGTCATCCTCGATGCTCTTGAGAGCAGGCAGCCATTCTCGAAGGATGCCGAGGAACTATTTTTAGCAGCGGCCAACAACCTCTTTACGGGCTGCATCACGGCAAAGGCCTCTACGGATATCTATTATCTCATGCACCCTCATACGCACAGCGACAAGGCCTCGCGCGAAGTGCTCAATAAGCTCTTTTCCCTGTTTGAGGTCGTCGATACCGCCGGCATGGATTGCCGCAGGGCGATCCCCTCTCCCGTTCTTGACTTTGAAGACGCCGTCATGATCGAAACGGCGGCACGAACGGAAGTCGACTATATCGTGACACGCAATATAAAAGATTTTGCTCGTTCGCTCGTTCCCGTCTTATCGCCCAAGGACTTTTTAGCAGCCCTCAACGCCGAATAAAATGAAAAACTGCGGAGCTTCTCGTCTCCGCAGATTTTTTTGCGATGATCATGCCTTTGCCTGCTGTTTGGCTTTTAAATTCTCCCGCGCGGTCGCTGTTGGTGAAAATGGACTGTAACTACCACAGCTCTTCATCCCGCACTTCATTGAGCC
>CALWCH010000012.1 GCA_944376335.1 uncultured Clostridia bacterium
AGGCTCAAGGGGCGCCCCTGCTAAGGGCGTAGACGTGTTACAGCGTGCGAGGGTTCAAATCCCTCTCACCGCGCCATCTTTGTTGCACGATAAGGCTGCAACGGGAAATCTCCACAGGATACGGACTATCTTGTGGAGATTTTCTCTATATCCCGCGGTTTTTCTTCAATCATGATTTTGGCGCAACGGCTTATTTTGACGGCTGCATTTGGAGCATTTCCCTTCAAAAACAGGTTTTGAACCTTCGCGGACTTCTTTTTTGACATTCACCCTTCATTTGCAAGGCGGCGGCACACAATCTGTGTGCCGCCGCCCCTCTTTTTCCTAAAACGCTTCTTCAAGTTCTCCCCCGCCCTTCAGTACGATACGCTTATTCCTCATCCGGGTCTTGGAAGGTGATATATTTCGCCATCGGTCTTGAGAAACACGGGTGCCGCAGCTTGCGCAGAATGACAGCGTCCCGAAGGGTGACCTTATAAACGGAAATATCCTCTTCCAAAGCAATTTGAAGGCGGCTCTTTCCGTCTTAAAACTGTTTCCGGAAAAGATCGATTTCTTCTTCCGACAGACGGACGGGAATATCCGAACCGCATTGTCAAGATAGAAATTTGGGGGAGACGCGCAGGCGCCTCCCCTTTCTGTCCTTTTACGCCGCTTCTTTCTTGAGGGCGACGATGTCCTCAAAGATGATCGTGTCCCTTTCGACGAGCTTTGCGGCGAGCTTTTCGACGAACGCCCAATTATCGCGCATGAGCGCCTTGGCGTCCTCATAGAAGCGGGCAAGCATGGCGCCGCGCTCGACGGCGATGGCGTCTTCGTGCGCGTGGGAATCGATGCCGTTGTCGGAGTGGAAGAGCGCAAAGCCGCTTGCGGCATAGTCGGTGACAAAGCGTTCGATGATGGCAGACGCGCGTTCGAGGTCCTGCGCCGCGCCCACGTCGATGATGCCGAATTTGAGTTCGACGGCCGCCCTGCCCGAGAGCAGCATGACGACGCGCTGACGCATCTTTTCATACGAGCCGAAATAGCCGTCGGGTTTGAAGACCTGCGTCACGCCGCGGGTCTCGCCCTTTGTCGGACGGACGGAGATGAGGCCCACGCCCTCGGGGTCATAGGCGAGCGCCGCCGCAGCATGACCCGCCTCGTGGAAGGCGATTTCCTGCTTTTCGGCAAGGGGCATGGCGTTGACAGATTCTTCTGCCGAGAACACGGTGCGGAGCGCGGCACGGATGATGTGGTTGCGGCCGATCTCGGTGCAGTTATCATAGCCCGCGTAGATGCCCGCTTCGTTGAGGATGCTTTCGAGTGCGGCGCAGGAGCTGCCGTCGAGCAGGCGCGCAATGCTCTCGACCGAGATGTCCGAGGCGATCTTCTTGTCGGAGAGATAGTGGCGGACGATCTCAACGGCGTCCTTTCTGTTGGGCGCGGGGATCTCGAGGATGATGTCGAAGCGGCCGGGGCGGCGGAGCGCATAGGGAAGGGCGCGGAATTCGTTGGCGGTCGCGACGACGAACACATCGGCCTCTTTCACGGAGTCGATGCCCGACTGCACGGCGATGAGCTCTTCGGGGTTGCGGGAATCGCTGTCCGAAGAGAACTTGTCGAGATCGTCAAGGAAGATGACGGAGGGCGCGTTCTTCTTGGCCTCGGCAAAGACCTTGCCGATGGTCTCGACGAATTCATCGTTGGCCTTGTCCTTGCGGAGGATATAGCTCTTGCGGCCCATTGCAGCGACGAGGTCGGTCGCCATGAGCGTCTTGCCGAGGCCGGGTTCGCCGTGAAGGAGCACGCCGCGGGGAAGGCGCACGCCGAGAGATGCGTACTTTCCGGGGTTTTTCGCGATGTCGCAGAGGCGATAGAGCTGTTCCTTTTCCTTTTCGTAGCCGATGACGTTTGCAAAGTAACTTTCAAATGCTTTCATATCCATACCTCTTCTTTTGATTTACAAGTAGATTATACGACTTTGTACGTCCCGTTTTTGGGACAAGAACGGCCTTTTTAAGAAAAATTAAAAACTTTTTTCGCCCGTTCGGGGGGCAAAAGGCGCACCGCATTTGGTGCGCCCTGTCTTTCAGATACAAAATTCTTTGAGGCGCTGCCAGAGGAGCACCATTGCCATCGTGTCTAACTTGCAGTAGGCAAGAAGGCTTGCTCTCAGCTTTTCGCGCTCCCCCTTCTCCATGCCGCGAAGGGAGAGGAACGCCGCCGTTGCCTCGGTGCCGTTGTGCACGTCCTCGAGGTTGTGATAGTCAAGCTCGGGGGAATTGGGAAAGAGTGCGGGAAGCACGCTCTTGATGGAGAGGCTCCCGCCCATCGCCCTGTCATAGACGAACCCGTCGCGGAACACGTCGAGAAGGTCGCGGATGTTGCCCTCGATCTTCAAAAGATGTTCCGCAAGGTCGGGGAAGGCCGCGGCGAGCTCTTTGAGGCGGGTACACTCGAACGCCTTGTTGTAGGCGAGCACGCAGGCATCCTGCGGGATGTCGGAAACGAGCTGTTCCGCAAGGGCGCGGCGGGGATCGCCGTCCTCGTCGGCGAGAAATTCGCTGTGACAAAGCTCCCCGTCCTTCTCCAAAAAGTAGTGGAGCGAGTACTGGAAGGGCACCTGCTGATAGGGACGGATGCCGTCGTAGAGCGGCACGCAGGTCTGGAAGGTCTCGAAGTCGAGAAAGTACAAGGGATAGGTGAGCGTCTCCAAGAACGCGCGGATGCCGGGTTTGTCGATATGCGTCGGGAGGTCGAACGTCTCAAATTCCGCCTGCCGCCGCTGCATCGCGTTGAGCGGAATGCGGCACGTTAAGGCATCTTCCAAGGAGACGATGCCGCTTTGATAGTACTCCTCCGCCTTGCCCGCGCTCATGCGGTACAAGTCGAACACGTTGGGCTTGGGGAGCGTGCGGAAGCAGTAGTCGTGATAGACGCAGGGGTACGGGTCGGAACAATGCTTGCCCACGCACATGGGCGGCTCTTCCTTTTGGGTGAGATAGGAAAGCGCCTCGCGGGTGGTCTCCCCCACCTTGTTTTCGTAAGGCGCGAGGCGGTCGGTCACGTCCTCCACTTTAAAGAGTTCGTGGATATTCACCTCGCCGTTCCGCACATAGCGGTTGTTGATATAGGCGATAAACACGCGGCCGATGTTGAGCCCCGCCGAAGTCAACACCCATTTCTGATAGGAGCAGTCCGCAAGATACACGTCCTTGATCTCCGTGCTCGACTTGACCTCGACGATGTCGTAGCCCTTTTCCATCTTATGGAGGATATCGACGGCGCAGTAGCAGTTGTTCTTGGAAAACGCCGCCTCACAGATGTTCTCAACGCCCTGAGAGAGGTACTTCCCGGTATTCTTGAGCATAGCGGCGATGTCCAGCCTGCCGTCCTCGGTATAGGCGGTCGTTTCGACGTAGTCGCCCATCAGCCCCATCGCGAGATCGCCCACCTCATTGCCCTCCGCAAAGCGGCGCAGAAGTGCAGGGTCCTCTTTGGCAAGTTCCCGCTTGTAGGTGTCCAGCCAAAGCATCTTGGGGCATTGCAGATAGCGCGTAAATTTACTCTTCGAAAGATTCATCTCATACCTCGCTTAAAACTCGTATTGATTTTTATACCACCCGAATGCCCGAAGCAATCACGATTTTACGGTTTTACGGCATTTTTTCGCTCGGAATGAGCGGAATGTAGACGGGCTTTGTGCGGAAATAGGACGAGCGCGGGAGTTCGACTTCGTAGACTGCCTCAAGCGCTGCCTCCGCCGCCGCTTGCGCCGCGTTCCCGGCTTCCCGGAGGACGTTCAGAGAGGCTGCCTCGCCCGTGTCCTCTTTGAGGACGACAAAGAACTGCCCGCCCTCGCCCGCAAGCCGCAGAGCGTCCCTCTCGCTTATCCGAAAGACGAGCAGGGAGTTCACATCGAACGCCTCTCCGTCCTTCCCTTTCCAGACGGAACGCAGCCAAAGAGAGCCGTATCCGAGCGCCTTGACGCGCTTTTGCAGCGCGGAGACGGTCAAAAAAGTGCCGCTCGCGGGGTAACTTTTGACGGGAGTGAAGAGCGCCCAGCTTTCTTGAAACCGAGCGCCCTTCGCCCCCTGCAGCGACGCAAGCGCCTCTGCAAGCTGCATATTCATTGCTGATTGTAATAATGTCACTTCTTTCATGCTTTCACCTCGTTAGAAGCCGTTTGGGAAGTATTTTCAGAGGGTCTCGCCTCCCTGCCGAGGACGTGGAAGAACCCTCTTATAATGTTGCCGACATGAATGCCGAGGTCGCCGAACCCGTCCTGCGCAATGACGCGGAAGATGTGGCCGTCGAAGCGGAGATCGATCTTAAAGACGCGCTCGTCCTGCCATTGCATTTCTTCGACGCCGACGACGGTGCCGCCCATCAGGACGGTCGGCGTTTCCACGAAGTCGGGATCGTTCGTCGGACTGAACGTGCCCGACGGAATGTACGATTCCGCCGCCATGTTTGACTTACTTTCACGATAATATTCCGCCTCGTCCTTAAAAAATTCGCCCTCTAAAAACAGGAAGCGGAGTTCGACATTGAGCTCTTCCTGCTTCTTGAGCCCGCGGAGCGGCTCGCCGACGACGGCATAGTTGATGGGCACATTGGGATTCAAGAGCCAAACCTTGTGCATCTTCCCCCACTTGACCCAGCGTTCGTGTTCACAGAGATAGGGCTGCGGCTCCCACCAAGTGAAAAACTCTTCTTCTTCGGGGAAAACATAAATAATTCCATCTTTCATTGTCAGTATTCCTCCTTGACATAAAATGTTTGGCAAGTTTCCATTTGTATGCACCCTAAAACGCCGCTATGAAAAACGCCCGTATCGAAATGCACTTTTGCATAGTCGCGAATGTCTCCGCTCCCCCGCTTGCTTTCGGAACGCGGATAGAGCAAAATTTCGTCCCTTCCCGTGAGATTGCGCACGGGCGTATGGCCGAAGAAGACGCACTTCCCCCCTTTCGGCAGGACGTCGGGATCCTTGAAGCGGCGGTCGTAGACGAGCTGCTCGCACGTCGCCTCGGCGGGGTCGGTGAGCTTTCCGTCCACAACGGGCATGCCCGCATGGACGCCGATGAAGTCCTCCGTCTCCGCATAGAAGGGTAAAAGGTCGAAGTTGTCCACCGTCTCCCAATCGAGAAGCTCGCCGTCCGTAAAGTAGGCACGGAGGGAGGTAAATACGCTGTCAAAGTCTCTCGTCGCCCGCATGAGGCCGCGGCAAAACTTTAAAAAGTCATACTCATGATTGCCCATGATACATACGGCGTTGGGCATGGAAAAGAGCAGCTTTGCAAGGCGGATGCTGTCGGGGCCCTTCTCGACGATGTCGCCGAGCACATAGAGCGTATCCCCGCCCCCGAATTTGATCTTGTCCATGAGCCGCAAAAATAGCTCATAATATCCGTGAATATCCGAAATACAGTAGGTCATACACCCCGCCCCTTGTCTTCAAAGACATTATACGACATTCTGTGTACCAAATTTGGTACTTAGAAGGCAAATCAAGAAGCTTTTGATGTTCGTCTTATAAAATGAGCCGGGCACAGAGAACTCCATGCCCGGCTCGGCTGTGTTTAAGAAAATCAAATGCCTAATCTGTTGCAAAGTTCGTTACAGACGTCCTCAATAGTGTCCTTAATAGTGTCTCCGATTTCCGTATTCACATCATCAAGAATATACTTTCCCTTATAGTAGGCTACTCTGTGTTCTTCCCCATTGGAAACTTTGATAGTAAAATACCTGTTCGGGAAACCATTTTCTATATAGTTATTTAATTGCGACAATTGGTACCCTACCGGTATTTTGTCTTTGATGAGGCATGCCAATGCAAAGGAATGGAGCTCAGCGCTGTTGATGCGTTTATTGGTAGTATTGTAAATTGCGATAGCTGTTGGGTCATCGGTCCACGCACCGGGTTCAAGGCAGTTTGAGAAGGTAAAACCTCCAACTGTTTTCCCGAACAAATCATATTTAAGAAGGAGTTTCTTCCAGTCGGGGAGGTTGTTGTAATTGGACCCACTCTTAGCCCCACTTAGGTAATCGTTGAGCCAAGTTTCAATGTCGTTTTCATTTTGAGGATCAAAATCTGGAGCATCCACCATTGCTCTGAGCAGCGCGAGCGTAACATCGTAGCGCTTTCGATTATCGGTGTCTTCTCCGCTTGCAGCATAGCTGTGCGACAAATGCTTGGAAAAATCCGTGCCGACAAACTTCTTAGTGTTGGTCGCTATCCCTGACATCGTCACCAAATGGTCAATTCCACTAAAAGCATTATCATACGCCCCGACAGCCAGCAGAGCCCGTTCAAAAAGAAGTGAAAGTGAGTCGCTTTGAAGCTTCTTTTCATTCTTAAAGATTTTTATGGCAATCGAAACGGCTTTTTTAAACCTATTTAAATAAGAATACCCGCTTGGGGTTTTTGCCAAGTCGAGAAGGAACCAGATCTCCCCATCGGAGTTGAAATAATTTTCGGCGTCAATTATAGCACCCTTCCACTGATTGGTGTGATCATTCACAATAAATTTTGATTTCAGCAATTCCTCGTCAAAATGAAGACGTGCGGAGCTGCCCATTGTTACGTTTGCAGAGTTGCTAATTACATCAGAAACGCTGTTTGAAGTATTAATTCCTTTGCAAATCTTGCGAAGACCGCGGAGGGTGTCCACCGCTTCGTCGAAGTTGCCGAAATCGGTATTTTTGACCAGCTTCCAAACAAAGCGGTTCCAGTCGTCGTAGTACGCTTTTATTCTGGCATCGTTTAAGTTGTCCTTAAACTTCTCCAAGAACGCATACAAGGCATTGCGCGCAACAAAATCACCGAGAGAAAGCGTTTTATTATCATTATCTAACGGGTCGACGGCAAGCCCGGTGCTCGTTTTTTGATCTCCTTTGAAAAGTTCATCAAACAATGCATATCCAATCTTTCTATCAATATCTTTTTTAAAAATTGAATCATCGCTATTTTTAGAGAACAAATTACAAAGGTCAATGATCCGCTCGATCGAGTTGGTAAAGGCCTTTTGAATCTCGCTATAGAATTCATTTTTGGCTTTTTCATCACCTAAGTCAATATAGGGATTTTTTCTTTTCCCGTTTTCATCCACATATCCATCGATCAGCAGCTTTCCGCTGTCTCTGATAAAGTTATAGAGCTCCTTTCCGCTCATTCCCTTGACGACATTGTTGTGTGCGCGATAAGTCTTCTGCGGAACGCCCTTTTCGCTTGCAGCGCAAAAGAAGTCGGCGCGGACGATCTCATTGATGAAGTTCATCATCGCCTGGTCGAACTTATCCGATTCTGTATCCCTGTTTCCGTTGACGTTGTCATTGATCAGATTAAAAAAGAAATTGGTATATTCGTTATTGAATTTGCCGATCAATTTGACGCGGTTCTCAGAGGAATCGGCTATCATTTCTTTTTCAAAAAAGCTCTTAAGCAAGTCAAAACCGTCCTGCACCGTCTTTTGAAGTTCCGCCTTGAAGATCTCGAAGTCGGTCAAGGCAAGTCCCCTCGCGTTCATCTTGATGTACAAATCGCGCACATTAAAGGTGGTGCTCGCTCCGCTCAAGTCATAGTAGTAGAACGTGATGGGGCAATCGCCCTTTAATTTCTTAGCGAACTCGTTAAAGTCAGCATCCTTAAATTTGTTATGAATGCAGTCTATCACGACCAGCATTGACTTCACCGTGGGATCGTGTCCCATGGCGCCCGTGAACCACGAAATATTCCTGAGCTGTGCGGATATGTCCTCCTCATTACTATCGAACTTTAAATCCAACTTCCCGCAAATATTCTCACAGAAAGTGCGCGAGGTCGTCCTCGTCGCATAGGAAAATTTATTATGGAGAGTAGAAAGAGCACTTTCATCTCCCGCGCGCTGGAAGATGTGCCAATGCAGCAGATAGAGAATGGTGAGGCGCTGCTGGCCGTCGACGGGGTGGAACTTGTCGTTATTATTGTTCTCTTTATCATTATCATCTTCATTCCCGCCGAAGATAAAATCGAGTTCCAGCGGCGTATTTTTGTCCAATGCATCGTAGAGAGCATTCACAAGGCCCGTTCTGATACCTTCGGCGCTTCGGTTATTTCTTCCCTGTGCATACTCACGCTGATACTTCGGGATCTCGATTTTTTTACCGTCGATCAGTTCCCAAAATGAGCCTTTTGTAGCTTGTCCGTTCATTCTGCGACCTCCTCAGCTTCCACTTTTACCATTTCTGACACATTGTTGCCTTTAGTTGCTAAAAGACACGATATACTCTCTTCCATAGTTTCGATGTACTTTTTTCTGTCGTCGCTTGTCCAGAAGTCGGCAGAACCATTTGCCGAAGGCTGCTGTTGACTAGCGGAATCATCCTGATATTCCCTTAAGAATACCCACATCGTACCCGGGAAGATGACGCTCTGCTTATAATAAGCCTTGGTTTCAACGACAGCATTGGTTGCATCAGCAACTTTGGGAATAGCGTTGCCGAAGCGGGCAGCCAAGACGTGAGCACGTTTTATATTAAACGGATTATCCTTATAGCTTCTGTTCACAGATGCATCAAGCAAAGTGAGATTGCTGAGATCGTCCAATTCCGCCGCTTTTTCGAGTTGTTCAATAAGTGTGTTGCTCATCTTGGAACCTTTTGCTTTGCCTACCTCGTCACTCAAAGTTTGTTCATATTGAGGGTTATCCCTTCGAATTATTCCCAAGACATTTTCCGCCCATTTTTCATTATCCCCAATTTTATCTTTTTGTCCTTCCAAATGCTTAGGGTTGATGTGCTCGATATCGATCGGGTTTTTCTTACTCTTGTAGAGCTTGAATGAGAAGCGCTCAGTGGCGTTATCCGGGTTGATTTCATATGCATTTACCAGGAGCGCCACATTAAAGAGAAGCAGGACAGCTTTAACAGACTTTTTGTTGCCGTTGTACGAAAGGCCGTTGTCGGGGGCGTCGAGGATAATGCTGTTCTCCTTATCAAAAATAGGTTTCACATCATCCAGCTTACAAATACGCTCTTTCAAATATCCCTTAAAATCAGTCTTAGACTTCCGTTGATATTCGCTATACAGCTCTTTGATGATTTCGGCGGAAGACTTTTTGTCGACGGCGATGATATAGCCGATCATATGGTAGAAGAAGTAGTCCTCGTACCAATCGCGCAGCGTCTGATAGCATTGAACGGCTTCCTGCCATACGGTATATGCATCTTTTCCCTTTAATTCTTCCGCGACCGTCAAAGAGAGCGCATGCGACTTGTTGTCTGAATTCTGGTCGGGATAGGCAATTTCGAACAGCAGATCGATGCGGGTTTCGTATTCTTTCGAGGACAAAAAGCCCCAGAATTCGTCGTCACTCAAGCCGCGTTCGATCTCCTCCCACTGCAGGGAGAACTCGTCAACTCTGTTCGAAGCAAGCTTATCGATAAAATAGGCTTTGATGAGTTCGGACTCCGTGAGGGGGATCTTGCCCGCATTCAGATGAGAGAAGCGTTCGATCGCCCAGTCGTCGTTTGGCGTGTTTTGCGAGCCATTCTGGGCGTTCTTCTCCGGCCCTTCTTGCTCTTCCGATGGCGCAGCGTCCTGAGCCGCCCCTTCGGGAGATACATTCCCATCCGCACCGTCTTGCCCCGCCTGCTCGTTGGTGATCTCGTTCCAGAAAATGCAGATTTCCTTTTCTCTCTCTCCATATTCATCAGGAAGAATACTATCACTAGCTAAAATGGTGTCTAAAATAACCGCAGCTTTTTTCCCTCCCCTCTCATATGCCAATATTTCTTTTAATCCATTACTGATAAATTTAGAATCAATATCGGACGCTCCAGCAAAAATATTATTTGCAGGATCAGCTACATTCTGGCAATAGGTTGTTAGATTGTTTTTTCCATCAAACTTTAGCGTATAAACAGGTAAATTTTCTTCATATTCAGAATCGTATTTAACAGTACTACGAAAAGCAACAACCAACATCCAAATGGCGGTCAACCGCTGTTGGCCGTCTACCACTTCATATATCGGGTTACCATTGTCATCTTTTTTATCAGTTTTTATAATAGTAATGGTTTGCAGGCAATATATTTTTTCATTCTGCGGTTTTTCAGCTTTCTTTTTCCTGCCGCTGCAAAACTCATACAAGTCATCGATGAGTTCCCGGATCTGCTGCCACCGCCAGCGGAATCCCCGCTGATACGCCGGGATCTCAAACGTAAGGCCTCTCAGATCCTGAATATTCATGAGCCTCAGCCCCGGCCCGTTCCCTGCCGCCTGCGCGATGCCCGCTCCTGCCATATTGATATTCTCTTCCATCGTACCCTCCTTATTTTCAGGCGCAGTGACCGCCCTTACAATCACTATTATAACACATCGTTCGATTTATTTCAAGGGGAACAAGTAAATTTGCACTGCCGATTTGCAAATCTCTAAACCATTCTGCGCTTCATGAACCCGTCAATCATCGTTGTAGAGCTTATAGGCGGCTTTGTCGTTGTAGTCGATCTTGATATCGCGCACTTTCCCTTCCGTGCGGATCGCCTGCAAAATGATGGTCGCATATTCATCGGGGTGATACGTCTCCGCCGGGTGCATGAGATAGGGCATGCATGAGACGCGCACGGCATCATAGATGGCAAACACGCGCTCCGCGAGCTCCTCGCTGTAGGTATAGTCGCCGTACTCTTTGGAGTATTCCCCCTTCAAAGCGTCCTGCACTTCCCAAAGTTCCCCGAAATGCGCAGTAAAGAGGCTCTCATAACGATCCTGAGGAAGTTTTCTGCCCTTATTATCCACGAAGCGGCTGACGTACTCCAACTTTTCGGCGCACTTATACAGCCACAGAGGGAAGAGCGGATGGCTCTCACCGTACAGGGCGCAGCGAAAGAGATTGTAGGAAATAGTGCCCGTCGCCTGCCAGAGCTCGCTCCGGATCTTCCTGCGCGTCGTTTCGATGCGGTAATAGGGAAAGTCTCGGAAGCGATTCTGCTGGATCGAGGCCGTGAACCGCAAGAGATTTAAAAAGGCTCTGGCATTATAGAGGCAGTCCGTCTGCGCCTCGATCCACTTTCTCGAGCAACTCGTCTCGGTGATGACGGTTTCAAAGGAGAAATCGGACACTTCTTTATAGAAGATGCGGCGGGCGAGCGCAAGGCCGTCCACGCGCCCCAAAGGGAACGCGATGCCATACACCGCCCCGCGCGAAACGAGCGTGGAGAAGACGTCCTCGCCGTATGCCGCAAGCGTATGCCCTTCTGCAAATGCAGCAAGTGCGATAAGGGCCTCCTGCTCGGAGGGAAAGATACGCGGCTGGACGGCAGGAGAATATTTTTTTATAAAAGCAAGCTCTTCGCGCATTTCGGGATCGCTTGCCCGTTCCACGGGATCTCTCCCGTCGGGCAGGTTCGGTTCAATGAAGGCGTGCAACGCGTCCTTCTCGTGAAAGTTCATCTCCCGGACGGCGGCAAATTCGGAGAGTACTCCCCTCTCGTCCGTCCGAAGATAAATGGCTATAAACCCGCGCTTTCTTAACTTGTCGTGTAAACTCTGCATAGGCTTCCTCTCTTGGAACTATCAGTCGGTAAGGTCCTGAAAGATGCGGGCGAGGGCGGAAAAGGCCTCTTCGATTTTTTCCTGATGCCGATCGAAGACCTTCCGCTCGAAGTCATGCGTCTCCCAGCCCTCTTCCCAAAGAGCCGCTGCCTCGTCGAACTTGTCCGCAACTCCATTGATCATTTGCATCCAATGCTCGAACTCTTCATTACCCGACTCTTCGGCCTCCTCTTCCTCGGTCAGCTCCCACATATTCTTGTGGTACTTCTCGAGATAGTACGCATTCCCGATCGAATACGAAATCTTCGTGTAGGCGCGCAGGTAATCGCGGATGATCGCCGTGAGATAGATCGTCGCCTCGGAGGCAATGTAGGGCGGTATTTTTTCGATATAGAGCTTACCGTCCCGCCACTTCTGCTTGCCGAGCGAGAGATGCCGCGCACGGAAGCGGTCTATCGGCCTACGCAACGAAAAGAAGAATCGGCGCAGCTTCCAATAGAGAGCGCTATGCGGCTTTCTCTTCCTCATAAAACCGCACCCTCGAACTTCTTGACAATGTCCTGCAGCTCTTCGGGAAGGACGGCGAGAGCGGAGAGGCGTTCTGCTTCGCTCATGCCGAAGTACGCCTCGGCAACGCTTCCCGCGATTGCTGCGATGGTGTCCGAATCGCCGCCGATGAAGATGGCGTTGCGGATGGTATCTTCAAAGCTCTCGCCCTCGAAGAAACAGGTGAGCGCCTCGGGCACGGTGCCCTGACAGCTCTCGTTGAACTCGTAGGTCTTGGAGAGCTCCGCGCAGGAATAGCCGCCGAGTTCGGGATAGTACTCTTTCGCACGGGCGAAAATTTCCTCTTTCGAAGCACCATTTCTTGCGAGATACACGCACATTGCAGTACATTCCGCGCCCTTGAGCCCTTCGGGGTGGTTATGCGAGACGCCCGTCACGATGCGGGAAAGGCGCCCCACGTCCTCTTCGTCTTTCGCGAACCACCCGACGGGAGAGATGCGCATGGCGGCGCCGTTCCCCCAGCTGTTGTAGGGCTTGGGGTCGTCGAAGAAGAGCCACGCGGAAAAGGCAAGCCCCCAGCCTCTTTGCGGGTACTTTCGTCCGAGCGTCTGCATGGAATGGATCGTTTCGCGGCGCAAAGCCTCGTCGTCTCCGCCCGCCTTTATGAGCGCATTTGCAACGGCGATGGTCAGAAGAGAATCGTCGGTAAAGAAGCAGTCCTTATGAAAGAGCTCAAACTCTTTGCTGCGGCAGTTATAAAACTCAAAGCGGCTGCCGACAATGTCGCCGAAAATGGCACCCAACACCTTATTTGTCCTCCTTTTTGGGCGGGTAGAGCAGATTTCCCTGTGCATCTCTTCGATATTCGCGGGGATAGCGGAAGTATTCAAATTCATCGCCGCCCGTCCATGCGCGGATGTATTCAAAGACTTCGGGCGTGATGCGGATGTCCGTGGGGCACCCCAAGATCCGCATGGTCTCGTGCTTCCAGCCATACACCGCCATGTATTCCCTCCCGTCGATTTTGACGATCATATCATACCAAAGGGAAGGATGCAGCGGGCACTGATGTTGCTTTTTGAAGGAGACGAACTCGATGTCGCAGACGTCGTACACTTCTTTTTTGGGTAAAAAGCGCAGTTTTCTGTCTTGCCGTTCGAGCACCTTCAAGTCCTCTTCCGTCGCTTCGCCGCGAAGATACTTCACCACCCGCACGATGTAATCATCGTTTGTGAGGAGAAGAAGTTCCTCCTCTTCCTTTTTTTGCTTCTCCCGATCCAGCCCGAGGGAATGTAGTTGATCGACAAAAATGTAGAAGTCAAACGAGCGGAGATATTCTTCAACGGAGCCTTTTCTCCAAAGGACGGTGCCGTCCGCGTGCACCTCGATGAAGGTATAGGAGTTCTTTCTATCGCGGCGGATATAGCACACTTCGCCGTCCCTCTCGACGCGCATGAACTTTTCACCACGCTGCGCCGCTTCATAGTCTCTGTCAAATTCCTCTTTCGCGCTTTGAAAGCGCTCGAGCTGTTCGGGCGTGAGCGGGTAGCGCTTATAGTCATTCACCGTGACGATGTTCCCGTTTAGTGTGACGCGATTTTTATCACCCTTGCGCGTTTTGAGGCAAAAGACGGCCTCCCCATTTCGGTACCCCCAAAAGGTGACGGCGTTCTTTTTGTTGCAGATCTGGATGCGCGTGCCGATGCCCCGCGTGTTTTCCTGCGTTTCTTCCATGATGCCCTCCCGCAATTGCCTGTCTTTATGATACAACTTCGTATGTACCATATTTGGGGCATCGGAGCCTGCTCCCGAAATCAAGATGTTTTTTCGGCGCAGCTGTTTTGCGTAGGCGATGGTGCGCGCCGTGCCGCCATAGGGCTGCCCTTCGACGGCGATGACGAGCGAGGAACGCTCCACCATCTCACTGTCTCGCGCCGCATAGGCTTCGAGTGAAAACGAGGGCGCGATCACGTTCACAAGGTCGCACTGCTCCAAGATGCGGGCGTACTGTTCGCGCGTCTCTTTGTTCCAACGGGCGGGCTGCTCGGGGAAGGGCACGGCGGCCTCCAAAGAGATACTCTCCCCCTCCGCTTTGAGGCGCAGGACGATCTCGGCGGCTAAAAGGTCGATGCCCGCCGCCATGCCGCAGATAAAGTGCCTGTATCCGATTCGGACAGCCTCTCTCACAGCCGCTTCGAGCTTTTGAGTGACGAGCATAAGGCGGCTTTCATCGTTCCCCCACGGGTAATTCTTGGGTCGCGGCCCCGTAAAACAACAGGTGAGTAATTGCATGACTTTTCAGAATTGAATGATGCCGTCCGAGCAGACGACCTTCTTGACAGAGGAGTGCCTTCTCCATGCGGAGATGCCCGAAAAGCGCTGATGAAAGAGCGCCATGGACTCTTGAAAGACGATTTCCGTCAGTTTGGGGCAGGTGCCGAATACCTCGTCCCCCATCACCTTGACGGAACCGGGCAGGCAGACGGACTTGAGCTCCAGACACCCCTCAAAGACGCGGGAGCCGATGGTATGCAGCCGATGGCTCTTGATGTCCACTTCTTCGAGGGGCTCATTCATGGCAAATGCCTCGTCCCCGATGCTGTCGATGTTCTCGGGAATGGTGAAGCGATTTTCGCTGTAGAGCCCGTGATAGAGATAGTAATCCGGAATGTGCCGCATATAGTGAAGCGGGTCCTCGTCGATCTGCAGCATGATGGACGTAAGGAGGCCCCTCGACGGGCGGTCGTCGATCTGCTCATAGACGAGCTCGAACTCGGCGGTGTTGAGGTGCTCCGAAAAGACGGGGTCATCAAAGAGCTTTGCAAGCGTATCGTGGTAGATAGTTTTCCATTCATCAAACGTCTTCATGATATCCTCCTTGGTTTTCGTAAGTTAAAGAGTCGTTCAGTCCCAGTCCTTTTCCATCTTATCCTTCCATGCACGGAGCCTAGGAATGGAAGAGAGGAGCTTGTTGAACGGGGTGTTGAGCGGGTCTTTGCGAAGGTCGACGATGCCGCCGTTCTCCCGCAGGAGCACCTCTTCCAGAAAGTCATCAAAGTGGAGCTGCTCGTCGAGGTTTTTTTCGAGGCAAACTTCAAAGGCGGCGGAGATGACCGCTCTGCACCGCTCGGGAGCGTGTTCAAGAAGGGTCAGGGCGGCAGAGACGAGCGCCCCCGCGTCGAGATAGGTCTCGAAAGAGCAGCTGTAACGATCGGCAAACGCCGCGTCGAGGTGACTTTCGATGAACGCCTCAGCAAGGGCAAGTTCTTCCTCGGAATAATCTTCCCGACGAAACGCGCTGACGAGAGGATACAGCCTTCTCCCCTCGTAAGGTTCCGCCCCCTCGTCGTAATTGTTTTGCGCGAGAAATTCCTCCCACGAGGGCCAGCCCGGAACAGTGAAGCGGAAACTCGCGTACTCCTCCCGCAGCGACCTCATCTGAATGTTGCATCTGCAGAGCATATCGTCGACGAAATAGAAGCACGGCCGTTTCGAGCAGTCGGGGCAAGGAGAAAGCGGCTCATATTCCTTCATGTGCGAGGACGAACACCAAACCTCGCCGTTTGACCTGTGCAGGCCGTTCTCGCGGCAGAAGGAGTAGAACGCCGCGTTGAGGTTGTTTCGCGCATCGGCGTAGTGCGTCTCGTCGAGGGTGAAGGAGAAGCGCTTGCCCGTCTCCGTGACGGCCGTGACCGAACGGATACGGCAGCCGTACGGGCAGCAGTCCTCGGGGAGAAAGGTGATGTGCGCAAACGCAAGCGTCTTGTTTTTCGTTCGTCTCATCGTTTTCATGCCCCTATTATACAATTTTGTATGTCCTAAATTTGGGACATCACCATGATCAAAGCAGATAAATTTTGATTTGTTCGGAGCCTCGGATGCGCTCCGCAATTTTTTTATCGCGCGAGAACACGAACACCTGCCTTCCGAGCGCAGCCGCTTTCTTTAAGAGGGGCGCAAGGTCGATGCACTCGTCGATGACGTCTGCAAGGGAGAGAACAAAGAGCGGGTGTGCGTCCGTCCTTCCCATTGCAAGGTGCACATCATTCCAAAAGCGGTTGACTTCTAAAAAGCTGAGGTATTCCAAGAGGGTGCGCTCGGTCGTACTCAAATCTCTGCGCGGCTGCGCGTCTCTTGCCGTAAAGTTGCCCCTCGCGTCCAGCGTGAGATACAGCCGCTTTTGAAGGCGCACGGGCTGCGGCTCGAAACTCCTGATATGTTCCCGTAAGAGGCGGCGGAAGGTGCTTGAAAACCCCGCGCCGTCCGTGCGTTCGCTGAAAATTTCCCGTTCCTCTCGGATGCCCTTGATGTACCGCGCAAACGTTTCGGAAAACGGGAACTCTGTCTCCCTCATGAAATACGAGCAGGCCTCCTCCTCGATGCTCTCCGAAAAGAGCGCGGCGCGCCCCTGCGGCAGTTCCCGCGTTCCCCGCCGCACGGAAAGAAGATAGTGCTCGGGCGCCTCGTCTGAATACCGCGCCTCTATCGCATAGTCTTCCTCATCGCGGACGGCGTCGGCTGCAAGACGGCTCTCCCGCGCAAGGCGCACCTGCGGCTGAATGCAGCGGCTCCCCGTGAGAAGATTGAGCGCGGCGAGCATATCCTCCCGCCCCTCCCCCGCAAAGACGGTGACGGGCGAGTCGAGCGCAAACCTTTGACAGCCGATGCGCCCGAAGTGCTCCAACGTGAGTTTTGTAAGCGTCATGATGTGCCCCCTTCCGAGACGGACTGCATCATGAGGTACTGCGCCAATGCCAGATAGGACGCGCGGCAGATGGTGTAGAGCCCCTCGCGCCGCACGAGGTCGAAGATGTCGTCGAAGTCATCTTCGTCTAACCCTTCCGCTTTTGCCCGCTCGTGCAGCCGAAGGCGGTAGAATGTGATCGGCCCTTCGTCCTTTTTTAAAAACGCCCGACGGATGCGCTCGCCCTCCTCGGAAGAAAACCCCACCTCGCACAGGAGGCCGACGGCCTCTTCCTGAAATTCGAGGGGCGGCTCCCCCTCCATAAATTCCTTGAATCGGAGCGCGACGAGCGTGTCGCTCAGCTGCGCGACGGAGTGAAGATGTTCTATCCCGAGTTGCTTGGCCGTTTTTAAGAGCAGCTCTTCGTCCTCGAAGGGCCTTTTGCGGAAGAATTCGGCGGCCTTTTGCGGGTCGATGAAGGGTATCTCGCGCTCCAAAAGTTCGACGGCGGCGCGCTCTTCTTCTGTGCGCTGCGCGGCGGCTTCTTTGAGCTTGTCCGCAGGCACGAACAGCGGCAGCGGCGGGATACGCTCCCCGGGGAGCAGGAGACGCTCGGGATAGCTGCCCGTCTCGAAGGGATCGACCTCGGTGATGCCGAGTGCGTAACATAGGAGCGAGCAGTTGTGCGCGCTCAGAACGTACGGGAATACCACCCGTTTGACGGCAGAGATGGCGCGCTCCCATAAGAGAAACAGCCCCTCCGCCTGCATTTTTCGGACAAGTTGGAGCTCGTAGAAAAGCCGCTCCTTCCGCTCCCCTTCGAGCGCTCCGAACCGCCGCTCTGCCCCTTCGAGCGCCCTTTGTCGGAGCAGTTCTTCCTCTCCCGCCTGCGGGGCGGGCTCATACAAATTTTCTTTCATTTTGACCTCCTTTGCTCCAGCATAGCAAATACGGCGTACCAAAAACAGGTCATTCGTTCCGTCAACCCTGATTTTTGTCTGCGTCCTTCTCGAAGAAAACGATACGTTGCTCACCTTTCCAATCATCGCTGTTTTGAAAAAGGCGGTCGGAAATCGAACGGGGGCAAAAGATCGTCAAATTTTTGCAGTCCGCAAAGGAGTCACTGCCTGCCGACATCAGGCTCTCGGGCAGGACGATTTCCTTTAACGAGACACACCCGTCAAAGGCGTATGGTTCAATGGACGTCAGCCCTTCGGGAAGTTCGACGCTCTCCAGCGAAGAACAGCCCCTAAAGGCGCATGACTCAATGGACGTCAGTCCTTCGGGGAGCTTGATATGTTTCAAAGAGGAACAGTCGTCGAACGTTCCACTCGGGAGTTTCGAAATGCCCTCGGGAAGGCGCACTTCTTCCAGGGAAGTGCAATTAAAAAACACCCACTCACCGAAATTTTCGATCTCATGAAAGGTACAGCGAAGCTCGGCACGCTTGAGGGAAGTACAGAACGCAAAAACTTCGTCGCCGAACGCTTCGACGCTCTCGGGAATGGTGATGCGCTCGAGCGCTTTGCAGCCGCTGAACGCGGAGGAGGCGATGACGGTCGTTGCGTCCGCCACGCAGACCTCACCCGCAAGATCCTTTCTCGCTGCGATGAGGCAGTTCCCGAGATGCAGAAACCCGTCCTTCCAATTTGTTTCTCGTTCGAATATGGCCGTATTTGCAAAGGCGAGTGCGCCGATCCTGCGAACGCTCTCGGCAAGAGTGACCTTCTCAAGACCCGAACAGCCGAAGAAGGCTCTCTCACCGATTTCCAAGATACCGTTTGGAATGTGTATTTGTTTCAACCCCGTGCATCCCTCAAATGCACCGAAGCCGATTTCCAGCACACTTGTGCCCTCCAAGATCTCGGAGCTTGAGCACCCCGCGACGATCTGTTTTCCCTCCACGTCGATGAGACAATTCCCCTCGCTGCAATAGGCTTCGTTCCCTTCCTCCACACGGATGGATGAGAGCGATGTGCAGTTCAAAAAGGGCTGCGAGTCAATATATCCAACGCCGCGGGGAATGACAATGCTTTTCAAAGAAGTGCAATTCCAAAATGCTCTCTCTTCGATGAGCTGCAAACTCTCGGGAAGGACGATCTCTGCCAACGACGAACAGTCGAGAAATGCCTCGATCCCGATAGCGATAACACCTTCGGGGAGGACGACCCGTTTGAGGGTCTTGCAGCCTGCAAACGCACCCATGCAGATGCGCTCGACCCCTTGGGGAACGATGACTTCCTCGCTCTTTCCGCAATACGCCCTCAGATAGGTTGCTTCCAAAACAAAATCCTTGCAGTTATCCATGCTGTTCCCCCGTTGCCAACTGAGATCGGGAAAGATCTCTTTGAGACCGTCGAACGCCGCCGCGGCTGCCGCGCGGTACTGCTTGCTGTCCATTTTTTCGACCTTCTTGGCGTCGGCGAGGACGTCAAACTTGTCCGCAAAACTGGTCAAGAGGTCCTTCCAGCGCTTGGATGCCGCCTCATCGTCAAGATTCTCGTATGCGGACGGCAGAAGATTTCCCTCTTCGTCGTGCTCGAGGACGCAATTTCCGATGATGGGAGCCCTGTCAAGAAAGAGACGAAGATAGTCGCGAATGATGGCAGAAAGGTAGATGTTGCTCGCCCAATGCACATCCCACGAGACGTTGATGGTCTTGAGTTCCCCGTCCTTCCAACACACCGTGCCGAGCTTGAGTTTTCGCATTTTTCGCTCATGCAGAAAATTCTCAATTCTCCACGGAAGCCGTATCTTCTTCCGCTTCTTTTCGCCTTCTCGTTCCATGTTCCCCTCCTTTGCTTTTTTATGCCATTATACGAAAGGCGGCGTACCGAATTCGGTACGCCGGTGTGATTTTGCAGTTTTTACTTGTATTTTCCCAAGCCGCGCTGTAAATTTTCGCGGATGCGGGTACGGAGCGAGGCGGGAGAAAGCACCTCCACATGATTCAAGTACTGCATCGCCCAATACTCCATCGCAAGCGGGCTCGCCTTGACGGTCACATGAAGCTTATCCCCCTGTCGGGCAATGCGCGCGTTGTCGCCGAACCAGTCGACGATCTGATCGACGACGGTCTCGTCCGCCAAAAAGTCGACGACTTCCGGCTTATCCGCATACATATAGGGCAGCGAGGTGGCGTAGTCATGATAGTCGATGCCGAACTCGTGGCCGGGGAGCGACTTGAGCGGCGTTGCAGGCTCGTCCAAGAGGCGGATCTCGGTGATGCGGTCGAGGCGGTAGTGCCCGAGGTTTTTGTGCTTTTCGTTGCACGACACGAGGTAGTACCGCTGATTGTGCAGAATGAGCTGATAGGGCGAAACGCGCTGTTCGCTCGTCTTGTGCAGCTTCTTGTCCGCGCCGTACTTGTTGTAGTGGAAGGCGATCTGCTTCCCCTCTTCAATGGCGGTATCGATGACCTCGATGCTGTAAAAGAGCGCACTGTTGTCCGTCTTGCTCCAGTCGTTGACGGAACAGATGTGCTTGACGTGCGAGAGGAAGTACTTGTTGGAGAGGCCGCACAGCTTTTGGATGAGGTCCTTGGAGTGCCTGGCGGTGATGTACCTGCTCGAAAGGACGCCGTCGATGAGAAGGCGCAGCTCGGAGTCTTCGAAGGGGCGCTCCGCAAGATAGCTGCCGCGGCGGTCGGACTCGATGTCATAGCCCGCCTCTTTGAGAATGGAGAGGTTGCGCCCGACGAGCTTTCTCTCGACCATGAGGCCGTAGTCCTTGTCGAGGTAATTCACGATCTCTTCCTGCGTCAGCGGGTGGTCGTAATCGGTGTACTCCTCCAAAATTTGCAGAATGCGCAGAGGCGCCAACTTTTTCGGTTCAATGCTCATGGGAAGGTTCCTTTCACCTTAACAAAATTCGACAAAACAATTTTAACATATCGGTATTGCATTGTCAAGATATAAATTGAAAATAATTACTGCTCGGCGGCTTGCAGATAGCGGTAATGCTCGGAGCCGTCCGCAAGGATCTTCAGAACGCGGTTCTTAAGGCAAAATTGCTCCTTAAGATAGCCGATAACGTCCTCCGTTGCAAGGTCGGGGGTGAGGAAAATCGTCGCGTTTTTCGTATCTTTGATCTCTACCCTGCCGCGCGGATAGAAATTGTACGGCTTCCCGCGGCGAAGTTCCGGAGTAAGGTACTCCTCCCACGTCTTCTTGTGGTTGTAGTTGTCGCCGTGCTTGGAATTGAGCGGCGGAATGGGCGTCAAATAGGTTGGCACTCCCGCCAAATCAACGGGAATACGAAAGAGATACGGCTCATTCGCGCTCAGGTCTTCCCGATCGACGATCCAGAAGATCCCCTTCTTTTCCCCTTCCATACTTCACCTCACGCAATAGTTTTTCTCGATCATACCACAGCGGGTGTCCCAAATTCGGGACGCCTGCGACGCAATCGGAGCTCAACTATTCAGCCAATGGCGGTGGAGCATACGCCGCATATTGTCCCGCCCTACGGGATTCATCGTGTGCAGCGCGATGGGATAGAGCGTGCCGCGCTCCAACAGCCAGTCCAAGAGCTTGATGCCGTCGCCGCCGCCCTGGGCAAAGTCGCCGAGGTCGTGGTCGCAGTCGATAAGCTCGATGGGCTGCGTCCTTTCAAGCTCCGCGATGACCATTTTCGCCTCGTTGACGTTGCGGCACCACTTATACCCCTGCGGCGCCGGCCGCAGATCGTCCAGCCAAATTTTCATGTTGAGTAAAATCTTCTCCTCTTATTGCAGCTTGCCATCTTTCGCTGCCGAATCCCGTTCTCCCTTGCAGGCATAGTGAAGCGTTTCGAGGGCCTCGTTGGCAGCCGTGCGGTCGATGATGGCCTTCACAAGGAGATCAAGCTCCGTATTTTCCCGATAGTCGGCAGGTGCAAAGTATCTGATCCTCCCGTCGCGCATCATCTTATAGACCTTTGACTTGTCCTTCGTCTCCGCATTGTAGACGCCGATGGAGTGCCCGCCGTACGAAGTCACCAGCTTCATACAGGGGATGTCGGTATCGCTGTCCCCGATGTAGACCATGTTGCGGAAGGGAACGCGCATCGCCTCGGGCGAAAAACTGTCGTTGACGGCGGGGTCGTTGATGTCCAGCACCCCCTTCTCGATGCGGAAAAGGTACTGCGTCTTGTTGGTATAGTTGACGACCTGCGCCGGCCAGACGGCGACCCCGCGTTCGTTGTAGTAGAAGGAACTCGCGTAGATCTTCTCGAACGCGCCCGCCTTCGCGACGGACGTGCCCTCGATCATCTCTTTGAGACCGGACGAGATGATGTAGTGCTCCACGATGACGCCCTTCTCCTTCCCATATGCGCGGATGCGCTCAAACCACTCCTCCACGCCCGGAAAGAGCTTGACGTTCGAACCGTAGGCGGCGAGGGTATCCCGATTGAAGATGAGCTTGCCCTCCGACTCCTGCATCATGACGAACATATAGGCAAGGTTGTCGTCCATCTCGTTTGCGGAGGCGAGCGCGTTGGTCTTTTCCCAGAACGCGGGAACATCGTAGCCGACCGACTGGATATACCCCTGCGCCTGCATATCGTCCGGCGTCAGCGTCTTGTCGAAGTCGTAACAGATTGCAACGACGGGCCGCTCTTCCTTGTGTTTGCGTTCATATTGCTTTTCGGGCATAACATTTCCCCCATTCATCTTGATAGGTTCATTTTAACAATTTTGAAATGCAAAGTCAACGACCAAATCAAAGTTCATTCATCCCATGCAGAGGGTCTCACCCGCAAGAAACATCGGTTTGATCATTCCCTCGCGGATAAGAGCGAGCTGCAGTCTTCCCGCCTCGTCATAGCCGATACAAAAGCGCTGCTGCAGAAATTCGATGGAAAAGTCCATTGCTTGACGCCCTGCCCGAAAGGCCTCTTTCATCAATTCCTCGGTGATCTCGAACGGTGGCTCTTCCGGCGGCGCGGGGCGGAGGTCCTCAATGTGATGGAGAGCATGATCGGAAAGCCCCCTCAGCTTCTGCGCGAACGCTTCCAATTCGTCGGAGAAGCCTTCCTTCTCCGTGTCATGACTCATCTCCTTGAACTCTTGCGCCAATTCCTCCAACCGCTCTGAGCAGAAGTGATACAATGTTACGTACGTTTCCGTCATCCTGTCGAACTCCTTTTTTAATGATTATATCATATCACAACACAAATCGTAGCACAAACAGCGTCCCAAATTCGGGACGCCGCTCTTCTTTTTTACTAACGATCCATCTTTTCACCGCAGCTATTTCGTATATAAAAGACACAAAAAGAGAGTTAGCTGAAAGCTGGCTCCTTTTTTGTTACCCGAACCTTGAGAGGGATTTGAGGGTGGAGGCGTCCGCTGCGCGGGAGGGAGGCGCGCTTGGGGGAGCATTCCGAAGCGGAAGTGCCCGCTGGGCGGGAGGAATGCCCGCTTGCGGGAGCATTTGAAAGGTGCGGTCGATGTAACCGTTCTTGATAAGTTCAAAGCAGATGGCCCGTGCAGGCAGGCCGTTTTCCTCCTTGATCTTCTTGCCCGCGGGGATGCCCCTATCCCCTCGCCCGAGAGAGGCGCAAAAAGATCCCCGCGGCGGAAGCAGGGGCGCTCTGCCGCAGGGGATCAAATGGGAATGTGCAAGCGTCGTTAGAGCTTATTCTTCGTCCCCAACAACGCCGAAGATGGTATCGTACTCGCCCGTTTCGGGATCGGCGTAGTCCTTGATGTTGACGCCCATGAGCGCGTAGACGGACTCCATCGCATTGACTTCTTCCTTCGTGGGAATGTAGCCGATGGCCTCGGCCGCAGCCGTCTCGCCATCCACGGTGAAGGAAACGCCCGAAGCGTCCGTGCTGTACACCTTCACATCGCCGTCGTTTGCAAGCCTCTGCACGCAGTAGACGAGGTCATACCCGCCGAGCGCGGTGCCCAAGGTATAGCTCTGCGCCGCTTTGCCGCCCGTGATGATGTCGACGTCAACATCGACGGTGTTGTTTTTGGCCTGACCGAACTTCTGGACGCCGCCGAGGCCGCCGACGAATGCCGCCACGCCGTTCTCTGCGACTGCTGAGGTGTCCACGGAGAGCGTGCCCTGCGCGGTGACATTGCCCGTGTAGGCCGTGCTGCCTCCTGCGCCGCCTGCATACAAGTTGATGACTGCCCCCTCGGGAATATCCGCTGCCGCGCGCACATCGGAGACGGTGACTTCGATGTCGGCATCCGAAGTGGTGTAGTTGAGGTTTTCGTAGTTCTCGCCCGCAAGGCCGCCCACAAAGATGTTGACGGGAGCCGCATAGGCAAATTCTTTGCTGTAGACGAACTCTGCCTTGATGCTGCCCGTAAAGGAGCTTTCAAGCAGGTTGCCGCCCCAATGCCCTGCGATCATGCCGGCAACGGCGACGTAGTCGATGTCGGTGAGGGTGACGTCGATCACGGCGTCGGTGACGTGGCAGTTTTCAAACAGGCAAGAGGAGTCCGAGGTGAACGCGACGAGGGCCGACACATAGGCGTGGTGCTCTTTTGCATAGTCGTCGATGGTGATGCGGGGAGCGGCGAGGGTGACATTTTGGATCGTCCCCTTTGCGACCGCGCCGAACATGGCGACGGTGCCGTTCGCGTTGCCGATGTCGCCGACGTCCACATCCTCGAAGGGCTTCAACGTCGTGATGGTGAGCCCGCTGATCGTGTGGCCGTTGCCGTCAAAGAGGCCGTCGAAGGCGTATTTCCACCACGAGCTGTCGATGTATTCATAGACAGTGTAGTACTTGCCGACGGGCGTCCATTCCTTGGTGAGCGTGATGTCGTTGTCGAGGATGTACCAGCCGCCGAGGTCCTCGGAGATGGCGCGGAGCTCCTCTTCATTGGTGATGTGCGTGGGCTGTACCCAGCGCGCATAGATGGTCGTGTCCTCCGTGATGGGGCAGACGTAGTTGTCCTCCTCACTCGGGTACCAGTCGGAGAGGCGCTTGCCGAGGAAGTACTCGGTCTCCGAAGCGCCGTCCTTTAAGACGGGGTTGGGAGAGGTATCCCAGCCGGCGAAGCGGTAGCCCTCTCTCTCGGGCACGGCGAGCGCAAGTTCCTCCCCTGCGAGCACTTCCCAGTCATACTGGCGGTCGATGTACTGATACTTCGTGCCGTCGTCGTCCGTGAAGGTCTCGGTCACGAGCTGCACGGTCTCCGCGCCCTCATAGTTCCAGTCAAAGGTGACGGTGAAGTGCTTCTCGGTGTCCTGCTCCATCCGATTGACGAGCGAGAACGTCACATCTCCCGCCTGCGGGATGGTGAGCGTCACGTCGCAGGAGTAGTTGAGGACGGGGTATGCCGAAATGTCGACGGCGACCGTCGTCAGGACGTCGTTCGCTGCCATGTTTGCCTGGTCGTCGGTGACGGTGAGCGTGAGGCTGAAGTCCTCCGCCATCGTGAACGTGCCGCCCAGCGCGTACATATAGTCCATGCCCGCGGTGTAGATGATGTAGAGCTCCCAGACGTTCTCCGCTTCCGTTGCGCCGTTATAGAGGTCGATGCGCACCTGCATGCCCATCTCATTCACGGGGCTCTCCAAAATGGTGTTGGGCTCGCCCTGGGTGGGATCGTCGGGCACTTCGGGCATGTCCTCGCCGCAGGCGTCGCACTTGCCGTCGCCGTCCTCGTCGACGTGGGTGACGCAGGGCGGGTCCTCATTTTCGCCGACGGTGTCCGCCGCGGGATCGAAGGTGAACTCGCACGCGCCGCCGCCCACGATGGCGGGGATGGTGAACACGCCGTCCACCGCGGTAAACTCGATGGGCGTATCCTTCTCCGCGTCGCGGATGCAGGTGTTGTCGTCCATATTGACGGCGGTGAGCGTGAGGGTATCCTCCTCAAGCTCCCAATAGCCGTCCGACCACAGGCTGTACGCCTGTCCGTAGGAGCTCACGGTGATCTCATACACCTGCCCCGCCTCTCCCCACTCGTTGCCCTCGGGCACGTTCTTGAAGGAGAGGTAGGCGCTGACGTTGGGGTTGACTTCCACCACTTGGGTGCGGTAGAGTTCCCCTTCCGCCGTCTCGGGCGCTTCCTCGGGTTTGCAGGCCGCCATCGTCGCCGCGCCGACCGTGAGCGCCGTGCAGGCAGCCAGAATGCCCAATAATCTTTTCTTCATCTTTTCCCTCCGCATATGATTATTTGTGAACGGACTTCGTCCGTCGGTTCCCCGTTTGCATTCCGCACGCGCGGAAGCTTCCGCCCGCCCCTGTTGGAATTTTTCGTTTTATGGGAAAATTATACATGAGCGCCGTGCGGAAGTATTGCAGAGAAGTCCGAAATTTTGTAGATTCGTACCAAAACGGCGCGAACTTTTTCTAAAACGGCGCCGCGCGGGGCAAAAATGCCCCGCGCGGCGCTTTATAAACCATCTCGTTCGGAAAATTTTACTTGAGAAATTCCAGCATGACGACGTCGTTGGTGGAAATGTTCAGCGTCATCTTGCCGCCGAACGGGAGCGTCTCGGGGGTGAGACAGGAGCGGCGCTCGATCTCCTTCGCCGTCTCGGGGGAGATGTAGGCGGGCGCGCCCATCTCCTGCCAGACCTTCTTGGGGTTGCAGTGCGTGTCGTCAATTTTATAGACATTCACGCGCTTGTATGCGCCTGCAAGCTCCACGGTGACGTCCGTCTTCTCGTGCCTGCTGTAATCGTGCGACTGGTCAAAAAGAAGCACCTGCACCTTCTCGCCGTCCGTAAAGGCGGCGTATTCGACACCCTCCTTTGCCTTGCCTTGCGTTTCGAGGCGCTCTTTGCAGAGCATGGAGAGAAGTTTGAATGCCCAGAAGTTGGGCTTGGGGATGCCGTCGATAGAGATGATGCCGAAGGAGCCGTGGAAGGGTTCGCCGATGAGCGCCATCTCCTCAAAGACGTCGCTCATGCACCAGAACATGTAGCCCGAGAGCTTGTTTTCGAGGTCGAGGCAGGCGCGGACGAGGAATGCCGAAGAGTACTTTTCGTCGTGCACGGGCGCGCCGAACACCGCCATCGAGTTCCATTCCGTGATGTATAGGGGCAGCCCCGCCGCCTCCTTCAAAGCCTTCTCGTCGAGCTCTTTTAAAACGCCTCTGTGCCACTTTGCATACACCTGCGGCTTGAAGAAGAGTTTTTTATAGATTTCGCCGAGCTTGGTGCCCTTTGCCGCCGCCTCTTTGGAGACACCCATCATCTTGAAGGCGTCCGAGAGCGTGAAGGTATTGCCGAAACCGTCGCCCGGGTAGTGGTGGGTCGTTACGAAGTCGACGGGAGAACCCGACTGCCTGCAGAAGGCGACAAAGTCCCCCACCCAGCGGCAGGCGCTCGTGGAGGGGCCGCCCACTTTGAGCGCGGGATCGACGGACTTGACTGCCTCCGCCGTCGCCTTGTAGAGCTTGAAATAGTCCTTTTGGCTGCCCTTGAAAAAGCAACCGAGGTCGGGCTCGTTCCACACTTCAAAGTACCAGCTCTCCACTTCCTCTTTGCCGTAGCGGTCGATGATAAAGCGGATGAAGGCGCGGATGAACTCCTGCCACTTTGCAAGCGATTTGGGCATCGTGATATTGTTCCAATAGCGCCTGTGCGGGAAGCCGCGCTTACTTCCGCTTGCAAGGCGGGAGGGCATGAAGGAGAGTTCGACAAAGGGCTTTAAGCCCGCCGCGAGGACGTTGTCGTAAACGCGCCCCACCTCGTGGAAGTTGTAGGCGCAGCACTGCTTGGACTTGGGGAGGCCGCCGAAGTTTGCGTTGTCGCCCAAGGCCTGATAGCAGAGCATGTCGTCATCGAAGATGCCATGGAAGCGGATGTACTTGATGCCGAGCTCTGCGTGGATGCGCTTGATGTGCTCTGCAACGTCGGTGCGGAGCAGCGTTGCGGCGTGGTCGTTGCCCATGCCGAACTGCCAGGAGAAGTCGGTCGGGATGCGCTTTGCGTTCAAATCGATTTTGATGTTCATGAGAATGTCAACTCCAATAGCTCAAGGGTTCCCCTTGTAATTTCCAATTCGAGCGCCTTGACGCCCTGAAATGAGAGCGCAAACTCGGCGGTTGTCCAACGTTCGGAGGCGATCTTCTTCTCGGCGCCCGCGATGCGCAGCGAGCCCTCTCCCCGCGCCGTGACGGAAAGTTTGACGGGCCTTGTAAAGGAGAAGTACTTATACACGATGTGCGTGCCCTTCTTGGCGCCGAAGATCAAGCGGTCCTTGCCGTCGAAGGTGACGCAGGGGTACTTTTCCCGCTTGCCGTTGCCGCGCACCGGCTTTAAAGAGGGGTTATACAGCTGACAGCACACCGCGGCGGGATAGCTCCCCTCGGCCTTGAGAGGGCCTTCGAGCCCCTGCGTGGTGACTTCCGCCATCTCGAAGCTGCCGTCCGCGTTCATCGTGATATACTCCGCGCATGCCTGACGGGAGAAGTCGGTGTTGTTGGTGCAGCGGTGATAGAAGATGCAGTACTTATCTCCCACCTTCTCCACGCTGCCATGGATGGTGCCCGCGTTGTTCTTGGGGGTTTGATTGCCCTTATAGCCCAGATCGGCATTGGAGATGACGACGCCGCGGAAGGTAAAGTCTCTGTCGGGATATTTGCTCGTGGCGTACGCAAGCTCGTTGTTCGAGCCCGAGGAATAGATGAGATAGTAGGTATTCCCGAACTTTCTAATGGAGGGCGCTTCGTAGAAGGGGTGAAGATAGAAGCCGCTCCCCTTCTCTGCCGTCGTCTTACTGGGCAGCACCGCCTTGGGCTCGCCCTTCACGGTGAGCATGTCCTCCTCGAGCTCGACGACGGCGCAGTCCATGATGGAGGGCTTGGTCGCCTTGATCTCTTTTATGGAGCGGTGGAAGAGCTTGCTCTCGACAAAGGTATAGAGGGGCGAGAGAAGTTTGCTGCGAAAGTCAATTCCCAGCCCCCAGCCGTAGTACAGCCAAATTTTGCCGTTGTCGTTGAGGACGGTCGGATCGTTGGTGAGGTATTTGAGAACGGGCGTGCCGTCGTGATAGCGGATGTCGCCCAAATACTCAAACGGCCCTTCGGGGCGGTCGGAGACGGCAGCGGACATCGGCCCGAAGTTTTGCGTATTCGGGCCCATCGCGACGTAGTAGAGATAGTACTTCCCGTCGTTGCCCTTCACGCAGTCGGGGGCGTAGTAGTCGACGAGCTTATCGCCTTTGCTCCTTTTGTCCTGACTCTTTTTATAGGAAACGCCGTGGTTCTTCCAGTTCGTGAGGTCGCCTGTGGGCGCGGACCACACCGTGTAGTCGCGCATGCAGAACCTGTCGCCCATCTCTTGGTCGTGGCTGCCGTAGAGATAGACCCGATCGCCGAAGACGTGCGGCTCGCCGTCGGGAACGTATTCATCGAGGGGAAATAAGGGGTTCATCTTGTACCTTCCAAATGTATTTTAATAGAAACGTGCGGAAAAATCAAGTATTGTTCAAGATTTTAAACGTCTTTGATGGCTTCGCCGCCCGAGGCGATGATCTCGCGGTAGTGAAGGGCAGAATTTTTCAAGGTGCGCTTGCCCGTTTTGTAGTCGACATAGATGAGCCCGAAGCGGGGTTCGTATCCCTCCGCCCACTCGAAGTTGTCCATGAGCGACCAGTGCTGATAGCCGAGGATGGGCACGCCCTCCCCCATCGCCTTCTTCATATAGGCGAGGAAGTTGTCGAGGACTTCTGCACGCACGCCGTCCTTCACGCTGCCGTCCGCCTCGGGTTTGTCGTCGAGGGAGACGCCGTTCTCCGAGATGAGGATGGGGAGGCGGTAGCGCTCGTAGAGGAATTTGAGTGTCCAATAGAGCGAGCGCTCGTCGATGACCCAGCCCAAGGAATTTAAGCGGAGCTTAGACTTGTCGACGCCCTTGTCGCCGCCCCATGCGGAGTAGTTGAATGCCTCGTAGTGGTTGACGCCGATGAAATCGAATTTTACCTGCACGCTCTTTGCGAACTTCGCGCCGATGTGATAGACGCCGTAAGCGCGCACGGGCTTGCCTGCAAGGATGGGGTCCATCCACCAGCGGTTGTTCATCGTGCCCATGCCCTTATTGAAGGACTTCTCTTTTGCCTCTTCGACGCTTGAAGGGTCCCTTTCGTTCGCGGGAATGAACGCGCCCGCCGCATAGGAAAGGCCGATCTTGGGCGGCTTTTTCGCCGTCTTGCGGATGAGCTCGACCGTCTCCTTGTTGGTGCGCATGAAAATTTTTGTGAATTTGGGAAGGTTGAGATAGTGCCTCAAGAAGGGCGCGTGCATCCCCTGCATATAGCCGTTCATGAGGAAACACGAAGGCTCGTTGAAGGTGATCCAATAGGTAACGCGGTCGGAGAGCGCCTCGACGACGGCGCGGGCGTAGAAGAGGAAATCTTCTGTTATCTTCTTGCTCTCCCAGCCGCCGTAGGCGTTCACCCACACGGGCATATCCCAATGATAGAGGGTGACGAGGGGCTGGATGCCCGCCTTTAAGAGCTCATCCACAAGGTCGCTGTAAAATTTTAAGCCCTCTTTGTTGATTTTCCCCTTTTCGGGCACGATGCGCGGCCAGGAGATGGAGAAGCGGTAGCTCGTAAAGCCGAGCCCCTTCATGAGGGCGACGTCCTCCTTCCAACGGTGATAGAAGTCGCACGCTACATGGCAATTTTCGCCGTTCTTAATTTTGTCTGCGGGGGCGACGTCCCAAATGCTCGGCGTTCTGCCGCCCTCTAAATAGCCGCCCTCGACCTGCGCGGCAGCCGTCGCCGCGCCCCACAAAAAGTCCTTGGAAAATTTCATAATTCCTCCTCAAAGGTATAGTCTCCGCTTGAAACGGGATGTTCCGTGCCGCTCGGCATCACAATAGTTGCCGCGCATGAGGCGGGCACGGTGACGCTCAGGCGGAATTTGCCGCCCTCTTTTTTCCAAGCGACGCAAATGGTGCCGTATGCCGTTTGAAGTTCCCCCTTTGCCTCGGCGAGCGGGCCGCATACGGGGCGCACCAAAAACGTGCGGTAGCCCGCCTCGATGGTCTCCAATCCCAAAATGCGGCGGTAGAAGAAGTCGCCCACCGTGCCGTAGGCATAGTGATTGAAGGAGACCATGCCCGCGCCGCCGTGGAAGAAGGAGCCGTCCTCTTCGATCGCATCCCAGCGCTCCCAGAGCGTCGTTGCGCCGTGCTTTACCATGTGCAGCCAGCCGGGGCACCTTTCGTTTAGAAGCACCTTGAAGGCGAGCTCGGGATAGCCGTTGTCCGCAAGGGCAAATAAAAGATACGGCGTTCCCGGGAAGCCCGTCATCACCTTATAGTCGTTTTCCTCGACGAGCTCGGCGAGCTGCTTTGCAGCGAGTGCCCGTTCCCGCTCGGGAAGGATACCGAAGTAGAGCGCGTCGACGTACATGCTCATGAAGTGCGCGTGGCGGAAGCTGCCGTCGGAGCGCAGGTACGCCTTTAAAAACGCCCTTTGAATGTTTGCGGCGAGCTCCGAAAATGCCTTTTCGTCCTCGGAATAGCCGAGGGTGCGGGCGGCCTCTTTGACGAGGTTGACGCTGTTATAGTACCACAGCGTTGCAAGGTGTTTGCCGCGCCTGTTCCAAGTATACCACGTTTTGCCGAAACATGCCCAATCGCCGAACTGATATTTGTTCTTATCCCAAAGATATTGCTTAAGCCCCTTGCCGTGGCGCTCCGCCTCCCGCTTTTCGCTGAGCGCATACGCCTTCATGTGCGGGTAGTGCTCTTTGAGCTTTGCCCTGTCGCCGTAGGCAAGATAGAGCATCCACGGCACGACGACGGCGGAATCTCCCCACATCATGAGCGGAATGGGCTTTTGGGGGCTCGGGTCGTACATGCCCGTGCTCGGCGCGGCACTGGGCACCGCCCCGTCCACCTGATGGGAATAGAGGTCGAAGAGCCACTTGTTCATGAACGTAGAGATGTCGTAGTTGAAGCAAGCCGTGCGCGAGAAGGTGCATGTCTCCCCCGTCCAGCCGAGGCGCTCGTCGCGCTGGGGGCAGTCGGTCGGGATCTCGACGAAGTTACTTTTCAAATTCCAGACGAGGCAGGACTGCAGGCGGTTGAGCCGTTCGTCGGAGCAGGCAAAGCTGCCGATGTGCCGCATCTCGGAGGAATACACAACACCCTCGACGGAGAGCACTTCGATGGGCTTGTCGCCCGAAATTTCCGCATAGCGGAAGCCCATATAGGTGAACGTGGGGAAAAATTCGTTCTCGCCCTCTCTTGCGATGAGGGTGAGCGCTGCCTTGGCGGTGCGGTAGTTTTCGTTGAAGAGCTTGCCGTCCATCAGAATTTCCGCATGGCGGACGGTGATGCAGGTGCCCTCTTTCGCCCTGACCTTAAGGCGCACGACGCCCGCAAAGTTCTGTCCGAAATCGTAGATAGTGCCGCGCGCGCCCTGCCGCGAACCGACGGGCACAAGCGCTTCCTGCGCACGCACAAAGGTGCCGAAGTGGGGAATAAGCTTGGGCGTTTTGCCCGCATAGAGCTGCACGGGGAAATACTGCCGCTCTTTCTTCCGAAGGTCGATGGTCTCGCCGTCGTAGAAGTCGGCAAAGCGGACGGGGCCGTCCAAGGTCACGCGCCAGCTCTCGTCCGTCGGGATGACGGCGCCGTCGAACGTAAGCCCTGCTAGAAGGGCGCGGCAGTTTCCGTAGACGTTGAACTGATTGCCGATGCGCCCCAAGTACCAGCCGTTGGCAACGGTGACTTCGAGGACGTTCTCCCCCGCCTTTAAGAGGGGCAAAACGTCGTACTCCTGCACCTGAATGTGGCTCTTGTAGTTGGTATAGCCGGGGGTAAAGAAGTCTTCCCCCACTTTTTTGCCGTTGAGATAGGCCTCGTAGATGCCGAGGGCGGTGACGGTGAGTTTTGCCTGCGCGGGCAGACCATCCAAATGAAAGGTCTTTTGATAGGTCTCGGGCGGGAGCGAGCAAGCTTTCTCGTTCACCCTCCCCGAAGAGATCCACTTCGCCGCGCGCATGCAAATGTTTTCAGAAGATGTCATATCGCTTCCTCCAGCGTGTATTCTCCGCTTTCCAAGGTGTATATTTTTCCGCTCGGGAGCGTCGCCTCACACGCGCATGAGACGGGCACGGTGACGCTCAAACGGAATTTGCCGCCCTCCAAATGCCACTCGGCGGCGGCGATGCCGTAAGGGGTCTTTTTCTCCGCCTTCGCAAAGGTGAGCCCGCCGCCCAAGACGGGTTTAACGGAAAAGCGCTTAAAGCCGCCCTCTATGGGCTCCAACCCCGCGACGCGGCGGTAGAGAAAGTCTCCCACGCACCCGTAGGCATAGTGATTGTAGGACGGGATGTTGCCCTCTTTTTTGGGGTCGATGGTCCATTCCTCCCACGTCGTCGTTGCGCCCTGTTTGACGAGGTACAGCCACGAGGGAGGCGTCTCTTGCAGGAGAACTTTGTAGGCAGCCTCCTGATGCCCGCTGTCTGCAAGGGCGAAGAGAAGGTGCGGCGTGCCCGTAAAGCCTGTATTTAAGTGATAGTCCTTTTCTTTGACGAGGGAAGCAAGGTTGTCCCCCATCCTCTCACGCTCCTTGCCCTCGGTGAGCCTGAACGCAATGGGCAGCGCATAGCCCGTCTGGAAAGGCTGTTTTAAGTTCCCATTTCCGTCGGTGAATACATGGCGGTAGGCTTCACTCACCTTTTTATGAAGGGAGGCGTAATACTGTGCGTCCTGTTTTTCGCCCAAAATGTCGGCGATTCTTGCAGCGATGCCGCAGGAGTTTGCATAGTACGCCGTGCCGATCCACTTGCCGCGCTTCATCCAGTCGAAGATGCCGCCCTCGGGCGCGCACCAATCGCCGAACTGGAAGAGCCGCTTCCAGATATGGCGGCGGTATTTGCCCGGGCCCGAGAGCCCCGCCCAAAATTTGACCGCCTTCAAAAAGCGCTTCATCGAAGGATAGGCGCGGGCGAGGGAATATTTATCGCCGTCTGCAAGGTACTTCTGCCAGGGTACGAGGATGCAGCTATCCCCCCAGCACGCCGTTGCGACGGTGGGCGCCGCAATGCCCTGTTTGGGAATGACGAAGGGAAGTCCGCCGCCCCTTCCTTGCTCGGAACGAAGGTCTTGGAGCCACTTTTCGAGGAAGGCGGAGAGCCCGAAGAGGTACACCGCCGTGGAGGCAAAGACGGAGATGTCGCCCGTCCAGCCCATGCGCTCGTCGCGCTGCGGGCAGTCGGTGGGGATATCGACAAAGTTACTCTTCCCGCTCCACACGATGTTGCTCTGCAGTCTGTTCAAGAGCTCGTTGGAGCAGGAAAATGTGCCCGTCTCCTCGAAGTCGGAATAGAGCGCGAGCGCGGAGACTTCCACGTCCTCGGGCGCAATGCCCGAAATGCCGATATAGCGGAAGCCCATATAGGTGAGGCGGGGGGAATAGACTTGCTCGCCCTCTCTTGCAATGTAGACCGCCGTTGCCTTGGCGGTGCGGAGCGATTTGACGTTGAGATCGCCGTCCGTTATAATTTCCGCGTGGCGGACGGTGACTTTCTGCCCCCGCTTGCCCCTGAGCTTTAAGGAGACGACGCCCGCGAAGTTCTGCCCAAAGTCGTAAATTTCCTCTGTCCCGTTGGCGGCGGGGAAGTGAGAGAGGGGCAGAAGGCGCTCGTGCGCCCTCACCGCGGGGCCGAAACGGGCGGTGAGCTTCGGCCTTATCTTGGGGCGGTAAAGATCGGCAGGGCGGGCGGGAGAATCTTCCAAGCGCCTCGTCGCGTCATAAATTTCGCCGTCATAGAAGTCGGCAAAGCGGTAGTTGCCCTCTTCCAAGAGCCGCCAGCTTTCGTCGGTGGAAATGACTTCCCTCGTGCCGTCCTCATATTCGAGGAAGAGCTCCGAAAGGAACGCCTGACGGTCGCAGGTGATGCGGCTCTTACTTGAATAGGTGAACCGCCCCACCGCCCAGCCGCCGCCCACGACGGCGACGAGCGTATTCTCCGCCCGAAGCTCCTTCGTTACGTCATAGAGATGATATTGCAGGGTGTGCTGGTAGCTTGTAAAGCCCGGGGCGAAGTAGTCCTCCCCCACCTTTTTGCCGTTGAGCGTAAGTTCGAAGATGCCGAGGGCGGTCGCCGTGAGAAGGGCGCGTTTGACGGGTTTGTCTGCGCGGAACTTCTTCAAAAAGGTAAAGGGCGCGGGCGAGGCGTTCTTGGGGAATGTGTGCCTTGTGTCCGTCAGCCACTTCGCCTTCCACGGGGTATTCATGCGCCCCGTTTGGAATTTGACGCTCCCGACTGCCATGCTGCCGAAGTTGTCGAACGCGGTGATCTCCGCCTCGTACCCGGTAAAGGGCGCAAGCGGCATTGGAAGCCGCAGCGTCTGCTCCTTCGTCTCCGTTTGAAAATCGCCCACGCGCACGACTGCCCGCGCCAGCCTGCAGCCCTTGCGGTCGCTCTCGAGCGAAAAGGAGAGCGTGGGTGCATCGTCTATGACGCACCCCTCTCCCATATGGTCGATACTGACTTCGCCGATGCGGAACATCGCTTAAAATCCCTTGCTGGTCGCCGCCGAGAACACGAGGTTCAAGACATACGCTGCGGAATAGAGCATCTCCTCGCGCTTGAGTTCGCCGCGCTTGATCGCGTCGCAGAATGCCTTATACACTTCCTTCTTGCCGGGCATGACCATGTTGTTGCCGCACTTGACCGCCTCCACATAGGAACACTGCTCCACGGCATCCCAGTCGCTCATGACGACGCCCTTATAGCCCCACTCGCAGCGCAAAATATCGATGAGAAGTTCGCGGCAGTTGGGCGAATAGGTGCCGTTGATGCGGTTATACGAGGACATGAGCGCCATCGGCTGCGATTTCACGGCAATGCGGAAGCCCTTTAAATAAATTTCGCGCATCGCACGCTCGGAGAGGTTGGAACTTACCTGCATGCGGTCGTTCTCGCGGTTGTTGCAGGCGAAGTGCTTGATGGTGACGCCCACGCCGCCCGCGCTTTGCACGCCGCGCGTCGTTGCCGCCGCCATCTCGCCCGAGACGACGGGATCCTCGGAGTAGTACTCGAAATTTCTGCCGCAAAGCGGGTCGCGGTGGATGTTGAGCGCGGGCGCGAGCCAAAGCGTGACGCCCATCTTCAGCATCTCCTTGCCGACGGCGAGCCCGACCTTTTCGACGAGCGCGGTGTTCCAAGTCTGCGCGAGCGTCGTCGCATTCGGCCATGCCGTGCAATACTGATAGATGTGGATGTCCTTCTCCTTGGCGAAGAGGAACCTGAGCTTGGGGATAAACGTCTTGAGCCAGCCCCACTGCCACTGTTCGGGGAGCGCGTCGATGTACTTGATGCCGCCGCGCTTGGAGCACGCCGCCTTTTGAATGAGGTTGATGCCCGCGGGGCCGTCCGCCATGATGATGTTGGGAATGCCCTTCTTTACAAGCATGCTCGTCGTGTTCCCGCACGAGCCATCCGCGCGGTTGAACTGCTTGGTGAAGTACCCGCCGCCCATGCAGAAGCGCGCAAGCTCTTTGTCGGACAGCGTATCGAGGTACTTCTGCACTTTCGAAGAGACGGGCGGGAGTACGTTCTTGTAGTCGTGTTTTACAACGCGGATGCCCTTCACCGTGACGAAAGGAAGGCCCGTGCAGTCGGCTTTTTGGGTGGGAATGATGAGGTCCTCAAACGCGCGCTTGCGGGTGCAGCAGTTCTTGCACTGCTCGGTCAAAAGCTCTGTTTCCACGCGAAGGACGGCCGAGGCCTCGGCGTTTGCAGAGTGGGTGCCGACGAATACGCCGTACTCCCCCGCCTCCAACACATAGGCCGCGCGCTTCTCGTCGTACGTCGCGCTGTCGGCAAGGTCGAAACAAAGGGTAAGCGTCTCTTTTTCGCCGGGGGCGAGCAGCTTTGTCTTTTGGAAGGCGACGAGCCCCTTCTTTTCGCCGCTGTACTTTTGATTGGGCTTTGCAAGATACACCTGCACGACCTCTTTGCCCGCGCAGCTGCCCGTATTTTGGACGGTAGCCTTGACGCTCACAATGCCGTTTTCTTCGGAAACGCCCTCGAACTTGCAGGAAAATGTCGTGTACGAAAGGCCGTAGCCGAAGGGATACAGGGGCTTGATATTCTTCGCCTCGAACCAGCGGTAGCCGACATAGATGCCCTCGAAGTAGTCCTCTTCGAGCTGCTCCTTCTGCTTGAAGTGCCCCGTGGGATAGTCCAAATAGCTCTTGCCCCAGGTATCGGTGAGCTTTCCCGAGGGGCTGACTTTGCCCGAAATGATATCGCCAAGCGCGTTGCCGCCCTCTTCGCCCGCCTGCCCGTAGTAGACGATGGCGGAGACGAGCCCTTCGACGGGGGTGATATCCAGCATGCCGCCGCAGTTGATGACGAGAATGACATGTTTATAGTGCTTTGCGCACGTTTGAATGTTCTTGACCTCGATATCGGAGAGGTAAAAGTCGCCCTTCTCCGCCTTTCTGTCGTCGCCCTCGCCCGCCTGACGGGAGACGACGTAGATGCAGGTATCGCAATTGACGAGGTCGCTCTCTTTGATCTCGTCGCCGACGGGATAGCCGAGCTTGAACTCGCCGATTTTTATAAACATCGCCATGACCTGCCACGGCTTGTAACCGCTGATGGCGTTTTCCACGCGCTCGCGGAAGGCGGCCTTTTCCGCCTCGTACTGCGCGGTGAAGCGGGTGAGCCAGGCATCCGAGAGGATGGTGTATCCCGCGTTCTTGAGGCCTTCCTCGATGCTCACGGAGTAGCGCTCGTGCACGTCGCCGCTGCCCGAACCGCCCTTGACGGTGAGCCGCGCGCCCGCACCGTAGAGGGCGATGTCCTTCTCTTTTAAGGGCAGGACGCCGTCGTTTTTAAGGAGCACGAAGCCCTCGGAAGCCGCCTCGCGGGCAAGTGCTCTGTTTGCAAGTTCCAATGCGGAGGGGTTTTCCGTCCGCTCGCCGTAGACCCTGAACTTTTCCATCATTTTACCTCTAAAGTGAATGTCTTTGAAACGACGCCGCCCGATGAGACGGTAATTTCCGTTCTGCCCTGTTGTTTGCCCGCGCGGAAGACGGCAAGCGCCCTGCCGCGGTAGCTCGTGTGCGTGAGGGAGGAGAAGGTCTCGTCCGTCTTGCACAGCGCGCTCCCGAAGCCCGCAAGCTCCGCGCCGCCGCCCGAGAGATGCAGCGTGACGGGCTGTTCGATGTAGGGAAGCAGATTGCCCTTCCCGTCCGTGAAGGTGATCTCGGCAAAGCACAGCTCGCCCGCCTTTAAAACGCGCTTTTCCACGTTGACGCGAAGCTCCGTGCACCCGCTGCCCGTCCTTAAAGTCGTCCGCGCAAGTTCCCTGCCCTTCTCGTCGAGGGCAATTGCAACGAGCGTTCCCGCGCGGTAGCGGACGGGGAAGAGCGCCTTGTAGTCCTTCACGCGCCGCTGCCCGATCTTTTTGCCGTTGAGCTCCAGCCGCACGGCGTAGGCATCCGCATACACTTCGGCAATCGTCTTCTTGCCCTCATAGCCCTGCCAATTCCAGCTCTCGATGGCGTCGGTGAACTGCCAGGCGCTCGTCTTGGGGCGCTCGCCGCTGTGATTCAAGGGGCGGACGCTAAGGCACATCTTCTGCAGCCCCCATACGACGCGCATGAACGCCATCTGCGCCTTGGGGGTGCCGCTCGCATCGACGAGCCCCTGCCCTGCGAAGAGAGGGAGACCCTTGTAGCTGTAGTACGTCCAATCGCCGATGCACGCCTCGCCGAGGTAATCCCACGCCGCCCAGACGAAGTCGCCCACGAGCTGCGGATACTTCTTGACGCGCGGCCAGTTGTAGGGCAAATCGCCCGCCATCGTCTCGGTGCCCAGCATCATGCGGTCGGGGTATTTCTTCGAGTCAATGTCGTAGCGCGAGGCGGCATAGTTGAGCCCGACGATGTCGAGCGAGGGCGCGATGCCGTTGACCACCATCTCCGCCGTCTTGCCCTTGCTCATATGGAACATCAGCCCGCCCAGCTTCTGCACCCAATAGTTGAAGAACGCCGAGCCCGCCTTTTTCTCCCTGTAGGAGCCGTTTTCGGGGAGGGGCTCGCGCTTATATTCGCCCTTGTCCTTGTACACCCCCAAGCCCTTCTTTGTATATACATCCAATAGCACATTGATGCCGCAGGTGACGGGGCGGGTCGAATCGAGGGAATGCACGAGATCGCGCATCTCCTTGCACAGTTTGATGCCCCGCTCCTCCGCCGTCTCGGTGACCTCGTTGCCGACCGAATACATGATGACGGAGGGATGATTATAGTCCTTCTCGACCATGGCGCGCAAATCGTCCCGATAGCCCTCCATGAAGTCGCGGGAATAGTCGTGATAGTCCTTGGGGGTGTACCAGCCGTCGAAGCACTCGTCGAGGACGTACATGCCGAGCTTGTCGCACGCCTCCAAGAGGGAACGCGAGGCGGGGTTGTGTGAGACGCGCAGCGCGTTGAAGCCCTGCTCCTTTAAGATGCGAACGCGCCGTTCCTCGGCATCGGGGAAGGTGCAGGCGCCCAAAACGCCGTTGTCGTGATGGATGCAGCCGCCGCGCAGCAGCGTGCGCTTGCCGTTGATAAGAAGCCCCTCCTTGGCGCTCCATTTGAGGGAACGGATGCCGAAGGTCGCCGTCAGCGTTTCGCCGCCGCGGGAGACGGTGCAGGTGTAGAGATAGGGCGTCTCCGCCGACCAGAGCTTGGCATTCGGGATCGTGAATTTGCCCGCCTTGCCCTTTGCAACGAGCTTGCCGCCCTCTAAAATTTCCACTTCGACGTTTTCATCCGCCTCCACCTCGATGACGGCGGGGGAATGGGAGAGCGTCCTTATGCGGAGCGTCTCGGGGGCGTTCTCGCCCTTTACGATGAGATGCACGGGGCGGTAGATGCCGCTGCCCGTGTACCAGCGGCAGTTGGGCACGAGGGAATTGTCGACGGTGACGAGAAGTTCGTTCTCCCCCTCTTTCACGAAGGGGGTGACGTCGACATAAAACTCCGTGTAGCCGTACTTGTGCGCGCCCGCCTTCTTGCCGTTCAAAAACACCTCGGCGTTGCGGTAGACCCCCTCAAAGAGAAGGGAAACGCGCTTGCCCGCCTGCTCGGCGGTAAGGGAAAAGCGCTTTGTATAGCGGTACTTGCCGCCCGGGAAGTAGGCGCAGTCTCCCCCGCTCGGGCAAGCGCCCGAACGCTTTTCCTCGAGCATGGCGTCGTGGGGAAGGTCGACGGTTCTCCCCGCGCCCCCCTCTTTTTGAAAATACCAATTTTGATTGAGCTCGTAGTTCATAAGGCCTCTCTCTTATTCGGAAAATTTTATTTTGAGAAGATTTGATTTGCCGCGAACGCCGCGGATGCGCAGCTCTCCCGCCTCGTGAACGGTGACGGGGAGGGTGCGCTCCTCCCACGCCTTGGTGGCGGTGCGTATGGTGCCGAGGCGCTTACCGTTCAAAAGCACCTCCACCTCCCCCTCGCCGCGCAGGGTGAGGGCGAGCGCGTTCGCCTTGGAAAGGTCGAAGTACTTCCATGCGGCATACGTCCTTTCATCGATGCCGCAGATGTACTGTTCTCCGTTCGAGCTTGCGATCATGGGGATGCCGCTGTTCTTGCCGCCGTGGGGCATGCGGCCGTTGGTGAGGTTGCAGCAGGTGACGGCGCTGTATTCGCCCGACGCCTCGAGCGGCGCCCCGTCCATGCCCTGCGTGGTCACTTCCACCTGCGGAATGGTGCCGTCCGGACGTATTTCGATGCGCTCTGCGCACGCCTGCCGCGAGAAGTCGGTCCCATGCGTCTGACGGTGATAGAACACATACCACTGCCCGCCGATGTTCTCAATGCAGCCGTGGTTGTTGCCCGTGTGGTTGAGGCGGTCGCGCTCCTTCCTGCCGCGGTATCCCACATCGCCGTTGGAGACGATGGTGCCGCGGAAGGTGAAAGCTCTGTCGGGATACTTGCTCGTCGCATAGCACAGCTCGTGGTTTTTCTGCGAGGAATAGACAAAGTAGTAGGTATCCCCGATCTTTCTCATCGAACTGCCCTCGAAGAACTCGTGCCCCTGCCACGGGGTGCCCTTCGTGCGCGTCGTAAAGAGGCGGGAGGGCTTCCCCTTGACGGTGAGCATATCGCCTTCAAGCTCGACATGGAACGCGCCCATGATGCCCTCATCCCACCGCCGTTTGACTTCCTCCTTGCTGCGCCCGAACATGTTCATCTTGATCTTCGTTAAAAAGAGCTGCGAGAGCCAAGGGTACTTGTCGAAGGGAAAGTACGCACCGACATACAGCCGTATCCTGCCGCCGTCGTTGAGTACGGCGGGGTCGAACAGCAAGACGTCGTTGAAGAGCGTGCCGTCCGCGTGTTTCACATGGCCCAAAAACTCGAACTTGCCGTCGGGCGTATCGCACACGGCGACGGACACGGGGCCCGCATATCCTCCGCTGCCGCCCTTTCCCGCAAGGCAATAGTAGAGGTAGTATCTTCCGTCGCTGCCTTTGACGCAGTCGGGGGCATACATGTGGGGGCGCTCCTTCGTACAGAGCGGGTCCTGCTCGGCGCGGTAGTTGACGCCCTTGTTCGTCCAGTTTGAAAGGTCGTCGACGGGTGCGGACCAGATGGTATAGGGCAGCATGCAGAAGGTATCGCCCGCTTCTTTGTCGTGACTGCCGTAGAGATACACCCTGTCGCCGAAGACGTGCGCCTCGCCGTCGGGAATGTATTCCCATGAAGGTAAAAATGGATTGGGCATAAGCGCCTCCTTCTGTCGGACGGGGGCGGCTCTGAAAAGAGCCTCTTTCTCCCTTGTTCCTGTCTTGTTTATGCGCGGCGGACGCGCTTTTGTTCGTCCTTCCGCATCCGAGGCGGGGAAGGCGCTGTATTTTTGCATTTCGGGCTGATACCAAGCCCCCGCCCGCTGCGCATCATGGCGCATTTGTGGAAAAATTTCTTTTTGTGAGAGAATTATACAAAATTGTTCGGCGAATGTATTGCTTTTTAGTCCGAATTATTGTAAAATAGTATCGAAGGGGAAATGTTATGACAAAAGATAGAATTTTGACTACCTGCGAACTGCTGTATTCCACACACTTTGTGCCCATGGCCGTCATCGATGGAGGCGAAGTTGAACTCTTCTGTTCCTATGAAGGGTACAAAGAGGTCTTTAAGAAGCTCTCCGGGAGCGCAAAGGAGGGCGAGAAGATCACCCTCATCAACGGGGCGGTCGGCCTCTACGGGGCGGTGAAAGCAGGCGGGCTCATCGTATTAGCGGGGCCGTACCTCAACAAGCAGACGGAGAGCGGACTTGACGCGCTCATCCACCGCTATGAGCTCGACATAAAAGAGCGGGAGAACTTAAAACAATTTCTGCTCTCCATCCCCCGCTGTTCGCTCAACACGTTTTTGAATTTCCTCGTGCTTTTACACTTCCTCTTCAACGGGGAGCGGCTCTCCATCGTCGACTTCTTTAAGGACGCCCAGCCCGCCCTGCAGCGCAAGATGGGCAAGGACAGCGTGAAGGACGTGTTTGAGGAAAACGAGATCCCCCACGGCACCTATCAGCTTGAGCAGCAGCTACTTGACTACGTCTCGGCGGGCGACGTTGCGGGGCTGGAGCTCTTCTTTGATAAAATTGCCCGCGCCGAACCGCTCTCCGAAGGAAAGCTCGCCGACGACAACCTGCGGCAGTCCAAAAATATCTTCATCGGGCTCATCTCCATGGTCGGAAAAGGCGGCGCCATCCGCGGGAATCTGGACATCGAGCAGACGTACAGCCTCATCGATCTCTACACGCAGGAGTGCGAGCGCTGCACGTCGGTGAGCCAGATCAACCAGCTCCGTTACACCGCCATTTTGGACTTTACCCGCCGCGTTGCCGAGCAGAAGCACCCCGACGCCTATTCGAGCGAGGTGTTCCGCGCGCTGCAGTTCATCAAATCGCACACCAACCAGCCCATCGGCGTTGATGACGTTCTGAATGAAGTCAAGAAGAGCCGCTCCGTGTTTATGGAGCAGTTCAAAAAGGAGACGGGCGAGACGCTCGGCCGCTATATCACGAAGGCCAAGCTCGAAGAGGCAAAGCTGCTTTTGGCATATTCCGACAAGTCCCTTCCCGCCATCAGCAACACGCTGTATTTTTCCAGCCAGTCCTACTTCCAGAACCTCTTTAAGAAGCAGTACGGCATCACCCCGCTCGAATACCGCAAAACCCACCACAAGGGGTGAACCGTCTCAAAAATAAGCAAAAAACGTAAGCCGGCTTGGCTTACGTTTTTTTACAGTTCGGAATGTTCCCCTCAAACCGCTCAACGGCACCCTGCAATTTTTGCAAAAACTGCGCGACATGGTATCCGTCACACACGGCATGATGCACCTGAATTGCGAGCGGCAGCAGCCACTTTCCGTTCTCCTCGGCCGCCCTTCCCATCGTGAAGATGGGGAGAAGATACCTCCCGTCGCCGTTGATGTTCAGGTTGAAGGAAGTGAACGAGAACCACGGGATCATGGAGATGTCGAAGGTATTCTCAGGGCGCCCCTTCTGCGGAAGCAGCCCCTCTGCACCGCGGCAAGTCTCCGCCGTCCTTTGATAGCGCTCCAAAAACACCTTATAGTCGCCCGAATACTCAGTAAAGACGCAGGAAAAGTTCCCCCGCTCGGGGTGGAAGATCGTATAAGCGGGGTGCATCTCGTCGTACACACCCAGTCTCTCCCCTTGAAACGCCGTGCGGAACTGCGGCATCTCGTTGACCGTCCCCGTCAGCAGCCAGAGCATGGCAGGGTACAGCTTCTGCCCCTTCAAAGGGGTGATGTCCAGCCGCACTGTCGCGGAATAAGTACAATTTACACGATTTAAGTAGTGGAAAAAGTACTCCCTTCTCTCCCAATTTGCAAGATCGATCTCCCGAAACATCGCATTCCTCCTTTCCCCCATTCTATCACAGCGGGCGATTTTTTGCAACCATCCGTCTCACTTCAGCTGTTTTCGGTATTGATAGGGCGTCGTACCCGTGCATTTTTTGAATTGGCTCTTTCATGAGCATTGAGCATTTGCAAAAAGTTTTCATAAAACAGTTGACAAACGCGGGCGCACATGCTATCATAAAAATACAGGAGGATGAAAGCATAGTGGACGGCAGCGAAAGCAGCGTGCCGCGACGATCGCGGAACTTCATATGACTTTTGGGAACATAACTTGTCTTGCGGATGCGGGAACGGGTTATGTTTTTTGTGTTGTAAAAAATCGGAAGAGAAATTTTAAGTCTCACTTTTCCGCTTCCACCCACGGCGCAGAGCGCCTTATGCGAAACTCACCATGAACCCCGGCGACATAGCCATATCCCTCATCCTGCAGGTCGTACTCATCGCCCTCAACGCCATCTTTGCCTGTGCGGAGATCGCAGTCGTCTCCGCCAACAAGACCAAGATGGAGAAGCTCTCCGAGGACGGAAACAAGCGGGCGAAACGCATCGTCAAGCTCACTTCTAACCCCTCCCGCTTCCTTTCCACCATTCAGGTGGCGATCACGCTCGCCTCGCTCCTTGGCAGTGCCTTTGCGGCGGACAACTTTGCAGAGCCCATCGCAAACGCCCTCATCGGCGCGGGGCTCAAGATGAATTTAGAGGTGCTGGAAACCATCTGCCTCATTCTCATCACGCTGGTGCTCTCCTACTTCAGCATCGTGTTCGGCGAGCTCGTGCCCAAGCGCATCGCAATGCGCAATCCCGAGAAGGTCTCCTTGGGGCTTGCAGGGCTGCTTCGGGTCGTCTCCGTCATCTTCGCGCCCCTCGTGTGGCTCCTCACAGTCTCCTCCAACGGCATTCTGCGCCTGTTTGGCATCAAGCCCGAGGACGAGGGCGAGGAAGTCACCGAAGAGGAGATCATGCTGATGGCGGAAGCGGGCAGCGAGAAGGGCTCCATCGACGAAAAGGAGAACGAGTTCATTCAGAACATCTTCGACTTCAAGGAGAACGACGTCGGCGAAGTGTGCACGCACCGCAAGGACGTCGACTTCCTCTTCGAGCGCGACGACCCCTCCGTCTGGGAGGAGACCATCAAGAAGAGCTATCACACCTTCTACCCCGTCTGCGGGAAGGACATCGACGACGTGACGGGCGTTTTGAACACGAAAATTTACTTCCGTCTCGACGACAAGTCGCCCGAGAACGTCAAAAAACAGGCGATCGTCGACCCGATGTTCATCTCCGAGACCATGCAGGCGGACGACCTCTTTTACCGCATGAAGACGACGCGCGAATACTTTGCGATCGTTTTGGACGAGTACGGCGGCATCAACGGCATCATCACGCTGCACGACCTCATTGAACTGCTCGTCGGCGACCTCAACGAAAAGGGCGAGGCGGACAAGTATGAGATCATAAAGCTCGGCGAGAACGAGTGGGAGATCAACGGCCTTGCGCCCTTTGATGAAGTGGTCGAGGCGATGGGCTTGAAGCTCCCCGAAGAGGAAGAGGAGTATGACTTCGAGACCTTTGCGGGCTATGTGTGCGAGATGCTCGGGGAAGTGCCCGACGACGGGACGACCGCCGAGTGCGAGGACGCGTATGTGAAGATCGAGGTGCTGCTCGTTGCCGAGCACCGCATCGAGAAGATGCGCGTTACTAAGAAGGAACAGCCCAAAGAGGACGACGAGGACGATAACAAGAAAAAGAAGAAGAAGGACGACACCGAAGACGACAGCAAAAAGTCCAAATCCGACGAGAAGCAATAAAGCGCTTTGATAAAGCCCACTGCAGAAATCATATCAAGAGCCGCCGCGCGTTGAAAACGCGCGGCGGCTCTGCTTTCCCCCATCCCATCGGAAAATTTTTGAAAAAATATTGACAAACATTGCCATGTCATGATAGAATACAAATTGAGCAACATGGATACCGACGGCGGTTAGCCTCCTTGATAAGGGGGAAATGAGAATTTCCCACTAAGGAGGTGATGCTGATGAAGAAAGAGCATATCCTGATCCTTCTCGCATTGAAGGAGATGGGCATTATCTCTTCGATCACGGTCACTAAGACAATGGTCATCATTCGCATAAAAAAATAACCGCCCTTTAGTTGGTAGCTGAGGCGACGGTTATTTTTAACAATTGCTGAGGCTAACCGCTGAATGGTATCCCTCTGTTGCTCTTTTATTGTATCACCGTTTTTTCGACTTGTCAACCCTGTTCGCACAAAAATTCGTACACCTGCTTCTAAAATAATGCTTCAAGGAGGGTTCCCCTCCGCTGCAGTGTTATAAATTCACTCTGCAAGCAAAACCACGCTTTTGCGCAGCAGGACCCAATTTGCGCGATACCTCGCGCTTATTGTCTTTGAGAACAAAGCGGTGCGCGGGCGATAAAGTCGGGAGATGTCGATAGCTCTATTTTCTCAAACGGCGCAAGGGAAACGCCGTTTTCGGTCACCGCTCGCGCGGGGAGAATGCGCTCGCTCATCTCGCAAGGGAAAAACAGCACACCGTGCTGTTTTAAGAATACCCTTGCTCGACCCTCACGGAACTTATTTTGCGCAGCAAAAGAAGTTCGTGAATTTAGTACCTGGAGTGTTTCCCACTCAAATGCTCGGGCGTAAATTCGATGATGGCGACGGAGGGCAGCCAGTGGGCGATGACCTTCTCCCTTTCTTCCTCGGGCACGTTGGGCGAATGACGGAGCGAGAACGCCTCGATGGCGCGGAGCACCTCCCCTTCGTCCTCCAAGATGCGGAACCTGCCGAAGGCGATGACGCTGCGATAGTGCGTCGAGTGCTTCTCGGGCAAAATTTCGGCGCAGTCGATAACGGTGAGGCTCCCTTTATCGCATCGGCGGATGCTGTCCAATTTATGCCCCTCCTTCGCGCAATGGATGTAAATTTTGCCGTTTGCATAGCAATAGTTGACGGGCACGGCGTACGGGTAGCCGTCGTCGCCCGCAAGTGCGAGCACGCACACCTCGCCGCGTTCCAAGATCTCCTCGCACTGCTCTTTGGTGAGCGCGCGTTCCTTTCTTCTCATTTCACGAAACATCATTCACCTCAACGGACAAAGTTGGTGCGGGCGCCCTTCTCCTGCGCGGGGAAGCCCTCGCGGCAACCCTTTATAAGCCAAGCCATGTTCTTGCCCAGGTTGTGCATGGTCTGGAGGCCCTCTTGATCTTCGAGCACGTCCTCGGGCTTGCTGCCGTGTACCATGTTCCAGTAGGACGAGCCGACGGTGGGCATCGAAGCGATGGTGAAGTACTTGTTGAGGACATCGAGTGACGCCGTCGTGCCCGCGCGGCGCGCCGAGACGACCGCCGCCCCCGGCTTTCCCGCAAAGGGACTGCCGTTGCTGTTGCGGCTGCCCGCATAGAAGGCTCTGTCCAAAAAGGAGAGGATGCGTCCCGACGGGTGGGCGTAGTAGACGGGCGAGCCGAACACGAAGCCGTCCGCCTCGCGCGCCTTCTGCAAAAATTCGTTGACCTTGTCGTCGTCAAACACGCAGCCCTTGTTCGAGCACTGTAAGCACCCGATGCAATCGCGCATAGGCCCTGCGCCGAGCTGGAAAATTTCGTAGTCGACGCCCTCTTCGTTGAGAGCCTTGCCCACTTCGGTGAGCGCCGTAAAGGTACAGCCCGCAGCCTTCGCGCTGCCGTTTACCATTAAAACCTTCATAGATCGTCTCCTTATTTTTCTCTTTTTATATAAACTTTGACCCGCCCATGTAAACGGGCGGGCATTTTTTCAGCGCAGCGGGATGCTCGCAGCGGCATTCAAAGAGAGGGGCGAAAACTCCCCCGCCTCATAGCGAAGCAGCCCCTCCGCGGCGATCATGGCGGCGTTGTCCGTGCAGTGCTTCTTGGAAGGCAAAACGAGCTTTAAGCCATGCGCCCTGCACGCCTCGGTGAGCTTTTCGCGCAGATATCCGTTGGCGATGACGCCGCCCCCCGCCGTCACGGTGTTTACATTCTTTTCGAGCGCGCCCTCCACCGTCTTATTGACGAGGATATCGAGCGCGGCGCTCTGGAAGGATGCGGCGACGTCCGCCTTGCTCCAAACTTCTCCCCGCTGGTCCATCGTGTGGCAGTAGTTGATGACGGCGGTCTTTAAGCCGCTGTAGGAAAAGTTGTAGCCGCCCTCCCCTTTGAGCATTTTGGGCATATGGACGACGGGCTTTCCCTCGCGGGCGAGAGATTCGATGTGCGGGCCGCCGGGGTACGGAAGCCCCAAAACGCGCGCGACTTTGTCGAACGCCTCCCCCGCCGCATCGTCCAGCGTGCCGCCGAGCACTTCAAATTCGGAGTACGACTTCGTATAGATGACCGCCGTGTGCCCCCCGCTTGCAAGCAGCGTTATGAAGGGCGGGCGGAGCGATTCGTCCTCCAAATAGGCGGCGGCGAGGTGCCCGCGGATGTGGTTGACCCCGATGAGGGGAATGTTGAGCCCATACGCAAGCCCCTTCGCGAAGGAGAGCCCCACAAGGAGCGCCCCCAAGAGCCCCGCCCCGTAGGTGACGGCGACGGCATCGAGCTGTTCCTTTTTGACGCCGGCGGCGTTCAGGGCGCGTTCGACGACGAGGTCGACGGCGTCCGTATGCGCACGCGAAGCAATTTCGGGCACGACGCCCCCGTAGAGTGCCTGAATGTTGGCGGACGAGGCGATCTCATCGGACAAAAGCCGCCTGCCGTGGATGACGGCGGCGGCGGTCTCGTCGCAGGAAGATTCGATGCCTAAGATGAGCGGCTTGTCTTTCAGCGCGCCCGTCACGAAATTCTTCATATTAAGACTTCTTGAGGTAGTCGATGATGAAGCCCTGGATGTCGCCGTCCATCACCGCCTGCACGTCGCCCACTTCGTAGCCCGTGCGGTGGTCCTTGACGAGCGTATAGGGGCAGAACACATAGGAGCGGATCTGCGAGCCCCACTCGATCTTCTTGGTCTCGCCCTTCAAGGCGGCCTCTTGCGCCATGCGCTCTTCGATCTGCTTTTCGATGAGCTTACTGCGAAGGTACTTGAACGCCATCTCCTTATTCTGAAGCTGGCTGCGCTCATTCTGGCAGGTGACGACGATGCCCGTCGGGAAGTGCGTGATGCGGATGGCGGTCTCCGTTTTGTTGACCTTCTGCCCGCCCGCGCCCGAGGAGCGGTAGACGTCGATGCGGATGTCCTCGTCTTTAATTTCCACTTCGCCGTCGTCGTCCACTTCGGGCATGACCTCGACGGAGGCAAAGCTCGTTTGGCGGCGCTTGTTGGCGTCGAAGGGAGAGATGCGGACGAGCCGATGCACGCCGATCTCGGCCTTCAGATAGCCGTAGGCGTTCTCGCCCTCCACCTTGAAGTCCACCGACTTGAGCCCTGCGCCGTCGCCCGCGAGACGGTCGATCTCGGTGACTTTATAGCCGCTCTTTTCAGCGTAGCGGCAGTACATTCTATAGAGCATCTGGCACCAATCGCACGCCTCGGTGCCGCCCGCGCCCGCGTGCAGGGACATGAGGGCGTTGTTGCCGTCGTACTTGCCGCGAAGGAGTGCACGGATGCGCATCTCCTCGATGTCCTTCTCGGCGGCGGACATCATGCGGTCGAGCTCGGGCACGAGTTCCTCTTCCTCCGTCTCTTCGATGAGGTCGATGATCTCGTTCGCGTCGTCGAGCGCCTTGCGCCCCTTGGAATAAGAGGCGATTTTGCCCTCGATGGCGGAAATTTCGCGGCCGATCTTGGCGGAACGCTCCAAGTCCTGCCACACTTCGGGGTTCTCCTGCTCCTTCTTGAGCTCTTCGAGCTTTTGGGAGATGGCATCGATATCGAGCGCGTACTTCGCCTCCCCGAGCGTCTCCTCCAGCTCCTTTATTTTCAATCTGTAATCATCTGCTTTGAACATAAATACCTAACTTTTCCGTTGATTCCTGCTGTCAATTAAAATGTTTCCAAAATGAACTTCGCAAGGAAGGTTGCCTTCCGCAGCTTCCAAAATGAACTGCCGCGAGCAAAACCACGCTTTTGCGGAGCGGCACCCAATTTGCCCTATGCTTAGGGCTTTTGAGGAAAGGTAAGATGGCGCGCATTCTGACTGTTGCTATCCGCGCGCCATCAGGAAAACCCGATGAGAGCATGGCGAACATCGGGTTGTCCTCAAATCACGACATTTTTCCGCGTCAGTTCGCGGAAAAATGTGTGAACGCTTTTACGGCTTTCCATGGCACTTCTTATACTTCAGCCCGCTGCCGCAGGGGCAGGGGTCGTTGGGGCCGATCTTCTTTTTCTTGGGCATGGAGGCGGGGTTGAACTTATTTTCCCCGCTCGTTTTCAGACTGTCCACATCGATGGCGGGAGGAAGGTCGGGAATGCCCGCAGGCGAGAGCCCGGGAAGGTGATTTGCCTGCGGACGCACGGGCTGCGCGGGTGCGCTCTGCTGCGCGGGCGTATTCTGCTGTGCAGGCTGCGCGTTCTGCGCGGGCGCATTCTGCTGCGCGTTCTGCGCGGGCGCATTCTGCTGCTGACGGGGCACGAAGCGGTTCGCCGTGGGCAAAACGCGCGTTGCGGGGCTCTGACGCACCTCGATGCGCACCTTCAAGAGCATGGCGACGGTATTCGTCTGGATGCGCTCGATCATCTCGTTGAACATCGCCGAGCCTTCCTGCTTGTA
>CALWCH010000013.1 GCA_944376335.1 uncultured Clostridia bacterium
TCGAGCATATAGAAGAGCTGCGCCATATCCTTGATGGCCTTGCCTGCGATGCGCGCCACGCCGTCGACATAGACGAACTCGTTGTCGTAGCTGCCCGCGATGACGCCCTTGATGAAGCCGCAGAGCGCATCCTCGCCCGCGATGGAATAATCGGAAACGTCGATGAAGCGCACCTCGCGCCTTAAATCGTACATGTAACGCTTGGTATCGGTGATGAAGATCAAGTGGCCCTTCGCCGTATCGACCGCACCGTTGGCAGCGTCGATGATGCGCTTGGTTTTCCCGCTCCCCTTAGGGCCGCAAATGATTTTGATCATGTTCTCCTCCTGTGCGCCTCACGGCGCGTTTATTTGTCTCTATTCTATCAAGTTTTGCCGCGTTTTTCAAGGGGTTTTCCGAAAAAAACTGTAAATTTTTTTCTTTTCCTCACTGAAGGCTCTGCACAAAGGCGTCGATGCGGTCCAGCCCCTCCAAAATGTCCTTCATGGAGAGCGAATAGGAGATGCGCACGCAGTCGTCAGCGCCGAATGCCTTGCCGGGGACGACTGCCACTTTGGCGGCGTCGAGCAAAACATCGGAGAAGGAAACGGAGTCCGTGATCTTCTTGGAGCCGAAGCTCTTGCCGTAGGTGGAGCTCACAACGAGCATCGCATAGAAGGCGCCCTCGGGGATGATGCAGTAGATGTCCTTCATCTCGGAGACGCGCTCGATAAGGGCGAGGCGGCGGCGGGCAAAGCGGGCGACCATTTCCTCGACGGACGCCTCGGGCGAGTTGAGCGCCTTGATGGTCGCGTACTGGGCGATGGAGTTGGGGTTGCTCGTCGCGTGGCTCTGGAAGGAAGAGATGGCCTTGGCGATCTCGAGGGGGGCGGCGAGGTACCCGATGCGCCAGCCCGTCATCGCGTACGTCTTGGAGACGCCGTTAACGGTGATGGTGTGCTCCTTCATGTAGGGGGAGACGGCTGCCATCGAGAAGGGCTTTTCCTCGCCGTAGACGAGCTTTTCGTAAATTTCATCGGCAAGGACATAGATGCCCGTTTCCTCGCAGACCTTGGCGAGGGCGCGCACTTCCGCCTCGGTATAGACGGCGCCCGTGGGGTTGCAGGGCGAATTGAAGATGAAGAGTTTGGTCTTGGGGGTGATCGCCGCGCGCAGTTCCTCGGGCGTAATTTTGAAGTTGTTCTTCTTCTTGGTGTTGACGATGACAGGCACGCCGCCGCACACTTTGACGACTTCGGGATAGGTGAGCCAATAGGGTGCGGGGATGATGACTTCCTCCTTCTCATCGGGATCCAGAAGCGCGAAGCAGACGTTGAAGATGGAGTGCTTGGCGCCGTTGGAGACGATGATCTGCGAGGGCTCGTATTCGATGCCGTTGTCGCGCAAAAATTTGTCGCAGATGGCACGGCGAAGCTCGGGAAGGCCCGCCGCGGGCGTATATTTGGTGCAGCCGCGCTCTAATGCGTCCTCTGCCGCCTGAATGATGTGTTCGGGCGTGTTGAAGTCGGGTTCGCCCGCGCCGAAGTTGACGACGCTCTCCCCCGCCTGCTTCATCGCCTTGGCCTTGGCGCTGATGGCGAGCGTGAGCGAGGGCGAGATGGCGCTGATCCTCTTGGAAAGTACCTGCATATGATAACCTCTCTTGCGAAAAAATTGATTGCGAATGTTATTGGGGGGTGAGCTGCGCTTCCCGGTCCGCCCGTGCGAGCGCGTCGAGCATCTCATCGAGGTCGCCCGAGAGAAAGCTCTCCATCGAATGAAGGCTGAGCCCTATTCTGTGGTCGGTGATGCGGCTCTGGGGGAAGTTGTAGGTACGGATGCGCTCGCTCCTGTCCCCCGTGCCGACAAGGGAACGGCGGTTTGCCGCTTCCTCCCTGTCGCGCTTGCCGTTGTAGTAGTCGTAGAGGCGGGCACGCAGCACGCGGAACGCCTTTTCGCGGTTCTTGAGCTGGCTGCGCTCGTCCTGACAGGTGACGACGATGCCCGTGGGGAAGTGGGTGAGGCGGATGGCGGTCTCCGTTTTATTGACCTTCTGCCCGCCCGCGCCCGAGGAGCGGTACAAATCGATGCGGACGTCCTTTTCGTCGAGCTCGACGTCCACTTCCTCCGCTTCGGGGAGGACGGCGACCGTGACCGTAGACGTGTGGATGCGCCCCTGCGATTCCGTTTCGGGAACGCGCTGGACGCGGTGCACGCCGCTCTCATATTTCAAGCGCCCGTAGGCGCCCTTTCCGCTGATGTTGACGATGGCCTCCTTGATGCCGCCGAGCTCGGTCTCGTTTGAATCGACGAGCTCGAAGCGGAGGCGGTGTTTATCGCAATAGCCCTGATACATGCGGTAGAGCTCATAGGCAAAGAGCGCCGCTTCCTCGCCGCCTGCGCCCGCGCGGATCTCGAGCGTGCAGCCCCGATCGTCCTTCTCGTCTTTCGGAAGAAGGAGCAGTTTGAGCTCGTTTTCGAGGGAAGCGAGCTGTTCTTTGAGGGCATAGCCCTCGTCGATGAGAAGCTGCTTCATCTCGCCCGTCTCCCCTTCCGCCTCGGAAAAGGCGGCGTTCATCTCCCCTTCCGTCCTTTCGCACTCCAAAAATTTGAGGGCAATTTCCTCGATGGATGCCCGCTCCTTCGAATACTGCGCCCAAAGGGAAGGGTCCTGCGCCGTCTCGGGAGCGGAGAGAAGCTCCCCGAGCGTTTCGTAGCGCTCCGCAATGTCTTTGACTTTTTGATTCTGCATAGTGATGCTTCCCGCAAAAGCGGAGCTTAAAACACGATCTTGACGATGCGCTCCTTGCCCGCGAGGTCCTTGACGACCATTGCGTAGTCGCAGTCGGAGAAGATCTTGAGGATGTCCTGCGCCTGGTCCTCGCCGCACTCCAAAATGAGCATGCCGCCGCGGGCGACGTGGCCCTTGACGTCCTTTGCGATGCGGCGGTAGAAGTCGAGGCCGTCCGCTCCCCCATCGAGGGCGAGGCGGGGCTCGAAGTCGCGCACCTCCCGCTGAAGGTCTGCCATTTCGGCGCTCTTTACATAGGGCGGGTTGCAGGTGATGAGGTTGAATTTCCCGGGGATGTTTTCGAAGAGGTCGCTCTTGACGACCACGACGTTGGCCTTGTTGCGGCGCACGTTGTTTCTGGCAACTTCGAGGGCGCCCTCGGAGATATCCGCCGCGACGACGGAGATGTTCTTATCCTTGGCTGCCTCGCAGGCGATGGCGACGGCGATGGCGCCGCTCCCCGTGCAAAGATCGAGCACGGTGTTGCCCTCCTGCACGGCGGCGATGGCCTGCTGGACGAGAATTTCCGTCTCGGGGCGGGGGATGAGCACGCGCTCGTCCACCTCGATGGGATAGCCGTAAAATTCCGTGGTGCCGATGATGTACCAAAGCGGCCTGCCCGTGAGGCGCTCTTCGAAGAGGGAGACGATCTTTTCGCACTCCGAACGGGTGACGATGCGCTCCTCCGAGAGCCCGCTCCGAGGGATATTCAGGGTGAGGGAGAGGATCCACTCGGCATCCGACTCGTCGATGCCGTGCTTTTCGAAGGCAGAGGTCATCATCTCCTTCAATTTGGAGAGCTTGGTCTCGGTGATGAAGATCTTCTCGGGGGAATCGGGGTTTGCGTCCATATCGAGCACCTTCTCGAAGGCGAGGACGGCACATTCGATCATGTCGTCCGAAGGTTCCTTGGTGGTGAGTTTCTGAAGTAAATAGCCGGGGGCTTTGAGGGGCAATACGAGGGGGGACTGCGTCTTTGCGAGCAGCTTTAGTATCTCGTACGAGACGCCCGCGATGACGGGCAGGAGCGCAAGTTTTATAAGGAAGGTCAAAAGGAAGTCGAGCGCCGAAGAGCCCGTGTTGATGCCGCCGATCGCCCAGCTCACGAAGGCAAAGAGGATGATGGAGACGATGAGCACGAAGAAGATGAAGGTGGTGCCGCACCTGTCGTGCATCCTGGAGCACTTTCTGACGTTTTCGACGGTGAGGGGGAGCCCTAACTCAAAGCAGTTGATGGTCTTGTGCTCCGCGCCGTGGTAGCGGTAGGTCTCCCTCAAGGACTTAAAGAGCAGCGTGAACAGGATATACGCCAAGAAGATGAAGAATCGGAAGCCGCCCTCAATTAAGTTATAGTAGAGCCCTGCAAGGCCGCGCGTATCGGCAATGACACCGTTTGAGACGCCCGCGATGAGCTCGGTAAAGTACATGGGAAGGAACAAAAAGAGGGCGAGGGCGATGCACACGCCGACGAGCATGGAGAAGGCGGTGAGGATGGATGAGGCGCTCACCTTCCACTTTTCCGCGACATAGCGGTTTATTTTGGGCTGTTCTTCTTCCTCTTCGGTGATGGCGACTTCGGAGCTTCGAAGGAGCGCCTGCATGCCGTCGACAAAGGACACGAAAAAATTGACGACACCGCGCAGAAAGACGACGCGCGTCCACTTCTTCCGCTCCTCGGGTGGAGTGATGCGCTTCGCCTCCATGCACAGCTCGCCTTTATCGTTGCGGACGACCGTCGCGATGCCGCGTTTGCCGCGCATCATGACGCCCTGAATGACTGCCTGCCCGCCGATGTAGGTATAATTCGTCTTTTTTTTCATAGCACCCCCGCGGCCCTTATGCGTTCCAAGAAGTTCCGCCTAGCAAAACAGCCTCTTTTTAAGAGGCTGTGGGTGATCCGGTCGATCAAATGCCGTATCTTTTCTTGAACTTATCGACCCGGCCGCCGGTATCCACGAGCTTCTGTCTGCCCGTGAAGAAGGGGTGGCACTTGCTGCAGATATCCACCTTTAAGACGTCGCCCTCTTTGGTAGAGCCCGTTTTGAAGGTTTCGCCGCAGGCGCAGACCACGGTCACTTCATGGTATTTGGGATGAATGCCGCTCTTCATATATTCACGCTCCTTCGCCGCTATGCGGACGGCTGCTTTGCGCCGCACTTTTCGGCTGTTTTCCTACATATTATACCCTCTTTGCCGCCTTCCGTCAACTGTTTTTTCCCTTTAATCTGAAAATGCTCCCGCTATCGCACAATTTTCACCTTTGCTTTTTTGTTTGTAAAACACTTGCAAATTATGTTCGGTTGCGGTATAATGGCGGTATAAAGTGCGTTTTTAAGGCAGAAATTGTTGTTTAGGAGCCTATGATGAACGTTTGGAGACTGACGGCTGCAAATACCATGAGCTTGGAGCAGGTGGACCCCGTGCCCGAGGCGGGCAAAAGGAAGATCCGCATCACCAAGGTATTTTTGAACCGCAGCGACGCCCTGCTCTTTTCGGGCGCAAAGAAGATGAGATATCCCCGCATCCCCGGGCGGTTCGCCGTGGGGCTCATTTCCGATGAGGGCAGCGCACACTTCCCCAAGGGGGCGCGCGTGCTCGTGCATACCGCCTTCCCCGCCCCCTCCGACGGCGTGGAAAAGCGCGATTATACGGAAGAGGACATCCTCCTTCGCGGGTACACGGCGGACGGGTTTTTGCGCGACTTTATCTGGGTGCCCGAAGATGAGCTCAGCCTTCTCCCCGAATCGGTGAGCGACGAGAAGGCGCTCCTTATCCAGCACATCGCCCTCGCAAATGCCGCCGTGGAAAAGCTGGGCATCCAGCGCGGCGAGCACGTTGCCGTCATCGGCGGGAGCATGTTGGGCGTGTTCATCTGCAGGCTTTTGATCTACCGCCAGATCTCCCCCATCCTCATCGACTCCGACCGCCGCCGCGTGGAATTTGCAAAGAGCTGCGGCATCTACTACACTGCCCCCGAGGACGAGAACCTTTTGGAGACGGTGGGCACCATTACGGGCGGGCGGCTCACCGACAATGCGGTGTGCATCATGACGGGCAATATGGAGACGCACTGCAAGACGGCGGTCTCCTGCTGCAAACCGGGGCGCGGCGTTGCCTTCTGCGGGCAGATCGGCCATTCCCTTCCCATTGACTTGAACGAAATCTTAAAAAAGCGGCTCACCCTCTCGGGCGTGTCGGTGGGCACCGAGCACATCCCCGCCGCCATCAACCTCGTTGCAAACGGCGCCATCGATCTCAACGTCTACCGCATGAACGTGAGAAGCGCGTTCGACGCGGAGGCGCTTCTGCGCGAACTGCTCTCTCGTGCGGACATTCCCGTGGACGAAATAAACGTCCTCTCCCTCATCTGAAAAACGGCTGCACGGCCGCCCCTTCGGGCGGTCTTGCTTTGTATTTTTGAGATAAGCATCCATGATAAAATTTATTGCCTCCGACCTCGACGGCACCCTGCTCGACGACGAAAAGCGGCTGCCCGAAGAGATCTTTCCCCTCATCGAACAACTATATGCGCGCGGCATCCTCTTTGCCCCCGCGAGCGGGCGGCAGTACGCCAATTTGGAAAAGCTCTTTTTTCCCGTCAAGGACAAGGTGCTCTTTCTCTGCGAGAACGGCGCGCTCGTAAAGTACCACGGCGAGACGCTCTACCTCGACCCCATCGACGATGACTGCTTGAAGGACGCGCTCGACGAAATACGGGCGCTCCCCGACCTTTACCCCATGCTGTGCGGGGCACGCTCCGCGTACATCGAAAACAGCGAGATGCCCTTCTTTCAGTATGCGATGCTCTCTTATACCAACTGCGAGAAGGTGGACAACCTGGACGACGTGATCGGAAGAGAGCCCGTGTGCAAGATCGCCGTCTATGACGCGATCGCCGCCGCCGAGCACTGCATCAAGGTGCTGCCGCAGCGGCTGCCCGCCCTCCGCACCATCATTTCGGGGTTTGACTGGTGCGACATCTCGTCGACGACCGCCAACAAGGGGCGTGCCATCCGCTTTATCCGCGAGAAGTTCGGCTTTCAGAAGGACGAGTGCATCGCCTTCGGCGACCACATGAACGACTATGAGATGCTGCTCGAATGCGGGCATGCGTACGTTCCCGAGAACGCCTATCCCCCCCTGAAGCGGCTCTTCCGCGCCACCATTCCCGCAAACGGCGAGGGCGGCGTGATCACAAAGCTCAAAGAGATACTAAAAGCAACGGAGGTTTCTGCATGAAATACATGATCGCATCGGATATCCACGGCTCGGCATACTACTGCCGCCTCTTGAAGGAGCGCTTTGAAGCGGAACGACCCGATCTTCTCATTCTTTTGGGCGATCTTTTATACCACGGGGCGAGAAACGCCCTCCCCCGCGACTATTCGACGTTGGAGACGGCAGCGGTGCTCAATTCCTTAAAAGACGAGCTCGTATGTGTGCGCGGCAACTGCGACAGCGAAGTGGACGAGCTTGTCCTTGAATTTCCCATCGGCGCGGAGTACTGCGTGCTCCCCTATGCGGGGCGTCGGCTCTTTTTAACGCACGGGCACAAGACGCCCAAGCACTTAAAGAAGGGCGACGTCCTCTTCAACGGGCACTTCCACGTTCCCGCGTTTGAGGAGCGGGAGAACTGCACCTACGTGAACTGCGGGTCGGTGTCTATCCCCAAGGAGAATTCCCCGCATTCCTATCTCATGCTCGAGGACGGCGCGCTCAGCTGGAAGGATGTGGAGACGGGCGAGGTGTTCAAACAGGCGCATCTTTGAGCGGAGAAAGATTTTTGCGTTTTTCTTAACGATTTTTCAAACAGGTGTTGACAAACCGCTCCTTTGCGTGTACAATAGAGGTATCTTAAAACTAAGGAGCGTGATCTTATGGCTAAGTGGTTTAACAGACAGAGCAGGCTCATTCAGATCCTTCTGCTTTTGATCCCCGGTGTCAACTGGGTCGTGGAAATCTTGGTGAGATGGTCGGCTTTCTTCACAACGAAGAGCATTTTGCAGCTCATCGTCGCCATCCTCGTTACCTTCTTCGGGCTTGCGTTCGGGTGGTTGGACGTCATCTGGTGCCTGCTCTTCAAGCACATGATCTTTGCAAAGGCTTAAAAACCCAAACGCCTGCCCCCTGCGGCAGGCTTTTTTGTGCAAAAGAGAGGGCGCCCGTGCGTCCTCTCGTCGTTTATAAGTCAAATGCCATGGCGGTGATGTCGTCGTCGAACGTGCCGCAGAAGGCGGTGAGCGCCTTCTTTAATTCCTCGATGAAGTGGGCGGCGTTCTCGGCGCGGGCGAGCACTTCCTCGACGCGCTCCAAAGAGAACTGTTCGCCCGCATCGCTCTTGCTTTCGGTGACGCCGTCCGTTAAGAGGACGAGGATATCCCCCTTCTCGCAGGGCATCTCGCTGTCGTGATAGCAGAAGTCGGGGATCCAGGTGGAGACGGGCGGGGCGTTCATCTCGGCTTCGACGATGCCCTCCCTGCGCTTCATGAGGATGGGCGCGTTGTGCCCCGCCGCCGAGTAGATGATGCGCCCCCTCTCCCGCTCGATGCGGACGGCGGCGACCGTCACATAGGAGCGCTCGTCGAGATTGAGCTCCTGAAATTTGGCATTCAGCCCCATGATGGCCTTGGCGGGGGAGCGTTCGCCCCTGTCCCACCCCGCCTTGACGAAGGCGGAGAGCATGCCCGCCGAAATTCCCTTGCCCGAGACGTCGGCAAGAAGGCCCATCGTCTCCCCTTCCGCCTCGTAGACGTCGGGAAGGTCCCCGCCGATCTCACGGCAGGGCAAAAAGAGGAAGGAGTACGGGACATTCCCGCCCTTGCCCTCGGGAAGAAGGCGCTGCTGGATGTCCTGCGCGGAGTGCATCTCGCGGGCGATCTCGGCTTCATACGCGTTGTCGACGACGCCAAGATACAGGCCGCCCAAGGGCTGCACCTTGAAGGAGAGGGGCGTGGTGCCCTCCCCCGTGCGCAGCATGAGCCTGCGGAAGGCGAGCCCGCCGTTCTTTTCGGCATCCAGAAAGAGGTTTCTGAGCGGGCAGAACGCGCACGCCTCCCCCTTGCCGCAGGGAGCCGCCTCGCCGCAGCGGATGACGTCCTTTAAGCTCCCCCGCCCCGAGGAGGAGGGGAAGAAGGTGCGGAAGGCGCGGTTGGAATAGCGGACGCGCAGGTTTTCGTCCACGACGATGACCGCCGCGGGAATGTTGTTTAAGATTTCCTTATATAAGTTCATATCGTCCTATTTGCGGTATAGAAGCAGCCCGCCCTTTTGAAGGGTCGCCTGCATAGAGGCCGTTTGATAGAGTTCGCCGTCGTACTGCGCCACGGCGGGAGAGGCGGGGGTGACGGCCGCCCGCTCGCAGAGAATATGCTTTGCAAAGGGAAGGGTGAGCACTTTGCCCTGCATGAGCTTTATGAGCGCGCCCAAATATTGGCTGCGTTTGGGGCAGGAGATAAAGACGAGGTCCATTTTGCCGTCCGCAATGTCCGCTTTCGGGCACATGGGGATGCCGCCGCCCAGCTGCCTGCCGTTGCACAGCGCCGCGATGAGCACCTTCTCTTGGAACTCTTTCCCGTCCGCCTCGATTTGGAGAGTGACGCCCTCGTACTTTCGGAGGGAAGCGAGAAGGCTCAAAAAATATTTACTCTTGTCGTGGAAGCCCTTCATCTTTTCGCAGCGGAGAAGGATGTCGACGTCGATGCCCATGCCGGCGATGTTGAGGCTTCTTCTACCGTCCGAAAAGTCGATGTAGTCGGTGGGCTTGGGTTCGCCCTTTAGGATGAGGCCGAGCGCCGCCTCGCCCGAAGGGATGCCCGCGCTCACGGCAAAGTCGTTGCCCGTGCCCGAGGGGATGAGCCCGAGGCGGCACTTTGAAGGGTCCTTCATGCCCGTTAAGACGTCATTCAAAGAGCCGTCGCCGCCGATGACGACGAGGTCGCACCGCCCATTTTCGGTGAGGGTGCGGGCGATGCGCTGCGCATCCCCCTTGCCCTCGGTATAGTGCACTTCGTAGGAGACATTTGCCTCGCGGAGGCGCTTTTCCACCCTCTTCAGCGTGAGCTGCCCCTTGCGGTTCTGCGGTTTGATGATGAGATCGAGCATAATTTTCCCCTTTGTACGCTCCCCGTCGCCTGCGGGGAAATTCTTTCACGCGATTATTATACACGATAGCGACAGGAATTGCAAATTTTTTCGGAAAATGGTATAATACTTTCCGAGAAATTTCACGGGAGGGCGGCTCAAATGCGCGAAAAACTGACAAAAGACCTCATTTTGCTCGCAGATGCGTGCCAAGAGCCCCTCTATTTGGTGGGCGGGAGCGTGAGAGACTATCTTTCGGGGACGCTCTCCCCCGCGCCCGACTGGGACATTGCTTCCCCCATGTGCGAGGACGACTTCCTTGCTGCAGCCAAGAGATGCGGCTTTGAAGTGCGCGCCGTGTACCCCGCGACGGGGACGGTGAAATGTAAGGATACGACGGGCGCGGAGTATGAGTTTACGCGCTTTAGGAGCGATACCTATGTGCGCGGCATGCACGTGCCCGCGGGCACCGAGTTTACGAAGGATATCAAAAAGGACGCCGTGCGGCGGGACTTCTGCGCCAACGCCGTGTATTACGACGTGAAGGCGGGCAAATTCGTTGACCCGTTGGGCGGCATCGGGGATATCAAGACGAAAACACTTCGCACCGTGGCGCCCGCAAAGAAGGTGTTCGGCGAGGACGGGCTGCGCCTCATGCGGCTTGCGCGCATCGCCGCCGAGACGGGCTTTGCGCCCGATGAGGAATGCCTTGCGGGGGCGAAGGAGAACTGCGCGCTCATCCGCGACATCGTGCCCGAGCGCATCTTTCAGGAGCTTTTCCGTATCCTTCATTCGGACGGAAAGGCGGGAGGGAAAGACGGGCCCTACCGCGGGCTTGCCCTTCTCCGTGAGACGGGCGTTTTGAAGGAAATTGCGCCCGAGCTTGCCCTCGGCGATGGCATGGACCAGCGGAAGGACTTCCATAAATATGACGTTTTGGAGCACTCCTTGCGGTGCGTGCGGTACTCCGCGCCCGACATCCGCTTTGCGGCGCTCCTGCACGACGTGGGAAAGCCCTTTTGCCTTCTCAGAGACGGCAACTTCCACGCCCACTCCGAGGAAGGGGCGTGGCTGGCTTCGGAGATGCTCACCCGTTGGAAGGCACCCAAGAAGCTCATCGAGGAGACGGGCGAACTCGTTCTTCTGCATATGTGCGACTTTGACCTCAAAATGCGGGAGAGCAAGGTGCGGAAGGAGCTCGTAAAACACTATCCCCTTTTAGAAAAGCTCTTCGCGCTCAAACAGGCGGACTTTTCTGCGTGCAGAGACGATTTTTCCCCCGCCCCCACCGTCGTCAAATGGAAGGAAATTCTTGAGAAGATGAAGAAAGAGGGTGCACCGCTCACGCTTGCAGAGCTTGCAGTCAACGGCAAGGACGCGCTTGAAGCGCACATCCCCCCGAAAGAAGTGGGAAATGTGCTGCACCTTCTGCTATTTGACTGCGCCCTCGGCATGGCGAAGAACGAGAGGGGCGTCCTCCTGAGACGCCTTGCAAACCTTTCCGAAAAATACAAACAATAGGAGAACTTATGCCTGAACTTTCCGAACTTTTGCTGTATATCAGCCTTGGCATCGGCGCCGTGTGCCTGCTGCTGCTCATCATCTTATTGGCACGCCCCAACAAGGGGGGCGACGGGGCGACATTAAAGCGCCTCGAGGACAAGACGGACGCCGCTTTGAAGTGCGCCGACTACACCGCGCATGCCGCCGATAATTTGAGCCGCAATACGGAGATGCGCCTCAACAACATCGAGGCGCGGCTCGCCGAGGACATCAAATACATCTCCGACGTCAACGCGCATAATTTGGAAGTCATCCGCCGCACGGTGGACGAGAAGCTCACGAATTCGGACGGGAAGCTCTCCGAGAGCTACGCGCGCATTGCAGACCGCCTTGAAAAGATGCACAAGAGCGTGGGCGAGATGCAGGCGCTCTCCGAGAGCGTTTCGGACATCCGCCGCGTGTTCACCAATGTGAAGCTGCGCGGCACGTGGGGGGAGATGCAGCTCTATTCCCTCCTTGAGCAGATGCTTGCGCCCGACCAGTTTGAGAGAAGTTTCAAGCTCGACCCGCAGGGCAATAACATCGTGGACTTTGCGATACGCCTCCCCTCGGTGAGCGGCACGACCTATCTCCCCGTGGACAGCAAGTTCCCCGTGGAGGAATACGAGCGGCTGTGCAATGCCTCCGAACAGGGCGACTGGGCGGGCACCGAGCTTGCGCGGAAAAATTTGGAGCGCGTCGTGCGCGTGCAGGCGGAGAGCATTGCAAAGAAGTACATCCTGCCGCCCATCACGACGGACTTTGCCATACTATATCTCCCCTCCGAGGCGCTGTATGCCGAAGTCTTGAAGATGACGGGGCTGCAGGATCTTTTGAACAGACGGCGAATTATTTTATGCGGGCCATCCAACTTCGCGGCGCTTCTCTCTCTTCTGCAGACGGGCTTCCGCACCGCCGCCATCGAGAAGCGTTCGGGCGAGCTTGTGAAGACGCTCGAGCAGTTCCGCCTCGAATTCGGGCGGTTCGCGGAGGGCCTCGAGAAGGCCAAAAGAAAGCTGCAGGAGGCGCAGGACAGCGTGGAAAATGCTGCCAAGCGCACGGACATCATCGGGCGGCAGCTCACACGGTTCTCCTTTACGGAGGGCGAGAAGCGGCTCGGCGAGGGCAGCGATGAACAGGGAGGCGAACAATGAAGATCGAAAAAGTGACGGAAGATATGTGGCCCGAGGCGCCCGTGTTTGACGAGAGCATCTTTCCCCCGCCCGTCAAGGTGCAGGGGAGCGAACTTCAGGCGCTCGACAATATGATGCTGTTAACTTCGCGCGGCAGATTCAAATTTTATACCGAGGGCTGTGACTATGTGCGCGTCCTTGCGGGGAGCGGGCACATCAAGTGGGCGCGCGGGGAATTCCCCTTCCGCGAGGGCGACCTTTTGAAGGTGGAGGGTGTAAAGGAGTATGAGCTCAACGGCAAGGGGCGGTTCTTTGTCGTAAGGCGATAAGAAGGCAAAATTGCGGGCGCGCTCTCCGCGAAAATCAAAAAATGCGCGTTGAAAGCAGTTGACTTTATGCACGTTTTCGTGTAGAATAAGTGCATTAAAAACCTTGCGCACAGCAAAAGTGCGCCGTAAAGACCGGGAGGTGAAAAACATGCATAAGTACGAGATGCTCATTCTTCTCAACAGTGAGATGACGGATGAGGCGAGAGAGGCAGAACTTAAAAAGTATGCCGACATCGTCGTCAATGACGGCGGCGCCGTCGAGTCCGTCGACAAGTGGGGCGTGAAGAAGCTTGCTTATCCCATCCGCTTTAAGACGGATGCGTTCGAAGCGCTCATGACGTTCACTGCGGAAGGAAGAGTCGTTGCCGAGCTTGACCGCGTTGCGGGCATTTCGAGCGACGTGCTCCGCCGCATGATCACGAAGATCGACTAAGGCAAAAGAGGAAAGCTCATGAATAAGGTGTTTTTGATCGGAAACCTGACGCGCGACCCCGAGGTGAGCGAAACTTCGGGCGGCGTGAGCGTCTGCCACTTCGCAATCGCGGTGAATAGGTCCTATACCTCTGCCGACGGCGAGCGGCAGACCGACTTCTTTAATGTGACCGCCTGGCGCGGGCTTGCCGATACCGTCGGCCGCTACGCCAAGAAGGGCAACAAAGTCGCCGTGTCGGGCAGCATCCAGATGCGCACCTATGAGGACAACTCGGGCAACAAGCGCACGGCTGTGGACGTCATTGCGCAGGACGTGGAATTTTTGACGCCGAAGGGAGCCTCCAATCAGGGAGATGACTTCTACGACGCACCCGCTCCCCGCCGCGACAGCGCCCCCGCCCCTGCCCGCAAAAAGCCCACCCTCCAGTCGTTTGACGACGACGGAGACATCCCCTTCTGAGAGAAGGACATATAATTTAAGGAGACATCATGGAAGAGAACGTGATCGTGACGGAAACCGTCGAGACGGCTGCGCCCCAGGAAGCGGCAGCTCCCGCACAGCAGGAGCAGCAGCAGCCCGTCCGCGAGGCGCGTGAGCCCAGAGAGACGAGAGAGCGCCCCGCAAAGAGAAACTTCAAGAAGCAGAGCCGCAAGGTGTGCATCTTCTGCCAGGAAAAGACGGCGAAGATCGACTATAAGGACGTTGCAAAGCTGCGCAAGTTCATCGCAGAGGGCGGCAAAATTCTGCCCCGCCGCATGACGGGCACCTGCGCAAAGCATCAGAGAGAGCTTGCAGTCGCCATCAAGCGCGCCCGCGTTGCAGCCCTTCTGCCCTTCAAGGCTGACTAAAAAACCATGCCGCAGTCAAATGACTGCGGCTTTTTTGTGCAATGAAAAGACCGCAGCGGTTTGGCTGCGGTCTTGTGTTTTTGAAGGCTCAAGCGATTGTCTCCACCTCTTCCGCCCCCGTGAAGAACTCCTCGTACACGGCGCGGAGGGTGCGCTCGTAGTTCTCGTCGTCGACGCCGACGATGATGTTGAGCTCGGAGGAGCCCTGGTCGATCATGCGGACGTTGACGCCCGCGCCCGCAATGGCGGAGAAGACGCGCGCCGAAGTACCCACGTTGCGGCTCATGCCGTGGCCGACGACGGCGATGAGGGAGATGCGGTCGAACACGCGCATCTGGTCGGGATGGACGGCCTCTTTGATCTCGGAAATGATGCGCTCGAGGACGCCGCCCTCAAGGTGCGCGCCGTCGATGATGAAGGACATGGTGTCGATACCCGTGGGCATGTGCTCGAAGGAGACGCCGTGGTTTTCGAGCACGGTTAAAATTTTGCGGGCAAAGCCGATCTCGAGGTTCATGAGCGACTTTTCGACGAAGATGACGGTGAAGTTCTTCTTGCCCGCAACGCCCGTGACCGTTCTGCCCGAGAAGCGGTACTTACTGGTGGGCATGATGAGGGTGCCCTCGTCCTCGGGGCGGAAGGTGTTCTTGATGCGGATGGGGATATCCGCCTCGCGCACGGGGAAGATGGACTCGCTGTGCAGCACGTTCGCGCCCATGTAGGAGAGCTCGCGGAGCTCCTTATAGGAGAGCGAGCGGATGGGCACGGGGTTTTCGACGATGCGGGGGTCGCAGGCTAAAAAGCCGCTGACGTCCGTCCAGTTTTCGTACAGCGCCGCCCCTGCCGCACGCGCGACGATGGCGCCCGAAATATCCGAGCCGCCGCGCGAAAACGTCTTGACTGCGCCGTCCGCGCCCTCGCCGTAGAAGCCAGAAACGAGCGCCTTGGGCTTGCCCGAAAGCGCACGGGCGAGAAGCTCGAAGGAGCGGGGGCCGTCGAGCTTGCCCGAAGCGTCGAATTTGATGACGTCGCGCGCGTCGATGAAAGGAATGCCTAAAAGCGCTGCCATGATGCGGCCGGAGAGGTACTCCCCGCGGGAGGCGGCGAAGTCCTCCGTCTTTTCCGCTTCGATGGCATCCTGCGTCTCCTTTAAGACGGCGTCGATGTCGAAATCGATGTTGAGTTCCGCCGCGATACCTTTGAAGCGCTGGCAAATTTTCTCGTATGCCTCGCCGCAGCGGCCCGTCTCCTTGACTTCCTTTGCCGTCTCGTAGAGAAGGTCGGTGACTTTGATGTCGCCGCTGAAGCGCTTGCCGGGCGCCGAGACGACGATGTATCTGCGCTCGGGGTCGCTCTCGAAGATGTCCTTGACGCGGCGCATGGTCATGCCGTCCGCCATGGACGTGCCGCCGAATTTGCAAACTTTAATCATAGCTGATCTCCCTGCCCTCTAAGTAGTAGCGCTTGTCCTCCGCCTCGCCGATGGAGAACGTCTTGCGGGGGAAGCGCTTCCCCTTCTTGAGGGTCGTAAAAATTTCATCTCTGTCGAGAAGGGGCATGCAGATGGCGACGCCCTCCCCGGGGTCTTTTAAGATATCGTCGCCGTGGACGTAGTCCACGCGGCCTTCGTTGTGTTTGAGGTAGTTCCCGATGACTTCGTCGGTGCGGGCAACGCACTCGGCGGCGGAAGCTATCTTGGGATAGAGCGTCCGCTCCTTCCGCGTGCAGGGCACCATCTGCTCGAAGTAGGCGCAAAATGCCTGCAGGTCGGTCTCATAGACATAGCGGTGGATGGGGTGAAAGGCGATGGCCTCGTCGAACACGTTGACCATCTCGACGAGCGTGAAGCGGGCGGGGTGGTTGCGGCGCTCGTTTTCGGGAAGGGTCGCCTTGACTTCCTCCCAATATGCCTTTGCCGCCGCGACGGAGTGGTTGCCGTCAGCGACCGCAAAGCAAGGGCCGGCGAGCCCCGAGAGCGTGTGCAGGACGTCGATGGAGAGATAGTCGGGGATAAAGTACCCCGTGATGTGCCCGCCGTGTTCCATGAGGTCGAAGTCGTAGAGCTTTTCGAGGTCCTCCCCTTCGAGGGAGCGAAGGAGCTTCCCCTTTTTATCGCGGTAAAAGACCATGGCGTGCGGAAATTCGACGAGCGCTCCCCTTCTTACCGCCACGCGGGCGGGAAGGCGGGAGGGAACGACTTCCTCCGTCGCGCGGATGAGCGAAGAAGCGCCTTCCTCGTAGGAATATTCTTCCAAATCGATGCAGGCGAGGATACCCTTTCTGATGCCCGCCTTGGTCTGCCGCTCCACGAGGACGAGCCCGCGGGCAAGTTTGTGCATCCAGCCTTCCTCGAGCGCGAGGCGCATGGTATTATGGATGGTTTGGATGCGTTCCTCGTCCTCCTCGCCCAAATAGACTTCGGGGAGGATCATATGAAATGCAGAGGGCGCGTCGCCCACTTCCCTTGCGACGCGCTCCCAATACCTCCTGTCGGAGGTGAATTGATCGCAGGCGATGACCGCCCACTTGCGAAATCCCTTGGCGGGAAGAAGTACCCGCGGGATCCTGAAACAGTTCTTCATATTAAATGATGTTGATGATGATGACGGTGACAAGGCTCAGCGCAAGCGCGGCGAGCTTTAATACGACATTCTTGGTGAAGAGGTCTTTGAAAAAATTGCTCCATCTCATGAACGTTTGCCCTCCGTGTTGAATTCCTTCCAGTAGTAGTCGCGCAAAAACTTCTTGAGCGATTCGGAGTCCGCATAGCGGGTGATCTCCCCCCTTTTTACGACGGAGACGATACCCGTCTCTTCCGAGACGACGATGGCGGAGACGTCCGCCGCTTCCGTCACGCCGATGGCGGCGCGGTGACGGGTACCGTAGTCCTTGGGGAAGTCGCGCTGGGTGAGGGGCAGAAAGCACCCCGCCGCCTGAATTTTATCGCCGTAGATGATCATGGCGCCGTCGTGCAAGGGCGCTTTGGGGATGAAGATGCCCTCGATGAGCTGATTGGAAATTTTTGCCCCCAGCGAGACGCCGCTTTCGATGATCTCCTTGGGGAGATTGCCGTTCGAAAGCACGATGAGCGCGCCGATGTTGGCCTTCGAAAGGCTCTGCACCGCCTTGACGATGGAGGCGATGTATTCCTCCGCGCGTGCGCCGACGGCAGAAGTTGATTCCATCGTCGTTGCGGCGCTGCCGCGCTTGCCCGCCCAGATCTGGCGCTTGATTTCCGTGCTGAAGAGGAGCAGGAAGAACACGCTTAAGAGCATGAGGTAGATGACGTAGGTGTTGGAGTCGAGCCCCGGAGCGAGCACCATGACGACGCCCACGACGATGACGAGGGCGGCATACACGATGATGAGATACTTGGCGTTGTTTTCCTTGAGCGTGCGGAAGACGTAGTACATCAGCACGAACAGGGCGAGCCATTCGAGAATGTAGAGCGGAATGGCGCCTGTGTTCTGAAACATTTCCTTGAGCGATTCCCAAATATCCATGGTTTCTCCTTCGGATGCACGGCTTTTTCTTGCTTTCTCATTTATTATACCCGCATCGGGGCAAAAAAGCAAAGTTTTTTTTGCGCATTTTGCGCGGAAATTTTTTACACAAAGAAGATTTTTTGCACTGCCGCAAGATAGGCGCCCGTTTTGGTGTACGCGCCCCCGCGCGAGGCGGCAAGCAGGGCAAAGAGCTCCTTATAGAGCGAAGTGACCCGCTCCTTCCCGAGCCTGTTTACGAGCTGGCGGTTTTTCTGCACGGCGTAGGGCTTGATATTAAGCAGCGCGGAGACTTCCTTGTCGCTCCCCGTAAGTTCGCTCACTTCCGTGAGCGTCTTGAAGTGGGAGACGAGGGCGGAGAGCACGGCGCTCTCGTCCATGCCCTTCAGCATGAGGTCGGAGGAGATTTCGTAGAAGTTCGTCGCATCCCCTCTCGACGCGGCCTGCGTGAGCTCGTAAATTTTATACTCGACGTCCTTTGCGACGTACTCCCGAACGAGCGCAGAAGTAATTCGCCCCTCAGCAAGCAGGGTGAGCTTTTCCACTTCGAGCTTCATGCGGGCGGCATCGCGCGCGCAATAGGAGACGAGAAGTTCGGCGGCGTCCGCATCGATCGCACCGCCCTGACGGCGCACGAGCCCGAACAGCCAGCGCGAGAGCATCTCTTCGCTCTCCCTCCCGCAGTCGACAAAGGTGACGCCCGCCTTTTTTTTGAGGTCGGCTGTGCCCTTCTTGCCCGCGTTGACGATACAAAGCACCGTCGTTTGGCAGGGGTTTTCCATATACGGTTTTAAGAACTGCTCCCACTCGCGCTCGGAGGGGTAAAATTCGTAGACGCGCACGAGCCGCTTTTCGTCGAAAAAAGGCAGCGTAAAGAGGCTGTCGCGGAAGGAAGGTAAATTCCCCTTCAGGCTCTCCCCCTCGACGCGCACGTTGTTTAAGAGCGGCTGCGTGATGCCCGCCGCCCCCTCGATGGCCGAGACGGCGTGGTCGCGGAAGTATGCCTCCTCTCCCTCGATGAGGTAGACGGGCGCAATGTTCTCTTTGAGGCTCGCACTCAGCTGCGTGAATTTCATAGCTCTTTGATTATACCATCTTCGAGCAAAAATTTCAAGCCCCCGCTGCCTGCGCCGATAAAGAAATCGGCGTTTCCCGCCTCTTTGTCGAGCGCAATTTCCACGGCGACTCCCTCGGTGACGAGCACGAGGCTCTCTGCAGAACAATAAAAGCTGAGTTCGCCGTAGGAAAAGCGCTTGCCGAAGAGAACTTGCGTCTCGTGAAAGCCCGTCTCTGCATAGTAGGGAAGGTGAATTTCCGTAGCGTTCAAAAAGGCTGCCGTGTTGAGGGCGTCCGCGGAGAGGCCGACGACGGCAGAAAGCTCCCCGCCGAAATTGCGGTCGAGAAATTCCTCGCACTCGGAGAGGGAGACGTCGCCGTCGATGACGAGGACGTTTTCCTCTCTTGTTTGGATGAGCAGGGCGGCGCTCTCCTCTTCCTCGTACACGATGAGGCGGCAGCCCGAAAAGACGATGTTTTCGAAGAGCAGCACGACGGCAAACAGCGCGCAGCCGAGGACGGCGGCGACAGCGCGGAAGAGGCGGCGCATCTGCAGGCGCGTGGAGAGATAGCCGCAGTAGAACAGCCATAGAATGGCGCCCGCGCCGATTGCAAAGCCCGAGAGGACGAGTGTCCACTCGGAAAAGGAGAGCAGGAGAATGAGAAGGGAGAAGAGCGCCTCGGGGAAGGCGAGAAGAAAATCCGCCGCGAAGGGCAGCATGAGCGCGAGCCCCGACATGATGAGCGAGCAGAAGAAGAACAGTGAGGAGAGCGGCACCAAGATGAGATTTAGTAGGGTGCCCATCACCGAGAGATAGCCGAAGGACGCCATTAAGATGGGCGCGGTGACGATCTGTGCGCCGAGGGTGGAGGCGAGCGTTTCGACGAGGAATTTGGGAAGATGCAGGGGCTGAAGGAGGCGGGAGAAGCTGCCTGCAAAGAGGGAGAGCCCCAAACACGCCGCAAAGGTGAGCTGAAAGCCCGCCGAATACCACTGCGCGGGCGCAAAGAGAAGCAGCACGATGGCGGCAAAGGAAAGAGATTCCAAGTCGTCGGACTTCCTGCCCATCGAGCGCGACGCGCCGAACACGCCGCACATCACGAGCGAACGCAGCGAAGAGATGGTCATGCCGCAGAAGCCGCAATAGAGAAAGGAGAGGACGAGCGACGGCACCCACGCATAGCGGCCGAGCTTCTTTAAGATGAGCATCGCCGCCGAGAACAGCACGCCGATGTGCATGCCCGAGACGGCGAAGATGTGCGCGATGCCGCCCTTTCGCACCGTCTCGTGGAGGCCTTCCTCCATCGCCCCCAGATTGCCCGATAAGAGGGCGTAGCAGAGGGAGGCCTCGTCGGGCTCCATGTGCTCGTATAAGACTTCGTAGAGGTGGCCGTTGAGGCGAAGGAGAAGGTCGGAGCTCTTGGCGGTGGTGATGACTTCGCGCGAGGTGCCCGTGTAGCGGATGTCGGAGGCGAAGTCGTTCTTTGCGTATGCGCTGTGCTCGAAGGGGTCCTTCTTTTCGAGGGGACCTTGAAAGACGATGAGATCGCCCGCGACGACGGTGTCGGCGGGGAGCATGACACGGCACTTGCCCGCCTGCGCTTCGCCGTCGAAAGAGAGCCCCTTTAAAACGGCGATGCTGTAGCCCTGCCGCTCGGAGACCTGCTGCACGGTCGCCGTCACCACATATTCGCCCGAGGGCGCGCCCTTGCCGTAATTGATAAAGGCGAGCTCCATGAGCCCCACTCCGAGCCCCGTAAAGACGGGCAAAATGACAAGGAGGGAAAGAAGCCGCTTTTGATTGATGGGCACGAGCATGAGAAAGAAGGTGATGCAAAAGAAGAGGACGAGGGCGGGAGAGAAGTCGGAAAAGTTGATGCTCCCCCAGAGAGACAGCCCGAAACAGAGCGGAAGCGCGCAAAAGAGGCAGGGCCGGAAGTTGAGTATCTTCTTCATGCGTTCCTCCTTTACGGGTTTCTTCTGTATGCGGGCGCACTGCGCGGAATGGGGCCGGTAATGGTCCGGGGCGCACTGCGGCGGCGCGCCCCCTTTCAAGCGGCTTTTAAGCGAGGGAGATGCGGTCGGAGACAGAGCGCACCAAGATGCCCTTCTGCTCGCCGAAGGCAATGCAGTCGCTCATATAAGAGACGAACGCCTCGGTGTAGCGGGGAAGGTGCAGCACTTCTGCGGCGATAGAGACGAGCTCATCGAAATACAGGCTCACGCGCTCACTGAGCACCCCCTTGATGAGAGAGACGACTTCAAAGGGCGTGGTGTCCGTCTCCCCGCGAAGGGCGGGCTCCCCTTCCGTGCGGAATCTGCCGATTTGAATGGCCTTGTCGGTCTTATAATAGTAGTCCTGCCCGAGGACGCGCTCCCTCTTGAATTTGCACTCGTCGATGAGGGCATTGAGGCGGCTTTCGACGCGCGCGCCCGTCTTGCGGATGCCGTACGTTTCGAGAAGGCGCACTTTTAAGAAATTGCGGGAGATGGGCTCTTCCGCGGCAATGAGAAGGGAGAGGCGGGCTTTGATCTCGCCGTCGTTGACGCCGCCCGTGATGTAAGCTGCGACCTCCGCGCCGCTTTGCTCCACGGCCTTATAGGGGCGGGAGAACTTCTCGAGCCAGGCGCCGCTCCGCTTTTCGGCGCCCGTGAGGCGGTCGAGCTTTTCCTTGATGCGCTTAACTTCCCGCTTGGGGTTCGCGTAGTAATTGACGCTGTTGACGCGCATGACGTTCCAATTGCCCCGCTTTAAGGACTGCACCTGCAAGATGTTCCTGTCCTTGACGGAGAACTGCTTTTCCCCGTCGGCGAGGATGGCGAGAAAGAAGGTCTTGTTGTCCTTCGGGTCGAGGACGGCGACGTCTATTTTAAATTCGGACGCGCCCACGTCGGTGCGGCACTCGTAGCCGAACGAAGAAAGGTCGTCTGCAATGAACTGCCCGATGCCCTTCTGCGGGCGGGAAGAGGACGGGGGTGCGGCGAGCATCGTCCTGCCCTTTTCGGCAAATTCGAGGAAGGCTTTGAGCCCCGCAACGCCCTTACTTGAAGTTTTATTTAAATCGATCTCCGAGGCGCGGAGGGTGGAAAAGACGAGCATTTCCTCCCTTGCGCGCGAGACGGCGACATTCAGGCGCCGCCAGCCGCCCGCCTGGTTGAGGGGGCCGAAGTTGAGGGAAACTCTGCCCGCGCCGTCGGGGCCGTAGCAGACGGAGAAGAGGATGACGTCGCGCTCGTCGCCCTGCACGTTCTCGAGGTTCTTGACAAAGAGCGGCTCTTCGCGCTCGTAGGCGACGGCGTCCAGCTTTTTTTGGGCAATTTCTTTGGTGAGGAGCTTTTCAACGGCTGTCCGCTGTGCGCTCGAGAAGGTGACGACGCCCATGCTCAGCCGCGAGAGCGCGGGGTCCTTGAGGCGGCGGATGACCTCTTGAACGAGCGCCTCCGCCTCCTTTTTGTTGACCTTGGTAAATCCCCTGTCGTACACGCCGTTGACGGGCACGAGGCGCACGCGGCTTTCCAGTGCGTCGGGCGAGGGGAAGGTGCAAAGCTTGCCGCCGTAGTACATGTTGTTGGAGAAGGCGATGAGCGATTCGTGGCGGCTCCTGTAGTGCCAGATGAGGTGGCGCTCGGGCATGCCGAGGGCGAGGCAGTCATCGAGGACGCTCTCCAAATCTTCGTTTTCGAGGTTCTCTTCGTCGACATACGCCGAATGGAAGAAGGCGGTGGGCGGAAGCTGTTTGGGGTCGCCCACGACGACCAAAGCCTTGGCGCGGGCGATGCAGCCGACGGCCTCGGCGGTGGTCATCTGCGAGGCTTCGTCGAAGATGACGAGATCGAATAAATCGGCCTTCGGCTCTAAGTACTGCGCCGCGGTGATGGGGCTCATCAGCATACACGGGCAGATGCGGCGGAGAAGTTCGGGCACTTCGGAAAAGAGGGCTCTCAGGCCCGAGCCGCGCAGGTTGCTCTTTGCAAGGCGGGTGAAGGCGGAAAGTTCTAAAGAGAGGCTCCCCTCACCGTCCGCTTGGGGCAGGCGGGAGATGAGGTCGCTGCGGATGTGCGTGCGCGTTGCAAGCGAGAAGTCCTCCCACAGCGTGCGGAATTTTTCGACGGTATCCTCGAGCGTGCCCGCACTCAGGCGCGCAAGGTCGGGATCGGACGGGATAGTGAGCTCCAAAAAGTTCTTCGCGACGTTCTTTTCAAAGCCCGCAAGCACGTTCTCACCCGTAAGCCTGCCGCTCTCGAGGGCGTCCGAAATGAAGCTCAGCCCCAAAGAGCGCAGCTTTACGCAGGTGTTTTTATACATGCACCAGTTGGCGAGCATGTCGATGTTGTCGATGAGCGCGCCCGCCTTGGTGGAGAAGTAATCTAAAACGTCCTCCTGCACAATTTTGGAGCGGTCGGCAGCGGTCGTTTTAAGATAGCTGTCCTCGGCGGCCTCGAAGGCGTCGAGCGCCTTTAGGTACCCCTCCAAAACGGGGCGGGTGTAGCCGCTCATCGCGCGGACGCACATGCCGTTGAAGGCATCGGGGTTGTAGTCGAGGAAGGTCTGCTGTGCCTCCTTGTGCAAATCGTAGAGGCCCTCTAAATATTCCGCGCGCTTTTTATAGACAATGTTGCCGCCGCGGTCGAAGAAAGATTTAGAGAGCGGGCTCTCGCGGAGAAGGGCGATGGTCGTGTGCAGATCGACGAGGGTGCGGAGGAATTTTTCCATGTCCTCGGGCGGAATGGGGTGAAGCGATTGCCGCATGAGGCGCTTGGCGGCCGTCATGCAGGGCTTGTTCATGCGCCAGTCGCCCTCACGGTCGAGAACGGCTTTGACGGCAGAATAGTCTCTCCCCAAGTCGACGACGGACTTGAAGTGCTTGAGGTAGCTGTTTAAGATGTCGTCGAGGCGGCGGTTTAAATGGAAGAAGGCGTTGAAGGTCTCCTCGCTGACGCCCGCAAAGTACTTATCGTACACGCCCGCATTGAGCTCGCGGGCCAAAAGGCGCAGGGCGTTGAGTTTGCGCTGGGTGATGGTGGAAATTTTCTGCCGATAAAATTCGAGATAGAGCGAGAGATAGGACTTTAGGTGCTTGATCTCGGTGAGCATGACCTCGGCGGCGCAGAACACCTTATCGCGCACTTCCTGCGAATATTCGGTAAGGCCGACGTTCTCGAAGGGCGAGCGGAACACCCCGCCGCACTCCTTGGCGGCTGCCGCCGCCGTTAAGATCATGCCGCGGCACTCGGAGAGAGAGCGCTCGGTGAGGGAATCGTAGAAGGAGCTCTCGATATCGAGGATGTCGGGCGCATGCTTGTTTTCAAGGTAGAGAAGGATGGCCTCGTAGACGGAGACGCCGAGGCGGCGCTTTTTATGCAGGGCGAGCATGGGCGCCTTTAAGTCGGCACGCAAGAGTTTTAGGGTGCGCGCCTTCTCTTCGAAGCCGCCCGCGGTTTCCTCCGCCTTTAAGGAGAGCGTATTTTCGAGACGCCTGAGAACGTCGGCCTTGTCCGTCTTGTTGGAATGGATCTCAAGGCAGAACTCGCCGATGCCGATGCCGTCGAGCCGCTTTTTGACGACGTCGAGCGCGGCCTTCTTTTCGGCGACGAAGAGTACGCGCTTGTTGTCCTCGACGGCGTTTGCGATAATGTTGGTGATCGTCTGGCTCTTGCCCGTGCCGGGCGGGCCGTGCAGGACAAAGCTCGCGCCCGTGCGGGAGAGCGCGACAGCGGCGTATTGCGAACTGTCGGCGGCGAGCGGAATGAGGGTGTCGTTTGGCTCGGCCTCGTCCTCGGAAGGGACGTCCGCTTCGATGCGCGGGAGCTTCTCCCCCAAAAATGCCGAGACGACGGCGTTCTTTTTGAGCTCATCGAAGTGGTTGCGGATGTCGTTCCACATGAGGTATCGCTGGAAGGAGAAGGTGGCAAGGTAGGCGTCCTTGGAGACCCCCCAGCCCTTCATGGCGGCCGTTTCGGCGAGGACCATCGCGAGAATTTCGGAAATTTTCAAGGCGGAGACGTCGCCGCCCAGCCCGCGGATATCGATGTTGAACTCCTGCTTTAAGTATTCGAGCAGCGTGGAATTGACGAAGTACTCCCCGTCTGCCTCGACGGCGAAGTCCTCATTCCCCTTGGCGCGCTTCATCATGACGGGAACTAAGACGAGCGGGGCAAAGCGCGTCTTATTATCTTCGCGGGAGATATACTTAAGAAAGCCGAGGGCGAGATAGAGAATTTTCGCGCCCGTCTCTTCGTCGGCCTCGCGGTTGCGGCGGACGAGCCGAAGGGCGGTCTCCGAAGTCGTTTTAGGGTCCTCAAAGGCGCGTAAAAGCCCCTTTTTGAGCTCGAGAGAAAAGAGCTCCCCCTGAAGCGCGGACTGCGTTTCGAAGAACTTCTCTTCGATGGGCGCACCGCCTTTGAGGCGCAAACTCCCCTTTTCGGTGAGTTTTTCGTATAGTTGGTCGCAATCGGCGCATTGAAGATGCAAAGCGCTCCTGCCCGTAAAGCTTAAGAGGGCGTTCTTCGTGGTGAGGTCTAAAAGGCGGCGCTCCCACTGGCGGTTCTTGGAGCGGAGCGCTTCGCCGCCCAGCTTATCAAATTCGGGCAGGGGTGCGGGGGCAGCGCTGTCCGTCATCTCCTCCTCGCGGATGAGTTCGTACCCCTTCCCGCTCTTGCCGCGTAAGGGGAGCGGCCTTCTCCCGCCGATGCGGCAGCGGGCGATATCGACAAAGCACTCATATGCCCCTTCGGAAATTTTGCGTTTAAAGTGCGCCTCGGATGCGGTGTAGGCGGCGTTCCCGCCCGCGAAGATGTCCTCGACGTCGAAAAAGCATAAGTTGTTGATGCCGTCCGAGCAGTACTTCGCGACGATGTCACAATCGTCCGTCACGGGGTCCAAAAAACAGCTGTCGTACAGCCATGCGCCGACGCCAACTTCGCTCTTGCCAAGCGCCAAAACGGGATGCAGGCCCGCCGCCTCTAAGCAGGACGCCGCAAAGACGGCAAGCTCCAGGGCGTTGGCTTTCTTTGAGCGCAGGAGAGAGCCTTCCCTGACGGCGGAGAGGGGCTGAGAGAGATCGGCTTCGCCGTCCTTCTCGATGTCCTCGCCGCGGAGGGCGGCAAACACGGCGGCGGCGGCACGGCGCACGGCGTTTTTGTCTGCGCCTGCATAACCGTAAAATTCGGGGCTTAGTTTCCACTTTTTGAGGCGTTCGCCCGCCTCGCTCAAGATGCGCGAACAGTCGGCAAGTTTGGGGCGTACGAAGCCCGAGAGCCGCTCGGCAATGCCCGAGAGCCCCTCCCACCAGTCGTAGGGAAGGACAGTGACGGACGAGGACGCCGAAGAGAGCTCCTTTTTGTTCAAAGAGAGGACGGCGGTGACTTCGACCTGGCGCAAAGCCTCCCCTTCCGAGAGGAAGGCGGGGCTGAATACCCCTTCCGCGGTGAGTTCGACGGCGCTCTCGAAAGGCACTTCCACTTCCTCTTCGAAGGGCACGAGAAGGCCGTCTTTATCCGAGACGGCGACGGAGACGGGCGCGTTTTCGCTTGATAGATTGCGCACCTGCACATAGGCGGGCGTCTCGTAAAAATAGTCGCTGTAGCCCACGAACTGAGGGAACCTCAGCTCTATTTTGACGGTATCCTTGCCGATGCGCTTTTTGCTCTCTGCCATGCTTGCTCCTTATCGCGTGACGCACGTTTTGGTGCGGGAATTTTGCTGTTCCCCTTATTATACCATTTCCCAAAGGAAATTTCAACCCCTCGAAAAACAAAAAAGGGCCGCTATAATGCGGTCCTCTCTCAGATAAATGCCCCTTCGAAGTATTCGAGCCCTTGCTCGGTGACGGAGGCGACGTCGAATCTTACGGGCACTTCCTCGCCCAGAAGGTCGCAAAGATACAGCGCCATCTTGCGGTAGCGCTCGCGCTTGCGCTTGTCTATCGCTTCGGACGGCAGCCCGAAGGCGTCCGTTGTCCTCGCCTTGACTTCGACAAGGCAGAAGGTATCCCCCTTCTTTGCGAGGATGTCCGTCTCGCCGAAGGGCGTTTTGAAGTTGCGCTTTAAGATCTTATAGCCGCGCTTTTTTAAGTATTTGGCGGTGAGAGCCTCTCCCTTCCGTCCCAAAACTTTGTTACGAAAGTCCTGCGGTGCATCGGGCATATGCCCACCTCCCGAATGGCTTGAATGTGCGCCGCCGTGCCGTAGCCCGCGTTGCGCTCGAAGGCGTACTCGGGATAGAGCGATGCGGCCCGCTCCATGAGTGCGTCCCTATAGACTTTTGCAAGGATGCTCGCCGCGCCGATGCTGCAGACGAGCGCATCCCCCTTTATGATGCTCTTTTGCGGAAGGGCGATGTCGAGCGTCAGGTCGCCGTCGGTGAGGACGAGGGAAGGCGTGAGGGAGAGCCCTTCCACGGCGCCCTTCATGGCTTTGCGCGTCGCCTCGCGGATGTTGATCTTATCGATGGTCCGCTCATTCACCTCGAAGATACAACAGGCAAGGGCGTGCTCTTTTATGTAGGCGGCAAGCGCTTCCCGCTTCTTCTTTGAAAGCTTTTTGCTGTCGTTGACGCCCGTAAAATCGCAATCGAGCGGCAGAATGACCGCCGCCGCGACGACGGGCCCTGCAAGCGGCCCCCGCCCCACTTCGTCGACGCCCGCAATATAGGGATATTCCCCCGCGAGCGAACGCTCGTAATCAAGTTTATCCATGGTGTTTATATAAGCCCTGCCTCTCTTGCGTCGTCGACGGTATCAAAGGTGATGCGGCAGAGCTTGCCCTTGCGGAAGTCGTCGATGACGGCGCGTTCGCCGCGCTCGTAGTCGAACTCCTTCCCCTTGAGCAAAAACCCGCGCTTGGTGCAGACTTGTTCGAGCATTTGAAGCGGGGTGCCTCCATCGATGCCGTACCGCTCTAAAAGGGCGGCGGGGGCGATTTCAAGAAGGTCCTGAAGGAGGGCGAGGGCGATCTCGTCGAGCTCTAAGATGTCATCGTTGACGCTGCCGATGTAGGCAAGGCGGCGGGCGAGCGTCTGGTTTGCAAACGAGGGCGGCATGGTGCCGGGGGTATCCATGAGGTCGAACGCGCCGCACTTCACCCACTGTTTGCTGCGCGTGACGCCCGCTTTATCGCCCGTAACGGCGCGTTTGGCACCCGAAAGGAGATTGATGACCGTGCTCTTGCCCGTGTTGGGAACGCCCGCGACGAGGAAGCGCAAGGGGCGTGCCATGTCCTTTTCCTTGAGGCGCTGCGCCTTTTCGGCGGCGACGGCGTTCATCGCGGAAACAAGCCCATTCTTGCCGCGCGGGGAGGTGGCATCGAGCGGATAGACATGCTTCCCCGCCCCCTTCACGGCAGAAAGGAGCGTGTCGGCATTGCCCAGATCCCACTTGTTGAGAAGATAGAGAACGGGCCGCGAGCCTGCGATGGCGGTGAGTTTTTCGTTATAGGTCGCGGCGGGGGCGCGCGCATCGAGCACGAACACCACCGCATCACTCAAATTGACGTTTTCCTCCATCATGCGCATGGCCTTTGCCATGTGCCCGGGGAACCATTGAATGGGCTTCATACTATTTCAGAAGGTCGGGGCGCATCTTGCGGGTGACGGCCTCGGCTTGCGCACGCCGCCACTTGTCGATCTCGGCGTGGTTGCCGCTTCTGAGCACCTCGGGCACGGTGAGGCCGCGGTACTCGACGGGGCGGGTATATTGAGGGTATTCGAGAAGGTTTTCGGAGAAGCTCTCCTGCACGAGGGATTCGGGCGAGAGAACGCCGTCGATATAGCGGGCGACGCAGTCGACAACGACCATGGCGGGCAGTTCCCCGCCCGTCAACACATAGTCGCCGATGCTGAGTTCCTCGTCGATGAAGAGGTCGATGGCGCGCTGGTCGACGCCCTCGTAGTGCCCGCAGAGAAGGACGAGGTGGTCCTCTTCGACGAGCTCAAAGACTTTCTCCTGACGGAAGGTCTTTCCCTTGGGGGAAAGATAGATGCGGCGGGCCTTGTGCTCGGGGTCAACGGCCTCGATGGCAGAGCCGATGGGCTGTGCCATCATCACCATGCCCGCGCCCCCGCCGAAGGGGTAGTCGTCGCACTTCAAGTGCTTATCCTCGGTGTATTTTCTGATATCGACGACGTCGAGGGTGAGCTTCCCCTCCCGCTGGGCTCTCCCCAAAATGCTCTCGTTGAGCGCCGTAAACATCTCGGGAAAGAGCGTTAAAATGGTGATCTTCATGGCATCTCCTTACAATACGGCGACTTCGAGAAAGCGCTTTTTGTTGACGGTGAGCTTTTTATGTTCGACGTCCACCTCGGTGACGACGCCGCTGACGGCGGGGAAGAGTATCTCTTTGCCGCCGCTTTCGAGGGTGTAGATGTCGCTCGCGGCCTGCCTGATGTCGGTGAGGATGCCCAAGACTTCCCCTTCCTCGGTGACGACTTCGCTGCCCAATAGATCGACGATGTAGTACCGCCCCTCTTCGGGTTCGGGGGCTTCGTCGCGGTCTAGTTCCAAATTTTTGCCGCGGAGAAGTTCTGCGGCGTTGCGGTCGGGCACGCCCGAGAGGCCCAAAAAGACGGTGCCGTCGCCCACGCGCACGGAGAGGACGCGCCGCTTTTCGCCGTCTAAATATAAATTTTTGAACGCCTTGAAGTCCTCAGCGCTGTCGGTAAAGGGCTTGACTTTCAGCTCCCCGCGGATGCCCTGCGGCTTTAGGATGGTGCCGACGACAAGTCTTTCGCTCATAAAATTTCTCCTTCGAAGAGTTGATCGACGGCGGCGCGGATTCGCATTTGCGTCACGTCCTTATTTTCGTCGCTCTCGATGACGGCGATATGGTCTCTCTCGCGGAATTTTTCGATGAGGGAGAAGTAGCGCTCGCGGATGAGGCGCTGTTTTTCGAGGGTCTCGTACCGCTCGGTCTCCCCTCGGCGGGCGACGCGGCGGAAGCTCTCCTCGGTGGAAAGGTCGATGAAGAGGGTAAGATCGGGCCGCACGGCTTTCATTGCAGGCTCGTTGAGGGCATACACCCATTCGCTCTCCACCATCCCCCCGTTGTAGGCGAGCGAGGAAAGATAGAAGCGGTCTGAAAGCACCGTTATGCCCTCGTCCAAAAGCTTTAAGATGCCGTTGTGGGTATTGAAGATGTGGTCGAGCCTGTCCGCCGCGAAGAGTGCCGCGACGGTGTGTTCGTTGGTCTCCAGCCGCCCCGTGAGGCAGGAGCGGAGCAGCGCCCCGAAGGGGCTGTCGGTGGGTTCGCGCGTAGAAACGCAGGGAATGCCCTTTGCCTTCAGATACTTAAAAAGCTGCTTTAACTGCGTACTCTTTCCGCTGCCGTCTGCGCCTTCAAAGACGATAAATTTTCCTCTCGCTTGCGTCATATGCCCATTATAACAGACGCCCGCGGGAAAGTCAACCGCGGGCGTGAGCATTTATTGTTTTAGTCCTTTTTGAGGGGGATGGGGCGCTTTTCCGCCGTGAAGATGACGCCCAAAGTTCCGGGGCCGCAGTGCGAGCCGATGACGGGGCCGACGATCTGACGGACGATCTTGGCATTCGGCCTCTTTTCGAGGATGAGGTCTTTAAGTTTATCGCCTTCCTCCTTGCAGTCGGCATCGACGATGTAGACGGGCTTTTCCTCGTCGGAGAGTTCCTCGATGACCTTATTTGCAAGCGTGGTGATCGCCTTCTTGCGGCCGTTGAGCTTGCCGATGACGGAGAGCCCGCCCGTCTCGTTGAAGGTGAGAAGGGGCTTGAGCCCAAGGAGGGTGCCCGCCACGGCGGCAATGCCCGAACATCTGCCGCCGCGCTTTAAGTGCATGAGATCGTCGACGACGAAATACACGGCGACGTGGTCGGTGTAGTCCTTTAAGAAGTTTAAGATTTCCTCGTCGGACGCGCCCTTCTGCTTGAGAAGCGCCGCCTGCTCCGCCTGGATGCCCGCGCCCAAAGAGATGCTGTTGGTGTCAAACACCGTGCACTTTCTGTCGGGGAACTGCTCCTTGAGTTCGCGGAGGGCGAGCTCTAAAGACTGGAAGGTGCCGCTCATCGCGTGGGAGAAGGAGACATAGAGAACATCTTCGCCGCGCTCGAAGTAAGGCGTTAGGAACTTCTTATAATCTTCGGGGTTGAGGGCCTGCGTCTTGGGAATTTCGCCCGCGCGCACCTTTTCGTAGAAGCCCTTGAAGTCGGTCGCTTTACCCAAGTCGTAGAAGTACTCCTGCCCGCCCACATAGTAGGGCATGGAAATGTAGTCGAGCCCCAGCGCTTCGGCGCGCGTGTACCACAGCTCGCCGTTGGAATCAAAGATCAATACACTCATTTTATTATCTTCCCTTGTTGTTTTTTTAGAGACATATTCTCCTGTCCTCATTGTACGCTCTTTCGAGAGAACTGTCAAGCGAATGGACAATTTTTCCAAGGGAAAGGGCAATAATTTTAAGTGAGCCAGCCCTTAAACGCCTTGAATGCCGAGGGAAGGGCGTATTTTTCGGCGATTTCCGCCGCAGTTTCCCAAGTATATTGAGGAAATTTCTCCTTTGCCTCGATGAGAAAGCCCGTCATGTGCCACTCGACATGGGTGAAGATGTGCACCGCGCTCTTGCATTCAAGGACGCTGCCGTACGTTTCCGCCTCTCCCTCCGCAAAGGGAAACTGCCAAAGGCCCGCAAGGAGTCCCTTCTTTTCGCGCTTTTGTAGGGCGTACTCCCCTTGATATCTGAGGACGAGCACGGTGTGTTCCTCTATCTTCCTCGCCCGTTTTGGGGCGCGGACGGGATAGCGGTCAACTTCCCCATTGAGGCGGGCGAGGCAGAGCTCCCTCCACGGGCAGACAAGGCACTGCGGCGGGCCGGAGGGCGTGCAGACGAGGGCACCGAGCTCCATGAGCGCCTGGCAGAACTCCCCCGCTTCCTTCGGGTAGACCTGCTTTAAGAGGACCGCGAACTGCTCCTTTGCGCCCGATAGATCGATGTTGGTGTCGTCGGCAAGCAGCCGCGTTAAGATGCGCAGGACGTTGCCGTCCACCGCGGGGCAGGGGAGCTCGTAGGCGATGGACGCGATCGCCCCCGCCGTGTAGTCGCCCACACCGGGGAGGGCGCGGATGCCCTCGTAGGTTTTAGGAAAGCCGTGCTCCCTGATGAGTTTGGCGGCTTTGTGCAAGTTTCGGGCGCGGGAATAGTAGCCGAGCCCCTCCCACGCCTTTAAGACTTCCCCCTCGTCCGCCGAAGCCAGCGCCTCGACGGTGGGAAATTTTTGCAAGAAGCGGAGATAGTAGTCCTTGACCGCCTCGACCCGCGTCTGCTGCAGCATGATCTCGGAGACCCAGATGCGGTAAAAGTCGTGCGTGCCGCGCCACGGGAGCGTCCTTTTGGAAACGCGGTACCACTCCAGAAGGAGGGGCACCGCGCTTTGTAACCGTTCCAGTTTTTGCATGCTTAAAAGAGACCGACGATCCTGCCCGAATCGTCCACGTCGATGTTCTCCGCCGCGGGACGCTTGGGAAGGCCGGGCATCGTGAGGATATTGCCCGTTAAGACGACGACGAATCCCGCGCCTGCCGAGACCTTGACGGAGCGCACGGTGACGGTGAACCCTTCGGGCGCGCCGAGCTTTTTCGCGTCGTCCGAGAAGGAATACTGCGTCTTGGCGATGCAGACGGGGAGCTGAGAAAAGCCGAGCGAATTCAGCCGCTCGATCTCCGCCTCCGCCTCGGGGGTGTAGGCGACGCCGTCGCCGCCATACACGCGCGTGACGATGGCGTTGATTTTGTCCTTGAGGGGCAGTTTTTCGTCGTAGCAGAAGGAAAAATCGTTCCTCTCTTCGGTGAGGCGGATAACTTCGCGGGCGAGGTCCTCTCCCCCTTCGCCGCCCTTCGCCCAGACGTCGGAAAGGACGGCCTTGACGCCGAGAGAGGCGCACTTTTTTATGATAAGCGCAATTTCCGCGTCCGTATCGGTGGGGAAGCGGTTGACCGCGACGACGGCGGGAAGATGATAGACGTTTTGAATGTTGGCAACGTGGCGAAGAAGGTTGGGAAGGCCCTGTTCGAGGGCGGGGAGGTTTTCCTCTTTGAGTTCTTCTTTCGAAAGGCCGCCGTGCATCTTGAGGGCGCGCACCGTGGCAACGACGACGACTGCCGAGGGTTTGAGATGCGCGACGCGGCACTTGATGTCGAGAAATTTCTCCGCGCCGAGGTCTGCCCCGAACCCCGCCTCGGTGACGACGTAGTCGCCGAGCTTTAAGGCCGTCTTCGTCGCAATGACGGAGTTGCAGCCGTGGGCGATGTTGGCAAACGGGCCGCCGTGGACGAGCGCGGGCGTGCCGCCCAGCGTCTGCACGAGGTTGGGCTTTAGCGCGTCTTTGAGGAGCGCCGTCATGGCGCCCGCCGCCTTGAGATCCCCCGCCGTGACGGGTGCGCCGTCGTAGGTATAGCCGACGACGATGCGCGAGAGCCGCGCCTTCAAATCCTTTAAAGAGGACGCGAGGCACAAAATTGCCATGACTTCGCTGGCAACGGTGATGTCGTAGCCATCCTTGCGGGGAACGCCGTTTTTGGGGCCGCCGAGGCCGTCCTCGATGCAGCGAAGCTGGCGGTCGTTCATATCGACGCAGCGCTTTAAGACAATCTTTTCGGGGTCGATTCGAAGTTCGTTGCCCTGGAAGATGTGGTTGTCCAGCATGGCGCAGAGAAGGTTATTGGCAGCGCCGATGGCGTGGAAGTCGCCCGTGAAGTGGAGGTTGATGTCCTCCATCGGGACGACCTGCGCATAGCCGCCGCCCGCGGCGCCCCCCTTGACGCCGAATACCGGCCCCAAAGAAGGCTCCCTGAGCGCCACGACGACGTTCTTGCCGAGACGCTGAAGAGCGTCCGCAAGGCCGATGGTGGTCGTCGTCTTGCCCTCGCCCGCAGGCGTGGGGGTGATGGCGGTGACAAGGATGAGCTTGCCCTCCTTCCCCGCCCTCTCCATGACGGAGAGGTCAATTTTCGCCTTGTACTTGCCGTAGTACTCGATGTCGTCCTCCGAAAGGCCGACGCGCGCCGCAACCAAAGAGATGTGCTTTAATTTCGCTTCCTGTGCGATCTCAATATCCGTCTTCATCTTTCCTGTTATCCCCTTTTTAACCTTTGAAGTACTTCACGGCGCTCTCGAAGAGCTTCATGTCGTACTCGCCCAAAACGTTCTTGTAGAGGCCGAAGCCCTTGCGCTCGGAGTGGCCCATCTTGCCGAACACCCTTCCGTCGGGAGAGAGGATGCCTTCGATGGCCTCCGCGCTGCCGTTGGGGTTGAAGTGAATGTCCATGGTGGGCTCGCCTGAAAGGTCGACGTACTGCGTCATGATCTGCCCGCTCATGGCAAGCTTTTGAATGAGTTCGGGAGATGCTACGAACTTGCCCTCGCCGTGGGAGATGGGCACATTGAACACATCACCCGCGTTGACGCCCGAGAGCCAAGGAGACTTGACGGAGGCGACTCTCACGCGCACGATGCGCGACTGGTGGCGGCCGATGTCGTTATAGGTGAGCGTGGGGCAAGTTTCGTCCGTCTCGATGATCTTGCCGAAGGGCACGAGCCCCAGCTTGATGAGCGCCTGGAAGCCGTTGCAGATGCCGCCCATGAGGCCGTCGCGCCGTTCGAGAAGCGCCGTCACCTGTTCCTTAACCTCTGCATTCCTGAAGAATGCCGTGATGAACTTGCCCGAACCGTCCGGCTCGTCGCCGCCCGAGAAGCCGCCCGGGATAAAGACGATGTTGGCATTTTTGATGCGAGAAGCGAACTCTTCGACGGAGCGGGCGACTTCGTCCGCCGTGTGGTTGCGGATGACGAAAATTTCGGGCTCTGCGCCTGCGTCTGAAAACGCCTTGGCGGTATCATACTCGCAGTTGGTGCCGGGGAACACGGGAATGAGCACCTTCGGGCTCGCCGACTTCACCGCGGGGGCGAGCGTGCTGTGCTCTTCAAAGGTGAATTTCTGCGCGCTGCCCGCCGTTTTGATATTGCACGAATACACCGATTCGAGCTTGTTCTCGTAAATTTCCTGAAGCGTTTCGAGGGAGAGCTCCTCTTCGCCCATGGCGATGGCGGGATCTTCCGTCGTTTCGCCGAGCAAGACGCCGACCTCTTCCTCTTCCGCAAGCTCCAAAACGAACGCGCCGTAGTGGTAGGAGAAGAGCGCTTCAAGCGGGAGTTTTTCGAAGCGGAAGCCGATGCGGTTGCCGAGTGACATCTTTAAGACTGCCTCTGCAATGCCGCCGAAGCCGAGGGTATAGGCGCTGACGGCCTTTTTGGTATGCAGAAGCTTTGTGACGAGCGCGAAGTTGTTGAGAAGCGACGAAGGAACGGGCAGGCCGTCTTTATAGTCGGGCTTTAAGAGGACGACTTTATGCCCCGCCGCCTTGAACTCGGGCGAGACGACCTCCCCCACCTTCCCCGTGGTGACGGCGAAGGAGACGAGCGTGGGCGGGACGTCGATGTGTTCGAAGGTGCCGCTCATGGAGTCCTTTCCGCCGATGGCAGCGACGCCCAAATCGAGCTGCGCCTTGAATGCGCCTAAAAGCGCCGAGAGCGGCTGACCCCAGCGCTTGGGATCGCGCCCGGGCTTTAAGAAGTATTCCTGGAAGGAGAGGTAGACGTCCTCGAACGTCGCGCCCGAGGCGATGAGCTTACCAATGCTCTCCACGACGGCGAGGTATGCACCGTGATAGGGGCTCTTTTCCGTGACATAGGGGTTGCCGCCCCATGCCATGTAGGAGACGGTGTCTGTATGGCCCTTCTCGACGGAGACGAGGTGCACCATCGCCTGCGGCGGGGTCTCTTGATACTTGCCGCCGAAGGGCATGAGGACGGTGCCTGCGCCGATGGTGGAGTCGAACCGCTCGGAAAGCCCGCGCTTGGAGCAGACGTTTAAATCGCCCGCAAGGGCTTTGTAGCCTTCCGCAAAATCGGCGGGAACGGGGCGGGCATAGTCCTTCGCGCCCTCCGCCTCGACGGTGATGTGCTTTTCCGCGCCGTTGGAATTTAAAAATTCGCGCGAGATATCGACGATGGTCTTATTGTTCCACGTCATGACGAGGCGAGGCTCTTCGGTGACTTCCGCGACGACGGTCGCCTCCAAATTTTCCCTTGCGGCGAGCTCGATGAAGTGCGCCGCCATCTCTTTTTCGACGACGACAGCCATGCGCTCCTGCGATTCGGAGATGGCGAGCTCGGTGCCGTCGAGGCCGTCGTACTTCTTGGGCACGGCGTTGAGGTCTATTTTGAGGCCGTCGGCAAGTTCGCCGATGGCGACGGACACGCCGCCCGCGCCGAAGTCGTTGCAGCGCTTGATGAGCAGCATCGCCTCTTTGTTGCGGAAGAGGCGCTGGAGTTTGCGCTCTTCGGGCGCGTTGCCCTTCTGCACTTCCGCGCCGCAGTGGGTGAGCGATTCGAGGGTGTGAGACTTGCTCGAACCCGTTGCGCCGCCGCAGCCGTCCCGCCCCGTTCTGCCGCCCAAGAGAATGACGAGATCGCCCGCCGCGGGCACTTCGCGCCGCACGTTCTCGGCGGGGGTCGCCGCGATGACCGCGCCGATCTCCAGCCGCTTGGCAACATAGCCGCTGTGGTAGAGCTCATCGACCTGCCCTGTGGCAAGCCCGATCTGGTTGCCATAAGAAGAATAGCCCGCCGCGGCCGTCGTGACGATCTTGCGCTGGGGGAGCTTGCCCTTCATCGTGTCCTTGACGGGAAGGAGCGGATCGCCCGCGCCCGTGACGCGCATGGCGGCATAGACGTAGCTTCTGCCCGAGAGCGGGTCGCGGATGGCGCCGCCGATGCAGGTCGCCGCGCCGCCGAAGGGCTCGATCTCCGTGGGGTGGTTGTGCGTCTCGTTCTTGAAGAGGAGCAGCCAATCCTCGTCCTTGCCGTCCACATTCACTTTGATTTTGACGGTGCAGGCGTTGATCTCTTCCGACTCGTCGAGCTTTTCGAGCATGCCGCGCTTCTTTAAAACCTTCGCAGCGAGCGTGCCGATGTCCATCAGATTGATGGGTTTCGTGCGATCAAGCTCTTTGCGCGCCGCGAGGTACTCTTTGTAGGCGGACTCCAGGAGCGGGTCGTCGAACGTGACACCGTCCACCGTCGTCAAAAAGGTGGTGTGGCGGCAGTGGTCGGACCAGTAGGTGTCGATCATGCGGATCTCGGTGAGGGTGGGATCGCGCCCCTCTTTGCGGAAGTAGTCGCGGCAGAAGGCGATGTCGTCCTCGTCCATCGCGAGGGCGTACTTCTTGACAAAATCTTTGAGTTCCTCCCCTTCCATCTTGGTGAAGCCGTGAAGGGTCTCCACCTCCGAGGGAACGGGGTGGGAAATGTGCAGCGTCTCGGGGAGCGAAAGGCTCGCCTCGCGGCTCTCGACGGGGTTGATGACGTACTTTTTGAGGGCGGTGAGTGCCTCGTCCGTCACATTGCCGTAGACGGCATACACCTTTGCCGTGCGCACGAGGGGGCGTTTCCCCTTCGAGACGAGCTGGATGCACTGCGCGGCGGAGTCGGCACGCTGGTCGAACTGACCGGGGAGGTACTCCACCGCGAACACCTTCGCGCCCGCAAGGTCAATGTCCTCCGTCGCCCTGTCCATCTGCGGCTCGGAGAACACCGTCTTGACGCACGCGTCGAAGAGCGATTTTTCGATGTCCTCGGCGTCGTAGCGGTTGATGATGCGGATGCGCTCGATGCCGCCAAGCTCCAAGAGTTCTTTTGCGTCCGAAAGGAGGCTTTGCGCCTCGTGGTCGAACCCGTCCTTCTTTTCCACATAGATCCTGTAAACCATGTTATTTCTCCGCGTTTGCTTTTAGGGCGGCGAGCGCGCGGCTGCCGATGTCCCTTCTCATGTAGGCATTTTGGAAATGAATACGCTCCGCAAGGGCGTATGCCTTTTCGATAGCGCTCTGCAAATCGTCCGCCGTTGCGACGGCGCCTAAGACGCGCCCACCCGAAGTTAAAAGCCTCTCCCCTTCCTTCTTTGCGCCCGCGATGTAGATGTATTCGTCTGCGCCCGTCTCGGGAAGGGTGATTTCAAAGCCCGTCTCGTACTTCTGCGGGTACCCCTCGGAGGCGAGCACGACGCAGCAGGCAGCGCCATTCGAAAACCGCACCATGTCCTCGCGCAGGGTGCCGCCGCGCACGGCAAGCATGATCTCTAAAAGGTCACTTACAAGCAGGGGCAGTACGACCTGCGTTTCGGGGTCGCCGAAGCGGCAGTTGTACTCGATGACCTTGGGGCCGTTTTTCGTGAGCATGAGCCCGAAGTAGAGGCAGCCCTTGAAGGTGCGCCCCTCCGCCTTCATCGCCTGAATGGTGGGCAGGAAAATTTTCTCCATGCACTCTTTGGCAACTTCCTCGGTGTAGTAGGGGTTGGGCGCGACCGTGCCCATGCCGCCCGTGTTGAGGCCCTCGTCGCCGTCCTTCGCGCGCTTGTGGTCCATCGAAGAGACCATGGGAACGACGATGTTGCCGTCCGTGAAGGAGAGGACGGAGACTTCGGGGCCTTCCAAAAATTCCTCCACGAGGATGCGGCTGCCGCTCTTGCCGAAGCAGTGCTCGACCATCATACTGTTGACCGCCGCCTTGGCCTCGTCGAAGTCCTTGGCAATGACGACGCCCTTGCCGAGCGCGAGCCCGTCCGCCTTGATGACCGCGGGATAGGGCGCGTCCTTGAGGTAGGCGATCGCCGCCTCGGGATCTTCGAACATCTCGCTGCGGGCAGTCGGGATGGTGTACTTCTTCATGAGTTCCTTGGAAAAGACCTTGCTCCCCTCGATGATGGCGGCGTCCTTGGTGGGTCCGAAACAGGGGATGCCGGCAAATTCCAAAGCGTCCACGCAGCCCAAGACGAGCGGGTCGTCGGGCGTGACGACGGCGAAGTCGACGTTCTTCTCCCGTGCGAAGCGGACGATGCCGTCGATGTCCGTCGCCTTGACGGGGATGCACTCCGCATCCTCCGCGATGCCCCCGTTGCCGGGGAGCGCGTAAATTTTGCCCGAACGGCGGCTGCTTTTAAGCGCCTTGATGACGGCGTGCTCCCTGCCGCCGCCCCCTACGACTAAAATATCCATGGTAAATTTCCTCTTTTATAAAATGCTAACGCGCAAACCCGCGAAAGAGAGGCGGGTCTGCGCCGTAAAATGCCGAAAAAATCAGTGGTGGAAGAGCCTCATGCCCGTGAATGCCATCACCATGCCGTGTGCGTCTGCCGCCTCGATGACGAGATCGTCGCGCACCGAACCGCCCGGCTCCGCCACATAGGTGACGCCGCTGCGATAAGCCCTTTCGATGTTGTCGGAGAACGGGAAGAAGGCGTCGCTGCCCAGGGAAACTCCCTTGATGGTGGAAAGGTATGCCTTCTGTTCCTCCTTGGTGAAGGGTGCGGGGCGCACTTTGAAGTTCTTCTGCCATGCGCCGTCTGCAAGGACGTCGTCTGCGTCCTCGGAGAGGTAGATATCGATGATGTTGTTCATCTCGGGGCGGCCGACGCCCTCTGCAAACTGCAGAGAGAGCACCTTTTCGTGCTGGCGGAGATGCCACAGATCGGCCTTCTGCGCCGCGAGGCGGGTGCAATGGATGCGCGACTGCTGGCCTGCACCCACACCGATGGCCTGCCCGTCCGCCGCGAAGCAGACGGAATTGCTCTGCGTGTATTTGAGCGTGATGAGAGAGATGATGAGGTCGATGGCCTTGTCCTCGGGAAGCTCCTTGTTCTTCGTAACGATATTGTTGAGAAGTTCGCGGTCGATCTTAAAGTTGTTGCGGCCCTGCTCGAAGGTGACGCCGAATACCTGCTTCCTCTCGATGGGCTCGGGCACATAGTCCTTGTCGATTTGGACGATGTTATAGCCGCCCTTGCGCTTGCCCTTTAAAATTTCGAGCGCCTTCGGGGTATAGCCGGGGGCGATGATGCCGTCCGAGACTTCGCGCTTGATGATGTTGGCGGTCACCTCGTCGCACACGTCGGAGAGGGCGATCCAATCGCCGAAGGAGGACATGCGGTCGGTGCCGCGCGCACGCGCATAGGCGCAGGCGAGCGGGGAATCGTCGAGCCCCTCGATATCCGAAACAAAGCAGCTCTTTTTGAGTGCCTCGGAGAGCGGCTTGCCGACGGCCGCCGACGTCGGGGAGACGTGCTTGAAGCTGGTCGCAGAGACCATGCCCGTGCTCTCCTTGAGCTCTTTGACGAGCTGCCAGGAGTTGAAGGCGTCTAAAAAGTTGATGTAGCCGGGGCGGCCGTTTAAGATTTCGACGGGGAGCTCCGCATCGTTTGCCATGTAGATGCGGGCGGGCTTTTGGTTGGGGTTGCAGCCGTACTTTAAGGAAAATTCTTTCATGCGTTCACCTCTTTCTCAAAGCGGTTGTAAAGGACGTTCTCGTACGCGCCCGTCTCTAAATCGTAGGCGCGGCAATAGAGCGAAATTTTGTTGTTTGCATCGAGATTTTCCCAAATCTCCTTGGCAAATGCCTGAAGGTCGTTGGGGATACGGACGCGCTCGGGCTCGCCTTCGAAGGTGGGAAGCGGGTTCCCGTCCGTTACATAGGTGTGAATGAAGTGCCCGAGGCCGTTTATAGGCTCGTAGTCGAAGAAATAGCGGTTGCAGGCAGAGCCGTTCTCATCCGCACTCTTCAAGATGGAGAGGGAGTACTTGAAATCTTTCAAATCGAAGATGCCGCTGATGCGGGGGGTGAAGTTGGGCGCATCCGGCTCGAAACAGCGCGATTTCAGCGCATGGCGGAAGCACTTGCCGCTTAAAATCGCCTCCTCGATGGTGTCAGTCTGGTCGCCGTTGGTGACGATGACCTTATCCTTCACCCGCTTGACGGGCGAGTAGATGATGAGGGAAGGATCCTTTACCTTGCTCTCGTCGAAGGGATAGATGGTGACTTCCTCTCCCCTCTCGACGAACACGCGGTTGCGGCTGTTCTCGCTCCTGCCCATGATGAAATAGGCAAAGACCGCCTTCTTGCCGTCCTCGCTCTTTCCGATGACGATGCCCCGCCCCACATAGGGGTTGCCTTGGATGGCTTCCTTCATGCTCTTGACTTGATAACTCATATCTCTCCTCCTGATGTATTTTTCTTATTCGCCCGAGAGCTGTTTGCAGACGAGCTCGACGGCTTCGGGCAGAATGACCCACTCCGCCTCGCGCATGACGCGCTTTTGCAGCGTCTCGGGGGTGTCGCCCTCTTTGACTTCCACGGCCTTCTGCAAGATGATGGGTCCGCCGTCACATTCCTCGTTGACGAAGTGGACGGTGGCACCCGTCACCTTGACGCCGCGGCGAAGTGCCGCCTCGTGGACGTGCAGGCCGTAGTACCCCTTCCCGCAGAAGCTGGGAATGAGCGAGGGATGCACGTTGATGATGCGGCCCTCGTAGGCGCGAATGAAGCGCTCCGACAAAATGGACATGAAGCCCGCAAAGACGACGAAGCCGATGCCCTTCTCGCGCAAGATTTCGAGGATACGCTCCTCGCGCGCATGGCGGTCGGGCACTTCCTTCAAATCGACGACGGCGCTCTCCACGCCGCACATGGCGGCGCGCTTGAGGACGTATGCCTCTTTATGGTCGGAGACGACGAGGACGACTTCGCCGTGGGGGATCATGCCCGCCTGCTGGGCGCTCATGATGGCCTGAAAGTTGGTGCCGCCGCCCGAACACAGCACGGCTATGCGCACTTTTTTCATACCAAGATGACCCCGTCGTCGCTTCTCACGATCTCGCCGAGGACGTATGCCTCTTCGCCGTTTGCCTTGAAGAGGGAAATTGCCCGCTCGGCATCCTCTTTATTAACGACGACTGCCATGCCGACACCCATGTTGAAGGTGTTGAACATATCGTGTTCGGAAATATTGCCCCTCTTCTGAATGAGGCGGAAGATGGGCGGCACTTTGACCGCGGACTTTTCAATTTTGACGCCCAGACCTTTCGGAATGGAGCGGGGCATATTCTCGTAGAAGCCGCCGCCCGTGATGTGCGAAATGCCCTTTACCGTCACTTTTTCGAGGGCGGCGAGCACGGGTTTTACATAGATGCGGGTGGGCGTTAAGAGCGTCTCCCCGAGGGAGGCGCCATGGAGTTCTTCGACGGGGGCAGTCAAATCACAGTGCTCGACGTCGAACACCTTCCTCACGAGCGAGAAGCCGTTGCTGTGCACGCCCGAGGAAGGAAGCGCGAGCATAATATCGCCCTCCTGCATCGAAGAATTGTCGATGACCTTGCACTTATCGACGACGCCGACAGAGAAGCCGGCGAGGTCGTAGTCGTCCTCCGCCATCGTGCCGGGGTGCTCGGCAGTCTCGCCGCCGATGAGCGCACAGCCCGCCTGCACGCAGCCCTCCGCGACGCCGCCGACGATCTCGGCGATGCGCTCGGGAACGTTTCTCCCGCAGGCGATGTAGTCGAGGAAGAAGAGCGGCTTGGCGCCGCAGCAGATGATGTCGTTGACGCACATGGCGACGCAGTCGATGCCGATGGTGTCGTGCTTACCCATAAGCTGGGCGATGCGCAGCTTGGTGCCGACGCCGTCCGTGCCCGAGACGAGCACGGGCTCCTGCATGCCCGCAATGTCGAGCGGGAAGAGGCCGCCGAAGCCGCCGATGTCCGCCTTGCCGCCCGGCATGGTGCGCGCGACGTGCTTTTTCATGAGCTCCACCGCCTTATAGCCTGCGGTGATGTCGACGCCCGCCTCCTTGTAGCTTTCCGAATAACTCTTTTCCATGGTGCTCCTTTATGCGTCCTTGCGAAATTTGGGGTTGTCGCTGATGTGCCGCTCGAAGCGGGACTTGTCCGTCTCGACGGGCTCCTCGGTGGGATAGACGCCGTCGAAACACGCCATGCAGAACTCCGAACCGTCCGTGCCTGCGATGCGCTTGGCGTGCTCGAGGCTCAAATACCCCACGGAATCAGCGCCGATGATCTTGGCGATCTCCTCCGTCGTGTGGTGGCAGGCGATGAGGTTATCGCGCGAGGCGATGTCCGTGCCGTAGTAGCAGGGGTTGAGGAACTTGGGCGCGGACGAGAGGAAATGCACTTCGGTCGCGCCCGCGTCGCGCAGCTGCTTGACGATGGGAATGCTCGTGGTGCCGCGGACGATGCTGTCGTCGACGAGGATGACGCGCTTGCCCCTGACTTCGGACGCAATGACGTTGAGCTTGATGCGCACCCTGTCCTCTCTCATCTTCTGATCGGGAGCGATGAACGTTCTCCCAATATACTTGTTTTTCAAAAAGCCGATGCCGTAGGGAATGCCCGACGCCTGCGCGTAGCCCATGGCGGCATCGAGGCCCGAATCGGGCACGCCGACGACGACGTCGGCATCGATCTTATATTCCTCTGCAAGGAATCTTCCCGCCTGCAGGCGCGCATCGTGCACATAGCAGCCGTCGATCTCGGAATCGGGGCGGGCGGTGTAGAAGTACTCAAAGACGCAGAACGCCTTCTTCTGGCCGCAGTAGTCGCGGCAGCTCTTGATGCCGTCCTTGGTGAAGACGAGCATTTCGCCCGGCTCCACCTCGCGGATCTTGTGGCCGCCGACGGCGCTGATAGCGCAGGACTCGGAGGCGATCAAATAGCTGCCGTCCTCTCTCTGCCCGTAGCAGAGGGGGCGGAAGCCCTGCGGGTCGCGCGCGGCGATGAGCTTGGAGGGCGACATGACGACGAGCGAATACGCGCCCTTGATGCGCCCCATCGCGGCGAGGACCGCCTCCTCGATGGAACGGGTGCGCACGCGCTCCTTGGTGATCATGTAGGAGATGACCTCGGTGTCCGACGTCGTGTGGAAGATGCTGCCCTCGTTCTCGAGCTCCGTCCTCAGTTCGTAGGAATTGATGAGGTTGCCGTTGTGGGCGAGCGCCATGTTTCCCTTCAGGTGGTTGACGACGATGGGCTGCGCGTTCTCTCTGCCGCCCGTGCCCGTCGTGCCGTAGCGGACGTGGCCGATCGCCATGTTGCCCTCGCCGAGCTTTTCGAGCGTCTCCTGTGAGAAGACGTCGTTGACGAGCCCAACGTCCTTATGGGTGTTGAACACGCCGTCGTCGTTGACGACGATGCCCGCGGACTCCTGCCCGCGGTGCTGGAGGGCAAAGAGCGCGTAGTACGCCGTCGAGGCGACCTTCTGACGCTCCTTGGCGAAGATACCGAACACGCCGCACTCTTCGTGAATGTGTCCCGTCATATCACTCCCCCATCAGACGCTTGAAGACTTCCTTGTAGGCGTCCTCGACGCCGCCCATGTCGCGGCGGAAGCGGTCTTTGTCCAGCTTCTCGTTGGTCTTGATGTCCCAAAGGCGGCAGGTATCGGGGGAAATTTCGTCGGCAAGCACGATGGTGCCGTCCGTGAGCCTACCGAACTCGAGCTTGAAGTCGACGAGGCGGATGCCAAGCGTCTTGAAGTACTCGGTGAGGACTTCGTTGACCTTGAACGCCATCTTCTTGATGGTCTCGATCTCCTCCTTCGTCGCAAGCTTTAAGGCGAGCGCGTGATAGGAGTTGAGAAGCGGGTCGCCCAGCTCGTCGTTCTTGTAGGAGAACTCGATGGTGGGCTCATCGAACACGATGCCCTCCTCGACGCCGTAGTGCTTGGCGAAGGAGCCCGCGGAGACGTTGCGGATGATGACCTCGAGGGGAACGATCTGTACCTTTTTGACGAGGGTGTCTCTCTCGGAGAGTTCTTCAACGAAGTGCGTCTTGACGCCGCTCTTTTCGAGCAGCTGCATCAAAAGGTTGGACATGCGGTTGTTGACGACGCCCTTGCCCGCGATGGTGCCCTTCTTGAGGCCGTTGAACGCCGTTGCGTCGTCCTTATACGAGACGATGCAGAGCGCGGGGTCCTCGGTCGCATACACCTTCTTTGCCTTGCCTTCATAGAGCTGAACAGTCTTTTCCATAGTATGTTATCTCCTGAAAAATGATATCTTGATGGATCGCGGGCACTTGCCCGTGTTTGCCCGTGTTTGAGGGCGGGCGATCATGCGTTGTACTTCGCCTCGACGGCGGCGTTCTTTTGAAGCACCTTCTCCTTGGAGGCCCTTCTCGCCGAGACGAGCTTTTCGCGGAGCGCCTCGTCGGAGACGGCTAAAATTTCCACGGCAAGGAGCGCGGCGTTCTCCGCGCCGTCGATGGCGACCGTCGCGACGGGAATGCCCGAGGGCATCTGCACGGTGGAAAGGAGCGCGTCGAGCCCGTCGAGCGTGGAGCTCTTGACAGGGATGCCGATGACGGGCAGCACGGTGTTTGCCGCAAGCGCACCCGCAAGGTGGGCGGCCTTGCCTGCCGCCGCGATGATGGCGCCGAAGCCGTTTGCGGCTGCGTTTTCGGAGAAGGACTTTGCCTCCTCGGGCGTGCGATGCGCCGAGTAGACGTGCACCTCGAAGGGAACGCCGTATTCGCGGAACACGCCGAACGCCTTCTCGACGACGGGGAGATCGCTGTCGCTCCCCATAATGACTGCAACTTTCTTCATAGAACACTCCTTTTGAGCCGCGCACGGCGTTGTTTTTGCCTGAGAGAAAGCAGGAAAAAGCCCCGAGAAAAAAATTGACAAGGGGCAACTCTACCCAAAAAGGATAGAATTGCCCCCGAGCACTCATATGTTTTTTTCTTTTCCTCTGCGGAAGCGACCGCCCCGCAGCGAGACACAAATAACCGCTTTCATGACGCCATTATATCAAGTTCCTTCACTTAAGTCAAGCAGAATATGTGCATTTTATCCCCTTTCCGCGTGAAAGCCGAATGAAATTTTGTGCAAGATTTTGAATGGATGTCACACTTCCCGCCCGAAGAGGGAAAGGGAGAGGCGGTGTGCCTCTCCCCCTGCGTTTCTTGTGCCCCGAAAGCGGTGCGGCTCAATAGTTCTCGGCGTGGATCTCGAAGTAGCTCTGCGGATGCGCGCAGGTCGGGCAAATTTCGGGCGCCTTTTCGCCCACGACGATGTGCCCGCAGTTACGGCACTCCCAGACTTTGACGGAGCTCTTCTTGAATACTTCCTGTGCCTCCACGTTGTGGAGAAGGGCGCGGTAGCGTTCCTCGTGGTGCTTCTCGATCGCCGCGACGAGGCGGAATTTTGCGGCGAGCTCGGGGAAACCTTCCTCTTCGGCGGTCTTTGCAAACCCTTCATACATGTCCGTCCACTCATAGTTTTCGCCCGCGGCGGCGGCGGCAAGGTTCTCGGCAGTATTGCCGATGCCTTTGAGCTCTTTAAACCACATCTTGGCGTGCTCTTTCTCGTTGTCGGCCGTCTTTAAGAAGAGTGCGGAAATTTGCTCGTACCCTTCCTTCTTCGCGACGGATGCAAAATAGGTGTACTTGTTTCTTGCCTGCGATTCGCCCGCAAAAGCCGCCTCGAGATTTTTCTCGGTCTGCGTACCCGCATAGGGGTTGCGTTTTTCTTCGATGAGCTGCAGTTTGTCGCCCTTCGCCTTGCAGACGGGGCAGACGGGCTCGACGCCCTCTTCGACGGCGAACTCTGCGCCGCATACCAAACATTTGTAGTTCTTCATGCTGTTATCCTCGCTATTTTTATTATTTTCGTTGTTTTTGATGGTTGTTAAGAGCGTTTGGGCGGCCTCGGCGGGAAAATCTTGCGTCGGAGGCGCATCCAAAAGGTCTTTTAAAAGTGCGTGCGCGTTTTCGCTCTGCGGGAGCATATAGCCCGCCTCCCGCCAGATATCCTCGGCGACCAGCCGCGAACTCTTCGCCGCTGCCCGCATCAGGCGGCACAGCCCGTCCTTTTCGGTGCTTTCGGCAAGGGCGAGCGCGATGGCCTCCTCCCCGCTCTTGGAGCGCGCCATGCCTTTAAGGGCGGCTTTGACGCTCTCTTTCTTGGGCTGCTGCGGGGGATATTCCTCTGGCACCAAAGAGATCGCCTTGCTCGGGCAGGCGTCCGCACACGCGCCGCAGCCGACGCACTTTTGGGCATCGATGATGCTGTTTTCGGTGTCCGTCGCGCCCGTCGGACAGACGTAGAGGCACAGGCAGTCCTTGGTGCATAGGCGCAAATTTCTTACGGCATAACGCTTCATACGGCTGCCCTCCCCGAGACCTTCTCGAACTTCCACGCGGGTACCTTGCAGACGGGGCACAGCTCGGGCGGCGTTTCCCCGATGTAGACGAACCCGCACACGCTGCACACCCAGATCTCCGTGCCTTCGAGCATGCGTTCGCCCTCGACGAGATAGCGCTTGACGAGGGAAGAGAGCATCCTTGTCACCTTTTCGCCCCAGACGCACACGCGCGCCGCACCGCGGTCCTTTGCCTCATCGGCAGCGGCGCGGACGTCCGCATACGCCTCGATGTCGGAGAGCAGCGACGAAGAGAGCGCCTCCGCCGTCGCATTTTCGGCGGGCGGGGCGATGCTTTCGAAGTAGTTGGAAAGCTCCAAAAAGAGCGCCTGCTCCTCGGGGCGGTACTGCTTTTCGCACCCCCTTGCAAGGTTGGAGCACACCGCCGCAAGTTCTCCGGGGGTGAGGGGGGTGAGCGTTTCGCCTTCCAACGCCTCCGCCCTTGCCGCACGAGGTGCGCCTTTGCGCGCCTCCTTTGCCCCTTCCGCGCGGAACTCCGACTTGGGAGCGCCGCACCACGGGCATTTCCAGTCCGACGGGAGCGCATCGAAGGGCACGCCCTCCTTCTCCTCGTCGTAGACGTAGCCGCAGATGCCGCATACGACCTTCATCCGACCTTTCCTCCTGTTATCTTTGCCGACGACGCGGCATTATCCATAGATCTTGAGCTGCTCCTCAGCCCTTCTTCTGACAATCCGGGCAGACGCCCGTAAACATGATGGTGTGCCCCGTGAGGAGAAACCCGTGCTTGTCGCCGATCTTATCGGCAAGGTTTGGCTCGTAGGGCATGTCCACATCGAAGACGCGCCCGCACTTTGTGCACTTGACGTGGTAGTGCTTGTAGGTGAGATGGTCGTACCTGTCCGCGCCGCCGGGGACCTCCACCTTTAAGATGTCGCCCGCCTCGGCAAGCTTTTGCAGGTTGCGATAGACCGTTCCCCGCCCGATGTGCGGGTGTTCGCGCGCGATCGCCTCGTAAATTTCGTCGGCCGTCGCGTGGTCGTGCAGACGATTGACGGCCTCCAGCACCAAGGCGCATTGAATGGTATGGCGTTGTATCATTCCGCACCTCTCTTTTCGATATCAGTTTCTTAATGAGATTATATCTCAATAATGCGGTTTTGTCAAGCCTTTCGGGGAATATTTTTTTCTCAACCTTCTATCATTCACTCAGCGCCCCTACAGGAGCGTGAGGACCGCCGCGGCGGCCGCAGCCAGCGAGAGCGCGGGCGCAAAGGGCAGGCGGCGCACCCTGAGAATGAGCGCCGCGATGACGCAGAGAAGGCTCCCTGCAATGAGCGTGAAGAGGATGCCATCTGCGCCCAGAAGGAGCCCGAGGGCGAAGAGATAGCAAACATCGCCCATGCCGAGGACTTCCCTCCCCCGCCCCATCAGAACACACTTTGCAAGGAGCGGCAGCAGGGTGCCGAGAAGCAGGCCGAAAAGGCGGGATACGGGCATCGGCGGAACAGCAAAAAGCACCGCCGCAAAGGACAGCAGTGCAAGCAAAATACAGACGGGAACGGGGATCACGCCGAAGGTGTGGTCATATACCGATGCGGAGAGGAAGAGAAGGAGCGCCGCAAACAGAATGAGCGCCTCTGCGGCCGTGCGCGAAAGGAGGAAGCCGAGAATAGAGAAGAGGAGCGCCGACGCGCCCGCAAGGAGCACAAAGGGACGCTCGGTTGAAATGGCACGATCATTCTGCCGGGTATGATCCATGGCTCCTCCTCACAAACCGCGATGCAGCCGCTCCCATTCGGCGGGCCGCTCCCCATCGACAGGGGAGATGACATCACGCAAATTCTGCTAAAATGATTATAGCACACGCGGGATAAAATTTCAACCGCCAAATGCAAAGCGGAGGATAAAATCTTGTAGGGTTACAATAGATGTGAGACAAGGGGCATAATAAAGAGTAACAAGTTCTGATTTTGTGATATAGTTTAATCGCTGCAAAAAACAATACCAAAAAGAGGACTGTTACTCATGAATTCGATATTACAAATCGCCCGCTTCCGTCGATCTGTTGTGACCTATTCCTTCCATTTCGGTGTTCCAGCTGCCGTCCGCCGCTTCAATGTCTTGCACACCATTCCCGCACTTTGAAGAGTTCTCAAAAGAATGCAGACAGACGTTCTCCTCCATATACTCGTTGCGCTCGTCTGCCGTCATGCCGTCTAAAACGTGCCTGTCGAAGGGCTGCTTGGTCTCCTTATCCCGAAGCTCGAAATATTCGATCGTCACCCCCGCGTTCTTGCCGAGGCTCTTGCCTTCCTCGTTTCGCTTGAAGCTCCAGCCCTTATCCGTCATCTGCTTGAACGTCATCCAGCGGTGATCGGAATATTTACCGCTATTTCGGCAACATGTTTACACTATATCAATCCGCATTCCAGGGGTCTTGTTCCATTTTTTTGGAAAAATTCCAAAAAAATCACAGTTTGTCTAATTTACAAACTGTGATTTTCGCAAATCTAAAAAATGAAACCATAAAATTACAAAAATAAAAATCGGAGAAATTCTCCGATTTTTAAAATGACTTATATGTTTAAGTACTCCAACAATTTCGCAGATGACATATTATATAGATTCTGATG